>NZ_JBQUZE010000003.1:0-617639 GCF_056314005.1 Methylophilus sp. DMC18 | reverse complement strand
GGCCGCCACTTTGTGGCTTAACCTAAAGGTTAGCCTACGCCGCAACACTCCGTTAGTTGTGGTTACTTTCTGGGGGAAAAGCACCAGAAAGTAACTCGCCGAGAGGCGAAAAAAAACGTTACTAGCTGAGTTTACCTATCCTATCCGACCCTAGCCCACTTGATGTCGTATAAGCCATCCAAGGATCCATTCAGGTAAGGTAGCTTCGCTTAATTACTGCGAAACATAATTCGGCCCACTGCCCCCTTCCGGCGGTACCCAATTAATATTCTGCGTTGGGTCTTTAATGTCACAGGTTTTGCAATGGATGCAATTCTGCGCGTTGATCTGCAAGGCCTTTTCTCCGGCCTGCTCCACAAACTCATATACTCCCGCCGGGCAATAGCGCTGCTCCGGGCCGGCATATTTCGGCAGATTCACGCGCACTGCCCTATCCGCAACGCCGAGTTTCAAATGGCACGGTTGCTGGTGATCGTGCGAAATATTGCATAAGCTGACTGAACTCAGTTTATCAAACGTCAGCACCCCATCTGGTTTGGCATACACGGGCGGACGGCTATTGGCAGCCTCGGCCAAAGTCGCATGGTCTGCGCTGCCATGCTTGAGCGTCCACGGCAAGGTCACGCCCCAACTGGACAGCCACATTTCGGCGCCACCCAATATGGTGCCGCCCCAGGTGCCAAAGCGGGACAAATAAGGCTTGACGTTGCGCACCGCAGACAATTCTTGCCAGACCCAGGAGTCGCGCAGTTTTTGCGGATAAGCACTCAACACTTCTGGACTACCTTGTGCGATGGCATCAAACACGGCTTCCGCCGCCAGCATGCCGGACTTCATGGCGTAATGCGTGCCCTTGATTTTGGGCACATTGACCAGCCCTGCACTGCAGCCCAGCAAGGCTCCGCCGGGGAAGGCCATTTCCGGCAAGGACTGTATCCCGCCCTCTGAAATGGCACGCGCCCCATAGCTCAAGCGTTTACCGTCTTGCAGCAAGGCCTTGAGCTTGGGATGGGTTTTATAGGTCTGGAACACGTCAAAGGGGGACAAATACGGATTGCGGTAATCCAGATGCACCACATAGCCCACGGACACCAGGTTTTCGCCATGGTGATAAATAAAGCCACCGCCACCGGTGCTGGCATCCAGTGGCCAGCCCAAGGTATGCTCGATCAGGCCTTTTTGATGCAACTCGGGCTTCACGCGCCAAACCTCTTTAAAGCCGATGCCGTATTTGGCCGGGCTGGACGTTGCCCTCAAGCCATAACGGGCTTCAAGCTGCTTGGTCAGTGAGCCACGTGCCCCCTCGGCCACCAGCGTGTATTTGGCGCGGATTTCGATGCCTGGGGTGTAGTTGGCTGTGGGGTTGCCTTGCTTGTCCAGGCCCATATCGCCGGTAATCACGCCAGTCATGCGGCCTTGATCGTCATAACTGGGCGCTTGTGCAGAGAACCCGGTATAGATTTCTACGCCCAGTGTTTCTGCCTGCGTCGCCAGCCAGCGGCAGACTTCGCCTAGACTGATGATGTAATTGCCATGGTTGCGCATCAAGGGCGGCAGTGACCACTCCGGCATGGCCCAGGCATTTTCTTCACCCAGCACAACAAAGGTATCTTTATCGACGGCGGTATTGAGCGGCGCGCCCAAGGCCTGCCAGTCAGGGAACAACTCCTGCAGGGCTTTCGGGTCCAGCACGGCACCAGAGAAAATATGGCTACCGACTTCGGCGCCTTTTTCTAGGACACACACGCCCAGCTCCTGGCCTTGCGCCTGCGCCAGTTGTTTGAGACGGATGGCTGCGGACAAGCCCGCCGGGCCTGCCCCCACAATCAGCACATCGTACTCCATGACATCTCTTTCCATCTTTGCTCCTTCGTCAGGCAATGGCCGGGATATCGATCAGGTCGCTACGCGTCGCCCCTTGGGTAAACGCCTGGCAGAACGCCAGAAACTGTCGAATGCCACCGGTCTGGTATTTTTGCCTGTGCCATAAAAAATAAAAATTGCGGTGAAATTGCAAGCCGTGGTTCTCAATCGGCACCAGGCTGCCGCGCCTGAATGCATCCTTGAGGGCCAGCCGCGAAATACAGCCAATGCCAAGGCCGGATTCTACCGCGCGCTTGATCGCCTCGGTATGTTCCAGCTCCAGCGTAATATTGAGTTTTGAATAATCCTGTTTAAAGGCGCGGTCAAAGGTCTCGCGCGTGCCTGAGCCCTTCTCGCGCACGATCCAGGGCTGTAGCAGTAAATCCGCTTTGTGGATGGGTTTGCCGCTTTGTGCCCACAATGCCAACGGATGCGTGGGCGCGGCAAAAATGACCAGCTCATCGGCGATCCAGGGCGCCACCGCAATATCGGGATGATTGCACTCGCCTTCTATCATACCCAAATCCAGGGTGTGGTTGGCAATCTGCTCGACGATGGTCCGCGTATTCTGCACCTGCAACTGGATGTGGCTTTGTGGAGACTGCTGCAAGAACTTGGCCACCAGCAAGGTCACCAGATAATTGCCCACGGTCAGCGTCGCGCCAATCTTGAGGTGGCCGTAGCCCTGCTGTCCCTGCAGCATGCGCTCAATTTCACGCGCGCGGTCCAGTAATTCGACCGCCTTGGGTAACAGCTGCTGGCCCGCTTCATTGATGCGTAAAGACTTGCCGACCCGGTCAAATAACTGGATATCAAACTGTTTTTCCAGCTCGATCAGAGCGGTGCTGGCGGCTGATTGCGACAAGGCCAACTGGTCGCAGGCACGGGAGACGCTGCCAGTGCGGCTAATCGCGACAAAGATTTCCAGTTGCCTGAGGGTGTATTTCATGGAGGGGGCTGCGTGGCCGGGAGTTGCGCCGCGTCAAAATCAATCTACAGAATAGATATATAATATTATAATAATCAATTTAATAAATATTACAAGCTGGCTTAAAATGCCCGGTTACGAGTAAATACCCCCAACAAAGGCAAACGTTTTATGAAAGCATTGGTAGCGATCAAACGGGTCGTTGATTATAACATTCAAGTCCGCGTCAAAGCGGACGGTTCGGATGTGGATATCGAGGGCGTGAAAATGGGAGTCAATCCATTTGATGAAAACGCCATCGAAGAAGCCATCCGCCTCAAAGAAAAAGGCATTGTCACAGAAATCGTCGCCGTCACCATTGGTGCCGCGACGCATCAGGATATCTTGCGCCATGCCCTGGCCATGGGCGTGGACCGTGTGACGCTGGTTGAAACAGCAAACAGCCTGGCCCCTCTGGCCGTCGCCAAGGTACTCAAAGCCGTGGTCGAGCGTGAACAGCCTGCATTGATCCTGCTGGGCAAGCAAGCCATTGATGATGATGCCGGCCAGACCGGCCAAATGCTGGCGGCCCTGCTCAACCTGCCACAAGCTACGTATGCCTCTCAGATCACCATTGCCGAAAATCAGGCGACCGTGGTGCGCGAGATTGATGGCGGCACGCAAACCTTGTCCGTGAGCCTGCCAGCTGTGATTACTGCTGACCTGCGCCTGAACGAGCCACGCTACGTCAAACTGCCCAACCTCATGATGGCCAGAAAAAAACCCATTGAGACCCTCCCGCTTGATTCGCTCAATCTGTCACTCACTCATAGTGTGCAACAACTGAAGGTCGCCGCCCCACCAGAGCGCCCAGCCGGCGTGATGGTGAAAGACGTGAATGAATTATTGAGCAAACTGCGTACGCACGAGGGACTGCTGCCATGAGAACATTGATTATTGCCGAACACGACGGCCAACATTTAAACGAACAAGTGGCACGCGCCGTGACTGCGGCCCAACACTGGCAGCAACCAGTGGATGTATTGATTGCTGCTGTACAAGCTGACGGCCTGGCCGCACAAGCCGCCGCTTTGCAAGGCGTCAGCACCGTGCTGGTTGCGACCGATGCCGCCCTGCAACACCCAACCGCAGAACACCTGGCTGCGCTGGTTGTGCCGCTGGCGGCCAATTACAGCGTGGTGCTGGCTGCGCACAGCGCTTTCAGCAAAAACGTCTTGCCACGTGTCGCAGCGCTGCTCGATGTCAACATGCTGTCTGACGTGATCGAGATCGTGAATAGCAACACCTATGTGCGTGGCATTTACGCTGGTAACGTGCTGGCAACGGTGCAAAGCAGTGATGCCAAACAAGTACTCACCGTGCGTGCCAGTAAGTTCTCTGCCGCTGCGACTGGCGCCAATGCTGCCATTCAATCGGTGACTGCGCCAGCTGCACCAGAAGGCAGCCGCTGGGTGGCAGAAGCCTTTAACAAATCCGAGCGCCCCCCATTGGCCGCCGCTAAAGTGGTGGTCTCTGGTGGCCGTGCGCTGGGCAGTGCGGATGCATTTAAAGACGTGCTGGCCCCGCTGGCAGACAAACTGCATGCCGCCATTGGTGCCAGCCGTGCCGCGGTCGATTCCGGTTATGCCCCCAACGACCTGCAAGTCGGCCAAACCGGTGTAGTGGTCGCCCCAGAGCTGTACATCGCCGTTGGTATTTCCGGCGCCATCCAGCATGCCTATGGCATGAAAGACAGTAAAGTCGTGGTCGCCATCAATCAGGATCCGGAAGCGCAAATCTTCAAGATTGCCGACTACGGCCTGGTGGCAGATTTGTTTGAAGCCGTGCCGCAATTGACGGCTGCGTTATAATTAAGTGTTTACCAATTAACCTTTTGAATTCAGAAACCTGTTCATCTCATGAGTAAAAAATATTCCACCGAAACGGTGTTGAGCGTGCATCACTGGAATGACACGCTGTTCAGTTTCAAAACCACCCGTGATCCTGGCCTGCGCTTTGAAAACGGCCAGTTTGTGATGATAGGCCTGGAAGTCGATGGCCTGCCATTGACCCGTGCCTACAGTATCGCCAGCCCCAACTACGAAGAGCATCTGGAGTTTTTCAGCATCAAGGTGCCTAATGGCCCGCTGACCTCACGCCTGCAACACCTGAAAGTGGGCGACCCGCTGCTGGTGAGCCGCAAGCCAACCGGTACGCTGATTACCTCAGACCTCAAGCCAGGCAAACACCTGTACTTCTTCTCGACTGGCACGGGTTTAGCGCCGTTCATGAGCCTGATTCAGGACATCGAAGTCTATGACCGCTTTGAAAAAGTCATCCTGATTCACGGCGTACGTTACGTCAATGAACTGGCCTACGAAGACTTCATCACCAAAGAACTGCCGAATAACGAGTTTTTTGGCGAAGAAGTGCGCAATAAACTGATCTACTATCCCACCGTCACACGCGAGCCATTTAAAAACATGGGCCGCCTGACAGACCTGGTGGAAAATGGCAAACTGTTTACCGATATTGGCTTGCCGCCATTGAATCCGGAAACGGACCGCGCCATGATCTGCGGTAGCCCGGCCATGCTGGTCGACACGGCCGCCATGCTGGACAAGCGTGGTTTCAAAGTCTCGCCGCGCATCGGCGAACTGGGTGACTACGTGATTGAAAAAGCCTTTGTTGAAAAATAAGGGTTAAGGCACATTGCATGTTCGGCTGTCATGAAAGCACACGCGCATGACAGCCCATGTCACGCTTCAGTTTGAACCTGCCACCCTGGCTGACCTGCCCGCCTTATGCGCGCTGCTCGCGCAGCTGTTTGCCCAGGAACACGAATTCTCCCCTGACCACGCTGCCCAGCAGCAAGGCTTGAGCCACATTCTGCAACACCCTGACATCGGCCATATTTTAGTAGCACGGCAACAAGGGCAAGTGATTGCAATGGTAAGTCTGCTATTTACGATTTCGACCGCATTAGGCGGCCGCGTGGCATTGCTCGAAGATATGGTGGTCGATCAGACCTGTCGCGGCTTAGGCATTGGCTCGCAATTGCTGACTTTTGCGATTGTGCACGCGCGCCAGCAGGCTATCCAGCGCTTGACCCTGCTCACCGACCAGGATAATCAGGCTGGCCAGCACCTTTACAGAAAACATGGCTTTCAACCGTCAGGCATGCAAGTCTGGCGCCTGATCCTGTAAAGGTTTATGTCGTTAGCGCTTGCGGTCCTGCATGCCCAGTGCCACCATGATCGCCAACACAATCACGGCAGATAGCAGCAGAAAGCCCTGTGCATAGGCCTCGAAAATACCCGGCGGCAGCTGTCCATAAATACGCTCGCGCCACTCCATAAATACCGCCATCATGGCCACCCCCACCACGCCGCCTAACTGGCGGGCATAACTGACCACCACCGAAGACTGACCCAAATGCTGCGGCTCCATTTCATGCAAGGTCGCCAGGTTTAATGCCGGCAGGATCAGGCCCAAGCCGATGCGGCCCACAATGGTCGCCGCAACAATTTCCCAGTAGCGCACCTGATCGGCCGCCACGGCAAATACGATAAAAGATGCGCCGAAAATGACAAGGCCAGCCAGCGTAATCCGCCGCGGAGACAGTTGATCAGCCATCCGGCCAGCGATCGGGATGGTCAACACCAGGGCAATGCCTGAAGGCAACAGCAACACCCCAGCCTCTGTGGCCGAAAAAGCCATGGCATTTTGTAAAAATACCGGGATCAGATAAGTGGAGGCATACAGGCCAAAGCCATAGGCAAAGGCCACCAAGGTGCCGCGGCTAAAGGTGGGCCGCTGGAACAGATGCAGCTGTATGATGGCATGCGGTAATTGCCGGGCATGCCGCATATAACAAAGCAGCGACCCTACCGTGAGCAAGGCCTGTCCCCAGGTCCACGGCGCAAACAGCCCACTGTGATGCAAGCTGGAAACAAACTCAATCAAGCCGATGGTCGCCGCCGACAACCAGCCCAGGCCCGCCCAGTCAAACGCATTGACCGGCTGCTGCCTGGGCGCAGGCAACCATCGCCAGGCACACAGCAGGGCGATCAGCGCAAACGGCACGCCAAGTAGAAAAATCGCCTGCCAGCCAAACTGATCCAGCAACCAGCCACTGATGGAGGGCGCGATGGCAGGCGTAAACGCAATTCCGACAATCAATATCCCCGACGCGCGTCCCTGAATGTCTGGCGGAAACAGACGCATGAGCGCCATCACCCCCAGCGGTTGCAGCACGCCTGCAGCCAGGCCTTGCAGCAGCCTTGCAATCACCACCTGCACAAAGCTGTGCGCATAAAAGCCCGCCACGCTGGCCGCCACCAACAGCCACAGCGTCCACATAAACACGCGCCGCAAGCCAAAGCGCTGCAACCACCAGGCGGCAGGCAACATGCCTATGGTCATCGCCGCCAAAAATGCCGTCATGGCCCACTGCACATGATCCTGCCCCAAATGAAACGTGCGCGTCAACGCCGGCACTGCCACGTTAAAGCTGGACGTGCATAACACCCCCGCCATCGTGCCGACGCCAATGATCAATAAGACCATCCATTTGTAGCGCTCCCCATACCGCAGGGACAAGGCTTCAAAAGAATGTGGCAACAGGTGCAGGGACATGGGGTGGATGGCTTGAGTGGGCTAACAAGAAAGAGGACCTTAGCATGCATTTTTTGCAGTGTCACGCTGTCCGACCCTGCAAAAAAAGCAGAGTTCGCGCACCCTAGCTTACAGCCAGCTTTCAAGCGCGCGAGGACAAAACAGCAACTGTTTGATTTTTATACCTATTCAATCAGCGGCGCAGACTGGCATCGTTTTTGCAAAAATGGGATGACTCAACTGCATTTAATTCAATAATTTACGAGGAGTGATTGTGAAACGCTGGATGATCTATACCTGCCTGGCAATGCTGACCAGTGCTGCTTTTGCCGATGAAATGTTAGACAACGAACTGGCCACGCTGCAGCATGCCTGGGCCAAAGCGACCTATCAAACTAGCAAAGACCAGCAAGAACCCGCCTTCAAAGCCCTGACAGAGCAAGCCCATCAACTCACGACCCAGCATCCTGACGCCAATGAAGCCATGATCTGGGAGGCGATTGTGTTAAGCGGTTACGCGAAGAGCATGGGGCCACTGCATCCGATGAATGCCTTGAAAGCAGCTGAACAAGCCCGCGACCTGTTGCTGGCCAGCATCAAAACCAACCCGCAAGCGCTGCATGGCTCCGCATATACCACACTGGGCTCACTCTACTTCCGCGTCCCAGGCTGGCCGATTGGCTTTGGTGACAAGAAAAAAGGCCGCGAGTACCTAGAGAAAGCCCTACAACTGAACCCGACCGGCATAGACAGCAACTATTTCTATGCAGATTTTTTACGTGCCCAGGGCGACTATAGCCAGGCCGTGACCTACTACCAGAAAGCACTGCAAGCCCCTGCCCGCCCAGGTCGCGAAGATGCCGATGCTGGCCGCAAGCAGGAGATTGAAGAAGGCCTGCGCCTGGCACAAAGCAAACTGAAATAACCGAATTTGAAATAACGTCACTTGGAGAAGCACTGATGCGTCAATCTGTTTTCAATCTGTTGGTCAGCAGCCTATTGCTGACAGCCCCTCTACTTGGGCATGCCGAAGGCTTTTATGGCGGCTTTAATGTCGGTGTAGCCAACAACAACCTCAGCACGCCAAATGGCGTGGACAAGGAGAACCAGGCGATCGCTGGTGTCGTCGGCGGCTATCGATTCAATCAATATATTGCTGTCGAAGGCCAATATACCGGGATAGGTAAGGTGACGGATAACCTCAGCGGCAGCGCCAAGGCCGATGCACTCAGCTTGACGGCTGTGGGCAGCATACCCCTCAATGAATCCTTTGATTTTTACGGCAAACTCGGTGTCGCCGCCACCAAAAGCAAAGTCTCTTCTGGCTTGAGCGCCTATAACGATGCCACATACACCGGGGCCACCTATGGCCTGGGTGCGGAATATCACTACGATAAAACCTTGTCCATGCGCGTAGGCTGGGATCACTACCGAGCAGAAGTGGATGTGACTGGTGGGGGCAGTAAAGGCTTTGATACCAACGTCGGTACGGTGGGTCTTATCTACAACTTCTGATATTGAGCTGGCATGCGGCTGGCAACGATGACTCGCCTGCCAGCCCGCTAAAACTTGATTTTTGAGGCGACCAGCGAAGCAGCTGCAGTTCTGGTTTCAACCCCCAGCTTCTGAAACACATGCTCCAGATGTTTGTTGATCGTGCGCGGGCTGGTGCCCAAAATTTCGCCCACATCCTTGTTGGTTTTGCCTTTTACCGTCCAGTACAACACCTCGGATTCCCGTTTGGTGAGCTGGAACAACTTGCCCAAGGACTCGATCTGCGCATCGTCAGAATACTCGCGCAACACTACCACCCATTGCTCTTCGCTGGTATTGGCCACAGTCAGGCTCAGGCGGGCGTTGCCCTGATTCACATTCAGCGTCTGCATGGACTGGCCTTCGGATAACTGTTGCACACAGTTTTCCAGCCATTGGTAAATCATGGGCGGCAAGGTTTGTACGGCATGATAAGCCTCTTTGGCGGCCCATTCTGCAAAATACTGCTCCAGGTATTGCTTGGCCAGCGGGGTTTGCCATATCAGGCGTTTGTCGCCGGGCAAGATGGCAATGGTCGCCTGACCAAAGGCATCCAGCGCCGAGGTGGCCTGATGCATTCTGGTGGCATTTTGCACATGCGCCTTGAGGCGGGCCAACACTTCTGCCGGCCTGACCGGCTTGGTGACATAATCCACGCCACCGGCATCAAACGCCATGGTCACGTGCTCCACTTCGGTCAAGCCAGTCATAAAGATGACCGGGATATGCTGGGTTTCTGCCGCAGCTTTAATCCGCCTGCAGGTGGCAAAGCCGTCCATCCCCGGCATCATCGCATCCATGAAAATCACTTGCGGCTGCATCAGGTGCGCGATTTGCAAGGCCATCTCGCCAGAGTTGGCCACCAGCACCTGATAACCGGACTCATCCAGCGCGTCGTGCAGATAGGCCAGGTTTTCTGGCACATCATCCACAATTAACACGGTATGGCTGGGACTGGTCATTTGGCATACTCCTCAATCAAGCGCAGCAGTTTAGCAAAATCAAAGCGTTCCATGGCCTGTTGCAGTGCGTAAATAAATGTTTGATGTTGCGGATGCTCGCGGCTCAGTGTGGCCAGCACCTCGCGCACGCCTTTGACATAGCCCATGCGGGCAAACTGCACCAGGTTATCCAGTAATACCTGCGGAATCGCTTCCGCAGGCGTGGCCGCAGCCTCAGCACTCGCTTGCGGCGCCAGCACAGGGGCGGCTAACGCCGGTGCAGTGCCCTGGCTAGCTTCATAGCGCCAGGTCAGGTTTAACTGATGGCCTATCCAGTCCAGCACCTCTTCGAGGTTCACCGGCTTCACAAAAAAGTCGCGCGCCGGAATCTTGGCCTGATTATCCAGGTTACGGTCATAGGCATTGGCCGACACAATCGCAATCGGCAACTGTGCGTGATGCACCTGGCGGATGATGTAGGCAGCCTCCCAACCATCCATCACCGGCATCGCCAAGTCCATTAAAATCGCATCCGCCTTAAGCATCTGGTATTGATTGACGCAGGCCTGGCCATTGGCGGCCTCATGCACAATAAAGCCTAGCGGCTGCAAGGTGTTGCGCAACAACTCGCGGTCCACCTCTTCATTATCCACCACCAGGATGGTTTTCACGGGACCTTCATAACCCAGGCGCTGGCGCACCGTTTTCTTGGGGAGATGCGCAGTTTCACGAATCTGCGGCAAGAACAACCGGATTTCAAAGCGCGTGCCGTGGCCGAGCACGCTCTCAAACTGCATTTCGCCACCCATCAACTGCGTCAACAACTTGCTAATGGTCAGTCCCAGGCCGGTGCCGCCTATACCAACCACATCGGCCGCGCTACCGCGCTCAAACGGCTCAAAGATTTTTTCTACCTCATTAGGGGCGATACCCGGCCCGGTGTCGGCAATATCAATTTGAGCAATCTCGCGCGCATAACTCACCTTGAATGTCACACTGCCCTTGCTGGTAAACTTAACCGCGTTCCCGACAATATTGACCAGAATCTGCATCAGGCGCTTATGGTCTGCCCGCACGTACTCAGGCAGGTTGCCTTGCTTTTCAAAAACAAATGCCAGGCCTTTGTTTTGCGCCTGAATCTCAAACATGCTGACAATCTGGTCGATAAACTCCGGGAAATGCAGCGGTTTGACATCAAAGGTCATTTTGCCGCTTTCAATGCGGGCAATGTCCAGCGTACTTTCGATCAATGACAGCAAATGCTCGCCGCCGCGGCTGATGGTTTTAATCGCCTGCTTGCGATGCTCGGGGATGCTGGCATCGTTAGTGAGTAACTGCGCATAGCCCAGAATACTGTTCAACGGTGTACGCAACTCATGGCTGATACCGGTAATGTAGCGGCTCTTGGCCTGGTTGGCTTCTTCCGCCAGTCGGCGCGCCTTTTGTAGCTGGGCATCGGTTTTTTTGTGCGACTCGATCTCTTCAAGCAACAAACCGGTTTGCCGGTTGGACTCTTCCTGTGCCACCCGGCGGCTGGCCGAGGTCAGCACCAGCCACCAGGCGACAATGCCGCCCAAAAACAGCAAGGCGACAAAAATCTTCAAATAGCCCAACCTGAAGTGACGCATCAGCTCGGGATATTCGCGGCCGATGGTCAAGGCATCATGCAGGTAAATCAGGCCAATGGTGGCACCAAACAGCACCACGGCAATCACCATCAACAACAGAAAATGCGCCACGCCGCCATTCAGGTGTGGCCACAAGCGCTGCGGCAAAAAGCGTTTGTTTAACGCCTCCCACTGCGCACTGAGCCGCGCTTGCGGCTTGCACGCGTCATGGCAGCGTGCATCGAGGCAGCAGCATAACGAGCAAATGGCCCCGCCATACGCCGGACAATGCGCCATGTCATTCATTTCATATTCACGCTCGCAAATCACGCAGCGCTGGGTCTTGGTTGGCTGCAAATACTTGGGCCGCGGTCTGGCCAGGTAATACTTGCCCTGGGTCCACCAGGCAATCAACGGTGACATCACCAGCGCAGTGATCAACGAAATAAATGTAGAGAAGGACTGCGCTACCACCCCCATCGCCCCGGTGTACGCCGCAATCGACACCGCCGAGGCAATAAACATAGCGCCCACACCCACCGGGTTAATGTCATACAAATAAGCGCGTCTGAACTCAATGCCCTTGGGGCTCAACCCCAGCGGTTTATTGATCACCAGATCCGCCACCACCGCCGCAATCCAGGCAATCGCCACATTGGCATACAGGCCCAAAATCTCTTCCAGCGCCTGAAACACATTGAGCTCCATCAGCACAATTGCAATCATCACGTTAAACGCCACCCACACAATGCGGCCAGGGTGGCTATGCGTCAGCCGGGCAAAAAAGTTAGACCACGCCAGCGAGCCGGCATAGGCATTGGTCATATTCACCTTAAGCTGCGACACGCAAACAAATAGCGCCGTCACCGCCAGCGCCACATGGTGATTGCTGAACACATGCTCAAAGCCAATCCAGTACATATGCGTTGGATTCACCGCCGAACTTAAAGGCATATCGCGGTTAAACACCAGGTAAGCCAGCAAGGCCCCCGCCAGCATTTTGAGCATGCCCAGCACCACCCAGCCCGGCCCCGCCATCAGCACGCCCAGATTCCAGCGCCAGTAGTTTTCTTTATTGCGCATCGGCATAAAGCGCAAAAAGTCCACCTGCTCGCCAATCTGCGGGATCAACGCCACGCCCACCGCCGTCGCCGCACCAAACATCACCCAGTTAAAATGCCCGCCCTCAGGCGAGATCCCGGCAAAATGACTCAACCGGTCAATCACGCCCGGATCCATCTTGAAAATCGCAAAAAAAGGCAGCAGCATCAGCGCAATCCACAGCGGCTGCGTGATCATCTGAATGCGGCTGATCAGCGTCACCCCATGCGTGACCAACGGAATCACAATCAGCGCACTGACCAGATACCCCAGATAAAGCGGCAAATGAAAATACAATTCGAGCGCATAGCCCATAATCGCCGCTTCCAGCGAAAACAGGATAAAGGTGAACGAGGCATAAATAAACGACGAGATGGTCGAGCCAATATAGCCAAAGCCCGCCCCGCGCGTCAGCAGGTCCATATCCAGGCCATACTTGGCCGCGTAATAACTGATCGGCAACCCGGTTAAAAAGATAATCAGGCCCACCGCCATAATCGCCCACAAGGCGTTCTGAAAGCCATAGTTGATGGTAATGGTGCCGCCAATCGCCTCCAGCACCAAAAACGAAATCGCCCCCAGCGCCGTATTAGAGACACGCAGAATAGACCACTTACGAAACGCCCGCGGCGTATAGCGCAAGGCATAATCCTCAATGGTTTCATTCGCGACCCAACTGTTATAGTCGCGACGAATTTTCACGATCCGCTGAATCGGCTCAGCGCGTGTAGCGGTCTCTGGTTCGGTGGTAAATCCGGTTACGGACGGGTTAGACAATCAACAATCCTTAGTATCAATAGCCAAGCGGGGAACAAGGCCAGCTTTTCCCGAGCATATACTAGGAGAGTTCGCTCATGCAATCACTACGTTAATTGACGTAGGAATCAAAATGCAAACCCACAGATGCCTGCGTCACCATCCATTAAAACTGCCCGGTCGCTTTACACTAAGGCATGAAACCCCATACATTAGCCCTCAATCACCTTTAATTTTGCTAAGATGCAAAAAAATCAAGCAAGGGGGATAAGGTGAGTCAAAAGCTGTCTGAGCGCGACATTTGTACCAAATTCATCACCCCTGCTATTCAACAAGCCGGCTGGGATATTCAAACGCAAGTACGTGAAGAAGTAAGTTTTACTAATGGTCGGATTATTGTCCGTGGAAAACTTCATAGTCGCGGAGAGCGCAAACGCGCTGACTATATTCTTTACTACAAAACTAACATCCCCATCGCCATTATCGAAGCAAAAGACAATTCATACAGTGTTGGTGCTGGCATGCAGCAAGCGCTTAACTATGCCGAAATTTTAGAAATCCCATTTGTATTTAGTAGTAATGGTGATGCATTCTTGATGCATGACAGAACCGGAAATGCTCAATCGCTAGAGCAAGAACTCACATTAGATCAATTTCCAAGTCCTGAAGATTTATGGCAGCGTTATTGTGATTGGAAAGGGATTGTCACCGAAGAGGCTAAAGCCACCGTTGAAATGCCTTATTACGATGATGGAACAGGTAGAGCACCACGCTATTACCAAGCCAATGCCATCAATAAAACAATTGAGGCCGTAGCCAAAGGGCAACAACGTGTATTGCTAGTCATGGCAACCGGCACTGGTAAAACTTATACCGCGTTTCAGATCATTTGGCGTTTATGGAAATCCGGTGCAAAGAAACGCATTCTCTTTTTGGCTGATCGCAATATTCTGGTGGATCAAACCAAAAATAATGACTTTAAGCCATTTGGCGCGGCGATGACCAAAATCAGTAAGCGCCAAATTGATAAAGCCTATGAGATTTACCTTTCACTCTATCAAGCGGTTACGGGTAACGAAGAAGACAAGAATATCTACAAGCAATTCAGCCCAGACTTTTTTGATTTAATTGTGGTTGACGAGTGCCATCGAGGTAGCGCCGCTGAGGATTCAGCTTGGCGCGAAGTCCTGGAATACTTTAATAAAGCGACGCATATTGGTTTAACCGCAACTCCAAAAGAAACCAAAGAGGTTTCCAGCATCACTTACTTTGGCGAGCCAGTTTATAGCTACACACTTAAACAAGGTATCGAAGACGGCTTCCTGGCTCCATACAAAGTGGTCCGGATCGATCTGGATAAAGACTTACAAGGATGGCGGCCTACTGCTGGGCAGACCGATAAAAGAGGCCAACTTATTAAAGACCGTATCTACAACCAGTCTGATATGGATAGAACGCTGGTTCTGGAACAAAGAACCCAACTTGTGGCACAAAAAATCACAGAGTTTTTGCGTGAAACCGACCCTTACGCCAAAACCATCGTGTTTTGTGATGATATTGATCATGCCGAGCGTATGCGTCAGGCATTGGTAAATTTGAATCCAGACCGTGTTAAAGAAAATCGCAAATACGTGATGCGTATTACTGGGGATGAAAACGAAGGCAAGGCCGAGCTGGATAACTTTATCAATCCTGAGGAGCGCTATCCGGTTATTGCAACGACATCAAAACTGATGACCACTGGAGTGGACGCCCAAACGTGTAAGCTAGTCGTGCTCGATCAGCATATTAAATCCATGACTGAGTTTAAGCAGATCATTGGCCGCGGCACGCGCATCAATGAAGATTACGGTAAGTTTTGGTTCACGATCATGGACTTCAAAAAAGCTACCGAGCTTTTTGCGGATAAAAAGTTTGATGGTGAGCCCGTTGTCATTTTTGAACCTAAAGATGGTCAATCACCAGTGCCGCCTGACGAAATTGAAGATCCGACTTTGCCATTACCTAATCCTGATACACCTGACATAACGGGTGGTGATGACGAGCCAAAAGGTCGGGTTAGGTACGTGGTAGATAATGTGGCCGTGCATGTGGTGGCGCAAAGAGTGCAATACTATGGCCCAGAAGGCAAACTTATAACTGAGTCAATTCGGGATTACACCAAATCTAAAGTCCAAAAAGACTACCAAAGCCTGGACCAGTTTTTGAAAACTTGGACAAATGCTGAGCGTAAAGCTGCACTCATCCAAGAGTTTGAATCACACGGTATTCTGCTCGATGCATTGGCTGAGGAAGTAGGCAAAGATTTTGACCCATTTGACTTGGTATGCCACGTTGCTTTTGACCAACCACCACTCACCCGTAAAGAGCGTGCCGAGCAGGTAAAAAAGCGCAACTACTTTGCTAAATACGGCGAGCAAGCAAAGCAAGTACTAGAAGCTTTGTTGGATAAATACGCCGATACTGGTGTTGAAAACATCGAAGATATTAAAATACTGACCCTTGATCCATTCAGGACGATGGGTAGCACTCCCGAACTTATTGCAGCCTTTGGCGGCAAACAAGGCTATCTCAATGCCTTAAAAGAACTTGAGCAACAACTCTACGCATAAAGCAGTACATTATGAGCATTTCCAGCACCATTAAATCTATCCAAGACATCATGCGCAAAGACGTGGGTGTGGATGGCGATGCACAACGTTTGGGGCAGTTAGTCTGGCTGTTATTCCTCAAGATTTTTGACGATCGTGAGCGGGAGTGGGAATTGCTTCACGATGATTACCAGTCACCATTGCCGGAAAAATATCGATGGCGTAACTGGGCTGCAGATGCGGAAGGAATCACCGGTGAAGCCTTAAAGTTATTTGTCGATAACGACTTATTCCCTGCCTTGCAAAACCTGCCAGCCAAAGGCAACGACCAACGTGCCTATGTGATTCGCTCTGTGTTTGAAGACGCCTACAACTACATGAAGTCCGGCCAACTACTGCGCCAGGTCATTAATAAAATCCAAGAAGGCGTAGACTTTAACAAAGCCCAACAGCGCCATTTGTTTGGCGATATGTACGAGCAATTGCTACGTGATTTGCAGGCCGCAGGAAATGCAGGTGAGTTTTACACCCCACGTGCAGTCACCGAGTTTATGGTGCGTATGGCCAACCCTCGCTTGGGTGAAAAAGTGATGGACCCGGCCTGTGGCACAGGCGGCTTTTTAAGCTGCACCATCGAGCATGTCCGTAAGCAAGATGTGAAAACAGTAGAAGACGAAGCCAAGCTTCAAGCCAGCATTCACGGCATCGAGAAAAAGCCTCTGCCACACATGCTGTGCACCACCAATATGATATTGCATGGCATTGAGGTGCCCAGCAATATCCGCCACGACAACACCTTGGCACGCCCACTGATTAGCTGGGAGCCGAAAGACCGTGTGGATGTGGTGATTACCAACCCACCGTTTGGCGGCATGGAAGAAGACGGCATCGAAACCAACTTCCCCGCCACGTTTAGAACCCGCGAAACCGCCGATTTGTTTTTAGTGCTGATTATGCAGCTACTTAAAACAGGTGGCCGTGCCGCACTGGTGTTACCCGATGGCTTTTTGTTTGGCGAAGGCATTAAAACCCGCATCAAAGAAAAGCTACTGCAAGACTGCAACCTGCACACCATCGTGCGCCTGCCCAACAGCGTGTTTGCGCCTTACACCAGCATTAAAACCAACCTGCTGTTTTTCACCAAAGGCACGCCCACGCAACATATTTGGTTTTACGAGCAACCGTTGCCCGCAGGCGTAAAAGCCTACAACAAAACCAAACCCATGAAGGTTGAAGAGTTTGAAACCCTTGCCAACTGGTGGGGCAGTGAGAGTGACGGCTTTAGTGCCAGACAAGAAAACCAACAAGCCTGGAAAGTCAGCCTAGCTGATATTCAAGCCCGCAACTACAACCTCGACTGTAAAAACCCGCATGTGGGCGAACATATCACGCACGACCCTGAAGTGCTGTTAGCGCAATACCACACCATGCAACAAGACATTGCAGGCTTGCGCAGCCAGCTCAAAAATATCTTGGGCGAAGCCCTAGCCTCTAGCACACAAGGCAACTAAGCATGACCAATATTGCAAACCTGCTCACCGAGCATATAGCTATTTGGACAGCGGCGGATACCGAGAAAAAATCAGGCCGTGGCAGAGCCAGTGGCAATGCTGGCAGTGTGTATGGTGTAAAAAAACTGCGAGAGTTGATTTTAGAGTTGGCGGTGCGTGGCAAATTGGTTCCACAAGACCCGAATGATGAACCAGCTAGCGAACTACTTAAACGCATTAAGGCTAAAACAGATAAGCCATTGACGCTAATTAATCAAAACTCTTATGAATTACCAGAAGGCTGGGAGTGGGTGCATTTCGGTGAAATTGCTCAACACAACTCAGGAAAAACTTTAGATAAAGGAAGAAACTCGGGCCTTCTTCGCGATTACATAACAACATCAAATCTCTATTGGGGTAAGTTTGAGCTTGATAGCATTAAACAAATGCCCATTGAAGAAAGTGAATTAGAGCGATGCTCTGCAAGAATGAATGACTTACTTATTTGTGAGGGCGGAGAGGCAGGAAGAGCAGCTGTTTGGACATACGATAAGGAGGTTTGTTTTCAAAATCACGTTCATAGAGCAAGATTGTATGAAGGCATAAGTCCATTTTATGCATATCGTTATTTTGAAAAGCTAAACGCAACTGGTGAAATTGAACAATATCGCAAAGGCGTTGGTATTTCTAATATGTCAGGTAAAGCGTTGGCATCAGTGCTATTTGCGCTACCGCCCCTCGCAGAACAACTCCGCATCGTTGCCAAAGTCGATGAACTGATGGCGCTATGCGACCATTTAGAAAAACAACACAGCAACGCACAAGAAGCGCATGAAACCTTAGTGGGCCAACTGCTCGCTGCGCTCACCCAAAGCCAAAACGCCGCAGAATTTAACGCCAACTGGAAACGCATCTACGCGCATTTTGATGTGCTCTTTACCACCGAAGCCAGCATAGACGCCCTCAAACAAACCCTGCTACAACTCGCCGTCATGGGCAAACTCGTCCCGCAAGACCCCAACGACGAACCCGCCAGCGAACTACTCAAACGCATCCAAGCCGAAAAAGCAAAATTGATTTCGGAAGGAAAACTCAAAAAAGAAAAACCGCTTGCCCCGATTGGTGAGGATGAAAAACCCTATGAATTACCGGAGGGCTGGGAGTGGGTGAGACTGGGTTCAATAACAACTATACGAGGAGGAAAGAGAGTTTCAAATGGCTATGTCTTTTTAACGCAACCAACTCCCTACATCTATATACGAGTTAGTGATATGAAAAATGGGTCAATCGATGATTCAGACCTGCGTTATATAGATAATGAAATGAGAAAAAAAATTGAAAATTACATAATAACTAAAGATGATATTTATATGACAATTGTTGGTGCGACAATTGGTAAATGTGGATTGGTACCAGTTAAGTTTGATCAAATGAATTTGACTGAAAATGCAGCGAGGTTAACTCCAATACTTGATATACAAAAAAATTATTTATATTTATGTTTAGAAAGTTCTATAAGTCAGAATCAATTTATTGACAGTACGAAGCAAGTTGGCGTTCAAAAAATGGCA
Source organism: Methylophilus sp. DMC18 (assembly GCF_056314005.1). Taxonomy (NCBI): domain Bacteria; kingdom Pseudomonadati; phylum Pseudomonadota; class Betaproteobacteria; order Nitrosomonadales; family Methylophilaceae; genus Methylophilus; species Methylophilus sp. DMC18. The sequence continues at coordinate 598,662 of NZ_JBQUZE010000003.1, read as the reverse complement.
TTAAATAAACTTGCTAGTACCTTAATTTCACTGCCACCAATAAAAGAACAACACCGCATCGTCGCCAAAGTCGATGCACTCATGACGTTGTGCGACCAACTCAAAACCCGTATTCAACAAGCCAATCAGCAAAAACAAGCTATTGCCGATGCTTTGGTGGCGCAGGCGGTAGCTTAGGAGCGTTTTATGGAACCAGCGCAACAAAGTGTTTTTAACGTCTATTGTGACGAAAGTAGACACACATCAGATAAAGCTGATCGATATGCGGTGATTGGTGCTTTGTGTTGTCCGCGAGAAAAAAAGCGTGAAATTATTCACGATATTCATCTTCTGAAAAAAAAATATTCAACCCAAGGCGAATTTGGTTGGAGCAAGGTTTCACCTAATAAATTGGCATTTTATTTAGAATTGATTGATTACTTTCTCAATAGCCAAGATTTAAGTTTTAGATGCATTGTGATTGATAGAACAACGCTAGACCACGACAGGTTTAATGAGGGGGATAAGGAGCTTGGGTTCTATAAACTCTATTATCAACTACTTGTGCATTGGCTAGAGCCCCAAGAGGCCTATTACCTGTATTTAGATTGGCAGCAAAACTCGGATAGAAGCTGTTTTGCCAATTTAAGAGAAATGCTTAAGAGAAAGTTAAGTGGGCGCGCGCGCATTGAGTGCCTTGAGCCAGTCGACTCTCAAGAGCAACCATTGACGCAACTGGTGGATTTGTTGATTGGTGCCGTTGGCTATCAGTGGAATAAGCGAGATGCTAGCCAAGCAAAATTACAATTCTGCCAGCAATTAGCTGAAGGCTTAGGAAAAGCAAATTTGAGGTTTTCAACCGCAAAGACCGAGCCAAAATTTAATATCTTTCAGTGGATTGGGAGCTAGTTTTGGTTTACCAACCATTGTGGCCTTTTCTTGAATTTGAAGGGCTTGAAGGCGATGCTTTAGTAGCTAAGTATCGGGAGGTCTATTTGTCACACTATGTAAATGATGCAGGTGGGCAACCGAGAATATGGACAGACTGGACAGGGGCTCATATAAAGTTCTCAAGCTTTCGTTTTGATCATGCTTTTACTGACACGCAAAGCTATAGGCAAGGTTTAGACCATGAGCATTTTTCAATAGAGCGTGCAAAGCGTATGTTGTGGATTGAGCAAGTGCTGTGCGCTAGTGCTGGTACCATTTACAGGTTTGGCTCAACTAGACGGAGTGATCGTGGCCAAACACTCAAGAGACGTACTTTTTTGGTCAATGAAGAAAACTACCTCGTTGTGCTGGATGACCCTGCTAAGCAAGGAAAGCCTTTAGAGTTTTTAACTGCTTATGCTATTACTGATCTAGATTATCTGACAAGACTTAAGCAGACGAGCGTTTTACTCGAGACAAGAAAACCAAAGCGCTATATATGAAAATGCCCCAGTCTTATGGCGACTGAGGCGCTGCCACGTACCAAAGCCTTAGGCAAAGGAACAAACTGAACTATACAGGTAAAAAACCATTATCTGCAATTAAGATTATCGGTTTGACAATAAGTTTCTTAAGTTATTTGCTAGAAAGTTACTAATTAGCAGTTCAATATAGCGAGCCCCCGATGATCTCACCGAGGGCATAAGCGACGACCGGGCACTCCCAATCCACTTAGCTAATAATCTCAAAAAACGGCCCCTATTACGCTCTTACCCCTAGGTTTATCGCCAGCCGATGGAAGGAAACACCTAAGGCACGTAACAGGAATTACCCGTCAGGACCGGATATTAATGTAGTTTAGTTTGCTAAACAAGTGCTTAGTTCACCGCGGCCAATCACAACCGCTACCAACTCCTCAGCCAACACCGCTAATGCCCTAGCCTCCAGTTTAAGTATTTTTTGCGTAAGTGCTGGGTTATCTACAGGTAAAAATGAGGCGCCGCCCAAATCACTTAACACCACTTTTTCAGGCCCCCACAAAATATTATGTGCGTATAAATCGCCGTGCATTAGGCCATGGGCATGTAGATGCTCTGCGGCTTGCGTGATGCCTTTTAAAATAAACTCGGCTTGTTGCGGCGTGAGTGTTAAGTCATCCGCGTAGACATCGCGTGTGCAGCTTTCATAGCTGGGTGGCTTGGCCAGCACTTTTAAATGGGCGTCGAGTAGCGGCATGACCAAGCCATCAACGCCTTGCGGGTGATTGTGTATTACGCCTTTAACGCCGACTAAATTGGGGTGCTCGCCAGCCAGCATATTGGCGTGCATTTCACAGCGTGGCAGGCCGTCGCTGGTGAGGCCACTCTTGAAGAGTTTTACTGCCACAGACTCTTGCACGTTTTTATTTTGCATTACCGCCTGGTAGGTAACGCCAGAGGCACCTTCACCTAAGACCTGTTGCAGCGTGAGGGTTTGCCAATCGATATGCTGTATATGATGTTGGCTGATTAACGCTTGCTCGATGGCGTTACAAAAAGGGTTGCCAGCATAGGCCAGCCAGGTGAGTTTGGGTAGGTCGAATAAAAATTCGGGCAAGGTCTCAAACTGGTTGGCAGAAATCCGCAATAACTCTAAGGCGTGGCAATTTGCCAGGCTGGCGGGCAAGCTGCTGAGCTGGTTACCTGCCAGCATGAGTTTTTGCAGCTTACTGCACTCGCCCAATGCATCTGGCACCCTACTTAATGCGTTATCGGTGACGATAAACCAGCGTAAGGTGTGGGTGGGGATGGCGCTTTCAGCGATGTGTTTGATCTGGTTGGCTTTAAAACCAATCATGCTTAGGTTCTCGCATTGCCCCAACACCTCTGGTAGGTGCGTAAACTGGTTGTTTGAGCAAAAAAGAATGCGCAGTTTTTTCAGGCGATATAAATCACTGGGCAAATCAGTCAGCGCATTGCCGGACAAATCCAGAATTTCGAGACTATCGGCTAAGTCAAAAATCTCAGCGGGGAACTGCGTTAACTGCGCACTTAACTTGAGCTGTTTGGCACCTTGAAGTTTGCCTGCCTTGAGTTGAGCGAGGGTGTCGTCTGGCGCTGGGGTGGGTGTCATCACAATCAATGCGGTTTATGGATGCGCTATGTTACTGCAATCTTTTTAATCCTGAGCAGATTTCTGCTCTGGCAAGAGGGTCGGTTTATGCCAAAACCTTGGCAAGCTTCCACAACTAGAGATTGCATTATCACCGAACGCCACATAAAATACATACAATATTGTACACACTTCAAAATTAACGAGGGGAACGTTCATGCAAACCTTAAAAACGCGTGTTTTTAATAATGGGAATAGCCAGGCCGTGCGCATTCCACAAGCGTTTCAACTGGATGTTCAACAAGTTGAAATAAGCCGTGCAGACAATGGTGATCTCGTGATCCATCCCATCAAACCTAAGCGTGGGGATATGCTGATGGAAGCACTCAATCAATTTGACGATGATTTTATTGACGCATTATCAGAGGACGTTTTAACCCAGCCAGTGATGCAAGATAGAGATGCCTTATGAGGTATATACTGGATACAAACATCATCATTTATTTGCTCAAAAACAAGCCAGCCTCTGTCGCGGAGCGGGTTAACGCTTTAAGTGATGCTGATACGTTGTGTATGTCTTTTGTGACTTATGCCGAACTATTAAAAGGTGCTGAGCGTAGTGTGCGCAAGTCACAAGTGTTACAGCAGATCAAACAACTCACGCTGAGTATCCCAGTGGAATATGCGCTGGATGCAAAAATTTGCCAGCATTATGCGGTTCATTTTACAGCGCTTAAATCACGTGGTACGCCGATTGGTGGAAATGATTTATGGATTGCATGTCATGCGCTCGCAATCAATGCAACCTTAGTCACAAACAATGTGAGCGAGTTTGAAAGAGTGTCTGGTTTAAGCATTGAAAACTGGAGCTTGTGACGTTTCCATCATACATACATCCAGCCGAAATAAGCTCAACCGATTGATAGACTTGATGTTGACTGAGCCAGAATCAAGCCTATACATGAACTCATTGATCAAATATGTTTTAAGCCAACATCCACACAGCGCCCAAGCCCAGCATCACACCGCCCAGTAATTGCGTGACTCTTTGCAATTGCGGATGAGTCTGGCGGCCCAATACCCAGCCTAAGCCATGCAGCACAGCAGTTGCCAGCACCATGCCCGCCAGGCCTGACCATTGGTTGCCGATTTCCATGCCATGCAAATAGCCATGCGCCGCGGCAACGATGCTGACAACGCCGATCTGCACTGCGCGGTTCACTGTTACATTGCTCACCAGCAATAAGCCCATGACCACCACGCTGGCCGCCACCAAGGCTTCAGCCAAGGAGACCGGCACCCATGCCATCGCCAGTGAAGCCGACAAGGCCATCACAGTCACAAAGAGCACTGGCAACTGCCAACCTTGTGCGGCTGGACGGCGTGCTGCCCAGATCCCCAGCGCGAACATCACCAGCAGATGATCCCAACCACTGAATGGATGCATAAAGCCAGCGGCAAAACCAGACTCCAGGCCGTGGCCGGGGTGAGCTACCGCGCTGGTTGAAGCTGCGAGCGCACCTAAAAATAAAAGAATACTTTTTTTCATTGAATCTTCTCCGTTTTAATTTCGGGATACTTGTGGTCTAAACCACTTTAGTCTGCATTTGGTATTTCAACCCAATTCAAGATGAACTACCTTCAAGTGTTCAAGCGAATGATATGCGTTTGTGGCAAGGCGTGCGGGCGCAGACAGTACAAACTAGTACGGCAAGCCCGCGCAACACCGCCACGGACGCATAGCATTTGCTTGATTAAAGCATCAGGCCTTGTTTTTCGATGAACCTGACAATTTCTTCCAACCCCTGCCCCGTCTTCAAATTACTGAAAATAAACGGTTTCTCGCCGCGCATTTTTTTGGCGTCACGGTCCATCACCTCTAGCGAGGCGCCCACCATGGGCGCCAGGTCTATCTTGTTGATTACCAGCAGGTCGGATTTGGTAATGCCGGGGCCACCTTTGCGCGGGATTTTTTCACCGGCGGCGACATCAATCACGTAAATGGTGAGGTCGGACAATTCTGGGCTGAAGGTGGCGGCCAGGTTATCGCCACCACTTTCGACAAACACGATATCCAGCGTCTGAAAACGTTTGCTGAGTTGCATCACCGCTTCGAGGTTCATGGAGGCGTCTTCACGGATGGCCGTATGTGGGCAACCGCCGGTTTCGACGCCAATGATGCGTTCTGGCACCAGCGCTTCGTTGCGGGTTAAAAATTCGGCATCTTCTTTGGTGTAAATATCGTTGGTGACCACGGCAATGTTATATACCTCGCGCAAACGCTGGCACAGCGCCAGGGTCAGCGCGGTTTTGCCGGAGCCCACCGGGCCACCAATGCCCACGCGCAGCGGCTCTTTGAACTCGGTGACTTCAGGCATGGGGCTATCAAATTGGGTATGTATTTTCATCATGGGTTAAACGCTCTTCAACAAACAGGTTATGACCTGAACAAACGGCTGTACTGGGTCTCGTGCAAACAGCCCGCGATACTCAGTAATGGATTAAAGTTACTCATCTCTTCATCTTGCAGGGCCATGGCGCTGGCGACCACTTGCGGCAGCTGTTCGCCCAGCGCCAGTAAAATGGTCTGCCCGGCCACTTGGCCCAGCGGCACGGTTTTCATGGCGGCGCTGGCCTGATTTTCACACCAGCCCCAGGCGTAGCCATGCAGCATGTGCTCTGGCGCAATCTGCCATTGTTGGGCGATAGCGGCATACATGGTGGGGAACGCCGGGCTCGTCAGGGTGTTGAGTTTTGCCACCAATGCGGGCGGGATATCTTTGAGTTCTGTCAGCAGGCGACGCAGTGAATAGCCCATTTGCCGGGTTTCAGCATAGCCTTCGGCGGTATCGCGGCCCGCCTGGTAAAAATCATCCCACGCCTGCACTTGCGCCAGGTCATCGGCTTGCCAGGCTTGATACAAGCGGTAGAGCACGGGCAACTCGAAACGCGCCTGATACACCTGCAAGCTATCGCCTATCCAGGCTTGTGCGCTCGGCACATCCTTGACCTGGCCGGATTCAATCGCCCACTCCAGCCCCTGCGAGTAACAATAGGCCCCCACAGGGAGCAACGGGCTGGCCAGTTGCAGCAAGCGGCTTAAGGCCAGACTCGCGTTTAACGGGCTGACACTCATTCGCTGCCCTGCCCGCTTTTCACGCGTGGGCGCAACGCTTGCAAACTATCCTCATCATGCCCATGCCGGTGACCGCCGCCATAGGCTCCGGCCTCCGGCTCAAACGGCGCCTGGACTTCACTCACTTGCATGCCTAAGCCAAGCAGCATGTCTCGCAACACGTAATCTTGCTCCAGCCGTAGCCAGCCATCGCCAATTTGCAGTGGCACATGGCGGTTGCCCAGATGATAGGCGGCGCGCATCAAGTCGCGCGGCGTCGGTGCAATGACGTTATACACCGGCTCCTGCGCCGCCACGATCTGCACCACCACACTGCCGTCTTCAGACTGGATCAAATCGCCCCCGCGCAGAATCAGGCCGCGCGATAAAAACAGCGCCGCTTCACGGCCTGAAGCCAGGTTCACGCGCAAACGGCTTTTCTGGCGCTGGTCAAACGGCAGCTCCAGCGTGTCGTCAATATGGCCACTGAGGGCGATGCGTTCGGTTAAATGAATCATTTTTTAATTTCAATCACAATCAATTTGCCCGCACAGCCATTGATTAAAACAAGAAGTACCGCTGCGCCATTGGCAGCACCTCTGCCGGTTCACACACCAGCGGCATCCCGTCCGCTAGCACTTCATAGGTTTCCGGGTCCACGTCTATCTTGGGCATCCAGGTGTTATGCACCATGTCCGACTTTTTGACGTCGCGCGTGCCTTTGACCGCTACCAATGGCTTTTGCAAACCAAGGGCTTTAATTTCAGGATTTTCGAGCGCGGCTTGCGAGACAAAGGTCAGGGCGGTTTTGAGGCCGCCGCCATAGGCACCAAACATAGGGCGGTAATGCACGGGCTGAGGCGTCGGGATAGAGGCGTTAGGATCGCCCATCGCAGCCGCGGCAATCATGCCCCCCTTGATAATGGTAAATGGCTTCACGCCAAAGAAGGCGGGTTTCCACACCACCAAATCCGCCAGCTTACCAACTTCAACCGAACCTACCACATGTGAAATACCATGTGTCAGCGCCGGGTTGATGGTGTATTTGGCGATATAGCGTTTGACGCGGAAGTTGTCGTTGCCCGCCGCATCCTCAGCCAATGGCCCGCGCTGGATTTTCATTTTGTGCGCGGTCTGCCAGGTGCGGATAATGACCTCACCGACACGGCCCATGGCCTGTGAGTCTGAGGACATCATGGAAAACGCGCCCAGGTCATGAAAAATATCTTCGGCGGCGATGGTCTCACGACGGATACGGCTTTCGGCAAAGGCAATATCCTCGGCAATCGCCGGGTCCAGATGGTGACATACCATGAGCATATCCAGATGCTCATCTATGGTGTTGACCGTAAATGGCCGCGTCGGGTTGGTAGAGGATGGCAGCACATTGGGCTGGCTGGCCGCCTTGATAATATCTGGCGCATGGCCACCGCCCGCGCCTTCGGTATGGAAGGTATGGATGGTACGGCCCTTGAACGCGCCTATGGTGGTCTCAACAAAGCCGGACTCATTCAGGGTATCGGAGTGGATCGCAACCTGGATATCCATTTCATCCGCCACACTGAGGCAGTTATCAATCGCGGCGGGCGTGGTGCCCCAGTCTTCATGCAACTTGAGGCCAATGACCCCGGCACGCACTTGCTCGCGCAAAGGCTCAGGCAAGCTGGCGTTGCCTTTACCCAAAAAGCCCAGGTTCATGGGGAAAGCATCAGCTGACTGCAACATACGGTGAATGTGCCAGGGGCCGGGCGTACAGGTAGTCGCAAAGGTGCCGGTTGCAGGCCCGGTGCCGCCGCCTATCATGGTGGTGACGCCAGACATCAGGGCTTCTTCAATTTGTTGCGGGCAAATAAAGTGGATATGGGTATCAATGCCGCCGGCCGTGATGATCATGCCTTCGCCGGCAATCACCTCGGTGCCCGCGCCTATGGCAATGGTCACGCCGGGTTGGATATCCGGGTTACCGGCTTTGCCGATGGCAGAAATATAACCGCCCTTGATTCCGATGTCGGCCTTGACGATGCCCCAGTGGTCGATAATCAGCGCGTTGGTGATGACGGTATCCGCCACTTCGGCGGCCAGCCCCTGGCCTTGGCCCATGCCGTCACGGATGACTTTTCCGCCACCAAACTTGACCTCTTCACCATAAATGGTGAAATCCTGTTCGACTTCTACCCACAGCTCGGTGTCGGCCAGCCTGACCTTGTCCCCCACGGTGGGGCCAAACATTTCCGCGTATGCGCGTTTATCCATTTTCACTGTCATTGCTACTCCCTACTTTAAGGCGCCCATTACGCGGCCAGCAAAGCCATACACTTTGCGCGCACCCGCCAGTTTGACCAATTGCACGGTACGGGTCTGTCCCGGCTCAAACCGCACCGCAGTGCCCGCCGCAATATTCAGGCGATAGCCATAGGCCAGCGCCCGGTCAAACGACAAGGCATCGTTGGTCTCATAAAAATGGTAATGCGACCCGACCTGTATTGGCCGGTCGCCGGTATTGGCCACATCCAGCGTGACCGTTTCACGCCCAACATTTAATTCGATGTCGCCTGCTGCGACCTGCATTTCTCCGGGAATCATATGCTTTCCTCGTTTTTAATATGCATTCTTAATACCTTTTTTTACCGCCGATACACGCAGATAAACGCCGATATTTTGTGCATCCGGTTTCGACAGGGTGTTTACACAAACCCACCACTCCAAAACCAGTGCTGGCCCAAAACCAGTGCTGGCCAAAGATGATATTGATTTTATCGGCGTGCATCGGCGTTTATCGGCGGTTTAATTTTTTGTATCTATTAGGGAATCGGATGATGCACCGTCACCAGCTTGGTACCGTCTGGGAAGGTGGCTTCGATTTGTATATCCGGGATCATTTCCGGCACGCCTTCCATCACCTCATCGCGGTTCAATAGCGTGGTGCCATAGCTCATCAGCTCGGCCACGGTTTTACCGTCACGCGCACCTTCCATAATGGCGGCGGAAATAAATGCCACCGCCTCAGGATAATTCAGTTTCAAGCCACGCGCCTTGCGCCGTTCAGCCAGCAAGGCCGCGGTAAATATCAATAACTTGTCTTTTTCTCTGGGAGTTAATTCCATAGGATTGTTCTCTGACTATATTTTTGTGCACGCAGCTTATGTATTCCAAATCCGCGGTCTGACTGCGTCTTTTTGATAATACCATGGCCGCAGTAACTTCCAGCACTGCTCAAAATACTGCCTGGCCTGCTGTGAAGCCTGGCCAACATAACGGATACATAACACCTCTGGCAAAGCGGTCACGCCAGTGTTGGCATCAGGCAAAGTAATCTCGCGACAAGCTTGCAGCACCTCTGCAGGCACGGCCCCGGCACACACCAGAAAAGTACCGAACACCACCGACCCAGCCAGGCCAACAGGACTGCTTTTTAAGCGGTCGTTGGCGTGCATGCAGGCACGTTCATTCCAGATCAAGCGGCCATCGCGACGGATGCGCTGATTGAGCTGATAGGCGCCGGTCTGCCAGACCTCCTGCTGCGCCTGACGGCCCAAACAGACGATGTCCCACGTCGCAAGGGTGGCATCGCCCGCCAGCTCAATCTCGGCATTAAAACCAACTTCAGCGGCATCAAACAGGATATTTTCTTGCGGCAGCCACTCGAGGCCACTGCCGGACGCCAGCTGAAAATGCAACGTTTGTGTAGCGATCGTGCCGTTGGCCTTATACCACTTGCCAGCGCCGGGGGTGGTCAGCAAGGCGTTTGCGCCCTCCCCCACGTGCACTTGCAAATGCAGCGCATCGCCCCCTGCGACCCCGCCAGGCGGATGCACAATGACTGCATGACAGACAGCTTCGCCTTCAGGATGCAGGCTTTTTTGCACCACCAACGGGCCTTTATGTAAGCGGTGTACCAGGTAAGAACGTGCTTCACGCTTGGCAAAGCCAAGCTCTAATCGGGCTTGCCAGTGTTTTGTTGCGATCGTTTGCGCTAGCGATGGTGGCGTATGCTTTAAATCATCCATAACGGCATCATGCCACAGACAAATCAGGAATATTACTTTTTAATGCTTGCCACAGAGGACACAGTGCGTACAGAGGAACTGCAAATTCGTTTTGCTCTGTGGACGCCGTGTCCTCTGTGGCTAAAAAAGCACTTATACAGACAAATAACTTTTTACCTTAGCTGCATCCACGTTGTCGCGCGTATCCTCATGGATAAAACGGCCTTTATCAATGACGATAATGCGGTCTGCCACTTCCATGGTGAAGCTCAACACCTGCTCGGAGACGATGATGGTGATTTCACGCATTTTGCGGATTTCGTTGAGGACCTTGGCGATGTCCTTGATGATGGACGGTTGAATCCCTTCGGTCGGCTCATCCAGCAGTAATACTTTTGGATTGGTCACCAGCGCACGGGCAATCGCCAATTGCTGTTGCTGACCCCCAGACAGGTTACCGCCCTTGCGTTTACGCATTTCATGCAACACCGGGAACAGCGCAAAAATATCATCCGGGATCTCGCCTGAAGCTGACTTCTCGAGACCAGTTTCAATGTTTTCCTGCACGGTCATGTTCGGAAAAATCCAGCGGCCTTGTGGCACATAGGCCAGCCCCTTCATGACGCGTTCATGGGTGGCTGAGCCTTGCAGATCGACCCCATCGACGGTGGCTTTACTGGCTTTGCTTGGCAAAATGCCCATCAGCGATTTGAACAGCGTGGTTTTACCCATGCCGTTGCGGCCCATGATGGCCAGTGTTTCGTTTTTGTTGGCTTTGAAATTCAGGCCATGAATGACCTGACTTTGGCCATAACTCACCTGCAAATTTTCAATTTCAAACATGCTGTGCTCCTTGAATGGCCTAATCCAATTAATGTCCTAAATAAACTTCAATGACTTTTTCGTCTGCCTGGACTTTCTCCATCGGCCCCTCGGCGAGGATTTTGCCCTGATGCAGTACTGTCACCTTGTGCGCAATTTTCTTCACAAACTCCATATCGTGCTCGATCACAATCACCGAGCGGTTCTGGCAGATGCGGTTGAGCAAATCGGCGGTCTGGTCGCGCTCCTTGGCGCTCATGCCTGCCACAGGTTCATCCAGCATCAACAGCTCAGGCTCTTGCATGAGCAACATGCCGATTTCCAGCCATTGTTTCTGGCCGTGACTGAGCAAGGCAGACTCCATCTCAAGAAACTCGGTCAACATGATGTCTGCCGCCACTTTGCGTACACGGTCTTCCACCTCTTGTGTCCGTTTGAAGGTCAGGCTGCCAAACACGCCGCGGCCTTTGGGGTAAGACACTTCCAGGTTTTGGTAAACCGTGAGGTTTTCATAAATGGACGGGTTCTGAAACTTGCGGCCGACGCCGGAACGTACAATTTCGTGCTCGGACAGCTTGGTTAACTCAGTGTTTTTAAACTTGATTGAACCGGCTGTCGATTTGGTTTTACCGCAAATCAGGTCGAGCACCGTGGTCTTGCCGGCGCCGTTAGGGCCCACCAGCACACGCAACTCGTTTTTGTCGATATACATGGTGAGGCTATCCACCGCTTTAAAGCCATCGAAGGAGACGGTCAGGTCTTCTACTGCCAAGACGAAGTCGGTATTACTCATGCTTCTGCTCCTCTCATTTTGTTGCTTTCGATCGCGGACGGCTGATCAGTGCTGGCCGCCGCTTTCTTACGTGATGTTTTCTTGACGCCCGCTTCGGTAGAGGTTACGGCGCCCGTGGTTGAAGATTCGGTAAGTACTGCTTGTGCTTCTACCTCAGAAGTACTTACCTCAGGCTTTTTTGCGTCAGCCTTGTCTTTGAACCAGCCATATTTGGTCGCCAGGTTGTCCCAGATACCAGCCAGGCCATTCGGGAAGAACATCACCACAGAGATAAACAGGCCACCCATGAGGAACAACCACAACTCTGGATAGGTTTCTGAAAACACGGTTTTACCGTAGTTAACCAGCAAGGTGCCATATACGGCGCCAATCAGCGAGGCACGCCCACCCACGGCACAGAAAATCACCATTTCAATCGAAGGCACAATGCCGACAAAGGACGGTGACATAAAGCCCACTTGCAAGGTAAACATTGCACCACCAACGGCAGACATCATCGCCGCCAGGCAGAAGATAAAGATTTTAAAGTTGGAAACGTCGTAACCAGAGAAACGCACCCGCTCTTCTTTGTCGCGCATGGCTAGCAACAACATACCGAACTTGCTGCTCATGATGTATTTGGACAGGAAGATCGCCCCGAACAGCAACAAACCATTCACGTAGTACAGGATATATTTCGCAGAATCGGTGCGAATATCCCAGCCCAACATGGTACGCAGGTCTGTCATGCCGTTCACACCACCGGTATAGCCTTGCTGACCAACAATCAGGATACTCAGGATCAGGGCAATCGCTTGCGTGATGATGGAGAAATACACCCCACCCACACGACGCTTGAACATGGCATAACCGATGATGTAGGCAAAGATGGCTGGCACGGTGAGTACGGCAATCAGCGTGAAGGGTAGGCTTTTGAACGGCTCCCAGAACCATGGCAAGGCCGTGAGCTGGTTCCAGTCCATAAAGTCAGGGATACCTGGCGTAGACTGGATTTTAGTGGTTTCTGGATCGGACGCTTCCAGCTTGAGGAACATCGCCATCGCATACCCCCCCAGACCGAAGAAGATGCCCTGGCCCAGACTCAAAATACCGCCATGCCCCCATAACATCACCAGGCCGACGGCGACAAAGGCGTAGGTCAGGTATTTACCAATCAGGTTGAGGCGGAAAATATCTACCCCCAGTGGCAACACGACGAAGATCAGGGCGGCCAGCGCAGCCAGGCCGATCACGCCTTCCTTACCACCCAGCACAGGACTGGCTTTCATTTTTTCCCATAATGTCATCAAAAATCTCCTCTATTGATGCGTTGATTCTAGTGCGACAGATACAAAGTACTAATACGTCTATTTACTTATGGCAACGCGTGAGAAGCATGCTCACACGTTGCCGTATCTGTTATTTACGCAGTTTGGAGGCAAACAAACCTTCAGGTTTCATCATCAAGATCGTGACGATGGCGAGCAGCGTGGACACTTTGCCCATGGAGCTGGTCATAAAGAACTGCAGGATAGATTGCGCCTGGGCAATGCCGAAGGCTGAGGCAATCGTCCCCACAATGCTGGCTGCACCGCCAAACACCACCACCATAAAGCTGTCTACGATGTAGAGCGTACCCGTGGTTGGGCCGGTAGAAGCAATCGTGGTAAACGCAGCGCCCGCGATCCCGGCAATGCCGCAACCCAAGGCAAAAGTAACACGGTCGACTTTTGCAGTGTTAATGCCCACTGCACCCGCCATGGTACGGTTCTGCACGGTGGCACGCACACGTAGGCCCCAGCGTGATTTATACATAAACATATAGACACCGAGGGTCACCAGCGCAGCCAGGGCCATCACAAAAACACCGTTGATCGGGATATCAATGTCTGGCGTCGGCTTGAAAGAGCCCAACATCCACTCAGGTAACTCGGCACTCACTTCTTTGGCGCCAAAGGTGGAGCGGAATATCTGCTGCATGACCAGGCTTAGCCCCCAGGTCGCCAGCAAGGTATCCAGTGGCCGCTTGTACAGGTGACGGATCATGCCGTATTCAACGACATAGCCGACCGCGAATGCCAGCCCGAACGCAATGAGGATGGCAAACAAAAAATAGTAATTGGTGAAGCCGTAAGTGGCAGCCACCTTGGATAGCATGACTGTGGTATAGGCACCAATGGTCATAAACTCACCATGCGCCATGTTAATCACACCCATCTGCCCGAAAATAATCGCGAGACCCAGTGCCATGAGTAGCAACACTGTAAACATGCTCAGGCCGGAAAAGCCTTGCATCACCACAATATTGCCTATATCTGCCATCGAATAACCAAACATATCGGTCTCCTTAAAATGCAACTTCTCAAAATTGCTGACTGCTTGAAATTGTTTACAACTTGAATGCTGTTTGCGCCAAACGGTAGCCGGAGTAACCGGCTACCGCTTAAGCATTTACGACAGGACTAGCTTATTGATAGCCTTTTGGAAATGGATCAGGTTTGATGTAATCAGAGGTGTATACCACTTTGGCCTGGCCATCTTTACCCCACTGACCAATACGCAGTTTGGTGGTCAGGTGGTGGTTGGCTTCCACAGTAACAGGACCTTCTGGTGCATCTTTGAAAGTGTAGCCTGGCAATGCTGCTTGCACTTTGTCTACATCGAAGCTACCTGCACGCTCAACGGCTGCCTTGTACAACCATGGACCCAGGTAAGCAGCTTGTGTCACGTCGCCGATCACAGACTTCTCACCCCAGCGTTTTTTGAACGCCTCTACAAATTTCTTGTTAGCCTCATTGTCTTGAGACTGGAAGTATTTCATCGCAGAGTAGAAACCAGCCAGGTTTTCACCACCAATACCCAACACTTCGTCTTCGGTCACGGAGATGGTCAACATGGTTTGTTTGCTGGAGTTCAAACCGGCAGCGTTCAATTGTTTGAACCATGCCACGTTACTACCGCCCACCACCGCTGCGTAGATCACGTCAGGTTTCTTCAGTTTGATTTTGTTGATCACAGAACCGAACTGGGTGTCACCCAAGGCGATGTATTCTTCACCCACCACAGTGCCATGCAAGTGTTGCTCGATGTGTTTACGGGCAATCTTCATGGAAGTACGTGGCCAGATGTAGTCAGAACCAATCAGGTAGAAAGTTTTCGCTTTTTTCTCTTTAGCGATCCAGTCCAATCCTGCCAGAATTTGTTGTGTCGCTTCTTGACCGGTGTAGAACACGTTTTTGGATTGCTCCAGACCTTCGTAGAAGGTTGGGTAGAACAACAAGCCATTGTCTTTTTCAAACACTGGCAAAGCCGCCTTACGTGAAGCAGAAGTCCAGCAGCCCATCACAGCAGCCACTTTGTCTTTTTCCAGCAGTTTCTTCGCTTTTTCTGCGAAAGTTGGCCAGTCAGACGCACCGTCTTCCTGGATAATTTCAATCTTGCGGCCCAGAATACCGCCCATGGCGTTGATCTGTTCGATCGCCAGCTTTTCAGCCTGGATAGAACCGGTTTCACTAATCGCCATCGTGCCGGTGGCAGAGTGCAGAATACCTACTTTTACTGTGGAGTCAGTCACTGCCAAGCCAGTCGTATTCACTTTTGCAGTCGGATAATCCGCTGCAAATGCATGACCGCTGATAAGGCCTGCGGCCATCATGGCACCGACCAATGCGCCCTTCATAAAACCGCGTCTGTTTGAGGTACTCATTACTTCTTCTCCTTTATGGATAAATCAATAAAATCAATAATTAAGGGATTGATGTCGCTGATTAATGCCCGACCATCCACGGCCGTGCCGTTTTCTTGGTCTGCATTTGCAAGCCCGGTTTACCTGTATCCTGGTTGACCGGAGGCTTGGTTTTACACGTGTGTGATCCGGTACAGCCACAGCTGGAACGTCTGGCTGTACGCGGCTCGTTGGCAGATTTTTCGTTACGTTCATGCGCAGACCGTTGCATTTTGTCCATGATGGCCAGTTTGGGCACAGATAAAATCCGTGGACTCTCTGCCCCGCAACAATCGCAGTAGGCAGGCAAACTCGACTCACTCATTTTGCGTAGCGCAGTAAACACGCCACAACTGTCACATTCATATTCGTAAAGAGGCATCTTGGTTTCCTATCAAGTCTGATCAAATAAACTGCACGCGATCAACACTCATTTATGTGCAAGTAGACACATCTATGCCTGGCGGCACCATGATCTTCGGTCCATCCGCGTTAGGTCGGATATCAAACTCAAAAATCTCGGTCGGGACCCACAAGGTGGCGCAAGCGTTAGGGATATCGACGATGCCGCTGATATGCCCCTCTACCGGCGCAGTCCCCAGTATGGATACCGCTTGTTCGCCGCTGTAACCAAATTTTTTCAGGTACTCAATCGCGTTGAGGCAAGCCTGGCGGTAGGCAATATGCACATCCAGGTAATGTTGCTTGCCGGCCTCGTCAACCGAAATGCCTTCAAAAATCATGTAATCACGGTAAGTCGGTGTGATCGGGCTGGGCTGGAACACAGGGTTTTTAATCCCGTATTTCTTCACACCATCCTTGATCAGGCCAACCTTGATATCGAGGTAACCGGCCATTTCAATCGCACCGCAGAAAGTGATTTCACCGTCGCCTTGTGAGAAGTGCAGGTCACCCATGGAGAGACCGCCATCCTTCACATAGACCGGGAAGTACACCCTTGAGCCTTTGGTCAGGTTCTTGATATCGCAGTTACCGCCGTGATCACGTGGTGGCACGGTACGCGCGCCTTCAGCCGCTGCTTTTTTGGCAGCGTCGCCACTCAAACGGCCCATGACGGCAGATTGTGAAGTCGGAGGGCAAGCCAGTGGCGGGACACGATCCGGATCCGTTGCAATCAGGTCGCCTTCACGCTTGTTCCAGGTTTCGAGCAGTTCTTTGGATGGCAGGCAACCAATCAGACCCGGGTGCATAATGCCGGCATAACGCACCTTAGGCACATGACGGGAAGTGGTATACACGCCGTGGAAATCCCAGATGGTTTTGCTCGCTTCAGGGAAGTGGTCGGTCAGAAAGCCCCCACCATTTTCCTTGGCAAACAAACCGTTAAAGCCCCATTGATACTCATCAAAAGTACCCACATCCAGAATATCCACCACCATCAAGTCACCCGGCTCAGCACCTTCCACGCCAATCGGGCCACTCAGGTAGTGCACCTGTGTCAGATCAACGTCACGCACATCATTGGCGCTATCGTTATTACCGATCTGACCACCGGTCCAGTCCATACACTCAACACGGAACTCATCCCCTGGCTTGACCATGGCAATCATCGGCAGGTCGGGGTGCCAGCGGTTATGAATCTGGCCGTCCTGCTCCCATGGTTTTTTATCCAAATCCAACTTCACTATTGTTTTCATTACGCTCATCTCCTTTGTGGAAAAGGGTTATAAGGTGTTGATTAGAACTGCATCTGCAGGGCGACTCGGACGAAATCTTTATTAGAAGCCGTCGCGGTATCTTCTTTGCCGTAGGTGGCTGTCAAAGTCGCGTTGTAAGGTGCAATCACGTAATTGGTGCCCACTTCAAAGCGTTTGCTTGCGCCACCGCCGGTGGTATTGGTAAAAGCTGTCGTTGTCGAGTTGTAGCTTGTCACACCATCGGCGTTAAATTTCTGGTAACGAATGATAGGCATGAATTTGCCCCAGCCTACTTGTTCCTGGAACAGGTAGCCTAAGCCAGCGGAGTATGCATGACCTTGCTCACCTTTAAACACACCATCGGTGCCGTAGTAGTAGTAAGCAGCTTCAGCAGAAAAGGTACCAGGACCCACATCTTTTTTCTCTAACAGGAAGTCCACGCTGTAAGCTTTGTAATCACCCACCACATTGGTAGGGCTGACAACACCATCTTTTTTGTAACGTCCAGCAACCCCGATGGCAAGAATGTCTTTAGCACCAAAGTAGTTGCCTGTACCGTAGTAGCCTGGTTCTGCATCCCAGAAATCGTATTGCACACGACCGGCATACATCAGGTTATCTTTATGTGTTGAAGATTGTGACTGCGCGCCAACCCCACTAAAACGGAAAATCTGGTTACCTTCAAAGGCACCGAATGAAACATTAAGATGATCCTCAAGAAAGCTGGTAACCATAGCCACACCGTCATCACGACCAATCACACCACCGTTCCAGCCATAACGTGAAGCAATGTTGGCCCAGTAGCCACCACCCATGGAGTAGTAAGGACCTGCCATGTTGGCACGGTCACTCGGAGACAGGAAACGACCTGCCCAGATGGCCACTTCAGGGGTTAACTGAAATTGCACGTTGGCATCAATCACTTCAACATTAGAGCCTGCAGAGCCGCCACCTGATTTTTCAGTGTTCAGCATGCCTTTGATATACTTGTTAAAAGAACCAGAGATATAAATACGAGCACTATCCAGAGCGAAGTCGTTTGAACGATCGCTGCCTTGATTCACAGCGTCCTCTTTTGAGTTATAGCTGCTGATAAAGCCAAACCCAAGGCCAATATATTTATCTTCGCCAAAGTTGATTGTTGCACCCGCATTTGCCAGTTGTGCACCCAGGCCACAAGCCATTGCTACCGCAGTATGCAAGGCACATTTTTTCAAGTTCATCATCTAAGTTCCCTTTCTCGTTAAATTCAAATCACAGTTGATCAAAACTTGCGCTCAGCTTAACGAGAGGGGGTTGTAGGACAAATACGTCAATTTGCGTAGTGGCGAGGGCGTGAAAAGCCCGCTAGACTGCGCATAACAAATCACGAACAGGACTCGCAATGCGTCTTTTAACTTACCTATTCATGACCGCTGTATTGGCAGGATGCGGCCAGATTTCTTACAAGCAAGGCGGCAACCAGCAGGACATCGAAAGGGCGCATCAAGCCTGCCGTGGCAGCGGCGATCAGCTCTCGGCATGCCTGGCCGAGCATGGCTGGAAAAAACCCAAGCTAGATGCATTTGATCCTTTATTTGCAACCATAGAGGCTTCGGATAACCGCGGTGGCATGCAAAGCAAGCCCAGTCCTTTTATAGACTTATCCAAAGAGAATGCCGCGAAAGCGCAAGCTGCAGCTGTTGCAAAAAAACCACAAGCGAGCCCGGCAGCAACCAGTGCTGCCTCGGCCCCAGCCAGCTCGGCACCGTTAACGCCAGCGGACGACGCAGCTGAATCAGCCCCTGCTGCGCCACACAGCACCGTGAATGACGGTCCCGATGTAGCGTATTCGATCAATTCATGGTGGAAAATGGGGGCTTTCCCCAACCAGCTATCTCGTGACCAAGCCAGCTGTGAGAAAAAGCTGGGAGAAAACTACCTGCCTGATTACAAGACACAGACTTTTAAACGTGCGTTTGTCTCCTGTATGCATGACTTGGGCTGGATGGCCGTACGCAATGTGAAGTAATAAATTGCTTGCCAGTCGCCGTCCGTCAATCGGATGGCGTCATTGGCAGACACGCGAGGCTGTCAATGGAGACCACTTTACACACGCGCCAAGACAGAAGTATCACAAGCCAGAAATTAACAAGCTATTGATTTAACCATCTCATCCTGCCCAGGTGCCCTGACCTGAGCCTGTTGATCCGCCCCAGGCAATGACTGTCAGCACCCTCTGACAACGCTATCAGAATAATAAGACTGCTCTGCGGGGCATAGCCTTTCTAAAATCCGCCTATGCAAATCAATCTGCATTTTTCTGAAACAGATAGAAAGAAGGTAACCATGCTCAGAATACTCATGGCAGGTGCATTATGTTGGACAATTGCCCTGGCCACGACCGCAGAAGCCGGTGTCGCGGTCAGCGTGGGGCAACCCGGCTTTTACGGCCAGATAGTCCTCGGTGATGCTTATCCAGTGCCGCAAGTGGTCTACCCGCAACCCGTGATTATCCAGCCACCACCGGTGGCCGTGGTGCAGCCCCCCATGTATCTGCATGTACCGCCCGGCCATATGAAGCGCTGGGCACGCTATTGCGGCGGCTATGGCGCTTGTGGTCGTCAGGTCTATTTTGTCCAGGATGGCTGGTATCAGAATGTTTATGTGCCACATTACCGGGCACATCCTGGTCCACCTGGGCCTGGTCCCGGTTGGGATCACTGGCATGATGGCCCACCAGGGCCAGGAGGCAGACCTGGCGGCCCGGGACGTGGCCATGGTCACGGCAGGGATTAATCTGAAACCATTCAATACCGTGAGCCTGATGACAGACCGGATACTGTAAGCACAATGTCAGCCAAACCGATTATGATGCTTTATCCTTTATCAGGCTCAGCACATTGCTGTGCCGCGATGAAGGATAAAGCACGCATGCGTAACAAGCGGCAATGCCCCACCCAACATCACAACGGATTGCAGTGACTGGCTTCAAGCGGTAACTATTAAGGTTCAGCTTCATGCAACCGGTTCTGCGCCTTGTGTTGCATAGGATCCAATAAGTTGCACAACATATTTACCCCACTGCCCCATGCCCTTGCTAACGTCAGTATTGCCTGCCCGCCATATGAATATCCCCCCATTATCCCGATCTCCCTGCCAACGCCTTCCGGCAGTGATTGACCCTCCAAAATTGAGGTTGAATTCCGGGTTTTATTCTGCTTTTCGAGCCGGATTTACTTTATAAAATACGATAGCCAGTTGGAACTTTGCCAGAGACTAGCACTCTCATACATTGAGTGCTAAAATTGTTTTAAATCTCTTTTGATACCAAGGAGTTTGTTATCAACGCTTTTACATTACCTGTCGTTGCATCGGCAGACAGCCTGGATAAATACCTGCAGACCATCAAGCAGTTTCCGGTGCTGACCGCTGAAGAAGAATACGGTTATGCGACCCGCCTGAAACAAAGCGGGGACCTTGAGGCTGCGCGTGCGCTGATTGTGTCGCACTTGCGTCTGGTCGCCAGCATTGCCCGTGGTTACAGCGGTTATGGCCTGCCCCAATCAGACCTGATCCAAGAGGGTAATATTGGCTTGATGAAAGCAGTTAAACGCTTTGATCCCGATCGCGGTGTGCGTCTGGTTTCTTTTGCCATGCACTGGATCAAGGCTGAAATTCATGAGTATATTGTGCGGAACTGGCGCTTGGTCAAGACCGCCACCACCAAAGCGCAACGCAAGCTGTTCTTTAACTTGCGCAGCATGAAAAATGGGTTTGAGACCTTAAGTCAGGAAGATGTTCAACGCATTGCGACTGAACTCAATGTGAAACCAGAAGACGTGACCGAGATGGAATACCGCCTCAATGGTCAGGAAATCTCTCTGGATGCGCAAGTGGATGAAGATGGCGAAGAAGTGTATAGCCCGATTGCCTTCCTCGAAGATGAAGGCCCTGAGCCTTCTACCTTGCTGGAGAATCTGCAAACCGAACACATGCAGACAGAAGGTTTGAGTATGGCCTTGCAGCAACTGGATGAACGTAGTCGTCGCGTGTTGCAGGCGCGTTGGCTGACCGAAGGCAATGCCGCTACCTTGCATGACCTGGCCGCAGAATTCAGTGTTTCTGCCGAGCGCATCCGCCAGATTGAGCAAAAGGCGATGCAAAAAATCAAAACCTATATGCTGGAAAGCAAATAAAAAAACGGGTGCCAGGCACCCGTTTTTTTATATTCACCTTCTAGCCGTATTAAGCACGCCGCCTTAACGCACCGCCACTCAGGCCGCCTGCACGACCACCTCTTCATGAATCAATGCTGCCATTGCTTTGGAATGCAGATGCTCTAGATCCGCCAATTGCTGACGGATAGACAACTCTAATTGTTCGAGATCAGCAATGCGTTCTTCCAGGGTATCTGTGGCCTGGTAAATGCGCTTAATACTTTCCACCCGGCGCTTGAGTTGCACATGATGCTCACGCATCTGGCTTTCCATAGGCGCCATCACGGCTTTAAGCCAGCTTTCCGTATCGCGGTTAGCGGCTTCATACTCGATAATGACATGGCTGGCCAGGGTCTCAAAGAATTTACTGGTCAGCGTCAGCTTTTCATGCGCAATCATGTTAAAGGTGGTATTGAACTGATCGCGGTAAATCGCTTCGAGTTTATTCAGGGCCTTGAGGTAACGTGAAGTGGAAAATGGGGGGGGCGACTTTTGCAACAGGCCATGTTCTTTGGAGAATTTTTCATACATGGCCTCCATCATTTTCTTGATCTCAAGCACATGCACATCTGCATCCATCATCCGGCGCTTGAGGTCACTGAAAAAGTCATCCATGGCCTGACGCATGGTTTTGGTAAATGCGGCTTTCATCATGGTCTCACGCGTTTCACGCACCTTGTTCTTGAGTGCTGGCATGCCGAGATGGTGAAATAACTGGTTGGATTGCACGGAAAACACACTACGCAAAGCCTGGTAGCGTTGCAAGCCGACTTCAAAATTGACCTTGTCCTGTTTCACCTTGCGCATCATCTGCGCAATCACGTCTTCATTTTTGCCTTGCAAGCAACGCAACTCGTCCGACTGGTCTAGCACGCTTTGCAGTCGGGTTTCCAGGGTCACCCGCGTTTGCTGCATCATGTCGTCAATCTCACCCTGCAGGCTCTCGCGCACAATTTCCTGTTTGGCCGGGATCAACTCATCCGAGAGATTTTTCTCCAGCTGCAACAAGCGGCTCTTTTGCAGCAAGGCCACATCACCTTTGACCTTGGCCAGCAAGCCTTTTTGGGCAGAGGTTGGCAAGATCTGGTCGCGCGACAAGCCCAATAACTCAGCAGTATGTTGCAATTGACGATAAAGCTCTGCCTCCACCTCATCATCTGTCTTGAGCGGATCCCACAAGCCATCAATCTTGTTGAGCACCGCCATGCGGCCTTTTTGCTTCCAGCGTGCGCCACTAATATAACGGCGCCAGACTTCCATCTCGGATTTGGTAACCCCGGTATCCGCGCCGAGAATAAACAGCACGGCATGCGCATTCGGCAGCATGCTCATGGTTAACTCAGGCTCGGCACCGATGGCATTGAGGCCGGGCGTATCAAGGATTACCAAGCCCTGCTTGAGCAAGGGATGCGGGAAATTAATCATGGCATAGCGCCAGCATGGAATCTCCATCAGGCCATCTGCGCCGATCAACATGGCATCGTCAGAATTGTCCGGATGATACAAACCTAGCGACTGCGCCTCTTGCACTGTCACGCGACGGGTACGACTGACCTCCTTGAAGGCTTCAACCATGCTGTCGCGCGAATGGGCATCGAACTCCACCACAGACCAGGCTTGCGGCATGCGGCGATATTCAGTAATGGATATCTGGTGGGTATTGGTTTCAATCGGCAGCAGTGACAGGCTAACGGGTTTGCCGGTGTCATAACGCAGTTCGGTGGGACACATGGTGGTACGGCCTGCACCGGATGGCAACAACCGGTGACCATACCCTGAAAAGAAAATGGCATTGATGAGCTCTGACTTGCCGCGTGAGAACTCTGCAACAAAAGCGACATTGAGCTTGTCTTCACGCAAGCGGTTGAGTTGCTGCTGTATGCGCTCATCTAACTGCACATCACTGAGCTGCTTGTCCGCAATCCAGCGTCGATACTCTCCCAGTACATCAGCAATCGATTGACGCCAGCGTGTGTACAAATCAAATTGTTGTGCCAGTCGGTTATTTTCCATAGGACCTGCTGCAATTTTATTAAGGTGACCTACTTGTTGTTATTTTTCTATAATCTAACATGAATTGTTAAAAGATCAAATAAATCATGCAAGTACAGCTATTAATTCACAAATAAAATGAATTATCAACCCTAACATGAAACATTTGCTTGCCATGCGGTAGATGCGTGCATCTGCTATCATGCGCAATATTCAAGTTAACGGCCCCAAACACGGTTTTCTTCAATCATATGAGCGGTCTACATCCTGATTGCCCCATCCCTACCCTGATCCAACTGCATCAGGGCTCGCGCTTGCTGGAAATTCATTTCGATAACCAGACGGAATGCATGCTGTCATGCGAATTTTTACGTGTGTACTCGCCCTCTGCCGAGGTCCGCGGGCATGGCGCAGGCCAGGAAGTGCTGCAACTGGACAAGCAAGATGTGAACATCAGCGCCATTGAACCGGTTGGCCGCTATGCAATCAAACTGATCTTTGATGATGGTCATGATACCGGGCTGTATTCGTGGGATTATCTGTATTATCTGGCACAACATTATGAAAGCCTGTGGCAAGACTACATCGCCAAACTCACCATGGCAGGCCATACGCGCAAGGAACCCAAGCATGCAATCCAACACTGAGCAGCAAAAAACCACCCACTTTGGCTTTGAAACCGTCGATGAACGGGAAAAACAGAAAAAAGTGGGCGAAGTCTTTCATTCGGTGGCGCAAAAATACGACATCATGAATGACGTCATGTCTGCGGGCATGCATCGGCTGTGGAAACGCTTTGCCGTGGATGTCAGCGGCGTTGGGCAGGGTGACAAAGTACTCGATATTGCCGGCGGCAGCGGCGACCTGTCGCGCCTGTTTGCCAAAAAAGTGGCGACCCAGTCTCCCAGCAATCCCGGCACGGTCATTTTGACCGACATTAACGCCTCCATGCTGGGCGTGGGCCGAGACCGCATGATTGATGCCGGCCTGACCATTCCGGCCACCCAATGTAATGCCGAAGGACTGCCGTTTGCCGATGAAACCTTTGACTGTGTCATTGTGGCGTTTGGCCTGCGCAACATGACACATAAAGACGTTGCGCTCAAAGAAATGCAACGTGTGCTCAAGCGTGGCGGACGCCTGCTGGTACTTGAGTTTTCCAAGGTTTGGCAACCACTGGAGAAACTTTATGACACCTACTCTTTCAAACTGCTGCCTAAGTTTGGTAAATGGATCGCCAACGATGAGCCCAGCTATCGCTATCTGGCAGAAAGCATCCGCATGCACCCTGACCAGGAAACCTTGAAACAGATGATGCATGCAGCAGGCTTTGAAAAAGTCGATTACTACAACCTGACTGCAGGCGTGGTCGCGCTGCACAAAGGCATCAAACTCTAACCCCATGTTCAAGCCCTTGATTCAATTCGTGCTGCAGCACTTGATGCAGCAAAACCGCTGGACCGCTCCCAGGTTACAGCCGTATGCGCACAGTCATCTTTGTCTAGACTTTAAAGTGGCCCGTGTCATGCTGACAGTGTTAAGCAATGGTGAGCTGGCAGTTGCAGGCGATACCGCCACAGCAGATGCCACCATTCACTTGCCGCCCAGCCTGGCCATGCGGCTACTGAGGCAAGATCCGCAGGCGCATAGCCTGATTAAAATTGATGGCGACAGTGCGCTAGGCATGGAAATCGGCAAGATTCTGGCGGCCATCCGCTGGGATGTCGAAGAAGACTTGAGTAAAGTGGTCGGCGATGTGGCGGCTTTTGAAGTCGTCCAACTCGGTCAGCAAACCATGCAGCGCTTGCAGGGCCAGGCCAAAAACCTGGGAGAAATGCTGGTGGAATACTGGCAAGAAGAGCAGCCGTTACTGGCAAAAAAAACCCGCATCACGCAATTTAACCAGGCCGTCGACCAGCTCAGGGAAGACACAGACCGTTTGCAGCAACGCGTAGAAAAACTGTTGGCCGCCAACGCCCCCGCAGAAAGTCAGCCCTGATGCACTGGATACGCTTTTTTCACATTATCGGCATGCTGATCTGGTATCGGCTGGATATTTTCTTTGTCCGTGACAATCAACCAGGTCTGGGCTCGCGACTGCTCAACGGGTTGTTATTCTGGCGCCATGCGCCGGAGAAACGGGCCGTCCGCTTGCGCTTGGCCCTTGAAAAACTCGGCCCGATTTTTGTCAAGTTTGGCCAGATGCTGTCTACACGCCGCGACTTGCTGCCACCGGATGTGGCCGATGAACTGACCAAACTGCAGGATCAGGTACCGCCATTTGCCTACGCTGAAGTGGAGCGTATTATTGAGCAGGCCTTTGACGCCCCGCTGACGAAGGTTTACGCCGAGTTTAACGCGGTTCCGGTCGCAAGCGCTTCGGTGGCCCAGGTGCATTTTGCCAAACTGCATAGTGGCGAACAGGTAGCTGTTAAAGTGTTGCGTCCCAATATTGCCGCCATTATTCACAGAGATATCGCCTTACTCCGCACGCTGGCCTGGTGGGTCAAAAAACTCTCCCGTGAAGGGCGCCGCCTCAAGCCGGATGAAATGGTGGATGAATTTGCCCGTCACACCGAGCACGAGCTGGACCTGACCCTGGAAGCTGCACAGTGCGCACAGCTTGGCCGCAATTTCAGTGACCGCCGCCTGCTGGTGCCTACGGTTTACTGGGACTATTCACGCAAGCAAGTGATGACCATGCAGCGTATGTTTGGCACGCCTGTCCGCGAAACCGCCACGTTGCAGGCCTATGGCATCAACCTGACCCAATTGGCTCACGAAGGTGTAGAGGTGTTTTTTACGCAGGTATTCCGTGATGGTTTTTTTCATGCCGACATGCATCCTGGCAATATCCAGGTGGTGACAGAGGGGCCGGATAAAGGCAAATTCATTGCACTGGATTTTGGCATCATGGGTAGCCTCACGCCTACCGACCAGTATTACCTGGCGCGGAACTTCCTCGCTTTTTTCAACCGTGACTACCGGGATGTCGCGGTGGCGCATATTGAGTCTGGCTGGGTGCCGGCAGATACCAATGTAGAAGCCCTCGAAACAGCCGTGCGCGCCATTTGCGAGCCGATCTTTGAAAAGCCACTCAAGGAAATTTCATTTGGCCGCACCCTGCTCAGCCTGTTTCAGATGTCACGCCGCTTTGGCGTGAATATTCAGCCGCAACTGATTATGT
The DNA here is from genome assembly GCF_056314005.1 of Methylophilus sp. DMC18. NCBI lineage: Bacteria > Pseudomonadati > Pseudomonadota > Betaproteobacteria > Nitrosomonadales > Methylophilaceae > Methylophilus > Methylophilus sp. DMC18. The sequence goes on along the minus strand of NZ_JBQUZE010000003.1, from coordinate 572,207 downwards.
TGCAAAAAACCCTGCTCAATATTGAAGGCCTGGGCCGTGAACTGGACCCGAATATCGACTTGTGGCAAAGCGCCAAACCATTTCTCAAGCGCTGGATGAGCGAGCAGATCGGCTGGCGCAGCCTGCTTAAATCTGCAAAACGCGAGCTCCCCTACGTACTTGCCCATGCTGCAGAAATGCCACGCCTGCTGGAGCAATATCTGCGCAATCAAAGCGAGCTGGCCAAACAGCAAACCCATATTGATACCTTGCTAAACAGCCAGCACAAGCAGGCCACCTGGCAAAAATGGGCGACGATGGCCATTCTCGTGCTGGTATTGCTTCAATTTGCCAGCTTGTTTTTACTGTTCACTCACTAAAGGAGTACATGATGGCATCCCCCAAGAAGCTACTTGTTGCAGTATTGATGATGTTACCCATGGCCTTGCAGGCAGCCGACTTGAGCGGTCTATGGCAAACGACGGACGATAAAACCGGCAAACCTCGCTCACTGGTTCGCATTGCCGAATCCGGCGGGGAATACCATGCCGTTGTCGAAAAAGGCTTGCTAGCCACAGACACCGGCGATGCGGTGTGTGACAAATGTACCGACGAGCGTAGAGGGCAAAAAATCATAGGCATGACCATCGCCAAACACCTCAAAGCCGGTAGCAAGCCCCAAGTGTATGAAAATGGCGAGATTCTGGACCCGGAAAACGGCAAAACCTACCAATGTAAAATGACATTGAGCCCTAATGGCAACGAACTGGAGGTGCGTGGCTTTATCGGGATTTCACTGATTGGCCGTTCGCAAACCTGGAAACGGGTGGAATAGTGGCAACCAAACGTGCAGATTTGTAAAAAAGGCCTGATTTTCAGGCCTTTTTTACTACAGCCAGATTGAGAACCCCTGTGTAGGCCAGGTTTTGTTTTAAAATCGGCGTTTTGCAACTGACTCAAGGGAAACGGACTGTGCTGATCTGGTTTGTGGTGGCGTACTTACTTGTCTCTATCGGGATAGGCCTGTTCGCTGCCAGGAATGTACATAGCACCAAGGATTATGCAGTCGCTGGCCGCCACCTGCCCTTGCCGGTGGTGACCGCCACCGTATTTGCCACCTGGTTTGGCGCAGAAGCGGTCTTTGGCGTGTCCGCCACCTTTGTGCGTGAGGGCTTGACCGGGGTGGCCGCAGACCCGTTTGGCTCCAGCATGTGCCTGATTCTGGCCGGGATTTTTTTCTCCAGCCGCCTGTATAAACTCAACATTCTGACCTTGGGCGACTTTTACCGCATGCGCTACAACCGTAGCGTAGAGGTGCTGACCACCCTGGCCATCGTCGTCTCCTACATGGGCTGGGTAGCGGCACAGATCAAAGCCCTGGGCCTGATCTTTAACCTGATCAGTCATGGCGCCATTTCAGAGCAGGCAGGCATGATGCTGGGGACGGCCATTGTCCTCACCTACACCACGCTGGGCGGGATGTTGTCTGTGGCTATCCTTGATTTTGTGCAGATGATCGTGGTCATTGGCGGCCTGCTGTTTATCGCTTATCTGGTTTCCGGCCAGACCGGCGGCATTGCGCCAGTCATTGCCCATGCGCGTGACGCGGGCAAGTTGCATTTTTTCCCGCAAAGCACAGACTGGAGCGTATGGCTGACCTTTATGGGGGGCTGGCTGACCATGATGCTGGGCTCTATCCCGCAACAAGATGTGTTTCAACGCATCACCTCGGCAAAAACCGGAAAAATCGCCTTGTGGGGCTCGCTACTGGGTGCCAGCATTTATTTCTGCTTCACCTTTGTGCCCATGTTTATTGCCTATGCCGCAACACTGATAGACCCGGCGACTTTTGGCACCTTGGTCGCCACTGACTCGCAACGCGTGCTGCCGACACTGGTGTTAACGCATACCCCCCTGCTGGCGCAGGCCATCTTCTTTGGGGCAGTGCTGTCTGCCATCATGAGCTGCTCTTCTGCCACCTTGCTCGCCCCCTCAGTCAGCTTTGCCGAAAACGTGGTCAAGGGCTTTATGCCACAGATGAGCGATCATCACTTCTTGCGCGTGATGCGCTTGTGCCTGGTCGGCTTTGCGGCCATGGTGCTGTTTTATGCCCTTAACTCTGAGCTATCTATTTTTGGCATGGTAGAAAGCGCCTACAAGGTGACGCTGGCCGGGGCCTTTGTGCCGCTGCTGTTTGGTGCGTTTTGGAAGCGTGCCACCAGCCAGGGGGCGCTGGCTGCCATTTTACTAGGCATTACCAGCTGGATCCTGATAGAGGTGATGGTCAAGGACAGCCTGATTCCGGCACAATTGATCGGTCTCATGGTCAGTACCGTCGCCATGGTCATCGGCTCCCTGTTGCCACAAAAACTGGGCGGCACGCCTGCCCCTGCCGCTGGCTACTTACATGAACATGCTGCCAGATCCCATCCGCACTAGCCTCGCCAGGCACCATGGTGAATCATTCATGCCAATTGTATGAATACGGCATTAAAAAGCGGACTATTCAGCCGAACAGTAGAACGGGGATTTTGTGATAATCCACAGTTAACTCAGCCTTTGGCTGTTCAAGCATCTTCAGGTCATTGGTCGTTATGGTCGTAAACAAGCGTTTCTATACCGTTATTCTCAGCGCGATCGTGCTGGCGGGGTTTGTGGCGACCAGCCTGATCGGCTATTTCGTGGCCAAGGACTCGCTGACTGAACGCTTGGAGCAGGAAATGCTGCCGCTGACCAGCGACAATATCTACTCTGAAATCCAGCGCGACCTGCTGCAACCCTTGCTGATCTCTTCGCTGATGGCGAATGACGTATTTGTGTTTGACTGGGTCAATGATGGTGAGCAGGATGCCAGCAAAATGACCAGTTACCTGGCACAAATCCAGAAAAAATATAACACCATCACGGCATTCTTTGTCTCTGAGAGTTCGCTGAACTACTACCACCCCACCGGCGTGATCAAGCGGGTTTCACGAAGTAATCCGGACGACAGCTGGTATTTCACGGCCAAAGATTCACCGCATCCTTATGTCATCAATATTGACCGCGATACCGCTGATCACAAACGCCTCAGCATTTTCGTCAATTACCGTATCGAAGATAAATCCGGCAAATTTATTGGTGTGATCGGTGTCGGCCTGTCGTTGCAGACGGTGGTCGAACTGATAGAAAACTACCAGAAACGCTATGGGCGCGAAATTTATTTCGTCAATCGCCAGGGCGAGGTAATGCTGCAAAGCAGCCATTACCACTCCGAGTTACACTTGCAAAACAAGTCTGGCCTGGACAAAGCGTTTTTGAAAGTGCTGACCTCGCCCAGCGCATCATTCTCATTCAAAGCCAACAATGGCAGCATGCTTTATCTGAATAGCCGTCTGGTGCCGGAGTTTGACTGGTATCTGATTGTGGAGCAAGTGAACGACCCAAGTTCCGAGCGTATTGAAACCGCGTTTATGATTAACCTGGCCGTGGCACTGGTGATTAGTGCCATTGTGTTGTTCCTCGCCCATGTCGCAGTACGCGGTTACCACGACAAACTGGAGACCATGGCCACGCAGGATAAACTGACCGGGGTCACCAGTCGCCAGGTATTTGAGTTTTACTTCAAGCAGGCCGTGGCCCGCCGCAAGCGCCGCGATGAAGCCTTGTCGCTGGTTCTGATTGATATTGACCTGTTCAAGCAGGTGAATGACACCTATGGCCACGAAGCAGGTGACCGTGTGCTGTCTCGCGTGGCACAACTGATCAAATCGCATGTGCGCGAAGAGGATGTGGTGTGCCGTTGGGGCGGCGAGGAATTTTTACTGTTGCTGTCGGGATGCAATATGCAGCATGCGCGCGACATCACCGAGTTGATCCGTTCCGCGGTGGCCGGATTGCAGTTTCACTTTAGCAACCAGGTGGTGCAAATTACGGTGAGTGCCGGCCTGGCCGAGATGCACAATGATGAAACGCTGGGACAAGTAGTTGAACGGGCTGACCATCATTTGTATGCCGCCAAACGCGCCGGGCGCAACTGCATCCGGCCAGATACGGATGAAGCCTAAGGCTGCTTGATCAAGGCTTTATCAAGCCCAGCTCCGCTGGTCTGGGCTGACAATGCGCACAATAGAACGTTGAACGTTGCCCAAGGCGGATATTCTGAATCGGGCGGGCGCATATACGGCAGGGCTCTCCGGTGCGTCCATAGACCGTATAGGTTTGCTGGAAATAGCCTGGATTGCCGTCTGCGCCAAAAAAATCGCGCAAACTACTGCCCCCCGCCGCGAGTGCCGACTGCAACGTCGCCTTGATTTCTTGTACCAGCAAGGCACACTGCGCCTCGGTCAAGGCCTTGGCGGGCGTTTCGGGATGAATTCGTGCACGGAAGAGTGATTCACTCGCATAAATATTGCCGACCCCCACCACCAGATGTCCATCCATGATAGTGGTCTTGATCGGCGCATTGCGCGTGCGTAATTGCTTGTAGAGATATTGGGCGTTAAATCCAGCCTCAAGCGGCTCCGGTCCAAGACGGTTCAGCAGCGCATGTTGCAGCGGATCCTGCCCCAACCACAACACGGCACCAAAGCGGCGCGGATCACGCAAACGGATCACCCGGCCATCGGCAAAACGGATATCAAAGTGATCATGTTTTTCTGCGGGGAAATCGCGCTCTAGCAGGCACAGGCGGCCAGACATGCCCAAGTGTAATAACAACACGCCCGCGGTCGCATCGGTGCCGATCTCGGCCAGAATATATTTTGCCCGGCGCGTCAGCTTGAGCAAGCGCTGCCCTTGCAGGTGCTGCGGCAAGTCGGCAGGAATCGGCCAGCGCAGGCCGTGATGGCGTATGGTGACCTGTTCAATCAACGCGCCCTCCACCGGCAACAAGCCGCGGCGCGTGACCTCAACCTCAGGTAATTCAGGCATGCTATTTCTGGAGATTGATGGGCGGGTTCACCATGGTAAAGCCCGTGTCGTTACTAAAGTGATAAATAATGCCTTCATCCGGACGTGCCAGTTGGTACTCAGGGGATTCCTGCAATTTTTCAAAGTGGATTTTCTTGCCATCCCGCAGCAACACCTCAAAAGAAGGATAAGTTTGCTTGCGGTCTGGGGTGTAAAACTCGACCGAGACCGCCTGCGCCTGCACCCAGCTAAAATCCATCCACTCATTCAACTCATTTTGCGTGGGTTTGGCCTTGGGGTCATTCACCGCCCACTTGCCGTCAGTCGCCAGTTGCACTTTCAAGGCATTTGCTTCCCACTGCTCCAGATGCGCCAGGTCAAAGCCAGCCAACTGTTTGCGCTCAGCGGGTGCCAAAGGCATTTTATCGACCATCTCAATCGGTTGGGTAGACGCGGCCTCGCTATACTGACCAGCCAGTAAATACACCTGTCCGGCATAGCCCACATACTGCTCCTCGGTTACCGGATTATAGGTGCCAAAACTAAAAACCTGGTCGCCTTTGGCGCCGGACAGCGTCAGCTTCAGCACGGGCTGATCCAGACCATATTTAGACGCATCCTGTAGTGGCAACCTGGTGGCCGTGGTAGCGGCGATAATCGAAATGATGCGCTGAACCGAGGCCTGGTCGGCACGCGCCGCATAGGGTTTACGCATCATCCAGTAGCCATTCTGCTTTTCAAAGACCGTGGGCGCTTTGGCCGGAAATTCGGCTTTGACGGCATCAAAGTCTGCCATCTTGAGCGTGGAGACTTCAAACTTGGCCGCGGGCGCCTGCGCTTGCGGTTGCAAATGCAAAAACACCGCAATGCCCACCACCACTGCCAGTAACAACAGATTCAATAACCATCTTTTTTTCATGACTTACCTACTCCACCCTCAGCTCACCAGGCATTAAGCCTTGCGGCGTCTCCACCACAAGAACAAACCTGCCACAAACAACCCGACCGGAATGAAATACTGGAAGGCATGAAAGACGCTCCAGGCCACCAGCCGTCCCTGATCAGTGGCGGGAATCGTGACGTTGATATCCTTGAGCGGCATCGGCTGAATGGTGATCAAACGGTCATCGCCTGCCAGCCAGTTGATGATATTGATGCCCAAATCAAGGTTGCCGCCGTTGGTGATAAAGGTATTGGCCAGGAAGTTGGCATTGCCTATCACCACGACGCGCTGGCCTTTTTTGCCATATTGGCGCTCTAACGCCACGCCCACATTGATAGGACCGGCTTTATCCTTGCCTTGATCAAAGCGGACCTTGAGGTTCTGTGCTCCGGCAGGAATCTTGTCTGACTCCAGCCAGCCATTCGGCGCCACATCAATCAGGCGCCCGACTTTCCAGCCCAGATCATCCGAGGCCTGGCCATCGACTTCATGCGCTTCCGGGAACACGGTGCGCAGCATAAAGTTGCGGGTGATCGGATGATCGCCATACAGGCTGGCAAACGCCATTTTCGGATCGGCACCATACTGCTCGGCAGCGCGGTCAACCACAATACCCGCAGACACTTTGATGCCCAGATAGTCAGCCACTTCTTGCAAGCCATGCAGATTATCGTCATCCAGCAGCCACAACACGTTACCGCCTGCCTCAATATACGCCTTGATTTTTTTGGCCTCTACCGCAGAGATATCCACTTGCGGTGCGGCAATCACCAGCATGGCGCCATTGGCGGGCACGTCCTGTGCAATAGTCAGATCCGGGTTGGCAAACTTGAAGCCCTTGCTTTCCAGTTGCTTGCCAAACTCTCCCAGGTCATGATTCTTGACGCCTTGCAGCAGACGCTCACCATGGCCATCCAGATACATGACCGGCTGGTTGTTGGTACGCGACAGGCGCACCAGCAAATTGGTCATTTCCTGCTCGGCAAACGGTGGCGTGATATGTTCACTGCGCTTGTTGTATTCAACGATGGTTTCACCGTCAACTTTTACCCCGGCCTCCTGCGCCATCTTGGGCTCTTCAGACGGGTTGATAAACTTGATGAATACATTTTTCTTTTCGCGCTGGTAGCGTGCAACAAAATCCAGCATGCCTTTACGGAAAGTGTCGCCGTTATTGGCGTCATCATTGGTGGCAAACACGGTGATATTGATGTCGCCATCCATCTGCTTGAGCACATTGACACTGCCCTGGGTCAGGATGTTGCGGTTGGCCTGGGTAATATCCTTGGCCCAGCGGTATTGGCTGGACAAGTAGCCCAACATCACCACCAGCGCCAGAAACACCAGCACAAACATCCAGTTTTGTGCCAGCAGCTGCCATCTAAACTTACTGTTAATTTTCATAGTGCTTTCAAACTCGACAACAACGCGGGCTTAGCCGCGCAAACGATCTGCATCCAGACGACGAATCGTCAGGGTAATAAAGGTAAGGATAAACAAGCCAAAATAGGCCAGGTCAGCCGTATCAATCAAGCCACCGGCAAATGACTGAAAGTGACGCATCAACGAAAACTTGAGCATGGTGCTGGTCGGGTCGCCGGCAAAAAAGCGGTCCAGAATCATGAGCACAAACAAGGCAATAAAACTCAAAATGCCGGCAATGATCGGCTGTGCCGTCAAGCTGGAGAAATACAGGCCCAGCGCGGCAAAGCTGGAGACCAGCAGCAACAGCCCCAGCGAATTTGCAAAAATATAGCCAAAATCAATATCTGACCAGATATTCAAGGTTGTCAGCATCACGCCGATGTAAACCACCAGAATGCTCAGGAACACCACCAGGCCTAAAAACTTGCCCATCACAATTTCGCTGATGGACAACGGCGCGCTGAACAAAAATGGCAGTGTCTGGCTGCGGCGCTCCTCTGAAATCAGGCGCATGGAAAGCAAAGGCACGGCAAATAACATAATGAAGGAGGCCAGGCCGTAGACAGTTTGCCCAACAAACTGTGTGACCCCAATCCGCTCAGCCGGACGGATGGAGCCGGACATGACTTCAAAGTAGTTATTCACGCCATTCAGGTAGTAGGTGCCAAACGAAAACGTCAGCAGGGCCAGAATAATCCACCCCATGGGCGAGGCGAACATACTCTTGAGTTCTTTTCTTGCAATATTCAACATACTTTATGCTCTCTAAATCGACTTAAGCTGCTTTTGCAACGTCTGCCTCGTGATAAGTCAATTGTACAAACACATCCTCAAGGCTGGTTTGATCGGGCGCAATGTGGAACAGGCCCCAGCCTTGCTGCACAGCCGCCTGCACAATCGCTTCGTGCGGCTGGCTGCCTTCATGAAAACGGATACGCCACATACCCTCGGCAGGCTCAACTTCGGCCACGCCTGCAATTGCAGCCAATTGTGCTACTGGCGGCGGGTTACGCAGGCCAACCAGCAATTTGTTACCAATACGCTGCTGCTTGAGCACATCAATGCCGCCATTAAACACCAGCTTGCCCTTGTCAATAATTTGCACGTGGTCACAGACCATTTCCACTTCGGGCAAAATATGGGTAGAGACGATGACGCTGTGCGCCTGGCCGATTTCCTTGATCAAGGCGCGGATATCACGAATCTGGATCGGATCCAGGCCCACGGTCGGCTCGTCCAGAATCACTACCATGGGGTTATGAATAATGGCCTGGGCAATGCCTACGCGTTGCTGATAGCCGTTGGACAGGTTTTCGATCAAGCGTTTGCTCATGTGGGTCAGGCCACAACGCTCTTTGGCATGTTCCACCGCTTTTTTAATGTGTTTGCCAGAGACGTTGTGCAGTCTGGCCGCAATGGTCAGGTACTCGTCTACCGTAAACTCTTTATATAAAGGGCGCATTTCCGGCAGGTATCCGATCAAGGCTTTTGCCTCTTTGGGCTGCTCTATCATGTCGATGCCGCAGATTTTGACGCTGCCTGCACTCGGCGCGAGGTTGCCCGTCAACATTTTCATCGTGGTGGACTTGCCGGCGCCATTTGGCCCCAAAAAGCCCAGCACCTGGCCTTGCTGCAGGCTGAACGTCACATCACTGACGGCGGCACGTCCGCCATACAAACGGGTCAATTCAATTGCTTCAACTGTCAAATTTGCCATGATTTCTTCACATACCTCGCGACTGGGAAAGATGCTTTCAAGCCTGACTTTACAGCGCCAGACCGCAAATCCCTAGACAAATATTTCACCAAAAAGTTATAGTGCTGTAGACGACGCTTTCACCTGTGTTTAAACGCCGATTACAATTTAGTTACAAATCGCACATTATGGATGAACTTGCAGCAACTGTCACGGACTAAACTAAAATTCCAGACGGATTAAGCGCCCCTTCTGCCCCAGTGACGACATCATTCATGCAACCTCTTTTTAAACAGGAATCCAGTATGCCTCTTACCCGCCGCCTCAACTTGAAAACCCCGTCATTACGCCGTCCGACACTGGCATTATGGCTGGCGTTGATGAGCAGCCCGGCCTGGTCTGCCAGCGGCACCCCCACCATTACCACCCCCACTGCAGAGTTTGTCTACAAATACCTGCTCGGTGAAGTGGCCGCGCAGCGTGGAGAATTTGTGTTGGCCGGGCAGCTGTTTCTGGATTTGGCCAAGCAAACGCGTGACCCTTTGCTCGCCGAGCGCGCCACGCAGGCGGCGACCATTGCCCGCACACCGCAGTTGGCATTGCCCTCTGCCGAATTATGGTCTGAGCTGGCCCCGGATTCTATCCCGGCAGCCCAAACCGCCAGCCAGTTGCTGATTGCCAATGGCAACCTCGAAAAAGCGATTCCACAGATCCAGAAAGTGCTGGCCAATGACAATATTCGCGCCAATGCCTTTATGGAACTCAACAGCCTGATGGTGCGTATCACCGACAAAACCAGCGTGCTCAAAACCATACAACAGCTGGCCAAGCCTTATCCCAAGCTCGCTGAAGCCCACTTTGCCATTTCGCAAGCCGCTTACTTTGCGCACGACGAGAGCCTCATGAAAGCTGAGCTCAAAGAAGCGTCCAAGCTGCGCCCAGGCTGGGAACCGCCCGCGCAGATTTACGGGCAAATGCTGATGGAAAAAGATGTCCAGAAAGGCATGGCATTTTACCGCGACTTTTTAAAGACCTATCCTGAGTCAGATCAGATTCGCTTATCGTTAGCGCGCGCCTTGCTCTTGCAAAAAAATACCACCGAAGCCAAGGTAGAGTTCACCAAGCTGCTCGAACGCCACCAGAACAATCCTGACATGAACGTGATTGTGGGCCTGCTGGCACTGGACGCCAAAGAATACACTTTCGCCGATCGTTATCTGGAACACGCGCTCGAAGTCGGTTTCAAGGAGCCGAACAAGGTCTACTTCAACCTGGGCCGCTCAGCCATCGAGCAAAAAGACGATGCACGCGCTTTACAATGGTTTGACAAAATCACCGATGGCGAACAATACCTGGCTGCACGCATGGCCGCCGCCGGCATTATTGCCCGCCGCGACGGTGTCGATGCTGCGATTACCATGCTGGACAATGTGGATGGCCTGACGCCCGAGCAACAGGCGCTGGTGATTCAAAACCAGGCACTCATGCTGAGCCAGGCCAAACGCGGCGATGAAGCCTACACCCTGCTTGAAAAAGCCGCCAAAACCTTCCCGGAAAGCCCCGAGTTACAGTATGACTACGCCCTGAGCGCCGAGCGTAAAGGCAAATATGACATCATGGAAGACACGCTAACCCGGGTCATTAAAATGAAACCAGACTTTGCCGCTGCCTACAATGCGCTAGGCTATTCCTATGCAGACCGCAATATCAAGCTGATTGAAGCGAAGAGCCTGATTGAAACCGCCACCAAGCTCTCCCCGGAGGATCATTACATCATGGACAGTCTGGGCTGGGTCTATTTCCGTTTGGGCGACTTGTCGCGTGCCACCGAAGAGCTACGCCGCGCCTATGCCATTCAGCAAGATCCTGAAATTGCGGCCCACCTGGCCGAAGTACTTTGGAAACAAGGCCAACGTGAAGAAGCACAACGCATTCTGGATCAGGCCTTGTCGGCCAACCCCGGCAACGAGATTCTGGTCGCAGTCGCGCAAAAACTGAAATCCGCCCTGTAGTGTTTGTATGCCGTCTACACCTGTGCTAGCGAGGCTGGCCCAAGCTTTTGCCATCTGGTTATTACTGAGTCTGCTGGCCGGCTGTGCCAGCCAGGCCATCGCCCCTACTCAAACCAGCGTGCCGCCCGCGGCCCAGCACAGGTTTGCCACACTGCAAGCCGTGCAATCCTTTGACGTGGAGGCGAAGCTGGCCGTGCAATATGCGGGCAAGGGCTACACTGCCAGGCTGGAATGGCAACACAGCCCGGCACTGGATACCCTGCGTATTTTTAGCCCGCTCGGTCAGCAAGTGGCCCTCATCGAGCGCAGTGCGCACAGCGTCACCCTCACCGACCAAAGTGGCAACACGCATCAGGCGGCGGATGTTTCCAGCCTGACAGCGCAGTTGTTAGGCTGGCGCCTGCCTTTGACCGGGTTAAGCCAATGGATTTTGGGAGCTCCGCACGTCAATAGTCCGTTCCAGGCCAGCTATCTTGCGCAGGGTGAGCCTGCCCGCCTCATGCAGGACCAATGGCAAATCGATTACGACGATTACCGTGAGGTTCAATTGCAAGGCGTGCAGTCATCCCTACCGCACATCACACGCTTGCAGCAGCAAGATGTCCGGCTAAAGCTGGTCATTCAACACTGGTAAGCTACGCCACGCAGCAATGACGGCGCGGATTCACGCCGCGATTGATAGGCAAACCGACAAGCGCCCTTAACAGCTTTCGCGTTAAAGATTCAGGCCATGCCGTCGATAATGCCAGTATGCGCTGCAATCTGTTTACCCCTCTCTCGTTTCGAATTTGGCTGCTGGCCTGCCTGTGGCTGGGCCTGAATTTGCCTGGGTACAGCGTGGCCGCACAATGGCTGTCGATCAAAAAAACGGACGATAGCCAACTCATGATAGACAAGCAGTCCCTGCTCGAAGAAAAACCCTATGTCAAAGCCTGGATCAAGGTCGATTACCGCCAACCTCAAAAAAACATAGAGTCTGTAGACCGCGTTTACACCCATGCAAAAGCGCTCTGGTACTTTGATTGCGACAAGCGCAAGGCAGCGACCATCCAGGTGTTCCAGTACGAAGGGGAAGAGTTGGTCTACTCTGCAGGCATTACTGCAAAACAGGCAGATTTTATTGAGCCCTTGCCGGATTCCGAGGTAGAGATCACGCAGCAGTACGTCTGCAAGTGGCAGAACAAAGAGAAGCAACGCGCTGAAGCTGCAGCCAAACGTGCCGCCAATCCGGTCATGCCTGCCGTCGCCAGTAGCAAAGACAAGCCCGCTGCACCTGATAGCGTGGCCGAGCCTGCCCCTGCACCAGATGCAGCACCTGCCAAACCTGCTGACAAGAAGGCTGACGGCAAGCCAGCTAAAGACGCAACGGCTACAGAAGCCAGTGCGACTAAATCCAAGGAAACCACTGCCAAGTCCAAAGAAGACGCGGCGAAAACGGGCAAGCCTGAAAAAACAGAAGCGGCAGCTGATCATCAGAAACCTAAAGACAAGAACAAAACCGGTGCTGCGGATGATAAGTCCTGGGCCTACAGTGGTGAGCACGGTCCAGACAAATGGGGCAGTCTGAATCCTGAATTTGCCGTCTGCAATGCAGGTAGCCAGCAATCGCCTATCCACGTGGATAATACGATCACAGCCGCCCTCAAACCGATCAAGCGACTGCAAAAATTCCCGATCAAGAATATTGCACTCAAGGACCACAGCCTGGTATTGGATGCGGGCAGCGGCAACATGATGGTGCTAGACCAGAAACCCTACCAGCTCAAATATATTAGTGTGCATATGCCCGGCGAACACCAGGTCAAACAGAAGTCCTATGCCGCCGAGATGCAAATGGTGCATGAAGACAAAGCCGGACACCGTGTGATTATTGCCATCATGATAGAAGAAGGCAACGCCCATGCTGGCATAGAGAAGCTGTTAGGCAGCCTGCCCAAAGATAAAGAGCAAAGCAAACCGCTGACCATCCGTGTCACACCGGCCGACCTGATGCCCGTCAAGCCTGCCTACTACCGCTACAGTGGCTCGCTGACAGCCCCGCCCTGTACCGAAGGGGTGCAATGGGTAATCATGAAAGAAGCGCTCAAGGTTTCCAAGTTCCAGTTGGCCAGCCTGCAACAAGCCATCGGTGCGCCCAACCAGCGCCCGCTGCAGGACAGCCAAGGCCGCATGGTCCTTGAATAAGCCTCCCAAGCAGGCGGGCATGCTTTACAATAGCGGCCATGCATACCTTGAGCTACCCTGCCCCCTGCAAAATCAACCTGTTTTTGCACATTACTGGTCGCCTCAGCAATGGCTACCATAGCCTGCAAAGCCTGTTTTTACTGCTAGACCACGGCGACACCTTGCACATCCGCCCACGTCAGGACGGGCAAATTCTCCACATGAATCCACTGGCTGGCGTCCCGGCCGAACAAGACCTTAGCATCCGTGCTGCCCGCCATTTACAGCAAGTCAGCGGCTGCACTCTGGGCGCCGACATTGGCTGTGATAAACGTACGCCCATGGGCGGTGGATTAGGCGGCGGCAGCTCGGATGCGGCCACCGTCCTCATGGCACTCAACCAGCAATGGCAGTTGGGCTACACCCGGCAGCAGTTGATGCAGATTGGCGTTAGCCTGGGTGCAGATGTGCCCGTCTTTATCTTTGGCCAGCCCGCCTGGGCCGAGGGTATCGGCGAACAATTATCTGCGGTTTCACTGCCGCCTCCGCTGCTCGACCAATATTACGTGGTACTCACGCCGCAGGTGGCCGTGCCCACCGCACAAATTTTTGCACATCAAGCATTGACAAGAGACTCGAAACCATTGAGAATAGCGGACTTTTCAAACGGCGCTAATTCCAGCGCGTTCTGGCAGCAAGCCAGAAACGATATGGAAGCGGTTGTTTGTATGCTTTATCCTCAAGTTGGCGAAACGCTGGCCTGGTTAAAACAATACGGCGATGCCCGTATGAGTGGTTCCGGCGCTTCAGTGTTTGTAGCCATGGATAGTGCAGAAAAAGCGGAGCAGTTAATTGCAAATAGACCAGAAAACACTTCTGGTTTTTGGGCAAAAGGGTTAGAATACCATCCGCTTTTTGCTTCGGTCACTGACGGTGACCAAGCGACACAACAAGTGTGTTAAAGACAAGTTTTTTGGGGAGTCGCCAAGCTGGTTAAGGCACCGGATTTTGATTCCGGCATGCGAAGGTTCGAATCCTTCCTCCTCAGCCAAACATAAGCGTGTAGATTTTACGATTTACACGCTTAAATTTTTTATAGCGCCCAGCCAAGCGCATGGGCGCAGGTTTCAAGACATCGTCATCGCAAAAAGGGTACAACGTTGAGTAACGCCAACATGATGGTATTTACCGGCAACGCCAATCCGGTACTGGCACAAGAAGTGGCTCAGCATTTGGGCATTGAACTGGGGCGTGCCGATGTCGGCCGTTTTTCTGACGGTGAAATCATGCTGGAACTGCTGGAAAACGTGCGTGGCCGCGATGTGTTTGTGCTGCAATCGACGAGCTACCCGACCAATGACAGCCTGATGGAAGTCATGGTCATGGTTGATGCACTGCGCCGCTCATCCGCTGGCCGCATTACCGCTGCCATTCCTTATTTGGGTTATTCACGCCAGGACAGACGTCCACGCTCTGCCCGTGTTGCCATTACGGCCAAAGTAGTGGCCAACATGCTGACCAGTGTCGGTGTGAACCGTTTGCTGACCATGGATTTGCACTCTGATCAGATTCAGGGCTTCTTTGATATCCCGGTCGACAATATTTATGCTACGCCGATTTTGCTCGATGACCTGGTCACGCTGAATCACGAAAACCTGGTCGTGGTCTCGCCAGACGTGGGCGGTGTGGTGCGCGCGCGCGCGGCGGCCAAACAGCTGAATGCGGATTTGGCAATTATCGACAAACGCCGCCCCAAGGCCAATGTGGCCAAGGTCATGAACATTATCGGCGAGGTTGAAGGCCGCACCTGCGTCATCATGGACGACATGGTGGACACCGCCAACACCTTGTGTGAAGCTGCCGCTGCCTTGAAAGATCGCGGGGCGACCAAGGTGGTGGCTTATGCCACCCACCCGGTCTTGTCCGGGGGCGCGGGTCAGCGCATTTCTGCTTCAGCACTGGATGAGCTGGTCGTTACCAACACCATCGCGCTGAATGCAGAGGCGCAAGCCTGCAGCAAAATCCGCCAACTGAGTGCGGCGCCATTGCTGGCAGAAACCATCAAACGGATTAGCCAGGAAGAATCTGTGTCTTCCCTGTTTATGGATTAACCCTCCATCAACCAATTCTGAACGCATGAATTAAGTTTTTGTGCTGCAAGCTGGTCGCGGCTTGCAGTTTTTAGTGCAGTACCGCCTTCGGGCGTTTTTAGGAGTCTCATATGAGTATCGAAATTAAAGCCGTCAAACGTGACGTTAAAGGTACGGGTGCGAGCCGCCGCCTGCGTCGCGCTGGCAACGTGCCTGGTGTTGTTTATGGTGGCGATCAAGCTGCTGTGTCTATCGAGTTGGACCACAAAGAATTGTTCATGCAATTCCGTCACGAAGCGTTCCACGCTTCCATCCTGAGCCTGGTGCTGGATGGCAAAGCTGAAAGCGTTTTGTTGCGTGACTACCAACTGCACCCAGTACGCAATACCATTCAGCACATCGATTTCCAGCGCGTATCCGCGACTGAGAAAATCCACGTGAAAGTGCCATTCCACTTTGTGAACGAAGAAGTGGCTCCTGGCGTTAAAACAGGCGGCGGCAGCATTTCACACATCCAGACTGAAGCTGACGTTAGCTGCCTGGCTAAAGATTTGCCAGAGTTTATCGAAGTGGACCTGGGCAACCTGGAAGCGGGTCACGCCATCCACCTGTCAGAAATCAAACTGCCAAAAGGCATTGAGTTTGTACAACTGGCTCATGGTGATGACGCGGCTGTGGTTTCCATTGCCAAACCACGTGGTGGTAGCGACGAAGCAGCAGAAGAAACCCCTGCTGCTTAAGTGGCTCAGGCGGTTATCCGCTACAATGAACGCGCACAGTTATGTGCGCGTTTTTTTTGGTGCGTATCGCACCCTCCTACATTTGCTTAGCGTGTGAATATGAGTGGAATAAAACTGATTGCAGGCCTTGGTAACCCTGGCGATAAATACACCATGACCCGCCACAATGCGGGCTTCTGGTTTGTAGACCTGCTGGCACAACAATCCGGTAGCCGCCTGACGGCCGAGGCCAAACTGTTTGGTATCGCCGGCAAATGGCAACCGCATGGCGACAAATGGTTACTGAAACCAACCACGTTTATGAACGCCAGCGGCAAAGCTGTCGCCGCCATCGCCCATTACTACAAGATTTCCCCGGCCGAAATTCTGATCGTGCATGACGAACTGGATTTGCCGCCTGGCCAGGCCAAGCTCAAGTTCGGCGGCGGTCATGGCGGTCACAATGGCTTGCGCGATATTCATGCCGCGCTAGGCACGCCGGATTACTGGCGTTTACGTCTGGGGATCGGCCACCCTGGCAACAAGGCAGAAGTCGTCAATTTTGTATTAAAAGCCGCCAGCAAGGATGAGCAGCAAGCCATCGATGACAGCCTGATTAAAGCCAGTGGCATCAGCGAATTATTGGCGCAAGGCCAGTTTGAAAAAGCCATGCTGCAGTTGCACAGCAAATAACTCTGACGCCAATCTATGGATGGCGTGTAGAAATGACGGTTTGGCGTTGCCATGCCTGATACCAGGCCACAAAATCCTCAGTGCGCAATGGCGGTGAGAAATAATAGCCCTGGCCAAAATCACAACCCATCTCCTGCAAGATGCGTAACTGGCGCAGGTTTTCGATGCCCTCGGCAATCACCTGCATGCCCAGGCTGTGGGCCATGACGATAATGGCCTGGCACAAGGCACCATCTTGACTGGAAACCCCCAATTCACGCACAAATGAACGGTCAATCTTGACGTAATCAATCGAGAATTTTTTCAGGTAGGACAACGCAGAATAGCCGGTACCAAAATCATCGAGAGCCACTTGCACCCCCGCTTGCCGGTATTGTGCCAACCGCTCACTGACGTGCGTGCTGGCATCCAACAGCAAGCGCTCGGTAATCTCAATCACCACCATGCCATTGAATTCAGGGTGCTGCCCCATCTCTGACAACCAGTCCTCCTGCTTGCGATGATCCGGCGCAAATTGCACAGGCGACTTGTTAATCGCCATCTGAAACTGCGGATGCAAGGACAGTCGCCAGGATTTGCATTGCGCAATGGCGGTTTTAAATACCCATTCCCCAATCGGCGCAATCAGCAGGTTATCTTCGGCGATGCCTATAAAGTCCATGGGTGGGATCAGTCCCTTGACAGGATGCTGCCAGCGCAACAACGCCTCCGCCTTGACCACCTGGTTGGTTTGCAAATTCACCACAGGCTGGTACTCAAGAAAAAACTCCTGGTTGGTAATCGCCTGGCGCAAGTCGTGCGACAAGCGCATGCGGTTTTCAGCGTGCTGCTGCATGCGTGGCGTAAAGTAGGTAAAGCAGTTGCCGCCTTTTTGCTTGGAGGCATACATGGCCTGATCCACCCGCTTCATCAGATCCTCTTTATTACTGGCATCATCCGGAAAAATGGCAATCCCCAGACTGGAAGACACATAGGCCAGCGTATCATCCAGCTGAAACGGTTGCGACAAGGTCTGCAATACACGCTGTGCCAGGGCCTCAACATAGCCCGCAGTGGCATCGCCGAGCATGAGCACAAACTCATCGCCGCCCAGGCGAGCAACCAGATCCTTGTTGCCGACGCAGGCCGACAAGCGTTTACCCGCCTGCATCAGCAAACGGTCGCCCTGGTCATGCCCCTGTGTATCATTGACCTCTTTGAACCGGTCCAAATCGAGAAAGATAATGGCCAACTTCTGGCTGCTGCTTTTAATCGTTAACAGCGCCTGCTCCAGGCGCTCGAAAAACATGCGCCGATTAGGCAAGCCAGTCAGCGTATCCACATTGGCAAACTGCCAGACCACCTCTTCTGATTGCTTGATCTTGGAGATATCGGCCAGCGTGCCCAGAATCCGTGTCGGCTTGCCCGCCTCGTCACGCATCAATACCATGCCCCGGTCAAACACCCACTTCCAACTGCCATCCTTGCAGAGCATGCGGTATTCAATCGCATACTGCTCACGTTCGCCATCCAGCACCTGCTGCTGCAAGGCTTGTACTGACTCGATATCTTCCGGATGAATCCGCTGTTGCCAGGTGGCCGGGTTATGCGCCAGTTCATGCGGCGCAAAACCAAACATTCTTTTCCAGTGATCAGAAAACACCACGCGCGACTCGGTCACATTCCAGTCCCAGACACCATCGCCGGTGCTTTCCATGGCAAACTTCCAGCGCTGCTCACTACTGGTCAAGGCCTGGCTATATTTTTCAACGGTTTCACGTGCACGGCTGCGCACCATGGATAAATAGGCGAGCCCCGCCAGCAACACGCTGGTCAGCACGCCCATCACGGCGACCTGATTGGCCTCGCGCAAATCAGTGACCGCCTCAAAGGCCGGAGTAGACCGCGCGCGCATACTCCACAAATGGCCATGCATATTCATGGTTTGTGCGGCGCTAAAGCGGGCGGCACGCTCATGGGGATGCGCCTCCTCCCCGCTCGGGCTATGGTAAAGCGGTGTCTGCCCCTCTTTGCCATTCAAATCAAACACATCAAAATGCACTTGCCGCAGCTCGACCACCTGCAAGGCCTCAGCCAAAAAGGCATGGACATCAAAGCGCAAAAACACCCAGCCGTTCAACATGCGACGGCGATCCGTCTCAGAAATCTCATCCGGCCGCCCGTGGTACACCGGCGCATGCAAGAAATACGGATGCCCCATCTGCGGACTACCCGTAGACTGGCCCGACATCACGATTTGCTGGGTTTCGCTGGCTTGCAGCAAATCAGCACGCAGCCGCGCATCCAGAAAAGTATTCTTAAGCAAAATTTCCTGATTCTGGTCATTCCGCGGCTCAATATACAGCACCGGCGCCAGCTCATCATCGCCCTGCACAAACTCAAGCCTGGCGAGCAGGCTTTTCACTGGCGTTTCCAGGTCTTTAAACGTCTCTGGATAATTGAGGTGGATGTACTTGATAAAGCCTATTGCATTTAAGCTGCCGTACTGTTCACTTTGCGTGTAATCATTGACATACTCGCGGAATTCTTTGGAAGAAACAAACTGCGAAGAAAGATAAAGATGCTCAACCCCGGTCAACACCTCGCGGTAAGCGTCCATACGGTGCTGGACAGCCTCGGTCGCTGACAACACCGCCTGCCGGAACTTAACCGCCTGCAAGGCTTCCGCATGCTCGCGAGCATTCATCCACAGCAAAACAGTCAGCTGCAAGCCGCAAGCCAAAATCACCAGGGCCAGCCAGCGCGAGGTCAGCAGTTGCTGCCATGATGCAATTCGAATACGAAACATCTATCCTCCTTCGTCAGGAAGTCGCATGACACACACCAGCATCCCCCGGTCATGCGATGAATTTATTTTTGAGTTTAAAAGTTAATCCTGTTCAGGATTTAAGTCAAATCAAGATTGTTTCTAGCTCTATCTTGTGACTAACGGTAAAATATTGGTTTTATTGACTCTTTGCCGCAACTTCACACTGCGGCAATTCTCACGCTAAGGTTCATCCATTATGAAATGCGGTATTGTCGGCCTGCCTAATGTAGGCAAATCCACCCTGTTTAACGCCATAACCAAAGCGGGCATCGCCGCAGAGAACTATCCTTTCTGCACGATTGAGCCGAATGTCGGCATCGTAGAAGTCCCCGACCAGCGCATGCAACCACTGATCGACATCGTCAAACCACAAAAAACACAACCAGCCATCGTCGAGTTTGTGGACATTGCCGGCTTGGTGGCAGGTGCCTCCAAAGGCGAAGGTCTGGGCAACAAGTTTCTCGCCAATATCCGTGAAACCGACGCCATTGCCCACGTGGTGCGTTGCTTTGAAGACGGCAACGTGATTCACGTTGCAGGCAAGGTAGACCCACTCGCCGACATTGAAGTGATCAACACCGAGCTGGCGCTAGCCGACATGGAAACTGTCGAAAAAACCATGCAGCGCGAAGGCAAAAAAGCCAAGAGCGGCGACAAAGACGCCATCGCCCTGATCAAAGTGCTGGATAAAGTGCTGCCCTGCCTCAACGAAGCCAAAGCTGTGCGCACCCTCAATCTGGATGCCGAAGAGCTCAATTTGCTCAAGCCACTGTGTCTGATTACCGTCAAGCCGGTGATGTACATCACCAACGTGACCGAAGACGGCTTTGAAAACAACCCGCATTTAGACAAAGTGCTTGCCTTGGCCAAAACCGAAAAAGCCCCCGTCGTCACCATCTGCGCCAAAATTGAAGGCGAAATCGCTGAGCTGGACGATGCCGATAAACTCGAATTCTTACAAGAACTCGGCCAGGAAGAGCCCGGCCTCAACCGCGTCATTCGCGCCGCCTATGACCTGCTGGGCCTGCAAACCTACTTCACCGCCGGCGTACAAGAAGTGCGCGCCTGGACCGTGAAAAAAGGTGCCACTGCACCACAAGCCGCTGGCGTCATCCACACCGATTTTGAGCGTGGCTTCATCCGCGCCGAAGTGATTGCCTACAACGATTACGTGCAATACAAAGGCGAAAAAGGCGCGCAAGAAGCCGGTAAAATGCGCCTCGAAGGCAAAGAGTACATTGTGCAAGACGGCGACGTCATGCACTTCAGATTCAACGTCTAACCACGTATCAAGCTAAAAAATCAAAGGCTGGAGATTTCCAGCCTTTTTTATGCCTCACGACGCCTTGAACTCGGCATAGCGTGGATCATGAATCACCTTAACAAACCGCTGGAACAACTCGGGATCCAGCTTGCTGCCAGACTCACTCTCCATAATGCGCAAAATTTCATCGTGTGGCCGCGCCTCCTGATACACGCGCCGCACCGCCATCGCATCATAGTTATCCACCACCGTCACAATGCGTGACAACAACGGGATCGCTTCGCCAACCAAATGGCCAGGATAGCCACTGCCATCAAACCACTCATGATGATAACGCACGATGTCCGCAATCCGCTGTGCATCCTTATGCTCATACACCTCAATCAAATTCGCCCCCACCGACGGGTGCGTCTGCATGATGGCAAACTCTTCCGCATTCAACTTGCTCGGCTTCATTAATACAGCATCCGGCACCACAATTTTGCCAATGTCATGCAAACAAGCGCCCAACTCCAAGGCATCCAGCTCATGGCGGCTCAAACCAATATCCAGCCCAATCCCATGAGAAAGCGCCATCACACGGTCGCTATGCAAGCGCGTATACGCATCCCGCATCCGCAAAGCATCGGCAAAAACCTTGCCCAAATGCAATACCCCGCTGTGATTGCTGACAGCCTCGCTCATCGCATCCCCGAGTTTTAATTGATTTATACGGTTTAGCATACTCCCAAAATGAATCCCCTGAAAACCCTCTCCACAAAATTCAAGAAAATGCGTAGTAAAAAAGGTCACAAAGGGTTGTTGTCGTGCCCTGATACAACTGCTATAATCGCGGTCTTTCAAATCTGGTGATGTAGCTCAGCTGGTTAGAGCACAGGATTCATAATCCTGGGGTCGAGGGTTCAAGTCCCTCTTTCACCACCAAATACAAAAACGGCTTCCAGCAATGGGAGCCGTTTTTATTTATCGCTACCTTCTGCAAAGCCCCCTATTTCAAGCGAGTGCAAAGTTAAATGAATTTAAACCTGTGGGCATAGTCACATTGATACCAATCAATTAGACAATAAGGAAAACACATGCACGTAAGCTTTGAATTCGCACAAGAAATCATTGAAAAAGCAGTAGAGAAATCCAAACAAATCGGCGTCAAGATGTGTATCGCCGTACTGGACTCTGGTGGCAACCTGAAAAGTTTCACTCGAATGGATGATGCCTGGGTCGGCAGTATTGATATCGCCATCAAAAAAGCGAAAACCGCCTGTTACTTCGCCATGCCATCTGGCGAAATTGGCAAACTTTCAGTACCTGGTTCGCCTTTATACGGTATCGAGCACTCCAACGATGGATTGATTACTTTCCCAGGTGGCTTACCGATTGTAGATGAAGAAGGTATGTTGATTGGTGCAATTGGTGTCAGTGGAGACACGGTTGAAAATGATCATTTGGTCGCGCAAGCAGGTGTGAATGTCGCTGGGGTGTGTGATGTGCCTAAGCATCCTTGGCGGACTTAATTTGGTAACTATTTTAAAGCGCTATTACTCTTGAGATTGAGAGTTCAAGCCTCTCTTTCATCACCAATACCTAAGCGGCTTCCAGAGATGGAGGCCGCTTTCCTTTATACAATCCCTTACATTAGTAGCCACGTAGTAGCTTAATAAGTTGACAACAATACCACCAAAAAGTATATTCAATGTCAATTTCGCCAAAAACATTCAATTAGGATTGCCTTGATTTTAGAATTCGGATTTAAGAACTTCTTTTCGTTTAAAGAAGGCGCAGTAATAAGTTTTAAATTGGATGCTAATTGTCCTACCACAATTAGCAACGGACTTAATTTCACGCCTGTTTTGGGCATCAAGGGGGCTAATGGCTCTGGTAAAACTAATGTACTTCGTGCACTTACATTCTTGTCTTTTTTTGCATCAGAATCTTTTAAAAGTGATCCTGAAAAAGAAATTGCTTTTGAGAGCTTTTTCCTAAGCAAATCCCCAACAGAGTTTTATATCGAATTTATTGTTAAAAACATCTACTACAGATATGAATTAACTTTGACCACTGCCGAAGTCTTAAATGAGTCTCTCTATAGAAAAAAACTTAAGGAAGTAAAACTATTCGAACGAAAAAAACAAAAATTAGTGAGTAGTACCAAAGAATTGGCAGTATTAGACAATATTAAATTGAGGAAAAACGCTTCTATTATTTCAACTTGCAAACATCTTGATTTAGGGCCTTTAAAAGACATTTTTCCTTTCTTCGAAGATTTTTTCTCAAACGTCACTTATTCTGGCTTGAGACAAGACAGAGTGTCGATGTCGCAAGCTTGCAAAATCTTGGCTGATAATCCAGATGTTTTTGAGTTTGTAAAAGCCTTTATCAAAAAAATTGATATTGGGGTCAGTGATATTGAAATAATTACCCAAAAAAATGAAGACAACAAAGATATTTACTTTCCGTTATTTACCCATGACCATGAAAAAACTTCAATAAAAATACCTGATGCTGTTGAGTCAAGCGGAACAAAAGCTTTAATGAAGTATCTGGCCAGTCACTGGTATGCAATAAATAACGGCACCATAAATATAGTTGATGAGTTGGACATTAATTTACATCCATTTATTCTTGAAGAAATTTTGAAGCTATACACAGATATAAAAACGAATCCTAATCATGGGCAACTTATTTTCACTACGCACAATACAGAAATTATTGACTTCTTAGGTAGGTATAGAACTTATTTCACAAACAAAGAAGAAAATGCAAGTTATTGTTACAGGCTTGATGATGTACCTGGCGATATTTTAAGAAACGATAGGCCCATATCACCAGCATATTTAGACAAAAAAATTGGTGGAGTACCAAACTTTCAATGAAAGGGTATAAAAACTCAGGTCGTGAAAGATTTCTGGCAAGCATTCCTACGGCCAGCTTAGAACTAAGCACCGACGAACTTACAAAAAGATCAAAGTTTAACTTTCATTACTTTTGCGCTGAGCACCCGGGGCAAGATTTTGGGGATTGGTCAAAAGAGCATTTAACAGACTTATTACAGAAACTCAAACAATACTCACAATTCCCTTTAAAACATTGGGAAAAACAGACTATTGGTAAATCCGGGACAGTACTTGCTATATATGGATCATTTCCTTCAAGTTCGGATTTTTCTGCTCCAAAAAATGTACCTCATCAAGCTAGGTGGGCTAGATTTAGACTCGATCATACTAGAAGACTTATTGGTTTTATAATTCCAGAACAATATAAAGATCAATTGAACAAAAATACCGGCTTTTATTTTGACACGAACACTTTCTACGTAGTCTTTTTAGATGCGAATCACACGTTTTATAAAACAGAGTAATTGGTGTTTCGTTACTAAATGTCTTATCTAGCCTAAGATTAAGTAACCACTCATGAAAACAAGTAGTCCCTACTCAATTAGCACTTTTGCGTCAAACCCATATCTTCCTTAAGTTTAGTTACAACTTCCGGCTCACCCTCTTTAACTCATTAGCCCGAAATAAATCACGTTTGGTATCCTCTATGTTCCCAAGAAAAATGACTTATTTCTAACTGGAAAATTTATCAGCTATAGTCCCCACACAGCCTTTTTTAGATTGCAGATGGATCAATATCGTAATTACACACTCACAAACTGCTGCCTTAACCAAACCATCGCCTCATCCTCTTGAGTCTTTACATGCCATGCCATACCTAGCTCAAAAGGCGGGATTGCAAATGGCAGCTCAATCAAATCCAACATGTCTTGATATTTTTCGAGTAGCTGTTTAGGTAAAGTGGCGACGCAATCGCTATTGGTGAGCACCAAAGCAATCTGGTTATAACTGGGCACTGAGGCGACAATGTTCCGGGTTTGCGACTGCTCGGATAACAAGTGATCAATTGAGCTGGATAAGTCACCTTTTGCAGAAACAATGACATGGCACAACTGGCAATATTCATTGAGCGTCGGTTTTTTTGTGCCTCTCGCATGCCCTTTTTTCTGCGCCATGATAAAGCTGTCTTTCATTAAATACCTGACCTTGAGGCTGTCTGGCATTTTGTTGATATCGCCTATGTATAGATCAATATGGCCTTGCTCTAAGTCTTCTTTCACATTCACGCCAAACACTGACACGAATGAAATTTGCAGCCCTGGATTATTAAAGGAAAGCACTTTCTTTAACACTGGCAGGCCCAGAATCGTGAACACGCTATCGTTAGTTGCAATGGTGAATTTGCGGCGGGAAGTGAGCGGATCAAAACTGGATTTGAAATTGACGGCAAATTTAAGCTCGTTAATAGATGCCCGTAATTTATGCTGAAGGTTTAATGCCCTTTCAGTCAGCACCATACCGCGCCCTACTTCAGCTGGAACAAGCAATGGATCCTCGAACAGCACCCGCAATCTGGCTAATTGCGTAGAAAGCGCTGGCTGGCTGATATTCAGCCTCTGCGCAGCCTTGGTGACGTTTTTTTCTTCCAGCAGGATATCCAGCGAAATCAATAACGGGAGGTCGGCTCTTTTTATATCCATAATATTTATATGTTCAATACAAATATTCAATTTTAAATAATCATTAATTATACGTATTCTGGCAGCACTTTAAATGAAAAAGGAGAATATGGATGAGCAATGTGGAAGGCAAAAAAAGAATGGCATTCAAGAAGACAGTGTTAGCCATTGGCTTGTTTTTACAGTGCCTGGCTTATGCCCACACTTCTGTTGCCGGGGCTGAATCACCAGCGAGTTCAGTGGCTAAATACCATGCTGAAACTGGTTACTACACGTTCAAATTGGGTACGTATGAAATCACGGTGATTTCAGATGGCACAGTGCCTCAAGACTTACATGTATTGCTAAAAGGCGCATCCCAAAAAACGGTGGATGGCTTGTTGAGCCAAGTGCATTTGCGTAACCCGGTTGAGGCATCCATCAATGTGTTTTTAATTAACACCGGCAAGAAATTCATCCTGGTGGACACGGGTGCGGGCGATTTCTTTGGCAAGGGGTTCGGCGGCAAGTTTAGTGAGCGTTTAAAAAAGTTAGGCGTTAAGCCGGAAGATATTTCTGACATATTGATTACCCATATCCATACCGATCATACAGGCGGCCTGGTGCATGAGGGCAAAGCGGTTTTCGCTAATGCGAATATCTATGTGGGTAAAGCCGATATAGACTTTTTTCTGGATGCTAAAAATCAAAACGGGGTGAATGGCTATGACAAAGCCTATTTTCAGCAGGCGCAGACTGCGATGCAGCCGTATGTAGCTCTGGACCACGTAAAACCGCTTAGAGGCGAACAAAAGATATTGGGTGATTTTACTGCTTACCCGACACCCGGCCATACACCAGGACATTACTACTATCGGCTGGAAAGCAAGGGCCAGTCGATTACATTCATCGGCGATTCGGTGCATGTGGAAGCGGTGCAGTTTCCTCACCCTGACATCACCATTACTTACGATGTTGACCAAGCCAGTGCCGCAAAACAGCGGCAGACCCAATTTAATCGATTAGCTAAAAGCCGTGCCATGATTGCGGCACCGCATTTGCCCTATCCTGGGATAGGCTACATTAATACGCAAAAGTCAGGATTTACATTTGTTCGTGCCGAATACCATGATAGACAGGGGCTGTGATTAAACATATTTAGACGGTGAAAGGCCCTCTAAACAGAGGGCCTTTACTTCTGGTCAAACTTAAATCTGCGCCTGGCTACCATCCACAAAGAACTCAATGCCATTAATGAAACTGGCATCTGGTGATAATAAAAATGCCACGGCTTTCGTCACTTCATCTGGGTCACCCACTCTGCGCATAGGTACTTGAGCACCTAAATAATTGAGTAGGCCTTGTTTTTGGGCAGGTAAAATCCTATTTACCATTCCCTTGTATTTTTTTATCAATCACTTGATGAGTTTCTTCATCTTCTAACCATACTGATGACGCGCCTGCACCCAACTCACCTTTTACAATATATTTTTTACCCTTTTCAGGCGTGAATGTGATTTCTCCCTTCACCTGATACACCTTGCCAAATAGCTCCTGAATGGGTGCACCATATTGTGTTTTTGCAGCCAGGCTAAGCTTAACCGGTTTATTAGCGGGCACTTGTCTGTCAATTAAATATGGGTTGAGGCGAAAGCCTTTCCCGCGATTTAATTCAACAGAACGCTGCAAACTGTTTTTGACATATTTCCCATCGATGCTTTCAACATAAAAAAAGTCAGACTTTTCTGCATCATAGGCTTGATATGAATCTTTAATCGTGACTTTAGAAAAGTCGGTTTCTAATGGTAGTAACTGACCTGCTGTGATGTGGAGCTTACCTGCTGGCGCTAATGGCAATACATATTCAGTACCATTCTCAGAGTACACATAGATATTCTCGGAATGTGTTGGTGCCGCGTACACGACCAGATAGGCTGCGTTTGCTTGCAATGGCAGGTCAGCGTAGTAAGTCATGCCCGTAAAGAAATTCGAATCACTTTCAATACGGTAGTTTTCGATCTTCCCTATCTGTTGTTTATCTTTATCCAAAACCAATAAATTTGGTACCAGAATTGAAGCTGACGGCAAATAACTGGCACTTAGGTAAGTTTTAACTGTGACCAGCCTGGGCTGACCTGTTTCTGTTAATTCAAAAGCAGCATAGTAGCCTTTGCCATGTGGAAACTGGAATGTCGGTGTTTTGTCACCAAACAAAATAGATTGCTCTACACCCGTTTTCAACGGCGTATAGGCCATATCATTAATGCTTGAAGCTTGAGGTGCTTTGGATTGCGATAATTGTTGATGCATTTGATCTACAGATGCACAACTGGTCAGTATAGAGGCTGCCAGTACAACGATAAAATAGTTAAATTGGGAGATGAGGCCAGACATTATTGTTATCCTTATTATTAAATTTGTTATCAAATCACTAAGTGATCTAACGATTTTTATCACCAAAGAATACAACTAGTTTAACGTACAATCAATCGTGCTCTCTCTGTTTGAGGGGCTACTGCTTTGGCTTAACACCTGGTGGTGAACTCTGTTATCGATCTTAAAATCATGATGGAGAACTCTCATGTCTTATAGTAAAACAGGCACCTCCTTCAAACAAAAAACCCGACACTTGGTCGGGTTTTTGTCATTTTAGCCTCAGCTAAAATTATTTGTTCATTACGTACATGGTTACCTCAAAGCCAAAACGCATTTCGGTAGCTGCTGGTTTAGTCCACATGGTGTTTCTCCTGAGTTTGTTGGGGGTAATCTGTACAACGTATGCACAGTATGCGCTGCGTTTTGATGTTTGTTCAGGGCTGTTTTACTTGAACCTGGCTCATGATTTTCACCAGCGCAGGGTAAAATTTCAGGCAGCTAATATTTGAAATTCTGTTGCTTTTACAACAGGTTTTACCTGACGGTTTTCGCGTAACATTTCCACCAGTCCATAACGGGACATGGTTTTTAAAGTGCGCGATAAATTACTTTGTTTTCGGCCCGTAATGATGGCGAGTTCGCTAATGGATGCGGGCTGTGACTCTTGGATGACTCTCAATAATGCACGGTTCTCGTCACTCAATACTTCAGCCAGCGACTTCATGGATGAAAACCAGATTTTGGGTTCATCTGCGGCGGGCTGGTATTCACCACTCGCTATCGCTAGCATGCGCTCACGAAACTGCACTTCAGACATGATACCAATGGTGATTCGATGATTCATTTCAGTTCCTTTAACAGGCGCTCAACTTCCGCAAAAAAATCAGTGAGCAATTGCCCGGCATCTTTGAATGCATAGGGCACACCTTGATCAGTGGCGTGTCTGTGCTGATGGTCATAAGGCAGGCGTTGCCCCGCATATTTAAACTTTTTGGGCGGTTTGACGGCATGACTATTGTCATAACCCATGAGCCGCTTTCCGTGCTTATCATGCAATGTGAGTGAATAGCGGATGCCGTGGGGAATGGCATCAGATACACGCACTTGCCATACTTCAAACTTGAGCCAGTACCCCCCTTCTAAGACATAGAGGGTGTCATGCATTTCCAGCAATGTATTTAATGTATGATCGTCTTGCATTTATATATCATCGGATGATAAATGTAAAGTTACCCAACTGTCACTCCCTAATATTTCAGGCAAATCAGCCATACAAACTTAACATAAGTTATCAAACTAGAATACAAAAAAGCCCGACAGCGAGTCGGGCTTTTGTCATTTTAGCCTCAGCTAAAATTATTTGTTCATTACGTACATTGTTACTTCAAAGCCAAAACGCATTTCAGTCGCTGCTGGTTTAGTCCACATGGTGTTTCTCCTAGATAAAGTTAACAATCAATCAAACGTGTAGCCAGTATGCCTGCCCACTAGCCTTTTGTTGAGCGCGCTTTTACGCGAATGCAACTCATGATTTTCACCAGCCTGATGTTAACAGAAGCAAATTCTTTGCTGCATCCTTCAAATCATTAATGAAAATCGTTATCATTACCATTAACAGAAGTTGAGCCTAGACTCAACCGCACGCCTCTCTGCCTGGCAGAGCCTTTTATTCTATGGGAGTTCTCATGTATTACCACTCATCGACGTTACGGCCGATTGCGCTGGCTTTGCTTTTGGCTAGTGCAACCCAGGCGACATACGCGCAAGCAGCTGACGCTGCAAAAAATGATACCGAGTCTGACACTTTGCCCGAGGTCACGGTCAAGGAAAAGAAAAGCAGCCGAACTGACTACCAGCCGCTGGTGAATAGCACGGCAACCAAGATTGCTGCACCACTGCGAGATATTCCGCAAACGGTGGATGTGGTCCCTGCGCAAATTATTCAGGACCAGGCCGCGCACTCTTTACAGGATGTATTGAAGAACGTGCCTGGCGTCTCGCTGAACCTGGGGGATGGCCAGCGCGACCAGTTTGTGATTCGTGGTTTTGATGCGATGGGTGACATGTATATTGATGGTATGCGTGATGACGCGCTGTATTACCGTGACCTGTCGAATATTGAGCGCGTGGAAGTGCTCAAGGGGCCAGCCGCGGTATTGTATGGCCGTGGCTCTTCTGGCGGCTTGATTAACCGTATCACCAAAAAACCTGGCGAGACCATCCGCACCATTAAACTCAACGGCGGCTCTTACAAACAGCGCCGCGGCGAGTTTGATGTCGGCGACAAACTGGGGGATTCAGCCGCCTTCAGGATTAACGGCGCCGTAGAGGATTCCGGC
This sequence comes from Methylophilus sp. DMC18, assembly GCF_056314005.1. NCBI lineage: Bacteria > Pseudomonadati > Pseudomonadota > Betaproteobacteria > Nitrosomonadales > Methylophilaceae > Methylophilus > Methylophilus sp. DMC18. The sequence continues at coordinate 542,320 of NZ_JBQUZE010000003.1, read as the reverse complement.
AGCTTTAGAAACCAGGGCTTTCTGGAGCGGCAAAACCTTGCCCCTTCGTTGCACTTGCAACTGGGTGAAGATACCAGCTTGTTGTTGCAGGTAGAAAAACTGCATGACCGCCGAGTGACCGACTTCGGGATCCCGGCTTATCGGGGCAAGCCACTCAACATTGATCCAGACACCTACTATGGCTCACGCAATGCCCGCGATGATGATTACACCGACTCAGATGTGTTGTCTGGCCGCGCGGTGTTGAAACACCAGATTAACGACCAATGGTCCGTGCGCAATATGGTTGGCGCCTATCATTACGAAATGGATCGCAACAACACACTGGTTTCAGGGGTGAATGATAATTTGCGCACAGCGACCCTGACACATAACCAGCTATGGCGCCAGGACGATGGCTGGTTCAACCAGTTAGAAGTACTGCAAAAAGCCGAATGGGCTGGCATGCAGCATCAATTACTCTACGGTCTGGAAGTAGGCGAGCAACGCAAAACCATGAAGCGCTGGGCATGGAGCAACCCGACGGTGACCGTCTCCCTGTTTGATCCGGTATTACCCAGCCTGTCACAATTCGGTGTTCGCGGCAGCAACCCCAACCTCAGTAACCAGACCATCCTGCAAGTGACTGGCGTCTATGTGCAGGACATGATTACGCTTTCCGAGCACTGGAAAGCGCTGGTCGGCAGCCGCCATGACCGGTTCGCGCAAAAGGTTGAAGACCGCTTGTCTTCTGTGAACCCCGAGCGCACAGATCATACCTGGAGCCCCCGTGCTGGCCTGGTCTACCAACCAACGGATTGGCAGTCTTACTATATTTCATTGAGCCGCTCTTTCCAGCCCTCTGGCGAAACCTTGAGCTTCTCGCAGCAGCAAAGCCAGCTAGCCCCGGAAGAGACAAATAATATTGAAATCGGCAGCAAAACCGATTTTTTCAATGGCAAATTGTCTACCACCGCCGCCCTGTTTCATCTTGAGCGCGAAAACATCAAAGGGACTAATCCAGTCAACAATGCTTTGATAGGCGTGGGGACACAATTAACAGAAGGGCTGGAGTTGACCATGACGGGTGAACTTGCGCCACGCTGGCAAGTGTTTGCTGGCTACGCCTATTTGGATGCGCGCATTACTGACTCAGTAGCGATACAAAACGGCGTGGCCTTGCAAGGCAAACGGGCAGCCCTGACACCGAGAAACAGCGTCAACTTGTGGGTGATGCATCAACTCAATGAAGGCTGGAGTGTGGGCGGCGGCCTGAATTATGTCGGTAATCGCTATGCGTCGAATGACAATCTGGTGGCCCTCGGTAGTTATATGACGGCAGATGCAGCAGCTATTTATCATAGCTCACGTTACGACCTTGCGTTCAATCTGAAAAACCTGACCGATAAGCGTTACTATGCTTCTGGCCACGGTACCAGCAATAACCTCAATGGTCCTGGTGCGCCGCGTCGCGCAGAAGTCACACTGACAATGCATTTCTAATGCCTGTGCCCCAAACAAAAAGCCCGACATCGAGTCGGGCTTTTGTCATTTTAGCCTAGCTAAAATTATTTGTTCATTACGTACATAGTCACTTCAAAGCCAAAACGCATTTCAGTCGCTGCTGGTTTAGTCCACATGGTAGATCTCCTAAAAAGTTAACACTCAAACGTGTAACTAGTATGAGCGCCTGCTTGAAAATTGTTGAGCGCAGTTTTACGCGAATTCGGCTCATGATTTTCATCAGGATTGCGCTCTTAAGCGGTATGCAGTTTAAGTCGACTGGGGTTCTGGCAGCGTGGCCAAATGCAGCGTTTGAGTTGGAAAAGCCACTTCAGCCCCAAGCGCCGAAATGACTTCCCCCACTTTGAGCAACACGTCCTGTTTTACATGGTGATACTCTTCCCAAACCCTGGTGCGGGTAAAAGCATAGATCATGATATCCAATGAAGACTTGTTGAAAGTGACAAAATTCACGATCAGGGTTTGAGACTGATCAATCTCTGGGTGATGTTGCAACATGTCTCGAATTGCACTGACAATCCCAGCCATTTTATCAAGGTCAGCATATCGAATCCCTATGGTTTCACGGATACGGCGGTGACTCATGCGCGATGGGTTCTCAACCGCAATGGTCGTAAATAACATATTGGGGATATAAATCGGGTTTTTATTGAAGCGGCGAATCCGTGTATGTCGCCAGCTGATCATTTCAACGGTGCCTTCAATGTCCTTGTCAGGCGAGCGTATCCAGTCTCCGACACTAAACGGACGGTCAAGATAAATGGTCAATCCGCCAAAAAAGTTCGCCAAAATATCTTTTGCTGCAAAACCAATGGCGATTCCGCCGATACCCCCGGCAGCCAATAATCCAGAAATACTTATCCCTATGGTCTGCAAAAAGGTGATCAGTGTAATCACCACGACCAGCAGATAACCTAGCTTACAAAGTGCATCGATGGTCGTTTGATCAACCTGACTGTCACTGCGCGTGTCGCGGGTCATGAACTGCTGACGAAACTCACTGATCGTACGCCAGAAAAACCAACTCACAACCAGCAAAAAGCCAATATCCCGCACCAGCGAAATCATCTCCAGCCACTCTTCAGGATGATGGGCTTTGGCATATAGCTTAGCCATGTAGGCCAACCCTAATAACCAGATGAGCGCTGGTAACGGGCGGCTCGCACCATAAACAAGTGCATCATCCAGATAACTGCGGCTGTATTCGGCAACGCGTTTCAGTCTATGCAGTAGTAGGCTAGAAACGCCATGAAGCACTGCTGTGATCGCAAATATGACCAGAAGCCGTATGTATAACGGCTCACGTAACATCGAAACAACCCATACCTCATGCCACCACTGCACTACTCAACCCCCAATACATTAATGCCAATGCATTTTAGAGCAATTTTCATAAATGCCCAATTGATTACTGACTACATAGATTAAATGTGATTGGAGGCGCAAAAGCTGAGACGGCGTCGCTTCTGGCGGTTAATCGTCCCCAGCATCGCAAGCGGCACGCCGTTTTTACCGATGCACAATCATACGCATACTAGGCTAAAAATGCGTCGACAGCCTGGATAAATAATTGCGGCTGTTCTGCATGCACCCAATGATCGGTGGGCAGGCTGACAAAGCGGGCTTGAGTGAAGTGCTGGCTAATTGTATGCATGTCTTGCGCATTGACATAATCACTTCTCTCCCCGCGAATAAACAGACTAGGCATCGTCAGGCCAGTGGCCACTGGCGGCAAAAGTGCTGACTGCAGTTGCCCATAATTGGCTTTGAGGGCCGCGAGATTGAGCCGCCACTGCAATCGATCATCCACCTTATGCAGATTGGTGAGCAAAAACTGGCGCACCATCAGGTTGGGGATAGCGGGAGCGAGCGCTTTATCCACGTCACCGCGGGACGCGCACTGGTGCAAGTCTACCGCCAGCATGGCATCTATGAGCGGCGTGTGCACGTCGGCATAAGCGCGCATGGCCATATCCACCACAATCAGCTTGCTCACGCGTTGCGGCCATTGCATGGCAAACTGCATGGCCACCTTGCCGCCCAGTGAATGGCCCAGTACATGCACTTTTGCCAGGTTCAAATGCTCACACACCGCCAGCACATCCGCTGCCATTTCTGCATAGGTTTGCGAGTCATGGTGAGATGAGCGGCCATGGTTACGCAAATCGACACTGATCACCGGCCCCTTCTGGGCGAAATGCCTGGCAATACTGCCCCAATTGTCGGCGGAGCCAAACAGGCCATGGAGCAATAACAAAGGCGTGCCACTGGGTTCAGTGGACGCGTTTAAGACTTGATGATGTAGCAACGGAAAAGTAGTGGTCATGGTAAAAAAGATTTCAACGGGGAGTGAAGCGCTAAAGCGCTATCTTATCGTACTTACAAACTTCGTCAGTCAACTCCTACGGCAGGATCAGAATCCGGTGTATGGCTGGCCCTGCGCATTTTTTGAATAATGAGAGCTCGATGATTTTGAAAGGACTGCACATGAAAACGACATTGAAATCCATTTTGCTGGCAAGTGCTTTATTGTTGCCGATGGCAAGTTTTGCTGCGGATGGCGACTCCATTGGTACCAAGGTAGAAGACACCGTGATCACGGCCAAAGTAAAGGCGGCCTTGGCCAAGGACAAAGCCGTGAGTGCCACCGATATCAAAGTTGAAACCGACAGCAATGGCCTGGTGCAATTATCTGGCGTGGCTAAAACTAAGGCCGAAGCAGATAAAGCAGTGCAATTGGCTAAAAATGTCAAAGGTGTGACTGCTGTGAAAGACGATATTGTGGTCGCACAGTAAGTCCCCACGCTACGATCTTCTCTCCGTTGCCCCTGTGCCAGCCATGGCCAGGGGCATTTTTTATGCCGCGCAACCCACGTACGAAGATAGGCTCGGGGCCGCACGGGTCTGTTGCTACCGCCACTCAATATGCAGCAAGGGGCTTAAGCCCGTGATCGTTACTTGACGTCGGTGCCACCCTGTTTCGGATCCTGCTGAAAGCGTTTGCTTTTTTCCATATTGCCAGGCTTGGAAGACTGGGCATTTTGCGGCTGGCTGGCGGTGTCTTTGGTGCTGGGCGGCAGATTATTATTATCTTGCTGCGGCTCCAGATAGTGACCGTTTTTGGTGGTATCCGGCACCTGGTTTTTTTGTTTTTGCGCCGGAGGCACGGCATCGGGAGAGACATGATCCGCAGCCGGCTGGGCACACTGCAAGCCACCAACAGGGCTGCGATCAAAAAAGAAAGGGGATTGTTCATAGGGGCATCCTTATCAAAGAAGAAGAAAACCTGTCTGGTCAGACAGGCATGCTTCTATGCTAAGGATGCACGGGCAGGCTGTATGTCAGCCTAGCGACCTCAAATTTGTAGGATTATCACGAAGCGGCGTCTTCATTGCCGGTCAGTTGGCCGTGGCTACGGATCCAGGCAATGACTTTGAGTAACTCATCCGGGGTGATGCCGTTATTCGGGTCTGAAGGGTCCATCAAGCCTTTGCCTTTGGCCCCCATGCCGCCATTGGTGCCATGCCACACGGTTTCAAACATGCCTTTATTGGTGGCGTCTTTGGCATAGTTATAGTTGGGGCCGGTGAGCGCAGGGCCCACTTGCCCACCCGCTTCCGGGCCATGGCATTGGGTGCAAGAATATAGTTGGAAGATTTTTTTACCTGCTGCAATCGCATCTTCTTTACCGACATAAGGGTTCTTACCTGTCGCTAAAAATTCTTTGGCGGCTGGCGTATCAAACAATTCAGGCTTGATTTCCAATGGCGAGCCATCCTGGGTGGTGACAAACTTGATCGTTTCAGTGCTGGCAGCCGCCTCGGTTTTAGCAGAAGACTCGCCGGAAGCCGTGGTTTGTTTGTCGCAGGCAGCCAGGCCGGTGACTAACACCAGCAAGGCCAGACTTGTTTTAGCACGCAATGTTGCATTCGGGCTTGCTTGAGGCAAGGTAGCCATTGGACGATTTTCCAGGCCAGTTTTTAATCTCATGATGGTCTCCTCAATGGTAAGGGTGATTGAAAAATGAATGTGTGAATGATTATGGAGAAAAGCGAAACCAGTGCCCATGTCACAACGGCGCAATTTATTGTAGGAGTTGTCGGACAGGAAAACGGGCAACATTCAGGGGCGTCACGGTATTGAGTCAAGCATGACAGAACGAGGCATTCCGCCGGCAAAAGACACCCCGTCTGCACTGTCAGACAGGTCTGACATGACAATCAGTCATGTGCCTATATTGGCTGCTTGGGCGCTTTTCTTACACTTCAGGCCTGAAGACACATTCAAACCACCTGCTTTTTTTACTGCGGCGGCGACGCGAAAGTTCATCGACATCTTCATTTGACGCAACGCAGCAGTCAAAGCAGGGCTTTATTTTTTGACGGAAACACGGACAACTGTGAGGAGTCACCAATGTACAACCGCCCTATTAATGTGCTGCCTCTGGAGGCACGCCCACTGGATGCCCTGACGCTAGAGCAATTTTGGCATTGGCCTCAGGCCAGGCAACAAGAAGAAGATCAACAGGCCTTGACCCAGGCCCAATTACTGCTGAATCAGCTATTTGAAGACTATACAGATGCGTTTGCCCTGCGTTTATGGAATGACCAGTTGATTTATGTGGGCGAGCAATCACCGGCATTTACGCTGTCACTGTCTGCAGAACTGGTACGTGATCCTCACTTGTTGACCACATCCGTCCCCTGGATGACTGCGTATATAGACGGTCACATCCAGGTCGTGGGCGACTTTCACGCCGCGATGCAATGCCTGGAATACTTCCAGTCTCTGCCTATCCCCTTGGCCACCACACTCGCGCGTGCATTACGTGCCCTGGCACCATTACCACCTCGCCACGGCGCTGTACCAAAGTCTGGTCTGTTGCCACTCAACTACGATGTGCCGGCTGAGTTTTATCGCCATTGGCTGGATGAACGTATGCTGCATTCCTGCGCCTATTTTTGTGGCCAAACGCGTGAGCTCGGGCAGGCGCAACGAAACCAGCTGGAACTGATTTGCCTGAAGCTGCGTTTGCAACACGGTGACCATTTGCTCGACCTTAGTGGCGGCTGGGGCGGACTGGCCTGCTGGGCCGCCAAGCATTACGGGGTCTTTGTGCATGCTTATATCCAGAACCCTGCCCAATATGCCTATGCCAGCCAGCTGATCCAAAGCGAACAACTCACCCATCTGGTGACACTGATCCCTGGCGACTATCGCGCTGTGGCGGCACAAGGCCAGTACGACAAAGCCGTCTGTATCGGGGTCGCCGAACACGTAGGTGAACCGCATTTGCCGGCGTTCTTGAATACAGTCCATGCCGCGCTGACACCGGGCGGCTTGTTTTTGAGCCATGGCATGACCAACGAGCGCGCAGCCTGGCAGCCAGAGGACCCAACCCATACGCTGGTGAATCAGCAGTTGTTCCCGCAAGGCAAGCTGGCCACCTTTCCACAGCTGCTGCAGTGTATGGATGCCGCCCAGTTTGAGGTGTTTAACATTGAGGGGCTGCGCCAGCATTTTGTTCAGACCCTGCGCCACTGGCTGAGTGGACTGGCGTCGCAACACCAGGACATCACCCGCACCCTGGGCGAACGCAGTTACCGTGCCTGGCGACTGTATCTGACCGCCAGCCTGATCCAGTTTGAACAGGGACTCACCGGCATTCACCAGATTGTGGCGACCCGGCGCTAGCTGCCATCTGGCAGGCCATGCCATGAAAACCAGTCTGGTAAAGACCAGAAACAGATGATAGAGAGGAGTACACGATGCATACCGCCACAGACCGTCCGCCCCGTTTTCAACTGTCCCTGATCAGCGGTTGCCTGCTGGGACTGAGTGCCTGTTCGCCACCGGCCCAACTGCCTGAGTCGGCCAGCTACGGGCCAGCACCAGACCTGTCCTCCTATCATGCCAGCTGGCTTCCCACCGTCCATGTGGCAAAAGCGGTTGGCTGGCCGCAAGGTGAAAAACCAGCCTCTGCGCCAGGCACCCATGTAGTCGCGTTTGCCAGCGACCTGCATCACCCGCGCTGGCTGTATGAGTTGCCTAATGGCGATATTCTGGTGGCAGAAACCAATCACCCGCCTAACAATGAAGGGTTCAGCCTCAAAAGCTGGATTGCCAGCCTGTTTATGAAAGACGGCGGCGCAGGGGCTGAGAGCATGAACCGCATCATGCTGCTGCGCGACAATGACGACGATGGCGTGGCAGAAGAACGACATGTCTTTATCAAAGACCTGCATTCGCCGTTTGGCATGGCCCTGATTGGGGACACCTTTTATGTGGCCAACGCCGATGCCTTGATCAAATTCCCTTATAAGCCAGGCCAGACTGAAATTACCGCCGCCCCCACCAAAGTCACCAACCTGCCCGCAGAACGCAATCATCATTGGACCAAAAATATTTTGCCCGCGCCAGATGGCAGCAAACTCTATGTTAGCGTCGGCTCCAACAGCAATGTCGGTGAAAACGGCATGGACGAAGAAAAAGAGCGGGCGGCTATTTGGGAGGTCGATGCAGTCTCTGGCCAGCATCACATCTATGCTTCCGGCTTGCGCAATCCGAATGGCATGGTATGGGAACCGCATACTGGCGACTTATGGGTCGTGGTCAATGAGCGAGACGAACTCGGCAGTGACCTGGTGCCGGATTACATGACCTCGGTCAAACAGAATGGCTTTTATGGCTGGCCCTACAGCTACTACGGCCAACATGTAGATGAGCGGGTACAACCGCCCCGCCCTGAGCTGGTTGCCACAGCGATCCCTCCTGATTATGCACTGGGCACACACACGGCTTCACTGGGCCTATTCCCGGCCAAAGGCAATCAGCTGCCCGAGCAATTTCAAAACGGCATGTTTGTCGGCCAGCATGGCTCCTGGAACCGTCAGCCTTACAACGGCTATAAAGTCATTTTTGTGCCGTTTGAAGCAGGCAAGCCCGCCGGGCAACCCATTGACGTACTGACCGAGTTTTTGAATGCAGACGGGCAGGCACGGGGGCGTCCCGTCGGTGTGATTGTTGATAAAAAAGGGCAGTTGCTGGTGGCAGATGATGTCGGCAATGTGATCTGGAATGTCAAAGGCAGCCATAAAACTGCCCGACATGCCGACTCGAACGCCTCTGAGAATAGGGAAGCAACCAGCGGTGTGCATGCGACCGTAGCCGCACACGATTAAAAATTAAAAACATTAAAAAATAACTGGAAGGCGTTTTAAGCCCCGGTATTCGCGTGCCGGTTTTGATCACACTGAAACGAGACGAGACCGCCATGAAAAAATTATTACTGGTTTATGGTCATGCCCTGAGCCATCACGCATTACACACCCTGTTACAAAATGACCTGCGCCTGCAGCTGCTTTACGAAGTGCCCACGGTGCGCGAAGCGATTCACCTGATCCATCAGCAACCGCTGGATGCGATTATTCTGGACATTTCGGCCCCCAACCAAAATGGTCTTGAAGTTTTGTGTGATCTCAAACATGCCGCACCGGGGCTGCCGATTCTGGTGATCAATGGCAGTGAGCGGCCTGACCGCATGATTCATTTTATCCGTTTGGGCTGTCAGGGCTATCTGCCTTACACCACGCAAAGTTCGCAGGTGATTCCAGCCATCCGCAGCATTGCGCGCGGAAAATCCTGCCTGATGCCGCGCCACCACCAACTGTTGACGGAGTCACGACCCATGCGGCATGAGCAGTTATCGTTGCGGGAGTTACAGGTCTTGTTCAAGCTGATCAAAGGCCAACCGGTCAACGCCGTGGCAGACGAGCTTGCCATTGCGCCGGGTTCTGTCAGTGTCTTCCGCGCCAAAATCTTGCGCAAAATGGGCGTGCCCAATAATGCGGCGTTGATCCGTTATGCCCTGACACATGGCCTGATCCCAGCCCCGACCACATTGAGCCGTCAGACCCGGCAGAACCCTGACTAGACGGATTCAAATAACACCGGCAGCGTGGCTAAAGTTTTTTGACGGCAAATTGGAGTTGTTCAATGGTTTCCCACGAAATCAACGAGCCGATCAGAATCACGCCAAAGCCCAGCCCGGCGGTGCAGATAATGGCCAGGGTGAGTGAGAACAGTGCCCCGCGCTCACGGATGCCAAACACATAGCGCACACCGCGGTACACCAGCGCAACGGCAATCAGCGCCGCCACCCCATGCACCAGCACATTAACGCTCAGGCTGGGGACCAGGTAAAACAGCGAAGTCAGCCACAGCGGGGTTGTCGCCAGCGTGATTAACAACAGCGCATCCCGGAAGCCAGGCTTCACACCCACCATCTGCGCCAGATGCTGTGTAATCCATGCCATCACCAGCACCAGCAGCAATTGCAGAAACAACAACTCGACGCTCACCATCAGCAAGCGGTTACCTGGTAATTGGTCAAAAAACAATTTGGGCACCTGATGATCCAGCCGCAAGTACATCGTGATACATGGGATCAAGGACAGTGGCAATATATAAAATATCAGCAACTGCGTGACACCGGGTTTGGGCATCGCGAGCACCTTGGGCTGCTCACTACGCGGTGTCACATAGTCGAATAAACGGATGGGATTCATCATCATCTCCTGTAAAGAACGATGCGCCATTATGCAAGCAGGACAGCCGCATCCATACCCGCAACAGGCTGATCTGACTGTCAGAATTTACGTTGGCCGACGGAAACATAAGCAGCCCCTTGGCGTGGCCAGGTGAGAGAAATGGGCTTATCTGCCCAGATAAGCGGGCCTATAGATAGCCATTCTTACACCAGCTTGCGCATTCATCCGATGGGGGGCCAGGCTGTGCTGTCGCATACTCAGATCTTCTCACCATCAACAACCGCTTTTGGAGACTGAGACATGACAGACAGAGACGATTTCATTGCTACCCTGAACGATTTGATTTAGGTGTCCCGCGATGGCGAAGAAGGGTTTCGCGCATCGGCTGAGAATGTAGATCATCCCCAACTCAAGGCTTTTTTCATGCGGCGCTCGCAAGAGGTGGCGGCCAGCGTACAAGAGTTGCAAGGGCTGGTGCGCTCGCAAGGGGGCGAACCCGCCGCCTCAACCAGCTTGGGCGGCGCGCTGCACAGACACTGGATAGATCTTAAAACAGCCCTCACCAGCAACAATACGCTGTCGGTGCTTAATGAAACCGAACGCGGCGAGGATGTGGCGCTGAAGGCTTACCAAGAAGCCGCTGAAATGGATTTGCCAACCCATATCCGTGCTGTGGTTGTTCGTCAGCTCGAAGGCGCAAAACGCAATCATGACGAGGTGAAGAAATTGCGGGATGCCGCGCAGGCAGAGGCCGATGCGCATTCTTAAACCAGGCCAGAAAGTCACACCCTGCACTGGCGCACCCTGATAGCGAAGACCTGCTTACCGCAGGTCTTTGTTTTGGCTGTGCGCGCGGCTTAGAAGCGGATGTTTAGCGATGTTTCACGTCCAACACATTGAGCTCACGGGCAAATCCAGGCAAGCGCCGTCCACGTGTGCACATCGCCTAAGCCTTGATGCAGGGCAAACTCAGGATGATGCCTCAGTGGCCCAGTCTGTGGTCACCTGCGCCAGCGTCCGGTTAATTTTCACGATACCGCCCTCAGTCGAAATCACCCAGCTCACCGGGATAAAGTGATGCACGCCAGACGTGTCTTGTTTAAGTTTGATCAGGTCGTCGCTGACCATATGATCAACCACAGCGACATGCTCGGACTGGGCGGTGGTGACGGGCATATCGGGTTTAATTTCACGGGCATCTATCATGTCTGTCTCCTCTCAACGGTGATGGTTCATGCAGTGACCTTAAGCGGAGAGTGTGGCTGGCGAGGGTTCCCCTCACTATCGCGGCAAGACTGAGTTTGCTGTAAGAATTGTGAGCCCCGATAACGCTGGTCAGCGGGCATGGGCCAGGGGACATCACAGCGAAAGTCACAGGTAAAATCGCACGAGCGTCTGACCGGGCAGCGCGATACTTTGCTGATATTCTTACTGACACGTTCTATGTGTCTCAACCGCATGCAGACGGCCTGTGGTCTGTGGCATGTTAATCAAGGAGTGAGTATGGCCATTTTTTATATCAGCGCCTGGCAAGGCGCACCCGATGCCAGTGAGCGCGTCTGGGAAACCAATGTATTGGCGCTGAGTGTAGAAGAAGCCTACCGTCTTGGCCGTAGCCGCCTGGCAGCAGAACAGCCTGACTGGGACTTGACGAAACTGACCCTTCTGGCTGAAGGCGATAGCGTCACAAAATCTATAGAGATTTAACCGCCGCGATAACGGTGGTATTGCGCGTTGCTTTTTAGCCTGACCACAACAAAACGTCGGCCCAAAACAAAACACCCGGTTAACACCGGGTGTTTTGCAATAAAACCTTGGTCAGAATTATTTGTTCATCACATACATGGTGACTTCAAAGCCAAAACGCATTTCAGTCGCTGCTGGTTTAGTCCACATAATAAATCTCCTTGAATGATTAAGAGAGGCAACGGGCATCTCGTTAAGAATCACTATACGCCGCAGGGCAAGAAAGCACTTGCGTAGCTGGCTTAAAAACAGCTCATGATTTTACTGAGAACCACCTGCTGCCAAAAATCAGTGCGGGCTGCGACCCAGCGTCCACTTCAGCCATCCCCAGCCAAGGAGTCCAGACAGCAGCGAACCGGTCAAAATCGCCATTTTTGAAAGATTGATTGCCTCGTCCATACCAGCAAAAGCCAGGTTGGTAATAAAAATGGACATGGTAAAACCGATACCACCCAACATGCCAGCGCCCAAAATGTGCGCCCAGCGCAAAGGCGGATGTAACTTGCACAGCCCGAAAACCACTGAAAGCCACACTGCCAGCATAATGCCCACCGGCTTGCCCACAATCAAGCCAGCCATAATGCCCAGGCTGTTGCTGTGCGTAAACACCGATTGCACACTGTCCGCTGCCAAATGAACACCGGTATTGGCAAAGGCAAAAACCGGCAGAATGAAGAACGCAACAGGCAAGTGCAAGGCATGTTCCAGCCGTTGCGAAAGCGAATCCTCGTCTTCGGCCAGCTGCTGAAAAGGAATGGCAAACGCCAGCGCAATCCCCGCCAGCGTCGCATGCACGCCTGATTTCAGGGTCAGCCACCACATGAAGGCCCCGCCGAGCAGGTATGGCAGCATAGACAGCACGCGCAAGCGATTGAGCGCAAACAGCAAGGCAAGCACAGTGAGCGCGGCCAGCAAGTGCGGCAGCGAGATTGAGGCGGTGTAAAACACGGCGATCATGATGGCTGCGCCAAGATCGTCAATGACGGCAAAAGCGACTAAAAACACTTTTAACGGCGCCGGCACACGGTTGCCTAAAATGGAGAGCACGCCCAGGGCAAACGCAATATCGGTGGCCATCGGGATACCCACGCCGGACTGGTAAGCCGTGCCATGATTCAACTGCCAAAAGATCAAGGCAGGGGCAATCATACCGCCCATGGCGGCAATCGTCGGTAACAGCGCGTTGTTGACGCTGGAAAGCTCGCCTACATATAACTCGCGCTTGAGCTCCAAGCCAATTAGCAGGAAGAACACGGCCATCAAACCATCATTCACCCACTCTTCCAGGCTGAGCCCCAAGCCGTGCAGATGCCAGAACGCATGATAGTGGCTGGCAAACACACTATTGGCGATCAGCAGTGCCAGCACGGTAGCCAGCATTAGCAAGACACTGCTGGCCTGCTCCGAGTCTAAAAAGCGTTGAAAGGTTTTGGTGATCAGTAACATAATTCAATAACCCTAATTGGACTTGGCCGTCAGCTGCGGCGAGCTATTCGCCAATGGCAAAGCCGATGCCAAACATGTTTTGTGCCTGGTTGTAGTCCAGGAGCGAGACGCCATAGCCACTGGCCAGCATGGCATAAAACTTCACGCTCTCGTTTTTAAACGGCTTGTATTGCACATCGGTGCGGATATAGCCCTTGTTGTCACTGCGCATGTTGTTACGCAAAGTCACGCTGGCGGCCAGGGTGTGGGGTTCATTGTCCCAGTGCAAGGTCACATCGCCATAGCCCATATACTTGCTGATATCCGGGTTGTCATCGTCTGACTTGTTCTCAGGGATGCGCCACCATGGCCTGACCAGCAGGCTATATTGTTCATTCAATTGCCAACCCCCTTGCAGGTAGAACCGGTTCCAGCTGCGCGATAACGGTTGTGAGCGGCCATTCGACTCATGCACCAGGCCCAGATTGAGCATATTAGGCATGGCGGTCCACAGCCCCCCCTCTGCCGGCTTGTTGAGCCCCAGCGACAAAATCAGCTCGGGCGAATAGTTATGATCGCGCATGGGCCGAGACTGTGCCTCGTTGTAAACCTGCCAGAACGATTGCTGGGTATAAGCGCCCCATAAGCGCGCGCTCTGCACCCACTGATTTTTGGGCAGCCAGTCTGACATATTCATCAGCTGGGTTTTCAGGCTGATCTGAAAATGCAGGTCGTTGTGTCCGAGGTCACGGTTTTGCGTGTTGGGGCGTGACGGCGAAACCGGGACCTCGTTAGGGTTGCTCGAATAGCTGGTGACAATGTAATTGAGCTGGTGCGTTTCAAGGTCGGTAAAATGCAACTCATCCTGGCTATTCAAATGCCATTTGCGTGACAGGTAGCCGGTGTCAGCACTCACGCTTTTGACCAGTGCTTCCTGGCTGGGCGCCAAGATAGGCGCCACCACATGGCTGGGCGCGAATTGCTCGGCCACTTTATCAAAGCACACCAGTCGCCGGCCAGCATCGTCTGCAAACTCGGTTTGGCAAGTACGCAAGGCGGATTGCATGTCGTTCACCAGGGCTGCCTGTGCTTGACCTGCCAGCAGCAGGCCACTCACCAGTAGCGCATTCAACAGCCGCTCCTGTCGCCACTGGCTGCGCAGTCTGCGAAAAAATAGCATATGGATTCCCTTCTATTGCGCCCGACTTAAGGGGCTGGATTCATCATGACCAGATGTTGTTGCTCGATGGCCGCCAGCACCTCTTCGCTCAGGTGGACCTGATAAGCCGCCACATTTTCTTGTAACTGTGCCAGGCTGGTCGCGCCGATAATGGTGGTGCCAACAAACCAGCGGTGATAGACAAAACTCAAGGCCAGCTGTACCGGCGTCAGGCCATGGCTACGGGCCAACTCGGCATAGGCTTTGGCCGCCGCCGGCACCGCGGGCTTTTTATAGCGCTTGGCATAGCCCTCAAACAAAGTCACGCGGCCGGGCGTGGCCGGATCATCAACATACTTGGCCGTGAGGTGCCCAAAGGCCAAGGGCGAGTAGGCCGCCAGCGCGACCCCTTCCCGGTAAAGCACTTCGGTCATGCCAAACTCCATACCGCGGTTCATGAGGTTATAGCAATTTTGCAGCACGGCAATGCGCGGCAAGCCCTGCTCGCGCGCAATACGCAAAAACTCCATCAACCCCCACGGTTGCTCGTTACTAAGACCGATTGCACGGATTTTGCCTTCCTTCACCAACTCATCCAGCACTTCAAGCTGGGTCTGGATAGGTACCCAGTTGATCGCCTGGCCTTCTGCATCCAGTTCCGCATGCGGGTCAAATTGATATTGGCCAAACATGGGCACATTGCGCTCGGGCCAGTGCAGATAGAGGACATCCAGGTAATCGGTTTGCAATCGCTGCAAACTGTCATGCACCGCCTGGCGGATATTGGCACGGTCCATGCCACTCGGGCCACCGCGGATCCAGTGCATGCCGCGGCGGGGTCCGGCCACCTTGCTGGCCAGCACAAACCGGTCGCGCGGCTGTTTTTTGATCCAGTGCCCCAGCATGGTTTCGGTACGCGTCACCGTTTCTGCACGGGGCGGCACCGGGTACATTTCTGCCGTATCAATAAAATTAATGCCTTGTGCCAGCGCATAATCCAGCTGGTGTTCTGCATCCTGTTGGGTGTTCTGGTCACCATAAGTCATGGTGCCCAAGGTGATTCTGGAGACGCGAATACCGCTGTCTCCCAGCGTAATTTGATCCATCAATGTAATACCTGTTTTTCTACCGGGATGTCCATTACGATACTCGAAACGGACTGAGGTTCCTTGGCGGGCGCGGATGGCAGTGTCCAGCCTGCCTCTTTGCTGGCCAACAGCAACATGCGACTGATCGCCAGCACCAGCTCATGGTTCACATTGATATTCACGTTAATGCCATTGGCGCACACCAGTTGCACATGATTAAGTTGGTCGTTGACCGAGACAAAACGCGTTTCCACCGCCAGCAGGGTTTGCTCGGTGACTACACTTTTTGGCGCCTGATAGGCCGTCTCAAAGTCCAGATCATCCAGGGCCTCTACTGCTTCCGCCTCTTGTGCAAACTGCTGGGTGGCTTCCGGCAGGCTTTGCTCAGACAAGGGCAACGGACCAGACACCGGCAAATGCGCCTCCTGATTAAATACCTTGAAAATCTGCCTTGCCACGCGGTAGGTAATCCAGACCTGGATTTCCTGTTCGTCACTCACCGCCGCACGCATGAGCAGGCGGTCTTGATGCTGGTCATAAGAAAGATTGATTTGCTGTATGGATTGCGGTTGCATGCGGATTTAACCTATCACGGGACAGGTATTAGCATACCGTGTTGACCCGCAACTGCCTACCTCTAAGCATGCAGAGTTTACCCTTGCGGCATTTAATGACATGAATCTGACGGCTTTTCATCACAAACAAGCCTCTCCAACAACGATAAATTATCGAGATAACATTTACCAAACAAAATAAAAAAGGTTAAGCTTATCACCAAATCTATTAAGATTAATTAGCGTATGATTGCTTTTAGAACCAACTTACCAAGCGTGTGACCAACTTAATGTCTGCTTTGATGGAGTACCGTTCACTTGTTAAACCATAATAAAGAGCTAGAACGTCTGGCGGCAGTTGAAAGCTATCATATCCTTGACACTGCGCCCGAAGCTGATTTTGATCAGTTAGTCGCCCTGGCCTCGACCTTCTTCTCAACACCAATTGCAAGCGTGACAGTGATGGCAGAGGACCGCTTATGGTTTAAATCTGCCAAAGGACTAGATCTCTGCGAAGCCCCGCGTGAGGATGTCTTTTGCCAACTGACGGTGGAACAAAAAACACGGCTGGTGATTGAAGACACACTGCAGGATGCATTGTTCAAGAATAATCCGCTTGTCATTCAGGCGCCGTATATTCGTGCCTATGCCGGAATACCGCTGATTAATGATCAAGGCTATGCCATCGGCACTTTTTGCGTGATGGACCATGTACCTCGCCACTTTAGCGAGGCCGAACTCACTTTGTTGACCATCCTGGCGAACCAGGCCATGAAACTGATGGAGTTGCGCAGAGAGATCGTTCAGCGTACGGAACTGAGCAAGCAGTTACAAGTATTTTATGAACAGCAAGCCAAAAGTCAGGAGCTGTGGAAACAAGCCATGGATGCCGTCGGCGATGGGGTTTGGGATTATGACCTCATCACTGGGCATTACTTTTTTGGCCCCAACTGGCGAAAAATGCTGGGCTACCAAAGTGAGCCGCTGCTCCCGCAACTAGAGACACTGCGTGCGTTGATTCACGAGGAAGATCAGGAACGCTTCACAAATTCTCTCAATGCCTACCTCTATGGCCAACAGCCTGAGTACAAAATCGAATATCGGATTCGCTGCAAAAATGGCGATTACAAATGGGTACTCTCTCGCGGCATGGTGGTAGAACGCACCGCCGAAGACACCCCCAAGCGCATGATAGGCACGCATACCGATATCTCGCAATCGAAATTGCTTGAACAATCCATCTGGCAGCAGGCACATACCGATAACCTGACCGGCCTGCCCAACCGTCGACTGTTTCTGGATCGCTTACAGCAGGCCATTTACAGCAGTCAGCGCGAACAGAAAAAATTTGCGCTATTTTTTATGGACCTGGATGGTTTCAAAGCAGTGAATGACCTCCATGGCCACCTGGCAGGCGACCAGCTACTGATTGAGATTGCCAGTCGTATCCAGAAAATGTCGCGACAAGCGGATACCTTCGCCCGTTTCGCCGGGGATGAGTTCGCCATTCTAGCGATCAATATCAGCAATAGCGAAGACATGCTGTTGCACGCCCACAAAATCCTGCAAGTGGTGAAAGAACCCATCCCACTCAATGGCTATGCTGCGTCTGTCTCCATCAGTATCGGTATCGCCATCTTCCCCGACCATGGTTGCACAGTCGATACGTTGATTCGTCACGCAGATCAGGCCATGTACGAAGCCAAGGAGTCCGGCAAAAATACCTGCGTTGTGTACCATCCGCACCGTCAATAGCCCCGCTCAGGTGCTTTAAAGATACACTCCGTTACAAAACCAAGCCCGCTCATCGGGAGGGTTTTGCAAGTCCTTTTGTCAGAATTGTTATGTACATAACGTTTTCTGGAGGGCTTATGCTACCGCTAACATCCACACTCAAAAAGATGATTTACCTTAGCCTGGGCGTATTCTGCGCCCTCGCCAGCCAACTTGCATACGCACATCCGCCTGGCCGCGGCTGGCATGGCGGCGTTGGTCTGTATTTTGGCGCCCCTTACCCGTTTTTTCCTTATGCCTACGCACCCTACGCCTACCCTTACCCGTATGTGTACAGTCCACCGCCCGTGGTGATCACCCAGCCGCAGTCACAGGTGTATATCGAGCAGGACAGTAACAATGCCACGAATGCAGCCCCAGGCAACAGCACAGCGCCAGCAACCAGCGCCAGCAACAATACTGCCTACTGGTATTACTGCGAGGCTGCTAACGGCTATTACCCCTATGTTAAAGAGTGTCCCGCCGGCTGGAAACAAGTCACACCGACGCCGCCAACAAACACACCAGCCAAATAGGAGACTGTCATGCATCTCAATAGGCACATGACCTTGCTACTTATGCTGAGCCTGACTGCCTGCGCGACTAACCCCACAGGCCCCAGCAGCATGGCCCTGCCAGGTACCGGCAAAGACTTCAACGCCTTCAGGGCAGATGACCTGTCTTGCCGGGATTTTGCGCTGACGCAAATTGGCGGCAAGACTGTTAACCAACAATATAACGCCAGTCTCGCTACCACGACCGCTGTAGGTACTGCCATAGGGGCAGCCATAGGCGCTGCAACTGGTGGCGGCGAAGGCGCAGCCATTGGTGCCGGCATGGGTGCGCTGTCTGGTGGAGCCATCGGCGCCAATACAGCGACCGTCAGTGGCATGAACGCCCAAGACAAATACGACAATGCCTACTATCAATGCATGTATGCAGCTGGACATAAAATCCCGGTGCCTGCCAGCATGGCAAGGACCTATTCACAAGGCAGCCAGCGCGCCTCATCAGCAAGTGTTCCAACCTATTATCCACCGCCCCCACCTCCCCCTCCGGGTTATCAACGTTAGTCCAGCCATCAGGCAGTGGCGTGCTGCCTGATGCGCCTCATTCCCTTGCCAGATCGATCCCGAGAGAGGCAGGCCGAAAGCGCCTTTGTATTAGCACTGAAAACAGTGCTAATACAAGTAGCCAGTATCGCAAACTTAGTCCGGCAATCCTGGTCGTAGAAACATGCGAATCATCAAAAAAACTTTAATCCTCACCCTCGCTCTTTCACTCATGAGTTGTAGCCTGGTCAAGACCGCTTACAACAACGCACCTGCACTCATCGCATGGCGGCTAGATGATTATTTTGATTTTAGTGCAGCGCAAAAAGCCAAACTCAAACCCGCCCTGCGGGACTTGCATGCCTGGCATCGTAAAAATGAGTTACCGCGGTATGTGTCTTTGCTGGATGAAATACATGATGACCTTAGCCATGATGTGAGCGCACAAATGGCCTGCCAGCGTATTGAATCCATCAAATCAAATGTGCAGATGCTACAAACAAAAGTCATCCCTATCATCGTCGAAGTCGCCGACACGCTGAGTGAAAAACAACTGCAGCATTTCGAGAAAAAGCTGGAAAAACGCAACCAGGAATGGAAAGAGGACTGGTGGCAGGAAACGTTAGAAGAACAGCGAGAGGTGAGGTTAGAGAAATCCACGGATTTTGCTGAAAAAGTCTATGGCGATTTAAACGAAAAACAAATCACCCTTTTAAAACAGGCCATTGCCAGGAGTGATATTGATCCCGCCATCATCTATGCCGAAATTCTGCGGCGCGACGAAGATGCGTTGACTATCCTCAAGGCATTAAGAAATCCCGCCTCGTCAAACGAAGAAAAATCGCAACTGGTCCGCGCAGGGTTTGAACGTATGCAAAACAGCCCGAATTCGGCTTACCAAAGTCATATTGATAAAGTCACGCAGCAAACCTGTGAAACCATCGCGAGCCTACATGCCAGTACAACCGCTAAGCAACGCCATCATGCGCAGCAATGGGTGGATGATTACAAGACGCAATTTACACAGTTGCAAATCCAATGATCTTAAAGCGATTGACCTGACACTTAAAAGTCATGTCGATCGGGTCAGGGTAAAAGTGAGATTTCTTTACTTTTTACTCTGACCCCCAAGTATCCAACCATCTCTACTTTCCTGCATCAAAATCATAAGTCAGCGTAAAGAATGCAGACCTCGGCGCCCCTGGTGCAAGAAAGGTTGTCGCTAACCAGTCATTGCTGTTGTAGTTGAATCCGCCTTGGCCAATGGCACCATACACAGAAGGGGAGAATGGATTTGTACCCAGGCGCCCCGCGCTGTAATACTCACGATCAAATAGGTTGTTAACCAGCAGCCCCGCCGTGAGGTTTTTGGTGAGTTTGTAGCTGGTTCTAAAGTTGAACACCGCATAACCGGGCACCTTGCCTGGATAACGAAAGTTCGGTTTGGTCGCAAAGACTGAACACCTTGAGTCTGGATACATAATGTCGCCATCCTTGATGGAGCTACCTTGATAGCCGCAGTTATAAGTAACGTTGGCCGCACCTGCTTGGTGCTTGTTATTTTCATTGCCGCGTACAAAGCTCTCAGAATGCATCACGCCGGTTAAAGCCACCATCCAGTCTGGTGTCAATTCATAACTCAAGGTGAAATTAAAGTTATGTAGCGGCACCCCTGGCATACGGTCACCAGGATGCACGCGAATTTGTTGATACCCTGTCGCTTTATAGGCAGTCCCTTCAGGTTGAAATACATTACCGGCGCTGCTGTTATTCGGGCTGGCGACACTAAAAGAGTCCTGGAAGGTGGCGTCTGTCAGGGAGTAGCTGGTTCTAAAGCCCCATTTACCCACTTTGCCTTGCAACCCCATTTCTAAGCCTCTGCGGCGAGTATTGCCAATATTCTGAAAAAAGCTACGTTCTGGCGTAAAAGAAACAAAGTAGATGTCATCCGTCAGGTCAGTCTGGTAAATAGTGGCGTTCCACTGCACTTGTGGGGTGAGATAGCCGCGCCCACCAAACTCCAGCGTTTCTGAACGCACTTGTTTTAAATAAGGGTCACCGGAAAGGGTGCTGGGCAGGCTGCAAAAGCGCCGTTGTTGCAAGCTGCGAGGGGCATAGATCGTTGTACCATCCGCCTGCTGGCCAACTGGAACCGGCGTATCATCAAAGGCGCACCCTAACTCAATCACGCTAGGAGTTCGTGCACCTTTGTTCCAGTTGCCGTAAAGGTTCAGCGTCTCTGTCGGTTGCCAGGTTGCCCCCAAGCTAGGGTTAAATGAACGGTAGGTGAATTTCTCGGTTTCACCTGGCCCAATCGCGCCTAAATCATTTGCCAATGCGGTTGAAAACGGGATGATGGTGATTGAAGGACATTCGTCGGGTGTTACTGTCCCGTCATTGTTGAGGTCATTACACAACTGCTGTGTTTCAAGAAAGTTTTTGAATGCCGTCGGTCCATTCAGTCCCAAATAGTTATTAACCGCCAATTCATTTTTAATATGGGTGATGTTATATCGACCAGCAGCAGTAAATGCCCATTCTTTGGTAGGCGTCCAAGTTTCGCTAAACAGCAGGCTTTTGGTGATGCTATTGCCGGCAAAGTCGTTTAACCCCAACTTTTGGCTGGCGGCAGCAAACTCATAGCCGACATTGGCAGGGTCTAGGTAGGCTTTGCGTTGGTTACTTAAAAGCCCCAAGTATTGTCCGCTGGTGTAGCTGGCATCTGAGGCATCCACGGAGGCACCTACCATGAACTTATGTTTTTCCAGATTCCAATTTAACTGCATGGCCGCGCCATCCGTCACTTGGTCAATGTCCGTTTCGGTGATTAATGCGGTAGGCGTGCCTTCAATATAGCCTGAACACTGACCGCGTACGCCGGTTGGGGAAGCGACAGTATCGCAGTCAGCCCCATTACGTTGTATCGGAAAGCCTGTAACAGGGTCGCGTACTAAAATACCAGTAGGGCTACCAAGCCCCATGTTGACACCAGGGAATTGCTCTACGATGTTATTACCTTGCGCATCCTGTGCCGAGAAATATATTGGGTTGTAACTGAGCACAGTCATAAAACCATTTGAATCAAAGTATTGACCAGAAATAGTGCCATTCCGCGCATCAAAGACTTCATTTGGCTCAGTCGCACCATGGTTGAGATTAAACAGTTTAGCTATCAAATCATTACTTTGGGTATTGTAATTTCTGAGTCCCCAGAGTTGACGCGCCTTTTCTTTCCAAGCCTCACTTGGCTCTGACGAATTAGACACTAATTGCGGGCCCCACAGCGGCTTGGTTCCAACAACATTCCCTTTGCTATCCAGCACGTTTTGAGTGCCCTGATTCGGATCAGCAGGGATATTTGCATTTGTTCCAATAACCTGATTGCCACTACTGTCTGTAATTGGGTTGCCGCTTGCATCAAGCGCAACATTGTAAACACCCATCTGTGTGTAGTCCGGATCTGGCAAACCATCCCGATCCAAGTCTGCATAACTTGTAACCAGTTGCTCACCCGGCAATGGCCGTCTGGTTGCGCCGCCACTAAAGTTCTGATTAATATCGCCTGTACTGGAGTTACGCCTACTCTTGCGTTTGTAAACTTGACCGGTGATGTTGAAGGTGTCACTGACATCCCAGATGCCATTGAGCTGAAATTGCAGTAAATGGTTTTTGGTTTGGTCCGGGCTGGTGAAAATCTGGCTGTTATCTTGTTTTGCCATTTCAGTCGGCAGCAAACCGTTACCAACCAGCTTGTTACCTGCATAGAGCATGCTTAAGCCCAGTTGCAGTTTGTCATTGCGCCACTCGCCTTTAGCAAATATCTGGTTGACCTCACTGGGTGAATTCACACGCCAGCCGTCTTCTCTAAAGATATTAGCTGCAGCAAAGCCCGCAACTACGCCGTTATTGCCACTCACTGAACCTTGAAACTGGTTACGCTTGAAAGAGCCACCCAGGTATTCCACGGTGCCTTCGTTGCTGTCAAAACCACTTTTGGTTTTCATGCTGATGGCGCCACCCAGCGTACCCAAGCCAAATAGAGGGTTAGAGCCTGGGAAGACGTCCAGGCTGTTGAGCGCGTTCATGGGGATCATGTCCCAGTTCACCACATCCCCAAACGGTTCGTTCACGCGGATGCCGTCCAGAAAAACGCTTAAGCCTTGTGAGGTGCCTAGCTGAGGACTGGCAGTGAAGCCCCGATAAGTGACGTCCATCTGGAATGGGTTGCTTTGGTAGTCGTTAATATTGACTGATTGCAACTTGCTGTTCATGAGGTCAGTCAGACTGACTGCTTTAGACTCTTTGATCTCTTTGGCACTGATGCTTTGTACGTTGCCGGGGATTTCTTCTTTGGTCACTGCTAGACCACGCAACGGACCCACATCGTAACGGCGCTTAGCGATGGTCTCGATTTTTTCGAGTTGAATGTCTTTAGCCTCAGCTTTTACCGCGCGTTGTATCACAATACTTTCGCCATTGATTTTGCCTTGCAAACCGCTGCCATCCAGCAGGCGTTTGATGGCTTCTTTGCGCGTCATGCGGCCTTTAACGGCCGGGGCTTTTTTATCGACGATGAGGGCGCTGTCTACCGTGAGCGAGAGGTTGGACTGTATGGCGAACTGCCGTAGCGAGGCCGCGAGCGGTTGTGCGGGCAAGTCGAGGTTGAGCGGCAAGGCAAAACTTTCATCTTGCTCGGCGGGCAGTTGGGTGTTGAGTTCTGCGTGGCTGGCAAAGGATAACGCGGCTGCGATGAGCGCGGCGATGATGGCGGGTGTGATTTTATGATTTTGCATAGTGCATCCGTCAGTTACAGGGGTTGATAGAGGGGTAACTGACGAGCAGGCAAAATGCCTGATATGCGGGATTAAAAATACTTGTAAAGATTATTTAGGGGCGATGACCAGGGCATCCTCTTTGGGTTTGACGGCGACGGGCACCGATTGCGGCAAGGTGCTGATAAAACGCTCCAGCTCACTAATTTTGAGCACGGCATTCACTTTGGGCGTCTCTGCTGCAAACGCCGCATGCACGGGCGGGTTGCGGTAGCGTGATAGCGTATCGGCCACTTCAAACATATCGGCACGGTCAAACACGATGCGGCCACTGATAAAGCTGAAGCTGTCTGCCGCCTGGCGATTGACTTTGTGCGGCGTGCTGTTTGGCTCAATCTCGGCCACTTCACCGTTGTGCAGAATCAAGGTGGGGGCGCTGCCATCACTACGCCCGACTTGCACGCGGCCATGATCCACACTGATGCGCACTTTTTTGCTGAGCTGATTGACGGCAAAGCGTGTGCCTAATACGGTGACTTTAGCTTGCGGGGTTTCGACCACGAATGGACGTTGAGCGTCTTTGGTCACCTCGAAGATGGCTTCACCACGGCTGAGTTTGATCAGGCGTTGATGGCGATAGTAGACAATTTCCATGGTCGTGTTGGCATTCGCGGTGATCACCGAGCCGTCAGCCAGGGTTTGTTTGGAGAGCTGCGCCACACTGGTGGTGTGCACTTGCGTCGACAAAGGCAGTGCTTGCCACTGCACATATTGGCTGCGACCGAAAAAGCCCAAGCCTACGCATAGCAGCATGACTGCCAGGCCTGAGCCCAGCTTGCTGAGTTTTTTGCGGCGTGCGCTTTGTTCAAAGTATTGCTTTTGCGACATGGCACTAGACAGCGCCTTGAGCCGCTCGGTCGAGCTGAAGTCTTCCATGGTGGATTCCACCATCTGGTAAGCGGCCTGATGCCTGCGGTCCGTCATCAACCACACTTCAAATGTCGTGCGCTCAGGCGCATCTGGGGCGGCCTCTCGCATGCGCATATACCAGCGCACGGCAGCCTGTCTGATCGCCTCGTCGTGCTTGTGCATCACATTTCAACCAACATGAGCTCACGCGCACTGGTGAGGTCCAGAATCGCACGCATCACATGGCGCTCGACCATGTTTTTGCTGATGCCAAGATTGGCAGCAATTTCAGGTTGGGTATACCCTTCAACGCGATACATCCAAAACACCTGGCGGCAGCGCGGTGGCAACTGCTCAAGAATCTGCTGAATCATCTCTAGCCGCTGTTTGATGTCGTTGAGATGTTCCACCGACAAGGCTGGCGCATCCAGCCACTCGCGGTTGAGCCCCACCTCGGCTTCAAGCGAAATAAAACGCTGCTGGTGGTGATAGCTATCCACGATGAGGTTTTTGGCGATGCTACGCATGTAAGCATGCGGCTCTTGGTCTTTGTTGAGGCTGGTGGAGACGGTATAGCGGATAAATGCATCGTGCAGAATATCTTTGGCCACATGCGGGCAAGCCACCTTAAAGCGGATATAACCGAGCAAGTCGGTATACGCCCACTGCAGATTAATGCCGCACCAATGCATTGTTTTTTCCATGCAAGGATTTCGCAAAATTTGTGCCATGCTATTTGAGCGGTAAAAATGGCCGATTTGGGCCTAATCTCACAAAATCGAGTGATTTCAGCCACCACTTTGGCTATAAACAACCAAACACTGGCTTATGCGCTATGTTTGTTTAATCGCATACCACCGATCAATAACAAGCCAAAAGCAAACAACCATGAGGCAGGTGGGGCGGGCACTGCAGCCACACTATCAGGTGTATAAATAACCCAATCGATGGTGAATGAAACATAGTCATCTTTAGAAATATAGCCTTTGAGTGTGCCCGTCTCACCATAAAGCACCTCATATGAGCCATCCGGTAAGTCTTTCAGGTCCTGCAAGTTGAAAGTACCTATGATGGGTAAAGGATCCGCGTACGGGTCAACGGGGACCGTGGGATCATATAAATTCAGACCAAAGTCAAAAGTCCCGGAGACGGTCGGATGCCCGCCACTTCTGGTGTAACTGCCAAACACGATATATAAAGCGTTTTCGGGATCAGACACCAGCTTTAACGCCTCATAGTTAAGCGAGACTGTGTTTCCTGCGTTGCTAAAACTCGTGGCATCGACGTAGTAATCCGCAGCCATCATGTTATTCATAGCCAAATAACCAGCATAACTTTGCTGGTAGGTTTCAACCTTTGCCTGTGCTTGCAGACTCCCGAGCAATGTACACAGCAATAATCCCTGTTTGATGATTTTTCTCATTTTGAATCCTTATTTGATTATTGTTTGAGCCCGCTTAAAACACAGCGTGACTAGGCCGAGAGAAAACAACCAGGCCATCTGCGGCTCTGGCACTGGGATGAAAATGTCAGGGGTTCGGATCTGCCAGTGAATGTTTAAAGTCACATCGCCTTGGTCTGTGATGCTTCCCCCACCTTTACCATATGCCCCGGCGTCTCCCAATGCCCATGCATATTTGTAAGCGCCCGTATTGGGTAATGCTGAATCAAGGTCCTGATCAAAAAACCCCGATAGCGATACCCCCTTATCACTCGAGGATAAATAAAAAAAGAAATTGCCAGAAAATGCGCCCAGCGCATCTGCCCTGGTAAACGTCCCACCACCAATAGAATTGAAAGGGTCGTCTGACACCACCTGATAGTACAAGGTCAATGTCGCATCCTTACTCAACAGCGTAGTCACCTCGTCATAAAAACCAAACTCCGAATTTTTAACCGAAGGCAAAGTCCCCTTAAAAACCTCTTCAAATGTTTGTAGCTTGGCTTGGGCATGCGGGCTGATCAATAGCGCCATCACCAGCAACGTTGTTTTAATTGTGTTTGATATCACTACGCTTCTCCCAAAGCTTATGTTTATTTCATTAAACGGTCACCAGCGCTACCATGATTGATCACCATTGATTCCTCTCAATATTCACTTAAAAAAAGACCCTGTACCCACCGGAGGAAAGTGGCAGGTACAGGGGTTGGAGAGCAGACATACCTGTTAGCGAAAGTGAGGGATAAACTTTCTGAGCATGCCTGACTTCATGAAACCGCGCGTTATTCCAGCTTGAAAGAGACCGGTATTGTTATTTTGAAGCTCTTCTTTTTCAGGCTGTCTTTGACACCGAGTTGCGCAATGGCCTTTTTCACCATGCGCATGGCTTCTTCATCGAGGGGGACATGTTTACTGCTATCAGCAACCGTCACATTGACCAACTCACCGCGCACAAACTGCGCGACCACCGTCGCCTCGCCTTCGAGGTGACGGCGGATGGCAATAGCCGGATATTGTTTGCTTTTATTCACCAGTGAGCGCAGTTGTTCGCCATAATCCCCCCAGGCATCGCTATCACTCGCACTGAGCTCATCAGACTCGGTTGATGCAGGAGCGGTGGCGACTGCGGCAGCGCTGGGCTTGGCATCTTTGGCGGTGTTTTCAGTACTTGAGTTTGTCGCATGCGGCGCACTCTCGGCCGTATTGCTGGACGCAGGCGGCGCCGGGCTTGGCTCAACCTTGGCGGGCGGCTGTACAGGCTGCTCCTGCACTCGGTAATCTGCGTCATGGCTATTAGGCGCTGCCAATACCGGCTTTGGCGTCTCTACAGGCGTCACAGGCTTTACCATCGGCTTGGGTGGCTCAGCAGGCTTGGGCGTCTCCACGGGCGGTGACACCTGTTGCACAGCTGGGGCTGGCGCTTTGGTCGAAAAAAACTCAATTTCCATGCGCTCGGGGATGGCAGGCAACTGAATCTGGCTCAATGTTGGATACAGCAACACCACGACCAGATGCAACCCCAGCGACAGCACAACGGCCCGCCAAAGCAGTGAGTCATGCTGAGCTTGAGGATAAATCAGGGTGGTCATGGCGTGTTACTTTCGTGACTCAGGCGACATCACAAAACTGAACTTGCTGATACCCGCGCGCTGAATCGCGGCCAGCACTTTGGCCACTACGCCATACTGCGCATGCTCATCGGCATAAATCTCCACCGCCGGGTCGTGCTTCTGCTTGAGTACGCCCAGCTCTTTGGTCAAGGTGTCTAGCGGCATGTTTTGCTGGTCCAGAAACACCTCCCCGGCATCGGTCACGCTAATGTGTGCGGTTTTAGGCACAGTCACCGCCACCTCGGCACTGGCCTGCGGCAATTTGACCTTCACCGCGTTCATCAGCAATGGCGCCGTCACAATAAACACCGTCAGCAACACCAGCATCACATCGACCAGCGGCGTCACATTGATTTCGCTGACCAAATCTTCGCTCTCACCATCACTAAACATCGCCATGGCATTAACCCTCTACGCCAGATTGTGTCAGCAAGGACTGAAAACGGCTCGCCACTTGCTCCATATCGGCCCTGTGCACTTTTTGCTTGCGCATAAAATAGTTGTAGGCCAACACCGCAGGCACCGCCGTGGCAATGCCAATCGCCGTCGCAATCAACGCCTCACCAATCGGCCCGGCCACCACATCCAACCCGGCAGAGCCCGTCGCTGTGATCGTCTTGAGCGCATTCATAATGCCCCACACCGTGCCAAACAAGCCGATAAACGGGGCAGTAGAGCCTATGCTAGCCAACACCGCCACGCCGCCATCCATGCGCTTTTGCTCCAGATAAGCCTGTTGCTTGAGCGAGAGCAAAATCACCTCCTGGCGCTCATTGCGGCGCAACACCGAATTCGCCATCACCTCATTCATCGCCCGCATCCCCGCATCACACAACCGAGCAAAGCTGCTGTTACTGTGCGAAATAATGCGCGGCAACTCATAAATGGTTTTCACCTGCTGCCACTCAGACAAAAAACTGTTGGACTCACTGCGCAACTTGAACCACACCCAGCTTTTGACGATGATGATGGACCACACCAGCACCGAGAGCGCACCCAGCAAATACAACACGAGATCAACAATATCAGGCACCAAATCCACAGCTCGCTCCAAAAATAGACTTATCAATAAAAACTGCTCAAATGCAAATTACCGGATCAAGGCCAAGCGCAACCCAAAATTACTATCGCAAAAACCAATCGGGAAAATTCCATACACACAACGGGAATTTTTCACATTTACACCCTCTTACTTGTTTAATCGCTGGCGACGCAAAAAGCCTGACGTCGTTAACATAACTTTACCTAAAGGCCGTTAAATCTATTAAGTTGAGGGGTTAGTTGGGCACAAATTGATACCTCAAACTGAACCATGCTGCTCTAGGTGCGCCTGGCGCTAAGAAATTGGTACTTAACCAATCATCGGAGTTGTGGTTATAGCCACCAGGACCAATTGCACCGTTAATACTTGGCGAGAATGGGTTTCTTCCTAATCGCCCCGCAGTGAAATACTCTTTGTCAAAAATATTATTAATGAGCATAGTCGCAGACCACTCTTTAGAGATTTGATAACTTGTTTGGAAGTTAATAACGCCATAACCATCTAACTTCCCTGGGTTTTCTGAAGTTTGACGGGATACAAAGTTACCCAAATTATTAACACGAGTTTGAGTTAAACCTTGTTGATGCTTGTTATTTTCATTTCCTCGCACAAAGCTGCCCGAATGCATAACTGCACTGAACCCTGCCCTCCATTTGTCCGTGATTTCATAGCTAAAATTAAGGTTTAAATTATGCAGAGGAATACCTGGCATGCGATCACCAGGCTTAACAGTGATTGATTGAAAAGCCTCTCCGTTGAATGAAGCTAGCGCATTACCAAGATCCGTAGTTACTGCACTGCTATTGTTATCGGAGATCATGTCAAACTCACTTTGGAAAGTAGCATCTGTGAGAGAGTAGTTAACTCCTAACGTAAAACGGTCTAACTTACCTGAAATGCCAGCTTCAACTCCACGACGGCGGGTTTTGCCTATAGTGTTAAAGAAACTATTGGCAGCACCAACGGTGACTAAATAAATATCATCTTTGAGATCCGTCTGATAGGCACCAATATTCCAATTAAAATTGTCACCTATAGTTCCACGTAAACCGATATCGTAAGTAGTAGCCTTAATTTGTGGCAGATATGGGTCACCTGACAAGGTTGTTGGTAAAGTACATGAGCGATTCTGTGCAAGACTATTGGGAATATCTATAACCTCGCCAGGCTCTGTAATACCATTTCCATTCAAATCAAAAGGCACTGTTTGACCACTAGGGCGGCCATCATAAGCACAACCAAGTTCAACGACACTCGGTGTACGTGTTCCTTTGGCTAAGTTGACATAAAAATTCAAATCTTCTTTGGCTTGCCAGCTCATGCCAAGAGATGGATTGAGGGAGTAATAACTGAATTTCTCGGTTTCAGCTGGTTTAAGTAACTGTCCACCATCACCCACTCGATAGCCTGTTGATGGGCAATTGGCTTCAACCCCAACACACAGATTAAAGGTGTCTGGAGTTGAGACGTATGATCCCAGGCTGTAATAAGTAAAAGCTGTTCTGGTCGCAACAGTATTTTTTACCTTTGTCTGGTTGTATCTTGCTGCAGCAGTGATATGCAGTGTTTCAATAGGGCTCCAAGTATCACTGGCATAAATGCTTTTAGTTATTGATGTACCGCTGAAATTATTATTAGAAATCGGTGAGTCCGCAGCTGTATACATATCCAGTATCTGGTCTGGTGCCAGATATGCCTTTCGATTTTCATCAAGTAAACCGAACCGTTGACTATTGCTGTATGCTGCGTAGGCTGAGTCTAAAGAAGCCCCTACCATTAGCTTGTGTTTATCTAAATTCCAATTAAATTGGATTGAACCACCATCTGTTTGTTGCTTGATATTATTGTTAGTAAGTACTGACGTGGGGATGCCATCAACAACACCTGTACCATTATGCCCAGCACCATCGGGGTTGACTGGCAACCCATTCGCATCCCTGATAGTAAGGTCTGCTGATGCCCCTTGACATACATCGCGATTAATTGGGGCGATCGGGATGACTACATGCTTAACGCCATTTCTATCGTAAAAATAGTTAACCGAAGTTTCAATCCCTACCGTCGGATCAAAGTCTGACGATGCGGTCCTGTAAAAATCCCACAAAGAATCTAAAGCCACATATGAGCTATTGCCATTTGAGTAATTCGTCACATCCCCATTACTCACAGGTACAGGAATATTGTTATATTGATATAAAGCTTGGTTTTGTGGATTACTCCAATAAACAAATGATTCACGTGCCGCTTTTGCAAACTCTGCAGACAGCTCCCCATTTTTTGCTGAGGCTAAGGCCGTTTGGTAATCATATGTTGGGTCTACACCGTTTCTATTAATGTACTCTTGAATTAATGGATTTGAAGTTCCATCGAACTCATCACTCAAAGCAAACACATAATAGTCTGGAACACCATATTGGTTCGTACTAACGAATTGACAACTTATCTCCTCACCAGGATTGAGATTTCTTTTCAATTCTTGCGTGCTTGGAAAACCATCCATATAAGCATCAGCACCCAACGCACGCCGATTGCTATCTCGTCGATAAACCTGACCTGTAACAGTAAACGTATCATTAACAAAGTAGCTGCCTGATAACTGAAACTGCTGAAGTTTATTTTTGGTTGTATCCTCACCTGTAAATACGCTATTACGATCTTGCTCGTACATTTGCGACGGCACCAAGCCGTTACCCACCAAATCAGTTTTAACCAGAAGCGTACTTAAATTTAAATCCAGCCTGTCACCACGGTAACTGGCTTTACCAAAAAACTGATTCACCTTACTAGGTGAATTTGTTCGCCAGCCATCTTCTAAAAAGAAATTTCCAGCGCCGAACAGCCCGATTGTACCGTTGTTCCATCCTGCTTCGGCTTGCAGATATTTACGCCCAAAGGATCCAGTGAGCACCTGTGCATCAACCCCTGCATTCTCAAAACCGTCTTTGGTTTTCATCGACAGCGCACCACCTAATGTGTTGCGTCCGAAAATTGGGTTGGAGCCTGGGAAGACATCAATGCCCGACAATGCATTCATGGGAATCATGTCCCAGTTCACCACATCACCAAACGGCTCATTGACTCTAATGCCATCAAAGAAGACACTCAACCCTTGTGGCGTACCAATCTGAGGGCCCGCAGTAAATCCTCGATAGGTTAAATCCATCTGAAATGGGTTACCTTGGTAGTCGTTGACATTCACAGACTGCAACTTGCGATTCATTAAATCTGTAATGCTTAATGAATGACTTTCTTTAATTTCCTGAGCAGAAATACTCTGCACGTTACCAGGGATTTGCTCTTTCGTCAGACCAAGTCCTGGCAATGGCCCAACTTCGTAAAAGCGTTTAGCCCGAACCTCAATGCCTTCCAGTTTGAGTGCTTTATCTTCTTTTTCTGGTGCGCCGGGGATAGGTTTGGCTTTGGGTGCAGCGCGGCGGAGTTGGTAGCGGCCGGATTTGTCTTGCACGACTTCTAGGCCACTGTCTTTAAGTAGTGCTTCAAAGCCTTCTTGCACGCCGTATTGGCCTTTGAGCGCGGGGCTGCGTTTGCCTTGGGTGAGGATGGGGTCAAAGCCGAGCAGGATGCCGGATTCAGCGGCGTAGTCGGGCAAGGTGTCGCTTAAGTCCCCGGCCGGGATTTGATAGCTCTTTTTAGGCAGGCTGACATTGAGTGTTTCTGCCTGTGCATGCCAGGCAGAGAGCGCCAGGCTCACGCCTAGCGCTAGCCAATGGGGTGTTGTGTATCCTGATAGGGTTTTATTTTTCATGTGGGTAAGCACTTTCTGCATACGCATAATCTGTGTGATTACTGCTATGCCGAACGAGAAATAAAAACCGGAAGATAAAATTGCGTTTTTTTAAAAAAACCTGCAAAGATCGCTTGAGAAAACACGTTGTGAAGCGGTCCTCCACGACGGCATTGCGGGCTAGGCAGGACTGAGGGTGGTCCAGAAGCGTGTGAAACGCTCGACTTTGACGGGCAGGGTTTGCTCCAGGGTTTGCAAAATGGCGGGAATATCGTTGAGCGGGAACGAGCCGGAGATTTGCAAGTCGGCCACGGCCGGGTCGCAGCGTAAGACGCCGGACTGGTAGCGTGAAAGTTCTGCGGCAAAGTCTTGCAGGCGCATGGCGTAGACGACGATAAGGCCATTGACCCAAGCCATTTCGGTGGCTTTGAGTTTGGTTTTGGCATAGACCTGATTGGCGGAGAAGACCACAGACTCACGGGCGTTGACGCGCACCGGGGATTGTTTGCGGCCAAGCGCACGCACATCGACCATGCCATCAAAGACACTCACTTTGGTGTAGTCGCGTTGCTGTTGTTGCCACTCGCGCACACTAAAGCGTGTGCCCAGCGCAGTGGCCATGCCTTGCTTGGTCACCACGCTGAATGGGCGGTAAATGCGCAGGTTTTCGTGGGCGGTTTCAACCAGAATTTCGCCACGCACCAGCTCAACAATCCGGTCAGTATTGCTGTAGACCACGTTAATGGCAGAGTGGGTGTTGAGGTGCACCAGCGTGCCATCTTCGAGCGTTAACTGGCGGCGTTCGCCGACCTCGGTGCTGATGTCGGCCAGCATGCCGCGCCAGGGTTGTTCGCGGTAGGCATAATAGCCACTGCCGCTGACCATGAGCAGCAGAATGAGTTGCTTGAGCAGGCGTCTGCGCTCGGCCGAAGGCGGTGCCTGCAGCGTGGCGAGTGCCAGCGCACCGGGCACTTTGCCAAAGTAAAGCTGTACGCGTTCAATTTGTTGCCAGGCACGGCTGTGTTCTTCATCGGCTTCCAGCCAGGTTTGCCAGGCACGTTTGGCTTTTTCATCCATCTCGCCTGAGAGCCAACGCGCATACCAGTCGCTGGCTTGCTGCATGGCCGGGGTGACTTGTTGTGCGAGTTCAGGCCGCATGCGGGGGCTCTTGCAACAGCGTCATGCATTGCAGCATGGCGGTAGAAACATAGCTGCCTACGGTGCGCACAGAGACGCCCAGACGCTCGGAAATTTGCGGATAGCTGGCACCTTCAAGCTGGGCCAGCAAAAACGCGGTGCGGGTTTTGTGCGGCAAGCCATCGAGCATGATATCGAGCCGCACCAGCAGCTCGAGCATGATGGCGCGCGTTTCTGGCGAGCCAACTTCAGCCGGGGCCATGTAGGCCAGTGCTTCGAGGTAGGCACGTTCAATATCCCGGCGGCGCACATGGTCTACCATCAGGCCATGCGCGACGCGGCTCAGGTAGGCACGTGGCTCGTTTAATACAGGCAGCTCGTGTTTGAGCAAGAGATTGACAAAGGTGTCTTGCGTGAGGTCTGCCGCCCAGTTGGGGCAACCCAGGCGCTTTTGTATCCAGGCGCGCAACCAGGCATGGTGCTCAAGGTAGAGCCCTCGAATCAAGCCTTGCGGGTTGGATAACTGACTGGACATGGCAACTCTCTTATCGGTGTTTAGGTCTATGAGTGGCAATATTAATGCCAGCCAGCTAACAAATTGAATTGATTGGTTTTTTCAATAATTCCCGGTTGTAAAACTGGCTGCACGCAACCAACTTACATCGTTTACAACCACCAGTTAAATCAACTTCAGTGCTAAAAGCTTAAAGCGCATTACGGCCACTGATGGGTTGTGGCAGATACACAAAATACCATTCACCGTAATAGCGCTTGTCATTGAGATGCTGCAACTCGCCGCGGTAGCCTTTGCTTTTAAAAGGCACTTTGTCCGACAGGCTGTATATGCCCATAATGCCGCCACTCGGCGCTTCGACAATGCCCCAGCCTTCACGCTGCGTGATCGGGTCCTGATACGGTTTGCGCAGATGCCGGCGCGGCGACGGGAAACGCTCATCGTTGTACAAAGCCTCCAGCGTCGGTGGAAAAGTTTTAATCACACCCGGCGTCTGGTTGTAATAACGGCCGATGGCATCGCGGTAAGCCAGGCCGACTTTGATCAACTCCTGCTCACGCTCGCGCAGTACCTGCGTCTGCCAGCGCGTGGCAGCCTCTGACAAGATCAGGCCGCTCAGCATGATCAGCATAAACATGCCGATCAGGATAAAGCCCTGCGATCGCCTACCACAAGGCATACGGGGTCCCATCCTCTGCCAGCAGTGCCGAGCCGCTATGCACATCAAACACACTGCCCTGCTCGTCGATATTGGGCGGCAGTGTAATGACCCAGGTATCGGCACGCTCGGTGATCGGGTCGGGTGGCACAGACTTGAGGTATTGGCGCTCGACCAGTTCGTCCAGCGTTTCCGGGTAACGGTTTTTGTCGTTATAAAACTTGTCGATGGCGTCACGCATGGTGACCAGGTCATGACGCAAAGTGGTCTCTTTGGCGCGCTGCAACATGTGCATAAAGCGTGGCGACACGATGGTCAGCAACATGGCCAGAATCGCCAACACCACCAACATCTCGATCAAGGTAAATCCACGTTTCATTGCCTACCACTCACTGTAAGGTTGCTGGTTGATGCCAATGGCTGTTGAACGTGACGAAACGTCGTAGACATCTTTGGCCATGTCGTCGATGGCACCATCATAGGCACGGATACGCCAGGTATCGGCATTGCTGAGCTGTTGGTCGGTGGCAAACGGGTCGCGCGGGATGCGGCGTAAAAAGAACATTTTTTTCTTTTTGGTATCCTGGGCATTTTCGACGCCAGTGACAAGGATAGCCAGGTTCGGCGGATAGCCACTGCTCTCTGCGGTTTTTTTAATCAGCCCCTGGTCCACTGCATCTTTATAGGCATCAATAGCGTCGCGGATTTGCCACAAGGCGCGCTTGAGTTCGCGCTCTTTTTCGCGCTTGCCATTGAGTTGCACCACCGGACTGGCCGCCGTCACCAGCAGCGCCAGCAATACCAGTGTCACCAGCAGCTCGACCAGGGTGAAGCCCTTGCTGCGTTTGGCGTGGGCGGGATGGGCAGAAAACAGTCGCAACGCAAACATGGTCAACTTATCTCAATGCCATCAGGGCTGTACCGCGCCACCATCGGTGCTGTTCATCATCTGGTTGGCAAAGCCGCTGTCATTACGCACATTGCTGCTTTGCGTGCTTTGTGGTGTCACCACGGGCGCAGCGGGCGGGGTGGTGTCTACCGCTTGCACCGTACGCGCGCCGCCTGCCCCGACCGGATTCGCCGTCGCCGCCACCCCGGATGGAATCAGGCTGTACACCGCATTGGCCGGGCTCAGGTTGTGCATGATGCGCGGCGTGATGAGCAGCACAATTTCGTTTTTACGCTTGTCCTGATTGTTGTTGCTGAACAGCCTGCCGATCAAGGGCAAATTGGCCAGTCCAGGCACTTTACGCTGGGTGCGCTGCTCGTCATCGCGGAACAGGCCCGCCAGGATTTGGGTTTCGTTATTGCGCAATTGCAGGGTGGTATTGGCGTTGCGGCTACCAATGGTGTAAGCCAGCACGCCGGAACTGGTGGTGACCTGGTCAGTAATATTGCTGACCTCCATGCCGACCTTGATGCTGACCTGGTCCTGCATCTGGATCACGGGCTCCACATCGAGCTTGATGCCGACCTCGATATAATTCACGTTCTGGCTGACAAAGCCTTGCGCACTGGCGACACTGGTCAGCACCGGGATCTTGTCACCGACATGAATCTTGGCACGGTCACGGTTCTTGACGCGGATTTTGGGGCTGGCCAACAAATTGGTGTCGGTATCCTGATGCAACAAGTTCAGCACCACGGCCGGATCGTTGATGGAAAACACGCCCAGTTTGCCGTTAAAGTTGCGCAGCTCGGTCAGCGTTAATTTGCCCGCCTGTGGCTGCGTGCCACTCGTGCTGCCTGCAGCATTGCCCTGCACACCCACCCCAATCTGGCTGGGGTACTGGATGCCCAGGTTTTCCAGGTTACGGCGGTTGATCTCCATCACTTCCACCTCCAGCATGACTTCTGGCTCATTGAGGTCTTGCGAGGCAATCAGTTTTTCAGCCACCTTGATGCGGTCCAGAGTGTCACGGATCACCAGCGTATTGAGCTTTTCATCCATATAGACATCGCTGGCGCGCAGCACGGTTTTCATCATATTGAGCGCGCGCTTGGCATCCATGTGCGTCAGGTAAAAACTGCGCACAAACAGCTCCTCATATTGTGCCGCGCGCGATTGCGGATAAATGAGCAAGGTATTGCTGTTGAGGATTTTTTTGCCAAGCTGGTGGCTGGTCAGGATCACCTCCAGCGCCTGTTCAATCGGTGTATCCCGCAGCAGCACATTGACGCGGATGCCATCACTGAGCTCCTGGTCAAACGAGAAATTCAAATCACCGGCCTTGCCCAGATATTCAAACGCCTGCTTGATCGGGGCGTTTTTAAGCTCCAGTGTCACTTTCTTTTTGAGCGATGACTGCAACGGCCGCACCACACTGCTGCGTTCGTTTTTCTTTTGTTCCAGCTGTTCAAATAACTGACGCGCTTCAGGCTGCGCGGGTTGCTCGGCCAATACGGTGCGCAAGCCAAACTCGGCGCCGGCCCAATCCTCGGCCGCAATCGCGCTTTTAACCTGCGTTAATTGCTGGTCGTGCTGGCGGGCTTGCGTGACTTTTTGCAAGCCATCACTGGCCGCGCGATTATTCGGTGCTGCTTGCAACACTTGTTCATAACCCGTCATGGCGGCATCGTATTGTTTGGCCTGCAACAAGCTATCGGCTTCCTGCAATTGCTTTTGCAGCTTTTTCTCCTGCAGCAAACTGAGCCAGTTTTTATATTGCGGCTGGCGTGGGTTTGCCTCTACCAGTGGCTGCAACAGCCGGATCGCTTCGTCATCCTGGCCGCGCGCTGCGTAGAGCCGCGCTTGCTCCAAGGCCGCATCGCCATTTTTTTCAGCCGCTGGCCAGTGACTGCAACTGAGCAATAATAGCGGGCTGCCGAGTAGCCACATCCAACGCCAGCCTGTTTGTTTCATCTGTTTGCTCAAAGCATTCCCCCATTTTCCAGCATCATTTCAAAGCGCTCTCCGGCATGTTGCAGCACCAGCCTGTGCTGATCCAGCCGCGTGACCCGCCACCCCTCGGCAAACCGGTCACCTTCACGCACCACATATTGTTGTTGTCCATCACTTAAAAATACCTGCCAGCGGCCGTCTTGCAGCAGGCGGCCGGCATAGGTATATGGGTTGACCGGCCCAGCTGCGGCTGACGCCTCTGCAGGCACCGCTGGCGGCGGGAGTGCCGCAAACAGGTTGACTACCGGTTCATCCATTTTTGCTTCATCGCTAGTCGGCGCATCCATCTTTGCCTTATCTCGCCCCGGGATGGGCAGCAAGCCCGTGGCGGGTTGCGCATCGGTCAGCGCGGCATTTAGTGCAGGCAGCGCCTGCGACAAAGGTTTGCGCTGCTTGGCCGCCCCGGCAGGCATGACAGTCGCAGCAACCGGCGTGGACGCGGTCTCGGTGTCAGACTGGCTCACCCACCAGCAGGCAACCAAGGTCATGGCAAGCGCAGCCAATAAGCCGATTTGCCGGTTCATGCTGGCCTCCGTTTGCGCGTATACAGATTGAATTCAATATAGGCCTCCAGCCCGGCTTGCTGCACATCGCTGCGTTGCAGCTTGCATTGTGCCAGCGCCAGGCTGGGGTAGCGTTGCAAGACCAGCGCCAGAAAATGCCGCAGTTGCACATAGTCGCCGCTTAAAGGCAGCTTGATGCGCTGCACATATAAATCACTTTGCGCAGTCGCGCCGGATTGAAACTCAGCGCGCTCAAACACCATGCCCATGGCATCGGCCAGGGCCAGAATCTCGGCACTGACGCGGTCGGCGTCTTCTTCACTGGGCCATTGCGCCAACACTGGCATGGGCTGTGGTAAGGCCTGATTCGCTGAGGACGTGGACGGCCTGGCCGTTTGTGTCTGGCGGCCAGGCCCGGCCGCTGGTGCACGCAATCGCTGTTGCCAATCTTGCTGCAGCCACCAGGCTTGTGCCAGCATCATCGCCACTGCCAGCGTCAATGCCAGCAGGCCGAGCAACCAGGGTTGACGCCAGGGACTGTGCTGCCAGGCAAACTGCAGGCGTACCCACACGCGGCTCAGAACCTCGCTACCATTGCGCCCAGAATTTAAAACTGCCATGCGGCCTCCAGTTGCAAGCTGGTCATGCGCTCGCCATTGACCTCGGTGCTTTCGCTGCTATTGAGCTTGACGGCCGCCAGCGAGGCTTGCTGACGCAAACGCTCAACCAGGGCCCAGCCCTGCTGGCGTTTGTGTGCGAGCACCGTCATCCTGACCAGTTTGCGCTTGGCATCGGGTGCCAGCTGCATCCAGTAAAGTTCAGCCTGTTGCGCGCGTTCGAGGTCATGCAGCAAAGGCAACCACGGCGTGGCAATCTGCGCCTGCGCCTGCGTCAACTCGGCTTGCAAGGCCGGGCTAATAGGCGCAAGCTGCACCACCGTGGCTGGGCGGCTGGCAGACTGCCTGGCCAGCCACTGCTGCTGCAAAGCCTGATTTTGCTGGTTAAGGTGCTGATAAAGCGGTACCAGCACCAGCAATAGCAACAGCAAGATCAGGCCGAGCGCACAAGCGACCGGGCCAGGCAGACGACCGGCGGCATGATTAAAGTCCAAAATTGGCATGGCGGCACGCATCAGGCCAGACTCCACATCGGCTGGCCCGCTGGCTCAGTCGTGGGTAAAACAATGACGTTAAACGGCGAGAAATCTTCTGGGCGCAGACCTGCGAGTGCGGTCTGCGCCAGATAAACCGGCAACTGCGCCCGCTCAGGATGCAGGGCCTGCTCGCGCAACAACACCTGGCGCAAGGTATGCCGCCAATCGCTCTCAGGGGAATGGCGGTCTACGGGCAACGTGCGGATCTGCTGCCAGGCACCGTGTTGCAGGCAAGCCAGTGTCAGGCTGGTTGACTCACGGCAGACGATCCAGCCAGCCGCTTCACGGCCCTGCTTTCGCATCCACGTCAGGCTTTGGTTAGCCGAAAGTTGCCAGGCTGGCAGCAGTTGGCCGATAGGCAATCCTGCCGCATCGAACTCGCGATGTAACTGCGTCGGCAAGTCCTCGGCAATCGCATTGATCAAAAATGGCTTGCCATAGCCCGGGCACTGGCTACGTAGCTGCGATGGCTGCGTCTGAGACCCAAACGCCTGCTGCAACCCATGAGCAAAATAGGCTTGCTGATCCGTACGGCTACGGATCTGATCTTGCCAGGGTAAGGCCAGCCAGCGCACAAATTGATTAGAGAGCACGACCACCACATGCCAGCGTTGCCCGGCATAGGTTGATAACACCAGGCGCAAGGTCTCCCACAATGGCGCAGATGGGGATGCTGCATGGGCATCACTGTGATCATCCACCGTATGCACCGTGTGTTGCAGGCATTGCGCAGCGCCCCCCAGTCGTCCGCGCCGAGAGCACTCAAAGGCGACAATGCGGTCATGCGTGATCACTATGCGCAACTCTGGCGCAGTGTAGGCTTGCCACCAGCGGCGGCTGGCGGCGGCATGGCAATCGACGCCGGGCTCAGGCCAATGATGTAACACGGTTAATCTCCTGCAAGGTCGTTTCGCCCGCGGCCACCAGGGCCAGCCCGGATTCACGCATGGAACGGGTGCCGGTGGTGGCTGCCAGTGCCTTGATCTGGCTGATGGGGGCTTTGGATACGATGAGCTCGCGCATGCGGTCATCAAACAACAATAATTCAGCAATGCCCTTACGGCCCTTGTAACCGCTGCCGTGACACTGGCCACAGCCCTGGCCTTTTTTAAACTGGTAATGGCTGGCAGTGGCCGGTGTGAGGCCAGATTTAGTCAGCAAGGCGGCATCAGGGTGGTCGTCCACCTTGCAATACGGGCAAATCACGCGGATCAGGCGCTGCGCCAGAATCACATTGACCGCCGAGACAAAGCTGTAGGCATCGACGCCCATATTGGTAAAACGGCCAATGACATCAAAGACATTATTGGCATGCACCGTGGTCAGCACCAAATGCCCGGTCAGCGCCGATTGCACGGCAATTTGGGCGGTTTCGCCATCGCGGATCTCGCCCACCATGATTTTGTCCGGGTCATGCCGCAAAATCGAGCGCAAGCCACGGGCAAAGGTCAGGCCTTTTTTCTCATTGACCGGAATTTGCAAGACACCGGGCAACTGGTATTCCACCGGATCTTCAATGGTGATGATCTTGTCCTGGCCCTGATTGATCTCGGAGATCATGCCGTAAAGCGTGGTGGTTTTACCGCTGCCGGTGGGGCCGGTCACCAGCAACATGCCATACGGCGCCTCGGCCTGGGCGCGG
The DNA here is from genome assembly GCF_056314005.1 of Methylophilus sp. DMC18. Taxonomy (NCBI): domain Bacteria; kingdom Pseudomonadati; phylum Pseudomonadota; class Betaproteobacteria; order Nitrosomonadales; family Methylophilaceae; genus Methylophilus; species Methylophilus sp. DMC18. The sequence continues at coordinate 501,443 of NZ_JBQUZE010000003.1, read as the reverse complement.
ATTTGCGCCAGCAAGGCCGGGGCAAATCCAAGGACTTCCAGGCTGATGCCCTGTGCCTCGCTGAGGGCTTTGCGGTCGAGCACGCGCAACACCGCATCCTCGCCCAGCACACTGGGCATGATGGAGACACGCAGGTCGATGTCGCGGCCCAGCGCATGCACCTTGCAGCGTCCATCTTGCGGAATACGGCGCTCGGCAATATCGAGCTCGGACATGACCTTGATGCGCGAAATGGCCTGCTCGGCCTGCATCACGCCATTCAAACCGCCGACTTCGGTGAGCACGCCGTCAATGCGGTATTTGACACGCAAGCCTTGCAGCGTTGATTCGAGATGGATATCACTGGCCCCGGCCTTGAGCGCGTCGTACAAGGTAGAGCGTACAAAACGCACCACCGGGCTACTGTCTTCGCTGATGGATTTGAGCGAGAGCTCTTCCACCGGCGCCTCATCTTCATGGCTGGTAGCATCCCCCGCATGCACCTGATCCATCGCCCGCATTTGCGCCTCGTGAAACTGCAAACAGGCCGCAATCTCATTGCGATGCGCCAGTGACCACTGCACCGGTTGCCGTACCAGATGCTGCAAGCGTACCTGCAAGGCCTCATCAAACGGGTCGGCCATCAGCATGTGCAAAGACTGATCCTCCGCTTGCATCAGGATCACGTGCCAGGCATTGGCGTCATTGAGGCCCAAGGTGTCAAACATGGGCTGCATGGCATGCATGGCCAGCGCCGTCTTGACCGGATAGTGCAGCCAGCGGCCCAAGGCCTCGACAAAGGCATCGGCGGCCAAACCACTCAGTGATTCCAGCACCTCGACCAGCGGCCGGCCGCTTTGCGCGGCCAATAGTCGCGCCTGCTGCAGCAAGTCGCCGGACAACACGGGGGCCTCGCCCAGGGGCTGCTCCAACATGGATAAATCCTGCATATTCATTTTAAGCTTGCATCCCGTCTACAACCTCTATCCTCTGACACGCCTACTAAACCGCACCTCTTTTTTGGGGCTCATTATTCAATCGAAACTTTTCATTTATGGTACTGATTATTCAATCGCGACCCTTCATTTGCGGCGCTCATTATTCAATCGCGCCGGCCAACTCAAAAATCGGCATATACATCAACACCACCACCAGCCCAACAATGAGGCCGATGATGACCATCAGCGCCGGTTCCAGCAGCTTGCTCAACCACTCGACGCGGCGCGCGGTATCCTCGTCATAAAACACCCCAATGCGCCCCAGCATCTCGTCCAGCTGGCCGCTACGCTCACCCACGCGCAACATACGGTTGGCGATAGAAGTGGTCAAACCATGCACCTCCATGGCACCAGACAGCGGCTTGCCTTCACGCACATCAGCGATCACCTGCTGCAAGGCGCGTTGCATTTCTAGCGGTAACAAAGACTGCACCATGCCGAGGGCCGTCAACAAGGGAATTCCTCCCTGTAACAACATCCCCAGCGTGCGGTAAAAGCGGGCCAGTTGATAAATGCGCAAGGCCTCACCCAAACTCGGGATCTGCCAGATTTTTTTCATGATCCAGGCCTGGCAAGCCGGACGCGAAAACAACAGCCACAGCATGGCGATACCGCTGATAGTGCTCAATAACACCAGCTCGCCATGCCCTTGCAGCAACTGCCCCCAGCGCAGCAGCATCTGGCTGGCCCAGGGCAGCTTGTCGCCGCCACTTTCATAAATCGTGCTAAAGCGCGGCACCACATAACCCAGCAGAAACAGCACCACCAGCCCACCGACCACGATGAGCAACACCGGATAAATCGACGCGGAGATGATTTTTTTACGGATGGCATCGACCTGCGCCTGGTAAGCGACATGGCGTTTGAGCGCCTGCGCCATGTCGCCGGTGCGCTCGCTGGCACGGATCAAGGCGACATACAAAGGGCTGAAGACCGCGGGTTGCAAAGCCAGCGCCTGCGACAACGGCAAACCCTCATACAAGGCTGTCCGTAAAGCAGTCAGCACCGCTCTTGAGGTCTCTTGCTGCTCTTTCTCGGCCAGTCCCTCAATCGCCTCTATCAAACTCAGGCCAGACTCCAGCAGCGCCAGCAACTCCTGGCTAAACAAGCTGAGCTGAAAGCTGTTTTTCTTGATCGGCCATTGCGGAAGCGCCCATGCCCGACGCGGCTGACGCACCTGCAAGACGCCATAACCACGCGCCTGCGCCTGCTGACGCGCCGCCTGCGGGTCGGCTGCCTCCAGCGACAACCAGCTGACCTCGCTGCCCTGCAATACCTTGAGCTCAAACTTCATGGCTAGATGGCTGCTTTACCAGTTACCCACATCGCTATCGGCGTCCTGGCCACCCGCCGCGCCATCGCTGCCCAAGGTCCAGACATCGTAATCGCCATGCTCGCCGGGCGCGCGGTATAGGTAAGGCCGCCCCCACGGATCGGCGGGCACGCCTTTAGCCAGATAAGGCCCCTGCCATTTGGTCTCGCCACTGGGTGCCTGATTCAGCGCCGCCAGCCCTTGCTCAGTGCTGGGGTAATGGCCGGTATCCAGCCGGTAGGTGTCCAAGGCACGTGCCAAGGCCTCAATCTGCGCTTTGGCGGTTTTGGTTTCAGACTTGCCGATCTGCGCAAAGTACTTGGGGCCGACATAGCCAGCCAGCAGACCGATAATCACCATCACCACCAGCAGTTCCAGCAAGGTAAACCCCCACTGTGTGTATGGTGCAGGCTTGGCCCTTGACTGGATTGCAGATTGATTTTTTTTGGACATGATTTACCCCCGACTACTTGGTCATAAACAATTGGCTCACGCGATTAAGCGTGTCCAGTGACAACAAACCACTGCTGAACTGCAAGTTCACCCAGTCACTAATCAGGCTGTAATAGGCCTTGGTCAGTGCCAGCTGGTTGTTAAACAGCTTTTGCTGGGCTTCCAGCACCTCGTGGTTGGTTTTAAATCCGGCCAAAAATCCTTTTTGCGTGCCATCCAGGGCCACCCTGGCCGACTGTACCGCCTGCTGGTAGGCAGTGACGGATTGTTGTTGTGCGTGCAGGCTCTGGTAGTACTTGCGCACATTGAACTCTACCTCGCGTAACTTGGCGGTCATGGTTTCTTCACTGGCGGTCAGGCGGCTGGCACTCTGGCGCACATTGGCACTCACATACCCGCCCGCGAACAGCGGCACATTCATTTGCAAGGCCAGCGTGGTCGTGTCAAAACGCGAGCCCAAGGTGTTATTGCTGTCGTTCTGGCTGTAAGAGCGCACACCGACCAAATCCAGGGTCGGATAATGCCCGGCCTGTTTTTTCTCGACATCCTTCTTGGCAACCTCAATATTCTGGTAGGCCGCCGCCAGCTCAGGGTGGTGTTGCCGTGCCAGCGCCAGCCAGGTTTCCAGCGGATGCTCGGCCGGGCTTAGCTGATTCAAGCCATCGACCAGCAGCTCGGCAGACAAGACATGGGTGCTGCCTGTCAGAATCTGCAGGCTTTGCTGACTGGCCTGCAAGTCATTATTGGCTTGCAAGTGCTCCACTTTAGCCACATCCAGGTTGGACTGCGCCTCACTCACCTCGACCACGGTGCCACTGCCGCGCGTATAGCGCTGTTCCGCCTGTTGCAATTGCTGGCCGACCGCCTCCAGCTTGCGTGCCTGCACCGTTACGCGGTCTTGCGCGTACAGCGTCTCCAGATAAACCGACACCAGCTTGAGGATCAGCTTTGCGGTTTCCTGCTCCAGCAATGACTCCTGCGCACTCACATAAGATTTGGCGCCGCCATACATGGCGAGCGTCTCTTTGTTGTACAGCGGTTGCCTGACCGAGAGGCTGTAATTTTCGAGCGAATAATCGAGCTCACTATTGACGGCCCCCAGCGTGGTTTGCGTCGTGCGATCCGTATTGCCGCGTCCCTTGAGCAAGCCCAGTTGTACCTTGGGGTAAAACATTGCGCGCGCCTTGGTCAACTCTTCACGTTCGGCCTCGGTATTGGCCAGCGCAGCTCGGTAGTCTGCATTATGGGTCGCCGCCAGTTGATACAGGCTATTAAGGTCGGCCTCGGCGATGACTATCCCAGTCAGCAGCAAGCCAGCTAGCAGAAACAGACACTGGTGCATGCTCATGATGAGCAACCGGCTTAAAGCCTTGAGATGCACAGACTCACGAGTAACAGCAACAAATACGGATACAACAGACAAGGTTATTCTTCCTTCATGGAGGCGGCTAACCGCTTGCTCAGCGGATGCATCAGGTAATTCCACAGCGTGCGTTCCCCGGTCTTGATCACGACCTGTACTGGCATGCCCGGCTGTAACTGGCGGCCTTGCAAGGCTTGCACGCCTTTGTCCGTCAGCTTGACGCGGGCCAGGTAATAACTCTGGCTGCCTTCAGGCGTAGCGGCCGGTTTGCTCAGCAGGTCTTTGGAAACCGATTTAAGCTGGCCCTCTGCCAGCAGTTGCGGGCTGTTGGCAAAGGTCGAAAAGCGGATATCGGCCGCCTGGCCAACATGGATTTTGTCGATCAGGTGCGGGGGAATCTGTGCGTCCACAATCAGCGCTTCGCCCGAGGGCACAATATCCATGAGTTTTTGCCCGGGCTGAATCACGGCACCCACGGTGTGTACCTGCAAGCCCACCACCTGGCCTGAGGCTGGCGCACGGATTTCAGTCCGCCCCAGTTCTTCGCGCAGTGCGCGGACTTTTTCGGCATCGGCCTCGACTTGCAATTTGACTTGCGCCATTTCTGCATCAATGTCTTTTTTCTCCAGCTGTTTGCGCTGATAAATTTGCTGTTGCAGCTCGAGAATGGCCCGCTGCGCGCGTAACAGATTGGCCTGTGTGTTGGCCCGGTCGCCATACAGGGCCGCCACACGTTGCTCCAGGTCATTTTGCTGGTTGCGTGGCGCATAGCCCTCGGCCGCCAGCGCGCGCACGCCTTGCAGTTGTTCTTCGAGCAGGCGCAGTTGCGACTCATGGCTGGTCAACACGCCGCGATAGCCTTCTATCAATGCCTGATAGCCGGCAATGGCCTCTTGCTTGGCCGCAATATCCGCCGCCAGCGCTGACACTTTGGCCAGCAGCAACTGGCTCTGGTTACGCATCTGCTGCTGAATCAGCGGGTCGGTCTGCTGGCTGATCAAATCCGGGTGAAAGTCAATCAGCGTGCGTTGGGTCTGCTCGGCACGCAAGCGGTCTTCCTGCGCACGCAACCCGGCATAACGGTGACGCACCTCTTCATACCGCGCCTTGCTGGCCTGCGCATCCAGCTTGAACAGCACCTCGCCGGCGTGTACTTCCTTACCTTCGTGCACCAACAACTCACTCACCATGCCGCCCGACAAATGCTGCACCACCTTGTGATTACTTTCCACGCTGATCACACCTTCGGTCGGCACGCCCTCATCCAGTGGCGCCAGGGCAGCCCACAGCACAAACCCGGCCAGGCCCGCCAGCAAAATCAGGGCGCCTTTGCGTGCAGGCCTTGCGTTATGCGCATAGTCTTCAATGGCATGGACATTGTCAGGGACAGGGCTGGTCGACATCAGCGACATGTTTACTCCGTAGTAGCCAGAGGACTGGCGGCTTGTAACTGGTTTAAATAGACGATGCCGGCATCACGCGGCCCGTGGTGCAATATTTCGCCGCGCTTGAGCACCAGCAGGTCGTCAGTGATCTTGAGGATGCCGGAACGGTGAGAAATGACGACGATGGTCGTGTTGAGGGTTTTCAGCGCCTGCAATAGCTGCAGCAGCCTGGCTTCGCCAAACTCGTCCAGGCTGGCATTGGGCTCATCCAGCACCAGCAAGGCGGGCTCTTTGTAAATGGCGCGGGCCAGACCGAGCAGCTGTCGCTGGCCTCCTGACAAGGGCAAGCCTTGCGCATCCAGCCGAGTATCGTAGCCTTGTGGCAAGCGCAAAATGGCCTCGTGCAAACCGACACGCTGGCAAGCCTGCAAGATATGCGGCGTCTCAAGTGGCCCAAAACGTGCCACATTCTCGGCAATGGTGCCTTCGAGCAAAGACACTTGCTGCGGCAGATAACCAACGCTGGTGAGTGACTGCCGCACATTGGCAGGCGTCAGCAAGGTCTGGTTCACTTCATAGCGCCCGCGCTCGGCAAATACCGCCCCAACCAGCAATCGGGCCAAGGTACTTTTGCCTGCCCCGGAAGGCCCCATCACGCATAGCAGGCGGCCCGGCAGAATGCTGACATCCACCGCCTGCAGCAACGGGCGGGGCCCATGACTGACCCCGACCTGCGTCAACTGCAAGGTATAGGGCCGCAACAGGGGCGCAGCGGCGACGGTTTCCATTGTTTGCACCTCAGCCCCCGCCTTCACCGGCACACCCGCCATCATTTGCTGAAGCTCACCGGCGGCCGTCTTGGCTTGCAACCACTGGCGCCAGCTTTGCACCATGACATCAAACGGTTGCAGGGCACGCGCAATCAGCACATTGGAGGCCACCATGGAACCGACACTGATCTCGCCTTCAATGGTCAACCACGCAGCGACAGCCAGCATGAGCGATTGCAGGCAATAACGCACCCATTTGTTGAGAAACTGGCTGCGATCACTCTGGCGTTGCCAGTGGTCTTCGGTTTCGGCTTGCTGTGCCAGCAACTGTTGCCAGTGCTGGCGCAAGGTCTGCATCATGCCCAGCACATGGCTGGTTTGTGCGTGCTGAATTTTCTGTTGCAAAAAATGCTCGGTGCGCTGGCGGGCGGCGTGGGTTTCCTGACCAGGCTGCGCCAAGACATGCTGATGCCACCAGGCCACCAGACACTGCACCAGGCAGAATGCAATTGCGGTCATTCCCAGCAGCGGATGCAGGGCAAACAGGACAGCGATGTAAATCAGGCTCCAGGGAATATCCAGCAAGGCAAACAAGCCCTGCCCAGTAAGCCACTGCCTGACTGCCGTCAATTGCTGCAAGGCCTGTTGCGGCACACTGGACGCGGGGCGACCAGGATCAAAGGTGGCAGCAAACACCTGTTTGCCAAAGCGCAAGTCAAACTGCACCCCGGTCTTCACCGCATACAGACTGCGCAACCAGTCAGCCCCCGCCATGAACACAAGCAAGCCGGCCGTCAGCAGCGTCATCGCCACCAGCGTCAGCGTATTACGGCTGAGCATAACCCGGTCATACAGTTGCAGCATGTACAGCGTGGGCACCAGCATCAGTACATTGGTTAAAAAACTCAGCCAGAACATCTGTAAAAATGCGCCCTGAAAAGGCTGCATAAATGCCCACATCGGCGACTGCCGCCATCCGCCCGCTAAAGCCATCATAAACTCGCCACCTTGCCAGACTCCGGCTGAAAACTGGCCAGCACCTCGGCCGGTTTGCCAAAGCGGATCATCTGGCCCTGGCACATCACCAGCATGCAGTCGGCGATGCTTAAAATGTGTTGCAAATGGCTGATGATGACAAAGGTAGTGCCCTGTTGCTTCATGCGTGCAATCGCCTGCTGTAACAATCGCTCACTGGTGGTGTCGAGGTTGGCATTGGGCTCATCGAGCACCACAAAACGCGGCTTGCCATAAAAGGCGCGGGCCAGGCCAATCAACTGCCGTTCGCCGCCAGACAGGTGCATGCCAGATGCGCCAATCACGGTATTCAGCCCCTCTGGTAACTGCTGCACCCACTCGCCGAGGCCCAGCAGATCAAGTACCTCGGCCAGCGCGGCAGGGTCAGGCGTTTGAAAACGGCAAATATTATCTACGAGGCGGCCATCAAACACATCGACCTCTTGCGCCAGATATCCCAGCGAAGGGCCGAGCTGGTTTTTATCCCAACGGTAAATATCCACCCCATCCAGGCGTACCCGGCCGGTGGTGGGGGCCAGTAAGCCGACCAGCAATTTGGCCAGCGTGGTTTTGCCTGACGCCGAGGCGCCAGCGACAATCAGCACCTGCCCCGGCGCAAGCTTGAACTGCACCTGGCGGATAAACGCTTCGGCAGCTGCTTTGCCTGCTTGCGGCATGGCATACCCCAGCTGGTCTACGCTCAACTCACCCACTGGCGGCGGCAAGACCATGCCGGGCGCAGTGGCTGGCGCCCCCGCCAGCAAACTGTCTATGCGTTGATACGCGGTCCAGGCTTGCTCATAGGTTTTCCAATGACCCACACATTGCACCAGCGGTGCGAGCACGCGGGCAGCCAGAATCGAGGCCACAATCATCATGGCGCCGCCGTTGTACAAATCACCTGCAATAAACAGGTAACAGGCCAGGCCCAGAATCAAGCTGGTTTGCAGGGTTTGTAGCCAGCGGGCAGCGGCAGCGCTTTTGCCCGCCAGCGCCGAGGCTTGCGCCTGCTGCCACAAAAAGCCGTGCTGGTGTTGCAGCCATCGCTGTTGCATGGGCACGAGCATGGCCATGGCATGCATGGCATCGCCATGACGGCTGATGCTGGCAAAATAACGGTGCGACTCGATTGCATGCTGGTTGGCCTGCGCCATCAGCGGGGCGACGCGAGACTGGTTATGCCAGGTCAAAATCAATTGGATGGTGAGCCCGGCCAGGGTAAGCAAGCCCAGTGCCGGATGAATCCAGAACACGGCCGCTAAAAAAATCAGGCAGAATGGGGCATCAATCAGGCTCAAACAGGCAGAAGAATGTAACGCTTGCTTGAGGGTAGAGAAATCAGAAAATACCTGGCTGGCAGGGAATTCAGGCATGGACAACCTGCTCGCAAATACGCGTTCAAATACGCGTTGTTGCAACAGGGATTCAAATCTTTTGGCCGCTGACTGCAACAAGTTGCGGCGCTGCCACTCGAGCGCTTCCATCACCAGATAGGCAAAGGCCGCCATCACGGTGAGCATAAGCAAGGTCGAAACATTGCGGCTATTAATGACGCGGTCGTACACCTCCAGCATATACCAGGAGGGCACCAGAATCAGCAAATTGGTCACCCCCCCAAACAACCATACCCGGCGCCACAACGGCCACAGGGCGGGCAATGCTTGCTTGATGGTTTCAGCTTGCGACAACTTCATCACGACTAATGACTTTGATAGAGCGTATCGGCAGGCAGGTTTCCCTGCCCGCCTATCCGCCGCTACTTAAACGACAACAAAGTCCGACACAGACACTGTGCTGACACCGGTCAACACTGCAATGTCTACCTTGGCACCGCTACCATTACCATCTGCGTCATAGCTGAGGGTTTTAGTGGTGGTGTTGTAAATCAGGTAATCATTGGCGTCTTGCGCAGTGCCGGTGCTGTTCACACGCAACATGCTGCTGTTAAACCCTGCCAACTGGCTGTACTGATCCAGGTGCAACTCGATTTTGTCGGTGCCACGGGTGAAATCAGTGATGGTGTCTACCCCGGTCAGGTTAAACGCCGTGTTGGTATAGGTTTGCACGCTGGTAGATGAACCAGTCACGACTTGCTCGTAGACTTTGCCGAACACAAACGTATCTGCGCCGGCACCACCAGTCAGCGTATCGTTACCGCCATTGCCAACAAACACATCATCCTGTGTCGTTCCAATAAAGGTTTGCTGGTTAGCATTGCCTTCAAAGCGCAAGCCGTTAGCAGTCACCCCAGAGGCATCGACCACCACGTTGTTGATAGTGCCGCCATTGTTCCCCAAGGTGTTGGAGAGATCAGCCACCGAACCGTTGGCTTTGAAGTAGTAGTGATCATTGAGCAACTGCAAGGCAGTATTTTCAACATTCAAACGGCCAACCGTGCCACCGACTTGTACTACTTCCATGGACTGGAAGTTGTCATCATTCAGCACCACCGTGCCATTGGCTTTGGTGTTGGCGCCGATACCGGTCGTAATACGCAGCGTATCCACGCCTTCACCACCCACGATGACATCATGCTTGTCGCCAGTCGCAATCCACTCTTTGTTACCGTCATCTGCTTTAGAAGTCGTGCCTTGCACACCACTACCAAAACCGCCGATCACAAAAATGTCATCGCCCTCGCCACCATCTAGGTAATCCGCACCGCCATGGCCAATCAGCAAGTCATTGCCGCCGTTGCCATAAACTGTGTCATCACCCAAACGCATGGTCGCGTAGTCAACACCGTCACTACCCTGAACGATTTCATGCGCACCTGCAGACTCGTTGCCGCCATCAATACGGGTATAGCTACCAGCCTCGCCTTCTGAAGCATCGTAGATAATATCCACGTTGTGGAACAACTCAGCCACAGAGTAATCATCAAACTCCAATGCAGCGGCTTCATAAGTTACTGGCGTTGCACCAACAATCGTAGAAGCTGGCTCAAATGTCGTTTCTTCAAACTCCATTTCGAGCGTGACAGACTCGGTTGGACCACCGGCAACACCGTAGATGTGGGTGCCAGGGTTTAATTCGCCCAAGCTCAGAGACTCACCATTAGCTTCCAACTGCTCAGCCTCTAAGGTGATATTTACACCACTATTCAACTCAATACGCTCAATACCCGTAAAAGAGATGCCTTCAAACTCACCTGATTGAGTAAACTCAATCGTATCCACAGCATTGTAGCCAGCGATTGTTGTGGCAAAGGTGCTAATTGCTGATGAGCCGGGGCGAGTAACGATGTTCAACCGAACATCAGTTTCTGTTTGTTCAGACAACTCTTCATCATCCAAAACAACTAACTGTCCAGTTTGTGTATCAAGAGCAGCGCGCTCTTCCCCTTCATCCTCGCTGACCTCTTGAACATCGACGTAACGTGCGGCTTCACCTTCGTTATCAAGACCCGATACGTCACCACTAATAAAAGTATTCTGAATATCATCAGAACCAATTACGAATGTATCATTGCCATGCTCTCCTCCAAGAAAATCGTCAGAGGTTGCAATAAACACATTACCATCTACAGTTTCATCTCCAAAGGTTGACTCTCCTCCATTGATAACATCTTGCCCATCACCGCCAGTGAGAATATCGTCACCAGCACCTCCAAAAATTACATCATTTCCAGCGCCTCCAGAAATGGCGTCATTTCCGTCACCTCCATAAATAGAATCGTCACCAGCACCTCCAAAAGCGATATTGGTACCAGAGCCCAAATCAATAATATCGTTTCCATCTCCTCCAAGAATAATGTCATTACCGTTTCCACCGATCAGGACATCATCTCCCCCGCCACCTAAAATGATATCCGCACCATCGCCACCATCAATAAAATTGGCAAGGTTATTACCAATAATCAAGTCAGAGACTGAAGTGCCTGTGTAATCAGTTTCAGTTGCATTAAATACTTTCACTGCCATTTTAATACTCCTTTTTAAGTAGCTTCAGGCAAGGCATTAAAACCTCGCCTGAGGATACAAGTTCTATAAATTACTGAAGTTAGAAAGGAACTACTGGCGCAGGAGCTGCTGTTCCGCCAGGTGGCACAAAACCAGGCACACTTGCCTCGATGAAATTAGCGTTCTCCTGAGCTGTTTGGCGGATACGAATCGCATCATTAACGGCTACCGGTGCAGCTGTTGTGCAAGCTGCTTGAACATAAGTATTTGGAGAGTTTGGGTTTGTAAATCCGTCATCATCTGCAAATACACCATCTATAGTAAAATCAACCCAATTGCTATTTACAGCAGCTGTTTGCTCAGCAGCAGTTGCAGATGCGGTTGCTGTAGAGGCGATTGGGGAATTCACACCATTAATCGAGGCTGTTGATGCACCGGAACCTGATGTTGGTAAGCTCAGATAACCCGTACCTGGCAACTGCTTATTGGCCAAAGTGTCATATTTAAGTGCGCGGTGTTGCACCGCTGTAAATGTCCGACCTATGCGATAGGCAGGTGATGTTGTGCTTGTTGCAGGATAATATCCAGCTAAAACATCTCCTGATGCACTAAACCCCCCTCGCGCGATATCGTTAGCCTCAAAGTACTGAGTCCCTGAAACTCCAGGCTGGAAATCAACATTCAGAGGAACGAATTTTGCACCGTAAATGCAGGATGTACCTGCTGCATTTCTCCATACACGGTCTTGAATTGTTCCAACATTAATATTAGTTCCACCTGTATAGGTGTTATTAATCACAACTGATCTATTAGCAGATGCGACTAATGTAAAACCGGAGACTGGGGATGTCGCATCATTGGCAGGAAAAACTGCACACTCATTATCACTTGTTGTCGTTGCAGTTGCCGTTCCAGCTGAACCATAATTGTTTTTTGGAACAGTTGAGGTTTGGCCCAAAGCAAAACACTCTTTGTAAGCAGTTCCACTAAATCCTGCAGCTGGTATTGTCACCAAACCTGTTGCAAAGACTGGTGTCGCGTTTAACACTAATACACCTGCTACTGCCATGGCCAAAATCGCTTTTTTCATGTTCTACTCCTTGTAAAAAGGTACAATAAGCAGGCATTTGTGGCTGCCCGCTTCACCAATTCACCACAACTTAATTAGTGCCTCGTAAGTTCTAAACAGGTTGTAGTTGAATTCTGTTGTTAAAGTGGCAGATCACAAATGCGCCACTCCCAATACTGAACTTTTTCTTTTACAGTGGCTAAATTAACCATTTTCTATGCTTCCGCCACTGGGATTTTTTCCTGAAGCTCAAAAATCAATCCGGCACAAAATGCCAATTCAAGCTGAACCAGATGCCTCTTGGCGCTCCAGGCGCTATAAAGTTAGTGCTTAGCCAATCACTTGAATTATGGTTGTATCCACTCACGCCTATATTTCCGTTGATACTTGGTGAAAAGGGATTGATGCCTAGCCTGCCCGCACTAAAGTATTCTTTATCAAACAAGTTGCTGACGATCATCGTAGCCGTCCACTCTTTTGCTAATTTGTAACTCGTTTGAAAATTAAACGTCGCATAGCCAGGGATTTTTCCAGGATTATTTGTAGGTTGCCTTTGCACTTGAATAAAACCGCCACCAGGTACGACAACATTTCTGGTACTGGCAATTCCTTTTTGATGGTCGTTGTTTTCATTGCCACGCAAGAAGCTATCAGAGTGAGCAACCGCAGTTAAACCAACATTCCACTTATCCGTAATGTCATAGGTGAGATTTGCATTAAGGTTGTGCAAAGAAACGCCAGGCATCTTGTCTCCTGGGTCAACTCGAATGATGCCGTTACCATAGCCATCTAGCTGAAAGGCGCTACTGTTGTCCACACTAAACATCAGGAATCTGTCCTGAAAAGTCGCGTCAGTCATTGAGTAGTTCAAGCTTAATTTAGCTTTACCGACCGCACCTGATAAACCCGCCTCCAAGCCACGTCGACGAGTGTTGCCGATGCTGTCAAAAAATCCTTGACCATTCCCGACTGAAACAAAATAAATATCGTTTTTGAGGTCGGTTTGATAGGCGCCCAAGTTCCATTGCCATTCGCCCCAGAAATTGCCACGCATGCCAATATCGTAGGTAGTCGCACGGATTTGCGGAAGAAATGGATCTCCAGAGAGGGTAGTAGGCAGGCTGCACTGCCTATTTTCTGCAAGGCTTTTCGGCATAATTAGCCCACCAGTCTTTACGGGCGTTTTGTCAAAGGCACAACCAAGCTCAATAACACTTGGCGTTCTGGTGCCTTGAGCAAAATTTGAATAAAAGTTGAGAGTTGGTAAGGCCTGCCAAGACACGCCCAAGGATGGATTAAATGAGTAATAACTTAACTTTTCAGTTTCAGCTGGATCTAATTGACTTGAGAGGTCAGGCTTACGATAGCCCTGTACATAGTTTTGGCAATCAGCGTCACTGGTACAAGTATCCCAAGTTCTTGGCAAATTAAGCACTTCATCATAGCGGAACGAACCCTCACCATACCGTGTTGCCATGGTATTTTTAACTCTAGTCTGGTTGTATCTGCCTGCGGTACTGATATGCAATGTTTCTATTGGACTCCAGGTTTCACTAAAATAAATACTTTTAGTGGTATTGGTCCCATTAAAATCATTATTACTAATCGCTTGGTCAGCAGCGGTAAACATGGGATGAATTTGATCCGGCGCCAGATAAGCATTCCTGTTTGCATCCAATAACCCTAATTGTTGAGAGTTTGTATAACTGGCTTTGGCAGCATCAATAGAAGCCCCCACCATAAATTTATGGTGTTCAAGATTCCAGTTAAGCTGAATCGACCCACCATCAGTGGTCTGTTCAATTCGGTTATCAGTGAATACTGCCGTCGGGGTATAACGTTTTTCACCGGTATTCGGATCAATTTCATAAATCACACCGCCACTTCCATCATAAGCGCCATCCAAAGTGACATAGTTTCCATTTGGACCTTTGTACATATATGGCCTTAGCGCAGATGGATTTGAACCATCATTACCATTGGCAAGCTGTGCAGCCTGGCATGATGTGTTGTTAATGGGAGAAAGGAAGATTACATAATTTTTGGTGAGTGTGTTCGTTGTCACACCATTCAACGTGGTCTGAACAGTTTTGTAGAAGAAGTTATTTGTCGCGTTAAAAACATCCAACTGACCATCGCCTAAATTAGGTATAAATGTTGGGTCAGTAGCCGTTAACAGGTAGCTTGCTTCTCCAAAGGTTTCTGGTGATGGATCACCTGCTTGCGGTGTTGGTTTAGTTCGTTGCTGAAGATATAGCTTTCCACCAGCAGTGCCTAATTGAAAGTATGACTCCCTTAACGCTGCAGCAAATTGCGATGGCAATTCCGAATTAAAGGTAAGGTTAGATGGAGCGTTTTGGGGGAAATTAGGATCACTTGGGTCAATCAGCCCACTATTCACAAATGAATCACTAAAAAAACCTCCATCTACAAAATTTGGATCAGCATTGGTGACGTCAATACTTAAAACGTAATAATCCAGCAGACCCGTGCCAGAACTGCTTTTATGTAGACACGTATATTGCGTTCCAGCCAATGGTATCTTGCGCGCATAGCCGAACTCAAGTTGTTCCAGAGTCCGATCAGCCATGTAAACATCGGCCCCTTTTTGGTGTCGATCACTATTTCTGCGATAAACCTGCCCTGTGATTGTAAAATTATCACTCACAAAATAACTGCTACTCAGTTGAAACTGTCCAAGCTTGTTCTTTGTTCTATCTGGAGCTGTAAAAGTCCCCTTCCGATCTTGATCGTACATTTCACTGGGATAAAGCCCATTCCCGACTAAATTGGTTTGAACTAATAAACTACTTAAATTCAGATCAAGCTTATCGCCTCTGTAACTTGCTTTACTAAAAAGCTGATTCACCTTGCTAGGAGAGTTCTGACGCCAGCCATCCTCCAAAAAAAAGTTTCCGGCAGCAAAAAGACCTACTGTACCGTTATTCCAACCACCTTCTACTTGTAATTGCTTACGTCCAAAAGAGCCTGTCAACACCTCGGCATCAGCACCTGCATTATTGAAGCCATCCTTCGTTTTCAAGGAAAAAGCTCCACCCAGAGTATTTAAACCAAAGATAGGGTTAGATCCTGGGAATACGTCTACGCTTGCCAAAGCATTCATGGGGATCATGTCCCAGTTCACAATATCGCCAAACGGTTCATTGACCCGAATACCATCAATAAACACACTTAAGCCCTGCGGTGTGCCAATCTGCGGACCTGCGGTAAAACCACGGTATTGCACATCCATCTGGAACGGGTTGCCTTGATAATCATTGACCGTCACTGATTGCAGCTTGCGGTTCATGAGATCAGTCAAGCTCAAGGAATGGGCTTCTTTGATTTCTTTGGCAGAAATGCTTTGTACGTTACCTGGGATTTCCTCTTTGGTGAGACCTAAACCAGGTAAGGGGCCTACTTCATAAAAGCGTTTGGCGCGGACCTCTACTTTATCGAGCTGAACATCTTTCTTTGCGTCTTTTGTGGTTTTTTGAATAAAGATGTTATTACCTTCTACCTTAGGGACAAGACCGCTTTCATTCAACATCCTTCGCAGGGCTTCCGCGCTCGTCATACGGCCACGTACCTCTGGCGCAGTTTTTCCAGAGACGATGTCGTTCGGGAATGAGATATTCATCCCGGTGGCTTTGCTCAGGTCGTGCAAAGAGTTCGCCAAAGGCTGTTTTGGAATATCCACATTCACTGGCACGCTAAAAGTCTCCTCTTGCTGTGTTGGCAATTGGGTGTTCAGTGCTTCTGCCCAAGTGGGCTGTGTTGCCATCACGCTCAATGCAGTGAGCGCTGTGTGTAATCCTCTTTTGTGTATTTTTGTATGTTTAATCACAGATTCTTCTCCTGTCCTATTGACTCATCTGTGAGCGCGGCAAAACCCTGACGTTGTTAACTTAACTTTACACAATGAGTGTATGATGTTGATTTGGGTGGTTTTGTCTTATGACCAATAGCGTCAGTTAAGCTGCCTGAAAAAAACCAGACTCACGTAAAACAATGTTTGACACGCCGCATCCGGCTTGAGACAATGTAATACACCCGTTATACATAAAGGCATGATGATGGAAACAATCGTTAAAAGGTTTGGGAACAGTCTTGGCGTCTCACTGCCAGCTTCATTGCGTGAAGGGCGCAATATAGACGTAGGGACTCGCGTTGAAATTGTTGAAAGTGACGCTGATTTAGTGATCACAGTAAGAGGAAACAAGAAAAAGGTGCCATCTCTTAAGGAGATGCTTGCGCAATGTGATCTGAGCGCGGAGCGTGATCCTGATTTAATCGCATTTGAGTCATCGCCACCCGTAGGCAAGGAAGCGTTTTGATGCAAAAACTAAAAAAATCACTCTCTGCTGGCGACGTGATTTATACGGATATTAATCCTACTGTTGGTCGTGAAATGAAAAGCTCAGAAAAGTCAGGTGAACGTCCAGTGTTAGTCATTACCCCGTCTATATTTAATAATGCTGGTTTGACATGGGTGGTCCCTATTACGCAAGGGGGCAATCTTGCAAGAGATCAGGGCTTTGCTGTCTCGCTGACAGGCACTGGATCGCAAATACAAGGTGTCATTATCACTAACCAAATTCGCTCAATTGATGTTAGCGCACGCGGGTATAGATATGCAGAAACCTTGCCCGAATACATTACCTATGAAGTCATAGAGCGGATTAAGAATATTTTGGATAACAACTAGTCGGGAAGAAAGTTAGGGGCAGATACCGTCTTGAAGTACAAACTAAAAAAGATGCGCCAAAATTATAAACTCAGATCAAGTAAACTTCTTTTAATCAGGCACAAAATGCCAATTCAAGCTAAACCAAATGCCACGAGGGGCACCTGGAGCGATGAAGTTGGTACTTTGCCAATCATTAGAGTTATGGTTGTAACCATCGGGACCGATTGCCCCCAAAATACTAGGGGAGAATGGGTTTCGCCCTAGCCTGCCAGCACTGAAATATTCTTTGTCAAAAATATTGTTTATGAGCAGGCTTGCCGTCCACTGTTTGCTGATTTTGTAAGACGTTTGAAAATTAAATACAGTGTAACCAGGTACTTTTCCAGGATTACCTGTAGGTTGTCGAGGTACAGTAACTCGCGTTGAAACATTTGTGACTGGATCAATCACATCATAACTTCTAAAAGTAGTTACCCCAGGCTGATGCTCATTATTTTCATTGCCTCTTAGAAAACTCTCTGAGTGCATAACTGCGCTAAAACCTACTTGCCATTGAGGCGTTAAATCAAAGCTCAAATTAGCATTGAAATTATGCAAGGGCACACCGGGCATACGATTACCCGGCCTGACGGTAATTGATCTTGCACCGTCTCCTGTGCCAAATACGTCATTACTCACAGAGCTACTATTATCTGCACTAGCCATTTGGAAGGTATCTTGGAAAGTTGCATCTGTTAAAGCATAATTTAACTTGAATCTTGCCCTGCCATACTCCCCAGACAATCCAGCCTCAAGGCCCTGACGACGAGTTTTACCTATACTGTCAAACAAGCTTTGGTTTTGTGGCAAAGTAATTAGATAAATATCGTCTTTTAGATCCGTACGATAGGTACTTAAATTCCACTCAATACGATCAGCACCAAGTACGTTTTGAAAGAAACCTCTTGCACCAACCTCGTAAGTGGTCGCTTTAATTTGTGGCAAATGGGGATCTCCCGAGAGAGTACTTGGCAAGTTGCAACTGCGATTTTCTACAATACTTTTAAAAGCCGTCCCTCCCCTACCATCATCAATCAAAGTTTTATCGATAGCACAACCAAGCTCAATCACACTTGGGGTTCGGGTACCTTGAGACCAATTGCTGTAAATATTTAAGTTATCTTTAGCTTGCCAAGTTGCACCAAAGGCAGGATTCAATGAGCGATATGTGAATTTTTCAGTTTCAGGAGGATTCAGCAGGTTTGCTAAATCTGGAGTTCTTAATCCGGTGCTAGGGCAAATTCCGTCAATGCAAATATTAAACAGATCGGCGAGAGCGATGATTTCTGAAAGGGCTCTTTGGCGGTCACCAGCAGCGGTAGTAGCAATAGTATTTTTAACAGTCGTTTCGTTGTATCTAAGCGCACCAGTTACATGAAGAGTATCTACTGGACTCCATGTTTCACTGGCATAAATACTTTTTGTAGTTGAAGTTCCTTCAAAATTATTATTTCGGATGTCCTGTCTTGCAGCAACAAATTGCTCTAACAATAATTCGGGCGCCAAAAATGCGTTACGGTTGCTATCAAACATACCAAGACGACCACTACTGCTGTAATCTGCTTTAGCGTCATCTATCGAGGTGCCAATCATCAATTTGTGCTTTTCAAAATTCCAGTTCAACTGTAAAGAGGCGCCATTAACAATTTGACCTATTTCCGTATTTGTTATTTGAGCAGTTGGAATTCCTTCTACAACACCTGATGTACCATTCGCAGCTCCATCAATTCTTACTGGCGGATTACCTGCAAAAGCAAAATTAGTGTTATTTCCATATTTGGTTTGTGTAGCAGCACAATTGGTACCATTTATTGGTCCCATAAATAAAATATAGTTGTCCGTAATAGGATTGCCGTTTGAGTCCAAGGTTGTGTAGTAATTAAAGTTAGCTATTCCTCCAATGTCCACTTCTGTTGGTAAAGTGTTGTAATTCATTGCATTTGTTGGAAAGGTATTTTGAGCAAAACTATAGGGGGAAGTCCCATCTGGCAAAGGGTCAGGTGTGGGCGGCACAGGGATGCTGTTGTACTGGCCCGAATAAGCTGTAGCTGCTGTAGGATTTTTGGAGTACTGAAGATAGTATTGCGCGTACTTTAAAAAGTTTTGATCAGTAATTTCCGCATTAAATGAATTTGCACCAAAGAAAGAAGTTGGTTGATTTACATTTCCTTGAATAAACTGATCGAATAGAGGATCTGTACCTGAAAAAAGCGATCCGTGAGGGATTGAGTAAACATAATAATTTGGCAGCCCATACTCAGCAGCACGACCTGTACTATTGTATAAGCAGGAATATTGCTCACCATCCTCTAAAGTATTTCCAATTTTGCTTCTAACCACAGAATTAACATCATTTCCATCATATTGCGTGTATGCATCTGCAGCTCTCTGCTTACGATTACTATGGCGCCTATATACCTGACCAGTAATTGTAAAAACATCACTCACAAAATAACTTCCAGACAACTGGTACTGATCAAGTGTATTCTTTGTAGTATCCGGACTTGTAAAAACGCCATTTCTGTTGCGCTCATACTCGTCACTTGGAATCAGACCATTTCCTACCAAGTCTGTTTTTACAAACAAGGCACTCAAATTTAAATCGAGTTTATCTCCCCGATACGTACCTTTTGTAAAAAGCTGATTCACTTTACTCGGGGAATTATTGCGCCACCCATCCTCCAAAAAAACATTCGCAGCAGCAAATATACCGACTGTGCCATTATTCCAGCCCCCCTCAGCTTGAAGTTGCTTACGCCCAAAAGAACCATTCAGTATTTCTATATCACCGCCTGCATGATTAAAACCATCCTTTGTTTTCACAGTGAATGCGCCACCTAACGTATTCAAGCCAAAAATTGGGTTAGATCCTGGAAAAACATCCACACTGGCCAAGGCATTCATGGGAATCATGTCCCAGTTCACCACATCACCAAATGGTTCATTAACGCGGATGCCATCAAAAAACACACTCAGACCCTGAGGTGTACCGATCTGTGGCCCTGCTGTAAAGCCACGATACTGCACGTCCATCTGAAATGGGTTGCCTTGGTAGTCATTGACTGTGACCGATTGCAACTTACGATTCATTAAATCAGTTAGGCTTAACGAGTGAGCTTCTTTAATCTCTTTAGCCGAAATGCTTTGAACGTTGCCAGGGATTTCCTCTTTAGTTAATCCTAGGCCTGGCAACGGGCCCACTTCATAAAAGCGCTTGGCTCTTACTTCTACAGCATCTAGTTTGAGCGACTGAGTACTTTTTTCCGGCTCGGGTTTGATGACGGCGGAATCACCACTGATGTTGAGTTGCAATCCGCTACCTTGAAGTACCTTTTTTAAAGCCTCTTGTGGGGATAAAAAACCTTTCACGGCTGGAGCGGTTTTGTTTTTAGTGAGTTCGCTATCGAACGAGATGCTTAAACCGGTTTGATTGGCTAATTGCCGAATGGATTGATTTAAGGGCTGCGCAGGCAAATTGATTTGCACCGGGAAGCCACCTGTTTCACTGACGGTAGGCACATTGGTATTGAGTTCGGCTGCCTGCACCTGGTGCAAAACTGCCTCGCTAATGCTGAGTGCGGATAACACCGCCCATACCAGCAGGTGGTGTTGATGTGTGATCCTCTGTGCCATTGCCTATCCCTGATTTGGTCTTGTTGCTGCACTGACGCTTTAGGTGGGCAAAATTGTGATGTCGATTTTTGAAAATTATTATTTTTTTACAGGTCTGCTTTTGATCAGGGTGACGTTGGGGGTCGCCACAATACGCACAGGGGCCAATTCAGGCATTTGCTGAATAAAGGTTTCAATGGCATTGGCCTTGAGCATGGAGGAGATATGCACGTGTTGCGGGGCTGGTTGCTCAGCCACTAAGGGCAGCTTGCGATATCTGGAAAGGGTCTCGGCGATTTCGTCCAGATCGGCCTCTTCAAAAATCACCATGCCTTTTTCAAAAGCAAAGGCGTCTGCAGCCTGGTGGCTTGAACGGGTGGGGGTTGCAGCTTCACGTTTCACTTCAGCCACTTCGCCATCGTGCAGGATGATTGTGCCTGCCTGACTGGCGGGCTCAGTAGGCTGCGCTTCAACCTTGACGGTGCCATGATCGACGCTGACACGCACCAACTTATTCAGCCGGTTGATTGCAAAACGCGTGCCGAGTACGGTGACTTTGGCCTGGCCGCTATCAATAATAAATGGACGCTGCGCATCGCGCGTCACCTCGAAAATGGCTTCACCGCGCTTGAGGGTTACGAGACGGCGGTCACGGTAATAGGTGACCTCAATATCGGTGCCGGTGTTCATGGTCATCACGGTGCCGTCTGCAAGGCGTTGTGATTTCACCTGGCCGATGTCTGCCTGCGCCACCATTTGCATCACGGGCTGGGCGCGCCAGGTTTGGAAACCCAACGCCCCACCCACGCCAATGGCAATTGCTGCAATTGCGACAGCGATGCCATTCTTGATTTTTTTGGCGCGGGCTGATTGTTGAAAAAAAGCATCCTGATCGGCGATATCTGCCAACTTAACAAGGTCTTGTGGAGAATCAAACGAGGCCCAGACATTTGACACATCTGCATAGGCTTGCTGATGGGCGGCGCTGGCCATCAACCACTGTTCAAATTTGGATCTGATCGGATCGTCGATATCGGCATCCTTGATGCGGATAAACCAGCCAATCGCAACCTCGCGCAGTTTATCGGTATGGTTACGCGACATGATTAGCGAACCAGGTCTTGCAGTCTGGCCAAATCGAGCATGGCACGGGTGATATGCCGCGACACCATGTTGACGCTGATGGATAGCTGGTCGGCAATCTCTTTAAGCGAGCGTTGATCTATGCGATATAACCAGAATGCCTCGCGGCATTTGGGCGGCAGCCGGTTGATGACGCGTTGCAAGGCTTCCAGCCTTTGTTTGATGGAGGTCAGCTCTTCCGGGGACGGTGCCACTCTGCTGGGGTCTTCCAGAAAAGCCGTCAGGTCAACATCTTCGCTCGAGATTGGGATCAGCCGTTGATTGAACTTGCGGTCTTCGTGGGCCAGATTTTGTGCAATCACCCGCAGATAAGCATGGGGTTTTTCCAGCTGAATGGTAGAGGGTGAAATCGCAAACTTTAACAAGGCATCATGCAGAATGTCATAGGCTTTATGACGGCAACGGATGTCGTGATAGATGGCAGGCAACAGCTCACAATATGCCCACCTTAAGTTGATGCCATGCCATTCAATTGAAGCGTTCATCGATGATGGTTCCCAATGCTTTTTTCACACGCAAGCACATACCGCTCTTTTCGCTCCCTACCCTTGCACCGCCAGTAACTACCGGCTATTCAGTAAAGTATATTGCGGCGTTTCTTGCAGTTTGACCGGAGCGATATTGGGCAGGCCATGCAGGAAATGGTCGATATCCTGGATATTGATATCCGCAGAAATATTGCGCACCTGCTTGCCCTGTGCTTGCACGGGTTTAACGCGGTAGCGCGAAACGGTGTAGGCGATTTCGTCGATATCGGCGCGGTCAAATACCAGGCGGCCTTTCATGAAGGCAAAGGCGTCCGACGCCGGGCGATTGACCAGTGCCATGGCGTGATTGGGGTAGACCTCGAGCACCTGGCCGTTGGTGATCTCCCTGGCGATGGCGGGCTGGCCTTCAGCGGTTGAGGTGACTTGTTCAGCTTTGTTTTCAAGATTTGGTTCGACCTTGACCCGGCCGTGATCCACGCTGATACGAACCAATTGTTGTAGACGGTTGACGGCAAAGCGTGTGCCTAACACAGTGACTTTGGCCGTATCAGTTTCGACAATAAAGGGGCGCGCTGGGTCTTTGGTCACTTCAAAAATGGCTTCGCCTTCTTTAAGCAGCACATGACGCTCGTGGCGGTAGTAAGTGACTTGCATGTCGCTCTTGGCACTGAGGGTGACTTTGCTGCCATCATCCAGCGTTTTTGTGACGATCTGCCCTACCGGGTTTTGCGCGGCCATTTGCATGACGGGCTGGGCCTGCCAAACCTGGTATTGCTGATGAGAGAAATAACCCATGATACTGATCATGCCTATCATGAGCAGTTGGCCGAGCCGGCGCTGCCGGGTTTTGCGTTTGGCCTCATTGGCTAAAAACATTCGCTGCTCGGCGGCATCGGCCAAGCTAGAGAGGCTCTCGGCTGAATCCAGCTGCCGCATGGCACGGGCAATGCTGTCGTATTCCGCCGCATGGCGCGGATCATCCGCCAACCACGCCTCAAACGCTTGTTGCTCGCTACCACGTGCGTTTTGCTCGTGTTCGCGTAAGCGCAAATACCAGCGCGCCGCCATCTCGCTCAAGGTGAGCGATTTGGGATTGAGTGGCTTGGACTGGGCGGGTTTTGACATGGCAGCAGTTGAGGTCAATAAGCCTTTAATGGTTCAGGCTTTGCTGAAAAGCACGGATATCCAGCATGGCGCGAATCAGGTGTTTTTCTACCATGCTGGAACTGATATCCAGATGCAAGGCGATTTCGCGTTGCTTCATTTCATCGACGTGATAGAGCCAGAATACCTGGCGGCATTTTTCTGGCAATAAATCCACAATACGTTGCAAGTGATGCAGTTTTTGCCGAGTTTCATACAGCTGCTCTGGCGTGCAGTCGAGGATCAGGGCGGTTTCGTCCATCTGCTCCTCATCGACAAAACGGGTGCGGTATCTGAACTCATCGACCAGCAGATGATTCACGATGCCGTTTAAATAGGCCTGTGGCGACTCTTCACGGGCCGGATGGCTGGAGACGGCAAAAAACACCAGCGCATCATGCAAAATATCTTTGGCCCGCTGCACACAGGCTGTTCGCCGACCAATGCGACGCAACACATCCGTGTAAGCCCATTTTAAATCGATCCCGCACCATGCCAGTGTCTCGCTCATATCCTGCCACCCTACTTTTAGATTTATATTCATAGAGTGCAAAACGCATGCCACATGACACAACCACATATAAGAGACTGATTCTCAATTATAAAAAAAATGAATAGGGAAAATTTCCTGACATAAAACAGGTTTAAAACAACCACATTTAATAAAAAATGGCTGATAAAAACCAATTTGGTTATGAAACATCCAGCGACCGCTCCGCTGGATCGCGAGGCCTGCAACGCTAACACTTGTTTATCCGTCATGAATAGGCATCGAATCATGCTGGCGTCACAGCGGGAAGCGCCAAACCGCAAAAATATTGGCGGCACGGTCATACCCAAAGTTCACAATGAATTGCAAAAATTATCGATAAATTGAATCTATGCTCTCCCCCTAGAAGCTCAAAGTTTTCGATAATAGCGCCAACTAACTGGCATCCATCGCCTGAACAATGGATGCGGGTTCGGACATGGCTGCTTTTATCTGAAGTAAAACGCTTAATAAAGAATAAAACAAAGCGATATTTTGATGATCAAGCCGGTTGCCTCTTGCATAAGATAAGCTATTCCTGAAACCTGTACCGATTTTAATGTCACTGCTCCAGAAACCTGATGCTAACTTATTGCGCGCCCGCTACCACAGCCTGGTAAACGACGTGCCCGTGGTCATTTTTACCGCGATTAGCGCATTGACGATCCAAATGGTGGCGTTGCAGGGTGAGATTGATTGGAAATTTGCCATTTTGCCACCCATGTTGCGCTTGGTGATAGGGGTGATTTTGCTGTGGTTCTGGTACAAGCACAGGCATGACCAGCCACCGATCGAGAATATCCGCAAACGCCTGGATACCGCCTCTACCTTGCTGATACTGGCAGGCCTGTTTACCTTCTGGCGCAGTTTGTACCTGTTTCCAATCACGGGCAGTTTTTCGCATTATTTTTTAATCGTACACAACACGCTGTATGGCTTGTGCTTTGCCTTTATCCTGAGCAAGCTGGGTGCAGCGGCTTATGCCTACAATGTGTTGCTGATTGGGGCGGCGGTGACCTGCGTGTTTCGCGGCGACATTGAACATCCCTATTTGGTCGCTATGCTGATTCTGGTGTTTGAAGTGGGCATGCTGTTAACCATGCGCGCCAGCAACAAGACCTTTGACCAATGGGTGAATGCAACCTTTGAAACGCAAAGCCTGCTTAAGGAAAATCAGCGGCTGGCACAACAGGATGTGTTAACTGCGCTGCCTAACCGGCGTCAGTTCTTTCTGCAAGCGGCACAACAGCAAGCCGAATCCAGCCTGGGTGAGCATTGTTTTGTTGTTGGCATTCTGGATCTTGACCATTTCAAACCGATCAACGATCAGTACGGTCACCATATTGGCGATCTGGTGTTAAGCGAGGTGGGCAAGCGGCTGGCTGCGATTCACACAGCAGACGTGCAGTTTTACCGACTGGGTGGCGATGAGTTCGCATTTCATTTATTGTCTGATTGCGAGCATCTGCGCCTCAAGCAAGTGTGTGCAGAAATCAGCCATGCACTGTCTCAAACCATGCATATCGACGAACGGGTACTGACGGTGAGCGCATCTATCGGCGCCTGCTCCACCTGTGACGCCAAACTTTCTGCACAAACCATGTATGAACACGCAGATCAGGCGCTGTATCAGGTCAAGCGTGCCGGCCGCGGTCACTTGCAGATATACAGCGAGCCCCTGGACCTTAAAAAAATGGCATAACTTATACTAGCCCTGCCCTTTTGTCTCAATGCACTTTCTAATCTTGCTAACGCATCATTATTGACCGATCACCGCCGTATGCGCTGGCGGTACTAACACTTTTCCCGCCTCAAAATTTGGCTATTTATAACCAAACCAGCACATTTCCGTTTGTTTTCAGCCAAAACTATGTTCATTTTTTAAGCAAATTACATTACCATAAAACTTTACTCAGTCTAAACAGCCCAATGTGTTGAGGTTTATTCTCAGCGAACCCATTTAGTTTCACCCCTGCAACACAGCAACAACAAGAACGGCAATGAATGCCGATAAAAGGAGGTGGTGCAATGAGTACAAATACGCTATTGATTCTGGATGATGATGTCACGCTGACGACCCTGATGACTGCCGTCGCAAAAGATCTGGGATTTGAGGTCAAACACTGTGAAGATGGCAGACAATTTATTGATGCCATCCTCGCCTGGAAGCCATCGCACCTGGCCATCGATTTGGTCATGCCGAGTATTGATGGCATTGAGATTCTGAAAACGCTGGCGCGTATGGACTGCCAAAGCAGCATTATCCTGACCAGCGGCATCGGTTCAGTGCTACTGCCGCTGGCGCAGCTGACGGCCTTGGAACATCAATTGAATATCCGCGGCATTTTGCATCACCCGGTCTTACCGCATCTGCTGCAAAAACTGCTGGCGGACCATCCTTCCGTCGATTTGCATGCCACGGATCATACACAAGTCGTCAAACCACTCAGCATCGACCACGAGAGCATAGACGCGGCGATCCGCCAGCAGCAATTCGTCGTCTATTATCAACCACAAATTGAGTTATTTACCGGCGAGGTGATAGGCTTTGAGGCCTTGCTGCGCTGGCAGCATCCACAGCAGGGCATCCAGTTACCCGAATTATTTATTCATGTGGCAGAAGACACTGGGCAAATAGAAGCCCTGACTGAATACGTGGTTGTGACAGGTATCCAGTTTATCCAATCCATCAGTTCAACCCTATGCTTGTCGGTCAACATTTCAGCCAAAAGCCTGCACAATGACCATTTGATCCAGATGCTGGAACAAGTCTGCCAACGGTTTGCCTTCGATCCCGCGCGCATGATTCTGGAATTGACCGAAACCGCCACCATGCTGGATACGCAACAGGCGGAAAGAATCCTGACTCACTTACGTGAACAAGGCTTTAAGCTCAGTATTGATGATTTTGGCACGGGCTATTCTTCGATGTCACAATTAGCGGCGCTGCCATTTACCGAGCTCAAAATTGACAAGTCATTTGTCACAACCATGGAGGCCTCTTCCAAATCACGCAAGGTGATTGCCTCAACGCTCAAACTGGCAGAAAGCCTGGGGCTGGAGACGATTGCCGAAGGCATAGAAAACAGTATGGCCGCCATCGGTTTACGGGAGCTGGGCTGCCGCTTCGGGCAAGGCTATTTTTTTGCAAGACCCATGGATGCGGCCGCCAGCAAAGTCTGGCTCAGCCACTGGAACGGACAACGCTGACCACAGCAGCTGGCACCGGCATATGGCCAAGGCAGCGCCTGACCCGATGCCGGTCAGGTACGCAGGTAACTGACGATCTCGGGTTCAACCATCGGGCTGGCGTAGTAAAAGCCCTGGATAATCTTGCAACCCATGGAGGATAGCAAGTCGACTTGCTGCTGTGTCTCGGCGCCTTCCACCACGCAATCAACGCCAATGCCATGAGACAGGGCCAGAATGGAACGCACGATCATTTTGCTCTTCGGATTGGTTTCCATATCATGTACAAAGCTGCGATCCACCTTGATCTTGTTGAGCGGCAAACCTTGCACGTGACTCAGGCTGGAGTAACCGGTCCCAAAATCATCCAGCGCCAGGGAAACACCAGTTTGCCGTAACAACTCGATATTGTTTCTGCTCACAATAAAATCCTGAAGCAAGGCAGTCTCAGTCAACTCAAAGGTAATCCGTGCAGGATCGACACCACTGGCGGAGAGCATCGCCACCAGATCCTGCACCACCTTATCACTGATAATATCAAACGCCGACAGATTAAAAGACAAGCCAATCTGGGCAGGCCAGGCCTGCACGGCCTGCAAGGCCTGAGAAAACAAAGTCAGCGTCAGACTGGAGATCATGCCTATACTTTCAGCCACCGGGATAAATACACACGGGCTGACCATCCCCAGTGCCGGACTGTTCCAGCGCGCCAGACATTCAAAGGCGATGGTACGACCAGAGGGGATATCCACCATCGGTTGAAAGACCAGAAAAAATTCCTGCACCAGATCCGCAGAACGTAACGCCCGCTCAATTTGCAGGCGGCTTTGCAGCCGTTCAAGATGACGGGCCGAAAACAGCTCGGTATGACTGCGCCCCGTGTTCTTTGCATGGTAGAGCGCATAATCCGCATACTCATAGAGTTTCTCAGACGTATCATCCACCTCAGGAAACACCGCAATACCAATAGAGGCGCTCAAATTGAATAACATCCCCTCTACGGCTACCGGCTCTTCAATCAGCGCAATCAAAGACTGACCAAGCTGCTTGAGCGCCGCTTCATCGCCAGCAAAATGCTTGTGAAAGGCAAATTCGTCGCCGCCCAAGCGGTAGAAGTGAATAGGATGCTGACATCGCGGGTAATGCTTGAGACGCCGACCGATTTCCACCAGCACAAGGTCACCAATGCGGTGCCCATGTGCATCATTCACCTGCTTGAACTTGTCGAGATCAATAATGCCAATCGCAAATTTTTTGCCTTCTGTTTTCAGATGCTCCAGCGATTGCGCTTTAATCGTGGCAAAAAACTGGCGGCGGTTTGGCAGTTCAGTCAGCATGTCCACATTGGCCAGGCGCGCATTTTCGGCGGCCAGATTTTGAGCGTGTAACGAACTGTAGACCAGGGAATCAAAGCTCTTGTTGCGGCGGTACATGGCAATCAACATGCCAATCTCAAAAATCAGGATCATGAATGCAAATGAATGGCTATATTCAATGTCGGCATACAGCACATAAGCAAGCGTGGTGACGATCAGCATCAGATTGTAAAGGTAGGCCGGCCGGCCAAGGCTGACCAGCAGAAACGGAAAACAGATGCCATATAGCGTCATCTGCACGACCAAAAAGTAGCGGCTGTAGCCAGATGAGTCTTGCAGCAGATGCAGGTCGCAAATCACAGTGGTGATGCCCGCCACAAGCAGCAAACTGGCGAAAAACTGCAAGCGTTTGCGAACCACATCGGTGTGCGGTTTTTCCTTGCGGTGAATAAACCAGTAGACAAACACTGCGGCCGAAACCAGCGTGAGCATGGCAGGCACGACAAAAGACCAGACAAAGGGCTCATTACGGTGAAACACCGAGATTTGTGTCAGCATCGCCACCACTGCAGCCACAATCACTACAGGCACATAAGGCAGCAACGAAAAGTATCTGGCGTAAAGGATGTTTTCGTCAAAATGACGGTAATATCGTAGGTCAATCATGGGTAACACATCAAAATCTCAAAATTCGGCCCTGCCGGAACAGCCGCAAACACGCCCTATTTGCAGCAGGTGAGTATATTGGCAAATAGGCCGGGGGTTTTGTTAAATAATGCAAAAATAGAGAGGATCAACCGCGGTTGATCTGGATGCATCCTTCGCGGCAACTGCTTTTGCCATGCTGGACACGACTTGCTATGTTTATTTACCGAAGATTTCGTATCACGAATGTCCGGTTTTTTTGAGAATCAGGCAACAAGCGATGCAACCCTGGCCATCGAAGCCGTTGCAATCAGCCCTGTTCCCTTGATGAATGACCAAACCCGAATTAACGCCTGTCATTATAAAAGCGATGCCCGCAATTACTCATAGCCCAATCGGACTATTCAAGCCAGGTGCACGTAAAATGCAGGCGTAGTGA
Source organism: Methylophilus sp. DMC18 (assembly GCF_056314005.1). Taxonomy (NCBI): domain Bacteria; kingdom Pseudomonadati; phylum Pseudomonadota; class Betaproteobacteria; order Nitrosomonadales; family Methylophilaceae; genus Methylophilus; species Methylophilus sp. DMC18. Next base: position 471,965 of record NZ_JBQUZE010000003.1, on the reverse strand, counting down.
CCACGCATACGTAGTGTAACGGTTGCCGAAAGGCCATTATCCAAGTATCTTTAATCGCATCCCCAGTCAGATTCAAGGTCATGATCAAAAAAGAAAAACCTGCAAAAAGCTCTACTGTCGACGCTTTGTATAGCCAGCTCAAGCAAAAAATTATTTCTTTTGAGCTCTATCCGGGCACGCGCATTACCGAACTGGCGCTGGCAGAGATGTTTGGTGTCAGCCGCACGCCGATCCGGCAGGCGTTGCAACGCCTGGAAATAGAGGGTTTTTTGAGCATACGTCCCAAGCAGGGTTGCTTTATCCGTGAGCTGGATGTGACCGAACTGATGGAGTATTACGAGGCACGCATCGCTCTGGAGTTGCTCATCGTCGAATCTGCGGTCAACGCCATGAGTGACAAGCAAGTGGAGCAGATGATGGCACTCTGGCAGCCGGACAAGCATGATGCGGAATTACAGATGGGTATAGACCTTGGCGAAAAAGATGAGTCTTTTCATGTCGGGCTGGCCCTGGCCAGTGACAAACCAGTGCTGGCCTCGATTTTAAAAAACATTAACCACCGCATCCGCGTCATTCGTCGCCTGGACCTAAACGCTGACAATCGCAGCCAGCGCACCTATAAAGAGCATTATGAGATATTGCAGCTCATTAAAGAGCGCGATACGACCAAGGCTAAACAAGCCATGAAGCGGCATATCCAGCGCAGTCGAGAATTCGCCAAAACCCTGACGCTGACTGCCTTGGCGCGGCAAAAGTTCTTATCCACCCCCTCTGCCTGACCGCCTGAAACCCACCCAGTACGCGGCACTGGTACGGCACTTGCTTGGGTTTTGTTGTATACAATATTGCATATCAAAAAAACCTCACCAAGGAGTTTGCTTTGTCACACGCCATGCTACAAGACAACGAAATCACACCGGCATTTGTTGCCAGCCAATTACAATTACAGGGTATCACGCTTGACGAACAGGACCTGCTGCAAACCACGCAACATTACCGCCTGCTATTCAGCCATGCCGAACGCGTCATGAGTTGGCCGCTGGACGAGCACATTGAGCCCGCACCAGAGTTTCGCCCACAGGCAGAGAGCTAAGCGCCATGGATGGAAGTCAGAATGCAATCGACATTGCCAACGCAATCCGCCTGGGAACCGTCTCAGCCCTGAGCGTGACCGAGGCGGCGCTGGCCGACATTGCGCGCCATGATGGCCGCTACAACAGCTTTACCACCGTAACTGCGGGGCGTGCGTTGCAAGAGGCCGCTGCCGTGGATGCGGCACGTGCCCGTGGCGAGCGCTTGCCACCGTTGGCGGGTGTGCCGTATGCGGTGAAAAACCTGTTTGATATTGCCGGGTTGCCTACCCTGGCCGGGGCCAAAATCAACCAAAGTCATGCCCCCGCCAGCACCGATGCGCAGCTGGTGCAGGCCATGCAGCGAGCGGGAGCCATCTTGCTCGGCGCGCTCAATATGGATGAGTATGCCTATGGCTTCACTACTGAAAACCACCATTTTGGCCCAACCCGCAACCCGCATGATCCGACGCGTAGCGCTGGTGGCTCGTCCGGCGGCTCAGCCGCCGCCGTCGCAGCTGGTCTGGTGCCGCTGACACTAGGCTCAGACACCAATGGCTCAGTACGGGTGCCCTCGTCCATGTGCGGTTTGTTTGGCTTGAAACCGACGTATGGCGCACTCTCATTGGACGGCATGTTTCCGTTTGTGCACAGTTTTGATCATGCCGGGATTTTTGCGCGCTCCGCGCAAGACTTGTCGCTTTGCTTTGACGTGCTGCAAGGCAACCCCAGCGCGGACTCAACGCCACGATTAGTCTCAGACACGCCACGCCTCGCCCGCCTGGGCGGCTATTTTGAGCAAGGCGATGCGCAAGCAGAGGCCGCCGTCGCCGCCGTGTGCAACGCCTTGCAGGTGACGCAAGTGGTCGAGTTACCCGAAGTGGCGCGCGCCCGCTCAGCCGCCTATCTGATTACCGCCAGCGAAGGCGGCAACCGCCACCTGACCCGCTTACGCATGCAGGCCGCTGACTTTGACCCGCTGACCCGCCCCAGGCTGGCGGCAGGCACCACGCTACCAGCCGCCTGGTATCTGCAGGCACAACGTTTGCGGCGCTGGTTTTTTGAGCAGGCCATGCAAGTGTTTGCGAGCACGGATGTGCTGATTGCACCGGCCACCCCTTGCTGTGCACAACCGCTGGGGCAAGAAGACATGGTGATCAACGGCAACCGTATGCCGTTGCGGCCCAACATGGGCATGTTTACCCAGCCGATTTCGTTTATTGGCTTGCCTGTCGTCGCGGTGCCTGTGCATTTGCCCGGCCAGCTGCCGATTGCGGTACAACTGATAGGTGCGCCCGGCAAGGAGGCGCAGCTGCTGCAACTGGCACACCATTTACAGTCGTTGTCAGTCTGCCAGTCTCCCGTGGTTAGAAACTGATACAGAGGTGACCCATGCTGATTAATCATCCCCCTGTCCTCGCCGAAGTCACCGCGGTATTTGCTGACTACGAACGTGCCCTGGTCAACAATGACGTACAAGCCCTGATCCATTTCTTTTGGCAAAGCCCCCTCGCCGTGCGCTATGGCGCTGCCGAAAACCTGTATGGCTGGGAGCAGATTGTCGCCTTCAGAAAACAACGCACGCCCCCGCCGCCACGCACCCTGTTTAATACGGTCATCACCACCTATGGCCTTGACTATGCCAACACCAGCACCGAGTTCAGGCGCGACAATGGCACAGGCCGGCAAAGCCAGAGTTGGATACGCACTGAACAAGGCTGGAAAATCGCAGCGGCGCATGTGTCCCTGATGCCGGACTAATGCGCTCGCTTGGTGCGAGCCGCACTCTTTTGGCGAGCGCTGGCCGATTTTCCGCAGCCAGACCAAGCAGATTAAAAAATAATTCCCTTGTTTTAAAAGCTTTTTTTTCAACCAAGCATAGACGCAACTCAGGCATGTGATTTGCTTTGTTGTATACATTGATGCATTTTATAAAGTCCTTTCAGATGATCTCCACCCTGCAAACAGTCACCGTCGCAGCCATGCCCGAAGCTTTTGTCTTTGATCCCGCACGCACCGCGCTCATGCTCATCGATATGCAACGCGACTTCATTGAAGAAGGGGGCTTTGGGCAAAGTCTGGGCAATGATGTGCGTTTGCTCAAAGCGGCAATTGCCCCCTGCCAGGCCGTGTTGGCGGCAGCCAGGGCGCAGGGCATGTTGGTAATCCATACCCGTGAAGGCCACCGACCAGACATGTCAGACGCCTTTCCAGCCAAAGTGGACCGGGGCGCGCCAAAACTGCGTATCGGCGATCAGGGGCCCATGGGGCGTATCCTGATCCGTGGCGAACCGGGGCACGAGATTATCCCGGCGCTGTCACCCATCGCTGGCGAACCCATTATCGACAAGCCTGGCAAAGGCGCCTTTTATGCGACCGACCTCGAACTGCTATTACGCAAGCGCAACATTGAAGCGCTGATTGTTTGTGGCGTGACGACCGAAGTCTGCGTGCATACCACGGTGCGCGAAGCCAATGACCGCGGTTTCCGTTGCCTGATTCCTGGCGATTGTTGCGCCTCATACCACCCCGAATTTCACGCCGTCAGCCTGCGCATGTTTGCCGCCCAAGGCGCGATTTTTGGCTGGGTCACCGATAGCCAGCCACTGGTACACGCATTGCAAAAATAATCAGGCATCCCGCCATTTGAGGAGAATCCCCATCATGAAAACCGCTTCAGGCATCAAACTCTGGTCACCGGGCGACTGGAACGCGCTCTTTGGTTTTGGCACCAATATTCTGGTCAATCTGCTGGTGCTCACCGGCCTGCTCAGGTTTGTGCTCAAAATGCCGGATGAGATGGTGTTCGGCCGCATCTTGCCGGCCACCGGGCTCATGCTGTTTCTGAGCACCATGTATTACGCCTGGCTCGCCTATCAACTCGCCAGGCAGACCGGTCGCAACGATGTCTGCGCACTGCCTTCAGGGGTCAGCGTACCGCACATGTTTGTGGTGGTGTTTGTGATCATGTTGCCCATCTCGCTGGCCAGTGGCGACCCGGTCAAAGGCTGGGAGGCCGGACTGGCCTGGGTGTTTATCCAGAGCTTTGTGCTGATGCTGGGCGGCTTTATTGCGCCGGTGATCCGCAAAATCACCCCACGTGCGGCCTTATTGGGCACGCTGGCAGGCGTCTCCGTCGCGTTTATCAGTTTGCGCCCGGCGCTGGAGATGTTCATGACGCCCATGGTCGGCGTGGTCTGCTTCGCCATTATTCTGGCCAGCTGGTTTGGCGGCGTGCGCTATTTCAAAGGCATCCCGGCCGGGCTGGTGGCGATTGCCGCCGGGACGCTCATCGCCTGGGGTTCTCACCTGTTCGGGCTCGATTATGCCCACATGAGCCTGAATCACGTCAGCGCCGCCCTTGCCAACTTTGGCTTTTCCATCCCGCTACCCGCCATCAACCATGTGTTTTCAGGCTTTGAATTTTTAGGTGTGATTCTGGTCACCGCCATCCCGTTTGGCATTTATGACCTGGTTGAGGCAATGGACAACGTTGAGAGCGCCGCCGCCGGTGGCGACAGCTTTCCGACAACAAGGGTGTTGACGGCCGACGGCGTGATCAGCCTGATTGGCTGCCTGATGGGCAACCCATTTATCAATGCGGTCTACATTGGGCATCCCGGCTGGAAGGCCATGGGCGGCCGCATCGGCTACTCAGCGGCGACCGGGATCATCGTTTTGCTGCTTTCCTGGCTGGGCATCATCGCCCTCATGGCCTCCTTGATTCCGGTGGTCGCCATTTCGCCTATCTTGCTCTATATCGGCATGCTGATTGGCGCACAAGCATTTCAAGAAACGCCCAAGAGCCACGCGCCTGCCATTATTCTGGCCTTTTTGCCACATGTCGCGGCCTGGGGGAAATTGCAAATTGACAACGTCCTCGCCGTCGCTGGCACCAATGCCGCCACCTTGGGGCTGGATAAACTCGGCCAGGTGGGCGTGCTCTACCACGGGCTGGAGGTGCTGGGTGGTGGCGCCATTTTAGGCGGCTTGATGCTGGGTGCGATTGCCGCCCTGGTCATAGACCGCAAACTGGCCAAAGCTGCTGGCTTTGCACTGGCAGCGGCGCTGTTTACTTTTTTCGGCCTCATGCATGGCGAGGCGATCGGCATTGGCCAATCGCTGCCGATTGCCGCCAGTTACCTGGTGGTGGCGATCATGCTGTGGCTAAGCAGTAAATATGCGCGCATTGAGGCCTTGCCCACCGGCCTCAGCAGCCAGCACTAACCCCGTGCCAGCCACCCTGACCCACACCGGAGCCCTGCCCCACATGAATTTGAACATTTCGCATCTGAGCGCCGCTTATCGCGCTGGCAGCCTGAAACCCAGCCAGTTGGTCCGGCAGCTGGCAGAAAAAATCCATGCCGAGGATACGCACCATGTCTGGATTAACCGGGTCAGCCTGGAAGAGATGCTGATCTACGCCTGCCAACTGGAGGCGATGGACCCGACCAGCCTGCCTTTGTACGGCATCCCGTTTGCCATCAAAGACAATATCGACCTGGCCGGATATCCGACCACGGCCGCTTGCCCGGACTTTGCCTACACGGCCGACCAACATGCCACGGTGGTCAAAAAACTGATTGCCGCGGGCGCGATCCCGGTCGGCAAAACCAATCTGGATCAATTTGCCACCGGCCTGGTCGGCGTACGCTCGCCGTATGGCGCCTGCAAAAACAGCATTGATCCTGACTACATTTCCGGCGGCTCCAGTTCGGGTTCTGCCGTGGCAGTTGCGCTGGGCATGGCCAGTTTTAGCCTGGGCACAGACACGGCAGGTTCTGGACGGATCCCGGCCGCGTTTAACAATCTGGTTGGCATCAAACCGACCTGCGGCCTGCTTAGCACGCATGGGGTGGTGCCGGCCTGCCGTTCACTCGATTGCGTCTCTATTTTTGCCGGTACCGCCGAAGAGGCACACGCCGTGTTGCAAGTCGCGCAAGGAGAAGACCACGAGGATGCCTATTCACGGCGGGCACCCGCGCAGGCAGTGCATTCTTTTCCACCCCGCTTTCGCTTTGGCGTGCCCCGGACTGAGCAACTGAATTTTTTTGGCAACCCCGAGACGCCCGCGTTGTTTGCCCACGCCGTACAAGCACTGACCGCGACAGGCGGGCAAGCCGTCGAAATAGATTTTTCGGTATTTCTCAACACGGCGCGCTTGCTTTATGAGGGCGCCATCGTCGCCGAGCGCTATGCCGCCATCCGGCCCTTTATTGAATCACACGCAGAGGCCATGCACCCGGTAACGCGTAGCATCATTCAGGGGGCCAGCAAATTCAGTGCAGCCGACGCCTATGCCACGCTATACCAGCTCAAAGCCAACCAGGCGCAGGCCCAGCAATGCTGGGATGAGGTTGACCTGCTGGTCACGCCGACGGCAGGCACGATTTACACCATACAAGAAGTGGAACAGGACCCGATCCAGACTAATAGCAACCTGGGCTATTACACCAACTTTATGAACCTGCTGGATTTGTCTGCCATTGCTCTTCCGGCCGGATTCCAGCACAACGGCCTGCCGTTTGGCATTACGCTCTGCGCCCCGGCTTTTCACGACCTTGCGCTGGTTGAACTGGCGCAACGGCTAGGCCGCTAACCGCGCTAAAAATTACAAGGAAACACGCATGTCCATGATAGAAGTCGCCGTCTGCGGCGCGCATATGCAAGGCCTGCCACTCAACCCGCAACTGCAGGCATTGCAGGCCACTTTTGTACGCGCCACGCATACCTCGGCCGACTACAAACTCTACCACCTGGCCGGCTTTCACCCACCGCGCCCCGGCCTGATCAGAGTCAATACAGGCGGCAGCGCAATCGCCCTGGAGGTTTGGCAGCTGCCGCTGGAGAACTACGGCAAACTGGTTGCCAGCGTCCCGGCCCCGCTCGGCTTTGGCACCCTTACGCTGCAAGATGGCCAACAAGTGGCTGGCTTTTTGTGTGAAGCCTACGCCAGCGCAACCGCAACGGATATCTCGGGCTTTGGCGGCTGGCGGGCTTATCTGCATGCACAAAGCCAGGGGCAGCAATAAATAGCGCCCGCCTCCAGGCCGCATGAAAAACCAATTCATTTTTCATCTGGTCGTAACGGCGAATCAGTGCAGATCAAGCCATTGATTTAACTGGGAGATTGGCACACTCAATGTTCTTTTGCCATTGACTGATGGCATTCGTCGGGCGCTGCTCGAGCAGTCCGTGCCTGTGGCTCTATCCAGGTAATGTGCGCGCCGCTGGTGTGCGCAATCTGATCCAGTTGCGCGATCTCGTGTGCGGAGCGTTGCCGGCGGTTAAGCTTGAAGCCCAATCCGGCTTTCAAGATGCGGATTAACTGTGTGGTGGGCTGATGATCAAAGCGCATGGAATGGGCCTTTCATAAGCGCGTGCATAAACATAAGCAGTATCCGTCGTATCGCCAGTTGGCCGCATACGGAGACACCAGCGTCAGCAATCCCGCCTAAGCGGGATTGTTGCGGTCAGCATTGCATAAATGCCTGACTCATTTTTCATGGCAATTGCAGGCAGACTGCGTTTTCTGCTGGGCCGAGTTGCAGGCTTCCATCGCTTTTTTTGCACTTTCTTTGGCTTCTGAAACATTATTTTTATGATAGCTCTCTGATGCATTCAGATGATGTTTGGCGGCCGCTTCATGATCAGTCGCTGCTTGTTGATGTAATCCACTGGCTTGATTGGAAATTGACATGGCGTAAATCCTTTGTGGCGTCGATCTGTGTCTGGCCGTTGGAAATTCAACAGCCAGTCTTTGCAGTCTATCGGGCACGCAAGGGGCTGTTTGTTCGCTAGCCAACACGGTCTGGCTTATTCAGTCATGACCCCGTCAAAGGGCAGCTTCGAGACATCTGCATACACGCGCAGAGGACAGACGGTGCCCTCTTGATGACTGGGTGGCGAGTAGAGGCTGTGTAGTTTCAAGTCCAGTTTGCCCGTATTGATCAGGTGATGATTGACCCCGGCTGGCACCATCATCGCGTATCCTTGTTCCACTGCTGTGGTGGCGCCATGGATGATGATGTGTCCCCCCCCTTTTTCCACGCGTAAAAACTGGTCTTGCATCTATCCTTCAAAGCCGGTTTCCTCGCCCGGTTTGAGTGAGACGAGAAGCAACTGGCCATACTGTCCTGTGTATACCACCCGCCTGCAGTCTGTATTCATCCTGAAATCCGTATTCATCAAAGTGACTTGATAAAAATTCTGGATATATCCATGCATCACTGTTTCCTAAGCGCGGCGTCATGCCACAGAGGGTGAAGAAGCGGTCGCCGAACTGGCCCACTTCAGGAGACAGATTACGACCAGATGGCCTTTACCAGGTGAAAGACCAGATCACGCGGTTCAATGGTGCTTGATCTCCTGTACCGACTGGGCAAACGCATTGATTTGCTGATTGGCCTCTTGCTTGTTGATGCCGTAAATTTGCTGCAGTTTTTCTACGAGAATCTCCCGCTTGCCCGTAATGTCATAAATATTGTCCTGGGTCAGACGCCCCCATTTGCCGAGAATCACCGTTTCCAGCGCCTTCTAGTCAGCTTGTATCTCGCTCCATTCCATACTCGCTCTAGACTTTATCCAGCATGAATAGGCGATACACCTCGATTTGAGACTTCAGAATGGGGCGCTGAGCGATGGAGCTCGCAATAAACAAGGTTGACATACTGCGCGAGGAGATAATGTCCCGGCAGTAATCAACCACCATTGACACAACACTCAAGGCGCGCTCGATGCGCACACTTAAGCCAAGCATGTGTTATTCAATATACTGATTTTTGTCGGTACTTTGGCAGACGCTATTACGCCACTCTTTTGACAAGTGGCGTCGATTGCCAGGATAGTGATCTTCAAGCTCACTGATCTCCACAATACGATCCACGAGAAAGATTCTAAATGCCTGATGTAACTCGCACCACGCGGCAATGGACCAACGCGAATCGACGAACCCTAAAATAAGCGGCCAGATCACATACGCCAAAGTGTCACCCGTTTTGTTGATATAGGCCACTTTGAGTTTTTTTTGCTCGCGCATGGCATAACGCACTACACCTGAATCAAAATCTACGACAAATGGTCTTTCGCCGACATAAAGCATGTCATCCTCCATGAATAGTTTCATGTCTGCAGGAATGACTGCTCCAATCTTTGCCAGTGCATTTTGAGCCCCAAGCGCGAGCGCTTGATCTGCTTGTTGACTCACCCATTGCGCGCCTGCGACCAAAGCTTGCAATTCGTCTTCATTGAATGTCATCGGTGGCAGCAAAAATCCAGGCTTTAACATGTACCCTACGCCTGCTGCGCCATCAATTTTGGCACCCATTGCCTGCAACGTTGCAATATCACGGCGAATCGTTCGCAACGAGACATTGGTTTCTTGCGCCAGCATTGCGCCGGAAACACTGCCGCGATGTCGACGCAACACTTGCATCAGTTCGTTGAGGCGATGGCTACGAGACATTGTTACTCCATGGCGATAACACCTTTGCCCCCTATTTTGAGTCCACCCTCAATTTCACTCATCAGATTTGCACCATCGATGAGCGATACGATTCTGCCAATCGGTAATTGGAGCTTTCCGAGTGCCGCCGCTTGTGCGACCTTGCCCAAAGTATACTCGCTCGGACTGCCTATCAGCACCTGATAGTTTTTAGAGAAAATCGCCCGCAGGAATTTCATTGGTTTCGGGTCAAGGTCAAGAAATACACCATTTTTCTTGAGCAGCTTCATCCCTGTGCTTGCGGAAATGGTTGTTGAGGTATCGTAGACAATATCGAATTTTTGCGTCAGGGCATGCAAATCCACTTTTCGATAGTCGTAGACATGGGCTAATCCCATTTTTTGCATTTTTGCCATGTCTTCACGGCGGCAGCTGCCAGAGACGATGGCCCCTAGCATCTGCGCGATCTGAATCGTTGCTATCCCAACAGCCCCGGCACAACCGTTCACAAATACATGTTGACCAGCCCTCAGGCGGGATTTCTCCACTAACCCTCTCCAAGCCATAATGCCAGGCGTCGCCAAACAGGCTGCATCCTCAAACGAGACTGTATCCGGTTTGTGTGTCACAAAGGACTCATTGGTGACTAGCATCTCGCCGAACGCGCCGGCCTGTTTCAGTCGTGCCATGCCAAACACATGGTCGCCTGGAGCAAAGCGTGTCACCCCTCTACCAGTTGAAATCACCGTCCCCGAGAAGTCCAAACCCATTGCCCGAGGGAAGGTGTTTCCGGTCAGGATTTTCATCGTGCCATTGCGTAACTTCCAGTCGATGGGGTTGATTGCAGCATATTTCACCTTCACAAGTAGCTGGCCCTTGCCGGGAGCTTCCACTTCAAACTCCTCCAGGCGCATCATACTTGCCCCGCCATATTGATGGTACTGAATGCGCTTCATGCGGACACGCTTTGTTTCTGGATAGTTATACACTTGTTCATATTCATTTCGATGGAGTATTGAAATGCTTACTATAAACAGTGCACATGCCAGATTTTGTCACCATCTTCATCCAGACACATCCAACGTTCTGTCGTTAGTTATTCGAGTCAAGATTCAGCAGCTTTTTTGAAATTAACTTGAGAGATAACTCAGGGATTGGTATTCGCAGCGTAACTGCCCCAGCCAGAATGACACAGGGGTCTGATTTTGCACGAAATCAATACATGCGTGAGATGAGAACCCCTCAATGAAAAAAGGGTTACGATCCTCGCAACCCTTTTTTAGGCCAACATGCGTGTGACTGACGAAGTCAAACGCATGTGCATGATCGTTGAGCATCTACACTGTTTGTGTCGTCTGCAATTTAACTCAAAACTTAACATCAATATAAATCAAAGACTTAGAAAAAGTCTTGTAAAGCCCTAATTCAAGCCATATGCAACTTACGTTGAAAGTTAGCAGAGTGCATCCCGTTTTTATTAATGCATTGGAGTAGGTCATCTATTAGTGACCAGAATGGTTAGTTGGCTTTCTTACATTAACCTCTGCTTCACTTTCAAAATGAGAATTCTGACGCTGGATCTTAGTTGTATCCACCTCGATTGCATGTGCAACCGAGCCACTTGGGTGCTTGTAGTCGCCAGGATTTTGATAATCATTCTTCGCAAGCCCCTCCCGGACCTTGACAGTGGTAAACATGCCGCCCATTTCCAATGAGCCGTATTGTCCATTACCCATCATCATGGGCAATGTGTTTTTCGGCAAGGGCATCTCCATCATTTCGTTCATTTCAGACATCCCCGTCTCCCCCATAGGCATGTAATCGGGCACGAGATTGGTGATTTTCTTCATGAGGTCACTTTGCTTGACGCCTATCATGGTTGGAAAGTCGTGGCCCATGGCATTCATGGTGTGATGACTCTTATGACAATGGAATGCCCAATCACCAGGCTCATTAGCCACAAATTCAATTGCACGCATTTGACCAACGGCTATGTCGGTAGTCACTTCCGGCCAGCGTGCCGTTTTTGGCACCCAACCGCCGTCGGTACCGGTGACTTCAAACTCGTGACCATGCAGATGGATAGGGTGATTGGTCATGGTGAGATTGCCGACGCGGATGCGCACGCGGTCATCTTTACGCACGACAATCGGGTCTATGCCTGGGAACGCCCGGCTGTTCCAGGTCCATAAGTTGAAATCGAGCATAGTATTTACCTTGGGCGTAAAACTGCCCGGCTCAATGTCGTAGGCATTTAGCAAAAACACAAAATCACGGTCCACCGGCATGAATTTTGGGTTCTTGGGGTGCGTGATCCAGCTGCCCATCATGCCCATAGCCATTTGCAACATTTCGTCCGCGTGGGGATGATACATAAAAGTGCCCGGCCGCTTGGCCTGAAATTCATATACAAAGGTTTTACCGGGCTCAATCGCAGGTTGAGTGAGACCACTCACCCCATCCATGCCATTAGGCAAACGCTGGCCATGCCAATGCACACTGGTTTTTTCAGGCAGGCGATTGGTCACAAAAATACGCACGCGATCTCCCTCAACCACCTCAATTGTCGGCCCAGGACTTTGCCCGTTGTAGCCCCAAAGATTTGCTTTCATGCCTGGCGCAATTTCTCTCACCACAGGTTCTGCAACAAGGTGAAACTCCTTGACACCATTGTTCATCTTCCAAGGAAGGCTCCAGCCATTCAAAGTAACTACCGGTTGATACGGGCGCCCTGTACCAGGATAAAGCGGCTCTTGTGTGTTTGCCACCTCAGAGGTGATGATTTCCGGAATAGCACCTAATGCAACCTTGCTAACAGCACTAACGGCAACGCCAGCCATGCCTAAACCAGCATATTTAAAAAAGTTTCTTCTATCCATTGTTGTCATCTTATTGACCTTCCATCAAACGAGGACTGGCGACTAAAGTAGCTTGCAATTCTGCATCAGCTAACCAAAAGTCGCGTAATGATTCGATATAGCCTTTTACGCTTTGTACTTGCGCTCTGGCATCGCCAAATAATTCAAATGGGCTTGTGAGCATGCCGTTATAGCGCAGTTGATCCTCGTACAATATGCGTTTGCGTAATGGCACAATCTCATCGCGAATGTGACGAGTGACATCATGTTTGGTGCGATAGGTGTTATACCGTTCTCGTATCTCAGATTGCGCATTGGTCACCAACTGAGCAGTTTCCTGTACCGACTGCATGTAAATTGACTCCGCCCGTGGCACCTTGGCCTGGCCCCAGTCAAACAACGGTATCTCGAAAGCGATATCGATACCTTTCTTATAAGGCTCACTTCTTCTGCCCTCCAATACTCGTGCCGGGCCTAACTCAATCACATTGATGAATCGTGTGGTTTTGGTGAGTCCTAGCTGCTTAGCCAAAGCGTCCATTTCAGAGCGCTTAACCAGCAGGTCCAATCGTTGTTCATAGGCATTTTGTTCAAAGGCCTGTAACTCTGAAAGAGACTTAGGCAGATCAGGTAACCGAGGTTGGATTGTGAGTTGTGACGCTTTCACACCTAATTGCCTGGCCAAAGCCTCATATGCCCTAACTTCAGCATTCTTTGCATTAGCATATTCAAGTGCGGCATCGGCATAGAAGCTTTGCTCACGTGACTGCTCCAAGCGATTCCAGTTGCCGGTTTCATGCAGTCGTTTAGCCAACTCAGCACTGGCTTCTGCAGACTCTTTCACTTGTGCGCTATATCTAGCCAATTCCGTAGCGGCAACCGCATTAAAATAAGCGGTACGTGTCTGATAGGCGAGTTTTAGGACTTCAATGGCGGTAGATGCTTGTGTCTGCGCAAAACGTCTTTTTTCAACTTCTACCGCTTTAGGCATGGTGATCAATGAGAAGACGTTGAACGTGAATGCCTGCTCGATCTTATACTCACCACCATCACGCGCATAAAGCATAGAGAAACGTGGATTAGGCAATCGGCCTGCCTGTACAAGATCAGCTTCTGAGATGCCCAGCTCGTAGAATGAAGCTTGTAGGCCTTTATTGTTATAAAGCGCCACCTGTACTGCGCCCTCTACATCCAGGGGTTGTGCAAGTAATGCCTGAGTCTTGTCCTGTAGGGACTTTGTAGACGCTTCTGTCTTAGCCCATTCATACGCTTGCTTCAGGTGGGGTTGAGTTTGTTTTTGTACCTCATTCATGCCGCCATCTTTGGAGAAGGACGCGCACCCACCTAATAACAGGCTTACCGCAACAAGAATGGCGCTGCGTGCTCTGAGATTTCCAATATTAGTGCTCATGTGAATCTCCTTCAGAGGATGCATGTTGATGATCTGAATGACTGTCCTGAGCCGGTATTGCTGATTCACTTGCTTCACCATGGTGGTGTCCCGCATGATAATGGCCACCAGATGCAGGCAAAGATAGAACACCAATGCCATGGCGATAGACCACTTCGCCACCCAGCCATGCCGTTATCGCGACAGCCATGGATAGTCCTGCCAGGCAAACTAATACTGGCATTGACATCGGGCTGTCCTGACGCGATTTCGACGAATTCCAGATTGCAACGAGCACTAATCCAACAGCAGTAGGGATTGCCCAGGCTCGATGCAACAACATGGCAGCATGGCCGGCATCATCGTGATTCATGGTTGAGTTGAATGCCAGCCAACCAAAACCAACGGCAGTCATAGCACTCACAGCAGCTAGTATCAATACGTAATATCCTGTGGCGGCCAATGAAGTGGATGATGCAGATTGGCGGCGCAACCGAGCAGCTAGGCCTAAAATAAATGCCACCATCGTCAACGCAATTGGAAAATGTACGACTGCCGGATGCAAATTTGGAATAATTTGGAAACCGGTGTGTTCTGAGGGCATTTCTGATTTAAGGGCTTCTGAAGCCTCATGGATATGGCTTGAGTGATCATCTTCCGCAAGCACACCCTCCGAATTTCCATGCTCATGGGTTATGGATACAGCCTTTTCACCTTCACTTCCTGCATGGTTCATCATTCCATGGTCGTGAGTGTGTGCCGACATTTCAGATGAAGATGATTTGTGATCCATGCTTGCCATGCTGTGGCCCATGTCCTCAGCCTGATTATTCATGTCATGCATTTTGCTATGGTCCATCACCGGCATGCTGTTATGGTCCATGCCTTTCATATTGCCCTGATCCATGGGTGGCATCTGAGACTTTGAGTCATGTAAAGCATGCTTATCGCCATGAGACATACGATGTCCCATCGCTTCATGATGCATTGGTTGATCCGAGGAGTGCTGCATCCCCGGCATTTGATGGCCTTGGTCTGCAATCGAAGAATCTAGCGATTTCCAATCTGTTTGATGGTCATTATTTGTCGGCTTGTAATCATCAAAGGTGGACTGGTATGGCGCAGAGCTTTCTTCCGCAAATGATGCACCAATACCCAATCCTAATGTCATCGCAATAAAGAATAAGTATTGATAGAAAGAGGCAAGCCTGACGCTCTCTAGGGTAGTAAATTTCATATAAACCTCTCATTTAGAATTCCCAATATCCATTGGAAATACATTCTTTCGCCTGCCGCGAGCATGCAAAAGCATAAATGTGCTAGCCAAAGACCTGATAGGACTTTAGCCAATGTACTAAATGAGGGTAAAGCGCGGAGGTCGCTCAGGACCGGTGGATATATGACTCGTGAAATCTGGGACGATAAAACCGATTGCCGTACCTGCAACGATCAAATGATGCTTGAGATAATCACTCGAAGCCGCAAAGGCGAAGCCTGAGCAACAGACTGAACATTTGGAACAATGGTTACAAGCGTGTTTAGTATCATCTGGATGTTTGTGAGCATGACTATCTGCAGCCCCCTCGTGGTGTTCATGGCTATGCCCACTGACACTTTCATGGATGTGCTGGCTTTGTGGCTTCTCACAATTGATCATGCTGACCGCTGCAAATCCCTGCACCGGTAGAATGATTGCAATGAGCCAAATAGTGAAAATCTTAATTAGCTTTCTCACGATGAGCTTATGATAACCCTAAATTAAAAATGATTCAGTGACATACTTAAATTTCTTGTGACGGAAATACCCTATGGGTGGATTTCTTGATTTAGCGCAAGTTGCTCCAGGATCGGACATTCTGGGCGATCATCTCCATGGCAACAATGAACAAGCTTTTCTAGCTCCGACTTAATCGACACCAGGCTTTGAATCTTTTGGTTTAAGGCTTCAACATGGGCGTTTGCCAATTCTTTCACTTTACTACTTGGCCGAAGCGGATCTTGCCATAGGCTTAATAATTCCTCAATTTGCTTGATAGAAAAACCTAAATCACGGGAGTGTCTAATAAAGCTTAGCGTATGGATATCTTTTTCAGAATATTGACGATATCCAGAAAAGGTTCTTGATGCCGCAGGCAACAAGCCAACACTTTCGTAATGCCGGATCATTTTGGTCGATATGCCAGACGCCCTGGCAGCTTGCCCGATGTTAAATAGACTCATTGCTTATGTCCAAATAATAGGTAAAAAAGCCTGCTGATCTAGCTCAGCAGGCAGAGTGAATTATTCACTCGCAGGTGAAAAACCTGCATTTATCAAAGCGGAAACGATCTCGTCTCTTGCAACCATGGTTTCAACATTGACTGTTCTGGTTGGAGGGTCGGCTGCAATGCTTGCTGCCGGATCAACGGCTTTAATGGCACTTGTGACACCTCTTGCACATCCACCACAAGTCATATTCTCAATATGAAATTTCATCATCCACTCCTTCGGCAATGATTGGTCGTCAACATTAGAATAAAGCTTCCAATAATGGCAAGGTAAAGCGATTTAAGTCAATGTGTTGACGATTCGATCATGGGCGGAATGAATGTACGTAAGCGCAAGGCATTCCCTAAAACAAATATACTGGACAAGGCCATCGCACCCGCTGCAAAGATGGGTGAAAGCAACAGTCCCCATACAGGGTAAAGTGCGCCAGCAGCAACCGGAATCAAGGCGGTGTTGTAGGCAAATGCCCAAAACAGGTTTTGATGAATATTGCCTATCGTTGCTTTGGATAGGGCAATCGCATTCGGCACCCCTAGCAAATTACCAGACATCAGAACGACATCTCCAGACTCTATGGCTACATCCGTACCTGTACCGATTGCCAAGCCGACATCCGCCTCTGCCAGTGCCGGCGCATCATTAATACCGTCTCCGACAAATGCAACCTGCCCATACGTCGCTTTTAAACGCCGGATGGCTGCTACTTTACCTTCTGGCATCACCTCGGCAATCACTATATCAATCCCAAGCTGCTGGGCGATTGCGTGTGCGGTTTTGGCATTATCACCAGTAATCATCGCCACTTTGAGCCCAAGCTGGTGAAGCGCTGCAACCGCGCCCGGTGTCGAAGTTTTAATGGGGTCAGCAACGGCAATAATGCCCGCCAGCTGGCCATCAATCGCGGCATATAATGGAGACTTCGCTTCTTTGCCCAATCGTTCTGCTGCCTCCGCAAAAATACTGACATCAAGCCCCAGCTGACGCATAAACCGATCGGCCCCGACTTCGACGAGTGAATCCGCAACCTTGGCTCTCACACCCATGCCGGTCACCGCTTCAAATTCAATTAAATCCGGTAGTGACTGGCCATCCTCAGTCGCAGCAGTGACAATTGCCCGCGCTATCGGGTGTTCGGATTTAGACTCCACGGCACCTATTTTTGCTAGTAACTGGTTACGGTCCAATGTTTCCGCAATTTCCAAATCGGTCAGAACGGGGCGCCCTTCCGTAAGTGTGCCCGTTTTATCCAAGGCAACGACTTTGGCATCTTTAAGCAATTGCAGCGCTTCGCCTTTTCTGAACAAAATACCTAGCTCAGCCCCGCGCCCAGTGCCAACCAAAATAGAAGTGGGTGTCGCCAATCCCATGGCACATGGGCATGCAATGATCAACACTGCGACTGCGTTCACCAGTGCAAAAGTCAATGCCGGTGTAGGTCCAAAAATGATCCAGGAAATAAAGGTGAGTAATGCTACACTCATGACAGCAGGCACAAACCACATCGTCACTTTATCAACCACGGCCTGTATCGGTAGCTTGGAACCTTGGGCTTGCTCAACCAAGCGTATAATTTGTGCCAACATGGTTTGACTACCTACCGCTGTAGCACGCACCGTGAAGACACCCTTTTGATTAATGGTACCGCCGACTACAGCACTACCCAAAACCTTTTCCACAGGAATGGGTTCACCCGTAATCATGGATTCATCAACGAAACTGTTACCATTGGTGATTTGACCATCTACCGGCACTCTCTCGCCGGGTCGCACTTCGAGTTCATCATTGAGAAGGACTTCATTGATAGGGATGTCTAACAAACGCCCCTCTCTCATGACATGGGCCTTTTTAACCTGCATTTTTGTGAGGCGTTTGATCGCTTCAGAGGTACGTCCTTTAGCGCGTTCTTCTAAAAACCGACCTAATAGGATCAATACGACGATAACTGCAGCCGCCTCGTAATACACGTTGACCGCTCCCTCGGGTAGTAGCCCTGCAGCAAAGGTCGCTACCACTGAGTACCCGAACGCAGCAGCTGTGCCCACGGCGACGAGTGAGTTCATATCAGGTGTTAACCTGAGGAGCGCCGGAATTCCCTTTTGGTAAAACCGTCTTGCTGGAAAAACCAATACTATCGTTGTTAGTGCAAATTGGATGTACCAGCTATTTTGCATCCCTATAGTATTCATGATTAATTCATGAACAGCGGTTATCAGGTGCGCCCCCATCTCCATCAAAAAAACTGGTAACGTCAATCCTGAAGCGAGAATGAGGTCATCTCTCAACTCAAGAAGTTTTACCTCTTTCTGATTGGAGGCAGCCTCTTGCAACTGAGTGACAGAATTGATGGCTTTTGCTTCGTAACCAATACGCTCAATAGCGGAAATCAGATCGGCCTTCTCGACATAGCCATAAACGGTTGCCCTTTCTGTGGCCAAATTGACTGATGCCTCAGCAACACCAGGTACAGATTTCAATGCTTTTTCAACTCGACCAACACATGAGGCGCACGTCATGCCTATTACATTTAGTTCTATTTTTGATGTTGGGACTTCATACCCAATCTTACGAATTGCTTGAATCAAAGCTGAAAGATCAGTGTCTGCTGATGTTTTAATGTTTGCACGCTCAGTAACAAGGTTAACTGACGCACTTTTTACACCTGGCACTTTGTTTAACGCTGCTTCAACACGGCGGACACAGCTAGCACATGTCATGCCTTGGACAGGAAGGGAGATATCTTGGATAGCATCACTTAACTGTTTTTCAGACATACTTAATGGCCTCGGAAACTGCTTGGTTAAATGTTCATCCAGTCTAAAGCTTTCCATGATGGGAAGGTCAACCGCATTTCAATAAACAAACATTAAGAAAATGTATTACCAGAACCGAAAGTAGCTTAAGGATTGTGGTGTCGGGCTTAACGTGAAAAATACTTTTACATGGTTTAATTAATTTGCCTCCAAGTATTGGGATATGGTCTTTTTTAAATCCTCTGGATTATCCACGCTGA
This sequence comes from Methylophilus sp. DMC18, assembly GCF_056314005.1. Taxonomy (NCBI): domain Bacteria; kingdom Pseudomonadati; phylum Pseudomonadota; class Betaproteobacteria; order Nitrosomonadales; family Methylophilaceae; genus Methylophilus; species Methylophilus sp. DMC18. Next base: position 452,926 of record NZ_JBQUZE010000003.1, on the reverse strand, counting down.
GGAAATGCCCAGAACCTGTGATGGTCTCAAGCGTTGCGTTTGGTACTTTCTTCCAAGTCAAATATCTTTCGGCTTGTCTTGACCAGTCATTTTCTCCGTATATCAGCATTACAGGGCTTTTGATCTTATGATATTGATCAGTGGCCTGCGCCCAACTGCGCCAGTTTTTTAATATGTTCCTGCCAAGAAAACTGTAGCCCGGCCGATGTCCTGTTTGATCAAACATTTTCATTAACCAGGTTGGGATTTTTTTGATTTTTGTGACGCCGCCATTCATCACCAGGCTCAAGAAAAATCGATTCTCAAGTGCAGCAAAAATCGCCCCATTGATGGGAATTGAGTAATTCCACATCATAAAGTTGGCAATAACGTTGCCACGCCGGATGCCATCTGCGTAACGCGTTTCATAATCGTATGTATTGACCGCAATCACCTGCTTAATCTTATCTGGGATTTGTGCAGCGACCGTGAGAGACAGTGTCGCGCCAATAGACTCACCAATTAAGGTGAGATTGGTCAAATTCAGCTGATCAATTAAATCAAGCACAGAGGCTCTCAAATAGGGCTCGTCGTAGTTGATTTTCTTATTGATGGACGATTGACCGTGGCCAGGCAAATCGATGGCATAGACGGTAAATTTGCTCGCATAAAATGGAATCATCTCGCTAAACAACTCAATTTGCGTTCTGATCGTATGCATTAAAAGCAGCGGTTCTCCACTCCCTGTTTTAATGACTCGAACCGTTTCTCCATCTTTAAGCGTGACAAAAAATTCCTCTCCGTTAAATTTAAGATCTGTTGGTGCATCACTCATTTCATTCTCCCTTATCAAATTAATTAGTACTTATCATTTCGAGTGAAGTGATATTTAAGTGATCACCCCCCAGGTTTGATCCATCATGCTCAACCGTTAAAACGTTTAAAAATGACAGATGCATTAACCCCGCCAAATCCAAACCCATTCGAAAGGGCATATTCAAGATGTCGATGAATGGGAGCTTGTGTCGTAATCGCCAGCCCAGTTGCCCGCGCATCTGGCGCGTACAAATTGATTGTGGGTGGGCAACACTGCGCTTCAATTGCTTTAATGGTAAAAATGGCTTCTAGACCGCCCGCTGCGCCCAGCAAATGTCCAGTGGAAGACTTTGTGGCACTGATCACAGGTTGGGCATGACGCTGACCAAACACAGTTCTGATGGCTGCCAGTTCACTTGCATCTCCCATGGGGGTAGACGTGGCATGCGCATTGATATGGTCAACGGCCTCGGGAGATATGTGTGCTTGATTAAGGGCAATCATCATGGCCCTGGCAGCACCGGAACCCTCCTCGGGGCTGGAGGTGATATGGTAGGCGTCAGAAGTGGTTCCATATCCCACTAATTCAGCAAGCGGTTTTGCACCTCTCGCCATGGCGTGTTCATAGGACTCAATCACCAAAATACCAGCCCCCTCTGCCATCACAAACCCATCACGATGTGTGTCAAACGGTCTTGAGGCTAACTCAGGGCTTGCCGCGTATCTTGTACTCAGTGCTTTTGCGGCTGCAAACCCGCCGAGGCTGACTTTATCAATACAAGCTTCTGTCCCCCCACAGATTGCGATATCGGCTTCATTGGCATGAATCATCCTGGCTGCATCGCCAATCGCTTGTACGCCTGCTGCACAGGCGGTAACCGGAGCACCGAGTGGTCCTTGGAATTGGTGTTTAAGTGCTATCTGCGCAGCCGCCAAATTGACCAAAAATGATGGAATCGTAAATGGCGAGAGCTTACCCACACCCACTGCTTCGCCTGTGCGGACTGCATGTGCAATGGCTGGGAAACCACCCACCCCTGAAGCGACAATGGTGGCAGTGCGTTGTTTTTGAATCTCAGTCATCGGTAGCCACTGGGCTTGCTGAATGGCCTCGTTAGCGGCAATCAGAGCAAATTGAATAAATCTGTCAGAGCGTCTTAACTCTTTTGCATCGAGATATTCAGACAAATTGAGCCCCATGCTCGGATCAAGTTCTGATGGCTTAACCCAACCGGCGATGTTGACTGGACTGCCTTCTGCCAACGCATCAGGGAGCGCAGAGATCCCAGACTTTCCCTCCAACAAATGTTTCCATGCCAAGTCAACGCCTGTTCCAAGCGGACTGACTGCGCCCATCCCAGTAATCACAATACGTTTCATCATAAATTTCCCTAAAGGCCTATTGAGTTAAATTGGCAAGTTGTTTTGGGTGGGTATTGATCGGGATACATAACATGGCCGTGATGAGCGCCAATGCAATATGTATGCTGTACGTTGGGATAAAGTCACCCGGCTTGAGCAGTGCTTTACCAAGGAATAACACGGTGATGGACACACCTATCACCGTGCCAATTTGGCGGGCAGCGTGATTGATGGCAGAACCAACGGCATAGTCTTTTTGCGGCAAACCAAACATGGCGGCAGCGGATAAAGAGGGCATGACCAAGCCGACAGAGATGCCGCTTAATAGTAAACCCGGTAGCCATGTAGCCAGATAATTAGGGGTGGTATCGGGGACCATTAAAAACCACAGCCCACTGAGGGCGTAGGTCATGGTGCCTGTGATAAGCAAAGGACGATGTCCCACTTTGGAGGCTATTTTCCCTGCAACCAATGCGGTAGGCACAACCATCAGTGGCCCTGGCATGACAGACGCACCGGCTAAGGACTGGTTTAAATGCCATATATTCTTCATCCAAAAAAAGAATGAAAAAAACATGATGGAAAACGCAATCCCGAAGGTGATGCCTGCCAGGTTTGCAAATAAAAAGGTTTTGTTTTTAAACAGGCTGAGGTCAAACAATGGTTCTGGGTAAAACTTCGCCCAAGGAATATAACTTGCCAGCAACACCCAACCTAATATCAGAATGGCTGTTAACTCATAGGGATTCCAACTAGGCGACTTCATCTCAACAATCGCAAACGCAATTGCTCCCACACCGACGACCAACTGCAACATGCCGACGAGATCAAGCCGCATATGCGCTCTTGGCTGAACCGACTCATGCAATACAGCTAAGCTTTGCCATATGCAAAATAATCCAATCGGGATGTTGATAAAAAATGCCCACTGCCAGCCGCCTACATCAATAATCCAGGAACCAATCCCCGGACCTAATGCCGCGGCCAAAGCACCAACAGCGCCCCAAGCACCCATGATGACTGACCGCCTCTCGCGAGGAAACGCCTCCAATACCAGCGCCAATGCAGAGGGGGTCAGCAGACAAGCGCCGATAGATTGAAAAACTCTGGCGACAATAAGCCATGAGACACTTGGGGCGGCACCGCATGCAAATGAGGCGCTGATAAATAACAAGGTGCCTAATGTGAATATTTTTTTACGCCCAAATTTATCTGCAATACCACCCGCCGGAATCAGCATGGCAGCATAGACAATAGAGTAGCCGCTCATCGCCCAGGATAGATCAGCGGCAGTAGAGTCCGGAAAGCTACTGAGAATATTATTGAACCCAGCATACAGAATCGTCGTATCCAGGGAGGACATAAAAATCGCAATACTGGCGATTGCGAATACCCGCCAAGCTGCCGGGATTGCTTTATTTGCTGACACTAACTGCTGTATGTTTGAGTTCATGACATTCTCTGATTTGACTTAGGCGTATTAGGAATACTGGCCACACCGCCTAGACTCGTTGCGGCCAGTGTTCGCTTAGTGACTCAGAAAGAACTCAGCTGTGTTTACAAACGAATCATGGTACTGAAAAATCGAACCGTGATTGGAGTCTGGATATAACAGCAATTGCGCGTTTTTAAGCTGCTTATATAGGGTAATCGAACCCTCGGTTGGTAACATGGTGTCATTGCTCCCCGTCACTACCAAAACCGGTTGTTGAATGGCTTTTAACGTTTTGAATTCAGGATCAGGTGTGCTCGTCCATACAATTAAGGCCTTGCCATGTGCATCTGCAATCTCCTTGCCACTTTCAGGGTCACGCCCTTCTTTTCTGGCATACACGCGAGACAAAAATGCAGCGGCGGCTTGCTTCCCTGCTTCACTTTGCGAGAAGAACAAATAGTCGCGTGGATCTGGCGCATTGGCTCTCGAAAAGGCCTCACCCAATACTTTCATCAGATGATTGCCACCGCCTTGATGGGTAGTCCCGGCGAGAATCACTTTTCGAACCAGTTCTGGATGTTGCGCAGCAAGTTCTTGAGCAACAAACCCACCCATCGAAAACCCCAACACATCCACTTGCTTATAGCCCAGCGCTTGAATAAACGCATAAGCATCTGTGGTCATTTGTGCGATGTTGTCGGCAACCACTCCATTCGTAGCACCAACACCTCTGTTATTGAACACAACCACTGGACGATTCTTGGCCAAGGCATTCACTACTGCCGGATCCCAGGCATCCATATTGCCAGTGAAGTGCTGAAGGAGCACTAATGGAGTACCTGATTGAGGGCCTAAAGTGCGGTAAGAGAATTTAATGCCATTGGCCTCTACAAATTTTGTGGCCGCTGTTTCCAGTTTATCTGCAGCCAAGGCCGTGCCTGACTCTATGATAGATAAGGTAGTGGCGATGAGTAACAATGATCTTAAAATTTTATTCACGAATATCTCCTGTTCAGTCAAATAGATGTTTAGCCCGCGGTGATTAGCTCAGGTAACGATTCGCTGGTTTAGCTAATGACAAATGCGGCCCCAATGCTTTTCTTGCCGCTTCAAATGCTTGCCAATCCTCAATATTTGGCAAAGAGGGAATAGTGATCACCTCGCCCAAATCAAATCCTCTTAGCGCGGCATCCACCAGATCATCAGTTTTCATCACCATTTCAGGCGGCAAGTGACTTGCTGGCATATTCACTTTGTCCAGGAACGGCGTATCGGTCGCGCCAGGCAATACCACCTGAATGCGCACCCCTTTGTCACCAAGTTCATGCTGCATGGATTGGCTAAACATCACCACATAAGACTTAGTTGCGTTGTAAACGCCATTGAACATTTCAGGAATATAGGCAAGCACTGAGGCAACATTGATGATGGCACCTTTGCCTTCAGCAAAAAATCGTTTGGCAGCTGCGCCGGAGAGTCGTGTGAGCGCGGTGATGTTCAATTGAATCATGGTCTCCATCGCATCCATATCAGACTCAACCAACGTCGTAGACGCACCACCACCTGCGTTATTCACCAGCAGGGTAATACTGCTATCTTCCCGTAAGCGTGTTTCGACTTTTAATAAATCAGCCTTGAGGGTCAGGTCGGCCGGCATGATTTCTACCTGACTTCCAGATGTGCTCTTAATCCCATCTGCTACTTTTTGCAGCTTTGCTTGATCACGTGCCACCAAAATCAAGTCATAACCTCGCTTTGCTAGTCGGTCTGCATACACAGCCCCAATCCCAGTTGATGCACCTGTGATCAATGCTGTCCCAAGTTTATTCACTGCATTCATTTTTTCACCTCTTTACGGTTTAACAGTTATGTATATAAATACCAATCGGTACATAAATACTATGCAACAAAATTTGCTCTGTCAACATTTTTTTGTAACAATTGGTATAAATTACTTAAGTGAAGAAAATTGAGATGACTGAAGAGTTAAAAAAGACACGAGGTCGCCCCAAAATGTTTGATAACGAGGTGATCCTGGACAAGGCTTTGAAAGTCTTTTGGGAAAGGGGCTATGAAGGCGCCTCAATGGCCGAGTTAACCTCCACGCTCGGTGTGAATAAGCCAAGTTTGTATGCTGCGTTTGGCAATAAGGAAGAATTGTTTAGGCAAGCGCTTTCTAAGTATGTCTCCGGTCCAGCTTCATTTGTGAGGATGGTGATGAAAGAGCCAACAGCGCGCAAAGTCGCAGAAAAGTTTTTATTAAGTAGCGCGGAGTTTCTAACTAGTGAAGCACATCCCAAGGGATGCATGATCGTGCAAGGCGCCCTTTCATGCGGTGAAGGCGCACAGATCATCAAAGAACAGCTTATTCAGTATAGAAAACATTATGAGGGCTTGTTGACTGAGCGATTTGAGTTGGCACAACTGGAAGGTGATTTATCGCCTGACGTAAATGCCGTTGATTTATCTAAATATTTAGCTACTCTACATCAAGGAATGTCAGTGCAAGCGGTCAATGGCGCCACTCAAGAACAACTCAAAAGGATGGTTAATGTAGCGATGTTGAATTGGCCGAGCAAATAAGGGTAACCGGTTGTTCAAGGCGACGCCAACAGCGCTCGCGTCGTTTTTGAAATGCTAAGCGGCCTCCCTAACGGCTCCCCCGACTTTTAACGTTAGGCCTTTTTTGCGCAGAGCTCACCTTTTAGGGAAACAAAGATGTCATCTTTCTCGGATCCAAAAGCGATTGTCGGCTATGCAGAGAACGCAACCCGACGTGTCCCCGGCCTGACTGACGTACACCGTATGTCGGCTATTTTATTGGCTGAGAGCACGCCACCTGAAGGGCGAGTGTTGGTGGTTGGTGCCGGCGGAGGAATGGAACTTAAACTCTTCGCGCAGTCATTTCCTGGCTGGCAATTTGACGGCGTGGATCCCTCTGCCGAAATGTTGAATTTGGCCAAGACTTCACTTGGGCCGCTGGCCTCTCGAGTTCAACTACACAATGGTTACATCGAAGCGGCTCCAATGGGGCCATTCGATGCGGCGTCTTGCCTCCTCACGCTACATTTCATCCCCGAAGCTGAACGCTTGAAGACACTGTGCGAAATTCATTCACGGTTAAAGCCTCGAGGCGTTTTTGTCGCAATGCACTACAGCATTCCTCAGGGTCCTGCAGAGCGTGAACTATGGCTATCCAGATGTGCTGAGTTTGCAATCTCATCAGGAGTAGATCGGGAGCAAGCGAAAACAGCGGCGGAGTCTATTGGTAAACAGCTCCCTATCCTTTCGCCAGACCAAGACGAAGCGCTCATGCGAAAAGCAGGCTTTACTGAAATCAGCACCTTCTATGTCGGCTTGGCATTTCGTGGCTGGGTAGCACGGGCCTCGACTTAAGCTGAGAGTTAGCAGGCTGTTTGCAAATTAACTTTAGATCTAACCCAGCATAAGTTGGAAGTTTGATCCTTTAGTCTAAAATCAGTAAAACGGTAGCGTTCTGTCTCTATATTAATAATTCAATAAACAGACGCATAAATAACAAAACCAAGAGGGAGCAAGGAACTTCAGCCATGTATATCAAATATCCTATTTTTAATATAGAGACCCATGGGCCTCTATAATTACTGTTAGGCGTCAATAGAATGAGACATCAAGCCATATCCCTAAATTTAAGTGCTCAAGAGCTTGTACTAATCACGAATGCACTTAACGAAATAATCAATGGCCCTGATGCGATTGCTTCGGTAGAGTTTCAAACGAGAACTGGTATTGGGATTAATGAGGCACGAGCACTCTTGTCTCGCATGAGTGCAGAAATTGAAAGCTTAAATGCATTATGAGTCATAGCCCAACCCAACAGTCAAGCGGGACTGGCGAAAAGGTTCTTTTATGAAATGTTTATTAATAACGGGGGTTGAGTCGCCAATGTCGCCAGCCCCTTACTTCAAACGTTGGGCGTCATGATCTCAACCCAGTACGTCAGCCGAGTCACGTTGCTAAGGGAGAAGGTCGAGTCATTCGAAAAGTATCCCTTTTGCCTACCGGCGGTACGATCACTTGAACAAATTGAACTGCACCCGGAGGTGACATTCTTTGTAGGTGAAAACGGTTCCGGCAAATCGACACTGCTCGAAGCAGTTGCAGTTTCTATGGGCTTTAACGCTGAGGGTGGAACGAAAAACTTCCGTTTCGGTACGCGTCGCTCGCACTCCGACTTGCACGAATACTTGCGCATCGCAAAAGGCATAAGGCCTCCTCGAGACGGCTTCTTTTTGCGAGCAGAGAGTTTCTTCAACGTCGCAACAGAAATTGAAAACCTCGATGCAGCCCCATCGCTAGGTCCGCCAGTCATCAATTCCTACGGAGGTCGCTCGTTGCACGAGCAGTCACATGGAGAGTCATTTTTGACGCTCATGAACGAGCGCTTTGGGGGGCAAGGTATCTACATCCTCGACGAGCCAGAAGCGGCGCTTTCGCCACAGCGCCAACTTGCAGTGCTGTCACGCATACACGATCTTGTTCTCGAAAAGTCTCAGTTCATCATTGCCACGCACTCGCCTATCCTTTTGGCGTATCCCGAAGCAGTCATATATCTTTGCGACAAAGAGGGCATCAAACAGGTCGCATACGAAGAGACTGAGCACTTTCAAGTTACGCGGGATTTTTTGGCCAACCCCGAGCGCATGTTGCGGGTGCTACTGGAGCGCTAACCGATGACGCCCAACAATACAACCCAATGGATCGCCAGAGCAAGCTGGCACCCCCTGATTTTAAACTTTAGAGCTATAAGACTATGAGCCGAATCGGAAAAGTGCTCTGTTTAATCTATGCAGTAATAATCATTGTGTGCTTTGCGGTTGCTTTTTCAGCAGAGGGTGATCTTAAAGGACAGTACGTTTTTTTACAGCTTCCCATAGCCCTTCAAATGGCAGGTATTCATGAAATCGGTCTGTCCTCAAAATTACAAAACATCTCATGGGTTGGTGCTTATGTTCTTTTGGGGCTCCCGACGTTCTTACTCTTATATTTCGTTGGTTGGGCTATTGATAGTTGTAGGCCTCACCCATCATTCAAGCGGGACTGACTAAAGTCTGGCCCTTATACTCAAATCATCCAAAAAACTTCTTTGATTGGAATGTTCAACTTAACAAGTTCGTTAAATGTATGATTTTATTGAAATGATGCTTTCCACCTAAATTACAAAAATCTCAAGTTGAATTACAAACGACAAAAACCCATAAAATTTTTATGTATTAGCCCTTGAAATCAAAAAATCCCGCCCCAAATTAGCAATCAAGGTGCGCGAGTGCTAAAATGCGTACCGCTTTGATTGTTTTAGTTTTAACGTTATCCCTATAACACTTTAGGAAAACTCCAAGGAGAATCTCATGAACATTCGTCCGTTGCACGACCGTGTAATTGTTAAACGCGCTGCTGAAGAGCGCACTACTGCTTCTGGCATTGTGATCCCTGACAGTGCAACAGAGAAACCAGACCAAGGTGTGGTTCAGGCAGTTGGCAATGGCAAAAAAGATGACAACGGCAAGGCTATCGCTTTGGACGTGAAAGTCGGCGACAAAGTATTGTTCGGCAAATACTCCGGCCAAACAGTGAAAGTCAACGGCGAAGAGCTGTTGGTGATGCGCGAAGAAGACATTATGGCGATTGTTGAGTAATCACTCGCAACTCAATCCCACACATTTATAATTTAGGAGAATTTAAATGGCAGCTAAAGACGTAAGATTTGGTGATGACGTTCGCCAAAAAATGGTAAATGGCGTTAACGTATTGGCTAACGCTGTTCGTGTAACTTTGGGCCCTAAAGGCCGTAACGTGGTATTGGAGCGTTCTTTTGGCGCGCCAACCATCACTAAAGATGGTGTGTCTGTGGCTAAAGAAATCGAACTGAAAGACAAGTTCGAAAACATGGGTGCACAGATGGTGAAAGAAGTCGCTTCTAAAACCAATGACATCGCTGGTGACGGTACAACGACTGCAACTGTGTTGGCACAAGCTATCATCCGCGAAGGCATGAAATCTGTGGCTGCGGGCATGAATCCAATGGACCTGAAGCGCGGTATCGACAAAGCGGTTGAAGCTGCTGTAGCTGACCTGAAAGCACAATCCAAACCCTGTACTACCAGCAAAGAAATCGCCCAAGTTGGCGCGATCTCTGCTAACTCTGACGCCTCTGTTGGCCAGATCATTGCGGATGCAATGGACAAAGTGGGTAAAGAAGGCGTGATCACTGTTGAAGACGGTTCAGGCCTGAGCAACGAGCTGGATGTGGTTGAAGGTATGCAGTTTGACCGTGGTTACCTGTCTCCATACTTCATCAACAACCCAGAGCGCCAAATCGCGTTGCTGGACAACCCATTCGTGTTGTTGCACGACAAAAAAATCTCCAACATCCGTGACTTGCTGCCAACCTTGGAGCAAGTAGCGAAAGCTGGCCGTCCATTGCTGATCATCGCTGAAGATGTCGATGGCGAAGCACTGGCAACCCTGGTAGTGAACAACATCCGCGGTATCCTGAAAACGACTGCAGTTAAAGCCCCAGGCTTTGGTGACCGTCGTAAAGCCATGTTGGAAGACATCGCGATTCTGACTGGCGGTACTGTGATCTCTGAAGAAGTGGGCCTGAAACTGGAAGCCGTACAACTGCACGATCTGGGTCAAGCAAAACGTATCGAAGTGGGCAAAGAAAACACCATCATCATTGACGGTGCTGGCAACGAAGAAGCGATCAAGGCCCGTATCACTCAAATCAAAACACAAATCGAAGAAGCTTCTAGCGACTACGACCGTGAAAAACTGCAAGAGCGCGTGGCCAAACTGGCTGGCGGTGTTGCCGTGATCAAGGTTGGCGCGACGACTGAAATCGAAATGAAAGAGAAAAAAGCCCGCGTGGAAGATGCATTGCACGCGACACGTGCTGCGGTTGAAGAAGGTATTGTGGCTGGCGGTGGTGTGGCATTGATTCGTGCCCGCGAAGCGATTGCCAAAGTGAAAGGTGACAACCTGGATCAAGAAGCCGGTATCAAGATCGTTCTGCGCGCGGTTGAAGAGCCACTGCGTCAGATCACCCAGAACGCTGGCGTTGAACCATCAGTCGTGGTGAACAACGTGGCTGCCGGTAAAGGCAACTATGGTTACAACGCAGCCAACGAAACCTATGGCGACATGGTTGAGATGGGCGTACTGGATCCAACTAAAGTGACCCGCTCTGCCTTGCAACACGCGGCTTCTGTGGCTGGCCTGATGCTGACCACTGACTGCATGGTGGCTGAACTGCCTAAAGAAGATGCACCAGCAATGGGTGGTGATATGGGCGGCATGGGTGGCATGGGCGGTATGATGTAGCCTTTGCTTGGATGACATCATTGCCGACCATACAAAACAGTGGCGCGGCATGATGTCATTTCAATCTTCCCTGCATCGGTGATGCGTCGTTAGTTTTGACATTTAGTCCTTGCCGTACTTCATGTACTGTCTGCGTCGTAAATGTTTCAACGCCTAGCCTCACCTTGGCATTGAAGTTGAAATGCCCTAACAAGCATTCTCACAAACAAAACCCGCTTCTGCGGGTTTTGTTTTATCTGTCATTCTCCGCCATAATGGCGAATGGCGCGGCGCATATGCGCGGCATACTCATCTCACGAAAGAATTCATATGACTACTCTAAACACCCTCACTCAACGCCTGAGCTATATCGTCGGCGAAAATATGGCTCACCAATTGCAAAATGACGGCCTGGAGCTGGATGCTGCGGCCGTGGCGCTGGCAGTGAGCGATGTGATGGCCGGCAATGCTTCACGCATGACCGACGACGAAAAACGCAGCACAGTGGAACAAGTACAACAAGAGAGCCAGGCCAGACAGATGGCTGCCCACGCGAAAAACAAGGCGGCAGGTGAAGCCTATCTGGCAGACAATGCGAAAAAAGAAGGCGTAACCACAACAGCAAGTGGCTTGCAGTATAAACAACTGGTCGCAGGCGATGGCGCCAAGCCTACCACCAGCGACCGTGTCAAAGTCCACTACCACGGCACACTGACCGACGGCACGGTGTTTGATAGCTCTTATCAGCGCGGCGAACCGATTGTGTTTCCGGTGACTGGCGTGATTGCAGGCTGGGTAGAAGGCTTGCAGTTGATGAACGTAGGTAGCAAGTTTGAGCTGACTATCCCATCGCACCTGGCGTATGGCGCAAACGGCAGCGGCCCGGTGATTGGCCCGGATGCGACGTTGGTGTTTCAGGTTGAGTTGTTGGCTATCGAATAAGCCGGTCCTGGTAATACAAATTCAAGGCAATACAGATTCAGGGCACCCGTCGGGTGCCCTTTTTCATGGGGCCGCCGATTCCCGGCTTGCCTCCCTGCCTGCGCTATTGTTAGACTTTGTGAATCTTTCACATTGTCGAGCGCCACAGATGCAAGATCCTCAATTAAACTTAACCAGTGAAATCGTGACTGTGCGCCCTGAACACAGCATAGATACCATTCAGCACCTGCCCAATTATGTGGGCATCTCTCAAATGACCGCGGGGGCCTGTGGCATTTCGATGAATATCGTGGTGATCCCGCCAGCGGCCAAAGCGCAACCGCATTACCATCAAGGCTTTGAAACGGCGATTTACCTGCTAAAGGGTGAAGTGCAAACGTTTTATGGTGAAAATTTGAGCAAGTCCTGCACCAATCAAGCGGGCGACTTTATTTTCATTCCGGCAGGGGTGCCGCATCAACCAGTCAATTTGAGCCCTGATACCGAAGCGATTGCGCTCGTGGCACGTAACGATGCCAATGAGCAGGAAAGTGTGCGGGTCTATACGGCTCAGGCCTCTGTGCTTGGCTGATCAAGCCGCTGGCAAAAAACCTAGACGGACTCTTGTCGCTGACCGCGACCCAACAAGGCGCTGACGGCTGCTTGCGCCGTTTTCTGGTTAGTGAGTAGTTGATTGACTTCAAAAGTGATGGGCATTTCGACGTCTATGGTTTCGGCACGACGCATGACTTCACGCGCAGTGTTGACGCCTTCTGCCACGTGGCCCAATCCCGCCAGAATGCTCTCTAATGATTTGCCAGAAGCCAGTTGCAAACCGACTTCACGGTTACGCGAATATTGGCCGGTACAGGTCAGAATCAAGTCGCCTGCCCCCGCCAAGCCCATAAAGGTCTCGGCCTTGGCACCCAGCGCCATGCCAAAGCGGGTGATTTCGGCTAAGCCCCGCGTGATCATGGCAGCGCGCGCATTGTTACCAAAGCCCATGCCGTCAGAGATACCGGCAGCAATCGCCATCACGTTTTTAACCGCCCCACCCACCGAAGCGCCGACCACGTCGACGCTATCGTAGACACGCAAGCAGCCGCCATGAATCAGCTGTGCTGATTGCTGTGCCAGCTCGCGGTGATTGGCGGCGAGTGTAATTGCCGTTGGCAGGCCTCGCACCAGTTCGGCGGCAAAGCTGGGGCCGCTTAACACGCCCCACGGATACTCTGCGCCCAACTCCTCTTGCGCCACTTCAAAAGGCAGTTTTGCCGTTTGCGGCTCCAGGCCTTTGTTGGCCCAGATCAAGGGCTGTTGTATGCCCAGACTTTTGAGTTGCTGCAAAATCGGCCGGAAACCCGCCGTAGGCACCACGGATAAAATCAAATCGGCGCCATCAATCGCTGCAGCCAGATCATCCTCTACCGAGAGTTTTTCAGGGAAAGCAAAGTCGCCCAGATACAGCGGATTGGCACGCGCCTTGCGCATGCCAGAAACGTGCCCGCTATTACGCGCCCACAACACCACCTCGTGCTGCAAGGCAATATGCATGGCAAGTGCAGTACCCCAGGCACCTGCACCAAGAACGGCAACTTTACTCATTTGGATGGATCCTGATCAGTCACCGCGTGCTGTCTGCGGTGACTGACAAAGTGAGACGAAATTAGTTAGGGGCGCCTGCCGCTTGCGCAGCTTGTTGCTGCTGTTGCAGGTACAAGGCTTCGAAGTTGATCGGGTTCAACAACACGGGCATGAAGCCAGCGCGGGTAACCATATCGGAGATGGCTTCGCGTGCATAAGGGAACAAGATGTTAGGGCAAGCCACCGCCAGGATAGGCTCCATGTTTTCTTGTGGCACGTTGCGGATGGCAAAAATACCGGATTGGTTCACTTCTACCAGGAATGCGGTTTTATCTTCGATTTTCGCGGTCACAGTCACTTTGATGGAGACGTTGAAAATACCATCTTCAACCTGTTGTGCCGTATTACCCAGTTCTACATTGATCTGTGGCGTCGTACGCTCGGTGAAAATCGCTGGTGCATTAGGCACTTCGATAGAAGCATCATGCACATACAATTTTTCGATGCTGAAAATCGGTGCTGCGTTTTGGTCCGCTTGGTTTTGTGGTTCCTGAGCCATGAATCGTCCTTAAAATTATCAATACACAAAGGCGCTATTCTAACCGGACATCCCTGGCCTGACTATGGGTTTTTTATGACAGCGGACAGGTCACTTCAAGCGGCCAGCAACGGGTCCAGACCGCCCTGCACATCCAGGGCATGCAAGTCATCAAAGCCGCCAACATGGTGCTCGCCAATAAAAATCTGTGGCACCGTACGGCGGCCGGTTTTTTCCATCATTTCGGCCCGTAACTCTGGCTGCAAATCGACACGAATTTTTTCAATTTCGGTCACGCCCTTGTTTTTCAATAACCGTTCGGCATTGATGCAATAAGGGCAGACTGCCGAGGTATACATCACTACTTTTGCCATCATGATTCCTTTCAAGTGGATGACTTGGTGGCTGGCATCTTGGCCTCCACCCAGGCGGCCATGCCACCTTTGAGCACATTCAACGTGGTAAAGCCCTGTGCCTTGAGCAATTTGGCGGCGGCGTTGGCGCGGCTGCCGCGCTGGCAAACCAGCAACACCGGCTTTTCCTTGAATTTTTGAATTTCATTTATGCGGTCAGCCAGTTGCGCAAGCGGAATATGGCGCGCACCCTGCAAATGCCCCTGGGCAAATTCGTCCGCCTCGCGCACATCCAGTACCAAAGCAGATTTTCTATTCATCAGCATCACGGCTTCAGTGACTGAGAGCACAGTTGCCCCCGCCGCAGAACGGCTCAGCATGGGTAAGATGAGCGCCAGGCCAGAGCCCACCGCCAGTCCGATTAACAACACATTATGTTTTAAAAATTCCACAGCGTTACTCACTTTGTTGGGTTATGACGACCGGTGTGCGGTCTTCAGGAGACTGGCCGCTTGGGTAGGCGTGACCAGCGGTTGCGATTATAATAGACGAATTCATCAATCCGACATTTCGTCATCACTTTTAAAGATTGTTAGCCATGTCTATCAAACCTGTCATATTGCTGATCCTCGATGGTTTTGGCCACAGCGAGACCCGCGAACACAATGCTGTTTTACAGGCAAACACGCCCAACCTCGACCGGCTCAAAGCCACTTACCCCCACAGCCTGATCAACGCATCCGAACACTATGTCGGCCTGCCAGACGGCCAAATGGGCAATTCTGAAGTGGGTCACCTGAATATTGGGGCGGGACGCATTGTCTTTCAAGACTTTGAGCGTATTAATAACAGCATCAGCAGTGGTGAGTTTTTCAAGTTACCCGCCCTGGTCAATGCCATGCAGGCCCTCAAAGCCAGTGACAAAGCGCTGCATATCCTGGGCCTGCTGTCTGATGGCGGCGTGCATAGCTACCAGCCGCATATTCACGCCCTGCTCGAAATGGCCAAGCAACAGGGCCTGAGCAAGGTGTATGTGCATGCCTTTCTCGATGGCCGCGACACCCCGCCCAAAAGCGCGCAGCCTTACCTGCAAGCGCTCGAAGACCATCTCCAGCAGCTGGGCGTTGGCCGGGTGGCCTCTGTGGGCGGCCGCTTTTATGGCATGGACCGCGACAAGCGCTGGGAGCGGGTCTCGGTGGCATATGAGTTGCTGGTCAATGGTACAGCCGAATATGTGGCGGCAGATAGCCTGACCGCCTTGCAGCAAGCGTACGCCCGCGATGAAAGCGACGAGTTTGTGAAGTGCACGGCAATTCGCGCGGCTGACGAAGCCCCCGTGCGTATGGAAGACGGTGACTGCCTAGTGTTCATGAACTTCAGGAGTGACCGCGCCCGCCAACTGACCGATGCCCTGCTCAACCAGCAGTTTGCAGGCTTTGAGCGCAGCCGGGTGCCACGCTTTAGCCACTATTTCACGCTGACCCAGTACGACAAAAACCAGACGCTGGCAGAACCGATTTTCGCGCCCTACACCGTGCCCAATACCTTTGGCGAATACGTCTCCAAGCTCGGGCTCAAGCAATTGCGCATTGCCGAAACTGAAAAGTATCCGCACGTGACGTTCTTCTTCAACGGCGGTGAAGAAACCGTTTTTGCTGGTGAAGACCGCATTCTGGTGCCTTCACCCAAAGTTGCGACCTATGACTTGCAACCAGAAATGAGTGCGCCAGAAGTCACCGACAAACTGGTCGCCGCCATTGAATCACAGCAATATCAGGCCGTGATCTGCAACTATGCCAATGGCGATATGGTGGGCCATACCGGCAACTTGCAAGCGGCCATTAAAGCGGTAGAAACGCTGGACACCTGTGTCGGCCGGATTGTGGCGGCTGCCCAAAAAACCGGCGCTGAAGTGATTATTACCGCCGACCATGGCAACGCCGAGAGCATGTTTGACCACACCAGTGCGCAGGCACACACCCAGCACACCACCAATCTGGTGCCCTTTATTTACGTTGGGCGCCAGGCGATGATTCGTAGCGGCGGCGCACTGTCAGACATTGCACCGACCTTGTTATCGCTGATGGGGGTCGCACAACCTGCAGAAATGACCGGCCAGTCGCTGATCCAATTGAATGCTGCGGCCTGAGTGGCCACTCAGGTGCATGACTCCGATCCTCGTTAAGCAGCTGGCAAAGCCAGCGATCAAGTGCTTTAGCCTGTTGGCAGGCCTCTGGCTCTGTGGCGCCGTGAGCCTGCCAGCGCAGGCCGCGACTGCGGACAAAACAGAAACGACCAAAGGCGATCTCGAACAGGTCAAAGAGAAAATTCAGCAACTGGCCAATGCGCTGAAAGCTTCGCGCGTGGCCAAACAGGATGCACATGAAGCGCTCAAGGCTTCGGAAACGGCCATCAGCGCATCCCGCAAAAAATTGCGCGAGATTCAGGATGCGCAGCTGGAAAACCGCAGCAAGTTACAAGACTTGCAAAAGCAGCTCAACGGTCTGCAACGTCAGGTCAACCAGCAAAAACAATCGCTCAACGAGCAGCTAAACCAGCAATATCGGCATGGCAACCATAGCCCGCTGCAAATGCTGTTGCAACAACAGGACCCCAACAACACGGCACGCAATCTTAAATACCTGGGCTATCTGACGGCGGCGCACCAGCAACAGATTCAGTCGCTGCAAACTAACCAGGAAGCCATAGACCGCGTCCGCACGCAAACCACCGAACAATTGCACGAAACCGAACGTCTGGCCAGCCAATACAGCGACACCACGCAAAAACTGGAAAACGAAAAATCACTGCGTAGCGAGGCGTTAAAAGAGCTGTCCAAACAGATCGAAACGCAAGAACAGCAGATGGTCCGGCTGAAAAAAGACGAAGAAGCGCTGTCACAGTTGTTCCAGCGCTTGCTGGCCGAGGCCAAGAAACGTGAGCAGGAAGCGCTGGCGAAAGCCAAGCGCGAGAAAGAAGCAGCGGCTAAAAAAGCCGCCGAACTGGCGACGCGCAAAAAGAAATCTGGCGGCCGCACGTTTGAGCATACGCCGCAAGCGACAGTCGATGAATCAGGCAGCGACACGCAAAGCAGCACCGTGATTGCCAAAAACGAAACGCTGCCTGAATACAATGCCAACAAGGAAAACTTTGCCCAGTTACGGGGACGCTTGCGCCTGCCGGTGCGCGGCGATGTGATCAACCGTTTTGGCACGGCCCGGGCAGAGACCGGGGTAAGCTGGAAAGGCATCTTCATCCGCGCCAGGGAGGGCAGCGAGGTGAAATCGGTCGCGGGCGGGCAAGTGGTGTTTGCCGACTGGATGCGTGGCTTTGGCAACCTGATTGTGATTGACCACGGCAACGGCTACATGAGCCTGTACGGTAACAACGAGGCCTTGTACAAATCGTCAGGGCAAAGTGTTAAAGCGGGCGATACGATTGCCGCGGTGGGCAATAGCGGTGGCAATGCTGAAAATGGGGTTTATTACGAACTGCGCCGCAACAGTGTGCCGTTTGATCCGCTGCAATGGAGTAGTGTGCGTTAGGCGTTGGCCCGCCTTGCGCACCCCGGTGTCCTGGTCGGCGCGCGGTCCTAGTACCGTTCTTCTGTTGAAGAATCCACGGCCTCGCGCACATGCTGCCTGGCTTCCAGATACAACTTGTCGAGCTCAGCTTGCGACATGGTAAGCGTGGTGTTAGAGACCTGCATGAGTTGCACGGAGCGCGTGCCCCCCGCTGCTGGCATCGCATCCGCTGGCGGCGCCAGATCATTGGACGACACATCACTGGGTGGCAGGGGAAGCGCTGTAGACGCTTGGCTGGGCGCATCTTCGCTACAAGCCACCACCAAGAAACTACAGGTCAGAGATAAAAACAGTTCAGAATAACGCACGGCAATACGACACTTCTATCAAATACTCAAAAATCTTATTCACCCATCACATGCATGAGGACGCGTCTGCGGGCAGGCAGGTGCCGATGCTCAAACAAAAAAATGCCTTGCCACTGGCCCAGGGCAACTCTGCCTTGTAGCACAGGAATCGACAAGCTGGTTTGTGTCAGCGCGGTACGCACATGTGCAGGCATGTCATCCGGGCCCTCCACGGTATGAATGAACAGGTCATCGCCATCCGGTACCAGCCGGTTAAAAAAGGCTTCCAGGTCCACCAGCACATCGCGGTCATAATTTTCATTGATCAGCAGGCTGGCTGAAGTGTGCTGGATATACAGCGTCAACAAGCCGGACTGAATGCCGGATTGCTGCACCCATTGCAATACCTGCGGCGTGATGTCATACAAACGCCGACCTTGGGCATTAATAGAGAGGGTTTCGTGCTGTTGTCGCATCCATCAATCTATCCGTAAATCAGCGTCAGTTTACCAGTAACGCCAGCCGCCGCCCCAATAGGGCCGGGGTCCCCAAGGGCCACCATAAAAACCGGGGCCGCCGTAAAAACCTGGCCCGTAAAACCAGGGATCCATGCTGCGCAACCGGGCATAATCCCGTTCACGCTTTAACTTGGCTTCTGCCTCGGCGCGCGCTTTTTCACGCTTGTTAATCTCATCGGCGATGGCGTTTTGCTGCGCCAGCGCATTCGCCTGCTGCATATAATCAAGCACGCCTTTGGAAATACCTTTTTGATGCCATGACAGCACCTCTGAAGGGGTCAATGCATAACGCGATTGCGACTGCTTGATTGCATCAATAATTTCGGCATCCGTCTTGCCCTGCTTGCTCATGGTCACAATCTCATCCAAACTCAACGTCGACTGCGGCGGTGGCACCAGCGCAGCGAGTTGCTCGGGAGAAATACGGTCAATCTGCACCGGTTGCGGTGGTTGTGTCGCGCATCCGCTCATCAAACCGAGCAAAAAAATGATCAAGGACAAACGCCAAGCTTGTGAGTCTCGCATAGTTGCTCCATTTTACACCCGCACAATAAAAAAGGGTCATACGAATATGACCCTTTGCCTGCACCACAGGTTCAGCCTGCATGCAGATGACTACGCTGCGCTCAAGATGAGTGCACTGACACTCAGGCTTTGCGGAACTGCATTTTCCCACCCTGAAAATCCACCTGTATCGTGTCTTTGGCCGCAAACTGCCCAGCCAGGATTTCACGTGCCAGCGGATTCTCAATTTCACTTTGAATGGCGCGTTTGAGCGGACGTGCGCCATAAACGGGATCAAAGCCTGCATTGGCAATTTCGGCCAGCGCCGCATCGGTGACGTCGAGTTGCATCTCCATGGCCGCCAGCCGTTTGGCCAGCAATTGCAACTGGATATTGGCAATCGACTTCACATGCGCTTCTCCCAGTGAATGGAACACGACCACCTCATCAATCCGGTTGATGAACTCTGGCCTGAAGTGCGTCTTCACCTCACCCATCACCGCCAGTTTAACCACCTGATAATCCTGGTCACTCATGCTCTGGATCATCTGGCTACCCAGGTTAGAGGTCATGATAATGACGGTATTCTTAAAGTCTACCGTCCGCCCCTGGCCATCGGTCAGGCGACCATCGTCCAGCACTTGCAGCAACACGTTAAACACATCCGGATGCGCTTTTTCCACCTCGTCCAGCAATACGACTGAATAAGGCTTGCGGCGCACGGCTTCGGTCAGCGTGCCGCCTTCTTCATAGCCAACATAGCCGGGGGGCGCACCAATCAAACGCGAGACCGAGTGTTTTTCCATAAACTCACTCATGTCTATGCGCACCAGATGGTCTTCACTGTCGAACAGAAAGTTGGCCAGCGCCTTGCACAACTCGGTTTTACCCACGCCAGTCGGCCCCAGGAACAAAAAGCTGCCATATGGTCGGTTAGGGTCACTCAAGCCACTGCGTGAACGGCGGATCGCATCCGAGACCAGCCGAACCGCTTCGTCCTGGCCCACCACGCGCGCATGCAGGCTGTTTTCCATATTGAGCAGCTTTTCGCGCTCGCCGGTCATCATTTTGCTGACCGGGATGCCGGTGGCCCGGCTGACCACTTCAGCAATTTCATCGGCACCGACTTCGGTACGCAACATTTTATGTTTGACCGTGCCACTCGCTTCAGCGCTTGACGCGTGCTTCAACTGGGCTTCGAGTTGCGGCAATTTGCCATACTGCAACTCTGAGACTTTTTGCCAGTCGCCTTTGCGTTTGGCGGCTTCCATCTCCAGTTTAATTTTTTCAATCGCCTCTTTCACGCCTGCCGAGCCTTGTACGGCAGCCTTCTCCGCTTTCCAGATTTCCTCGAGGTCGGCATACTCTTTTTCAAGCTTGCTGATTTCTTCTTCAATCAGGCCAAAGCGTTTCTGGCTGGCTTCATCTTTCTCGCGGCGCACGGCTTCACGCTCAATCTTAAGCTGAATCAGTCGGCGATCCAGCTTATCCATCACTTCCGGCTTGGAGTCGATCTCCATCTTGATACGCGAAGCCGCCTCGTCGATCAGGTCGATGGCCTTATCCGGCAAAAAACGGTCCGTAATATAACGGTTAGACAGTTCTGCCGCCGCGACAATGGCCGGATCGGTAATTTCCACACCGTGGTGTAATTCGTACTTTTCCTGCAAACCGCGCAAGATGGCAATGGTCGCCTCGACGCTAGGTTCATCCACCAGCACCTTCTGGAAGCGACGCTCCAAGGCCGCATCTTTTTCGATGTATTTACGGTATTCATCCAGCGTGGTCGCGCCCACGCAATGCAGCTCACCCCGGGCCAATGCAGGCTTGAGCATATTGCCGGCATCCATCGCGCCTTCAGATTTGCCGGCACCGACCATGGTATGAATCTCGTCAATAAAGACGATGGTCTGGCCTTCGTCTTGCGCCAGCTCCTTGAGCACCGCTTTCAAACGTTCTTCAAATTCGCCGCGGTATTTGGCCCCGGCCAACAGGGCAGCCATGTCCAGGCTCAATACTTTTTTGTTTTTAAGCGAATCAGGCACTTCGCCATTGACGATACGCTGCGCCAGGCCTTCTACAATCGCGGTTTTACCCACGCCGGGCTCACCGATCAATACCGGATTATTTTTGGTGCGGCGCTGCAAAACCTGAATGGCGCGCCGAATCTCGTCATCGCGGCCAATCACCGGATCCAGCTTGCCAGCACGGGCGCGCTCGGTCAGGTCCAGCGTGTATTTTTTCAACGCTTCGCGCTGGCCTTCCGCTTCCTGGCTGTTGACGGAATCATTGCCGCGCACGGCTTTAATCGCCTGCTCAAGTGCAGTTTTACTCAAGCCATGTTGCTTGAGCAGTTGCCCGGTGGGGCCTTTATCTTCGGCCAGCGCCAGCAAGAACATTTCGCTGGCAATATAGCTGTCGCCGCTCTTTTGCGCGAGCTTGTCAGTGACATTGAGCAAATTATTGAGGTCGCGCGACACGCTGACATCGCCGCTGTTTTCGCTGACTTTGGGCAGGTTGTCTATGGCTTGCTGCAACCCGGTTTTAAGTGCGCTGACTTGCGCGCCTGCGCGTGACAACAGCGCCGCTACCCCACTGTCGTCCTGGTTGAGCATGGCCAGCAACAAGTGAGGCGCTTCTATGGTGGGATGATCCGCCCCGACGGCCATGCTCTGCGCATCGGCCAGGGCCTGTTGAAATTTAGTCGTGAGTTTATCAAAACGCATGGCAAACCCTTTCTTGATTAAAGTATCGCCGCACGCTTGCGGCTGGATACCCATATAATGCGGCGGGTTTTTGCGTTTTCAATAGCGCCAGATCAAATGACAGCGTTTTTGAGCTGGCTATTTTGCGAATGGCAGGACTTTCAAGCCTTGATCACTGGTATTCACGGCCAGCGACACCTGGCCTTGTAAATTGAGCCATTGCGGGTAATCCAGCTTTGTCGTGCTATGCAGCATGACACTGGGCGTGCCCCAGGTACGGCCACCATCCACAGAGACCATGCCCACAATATCAAAACCGCTGCTATCCCGCTCTTGCCAGGCCAGCCAGACTTTATCGGCCACGCTCAACAAGGCCGGATGACTGGCATTGCGTTTGAGGTCACCAATCCGTTTCGGCGGTGAGCTCACCCAGGCTTGGCCATCCATGCGCGCCAGCCGCAAACCGGGCTTGTCCCCAGCCCCATCAAAATAGGCCAAGTGATAGCCAAAGCCTTCACCAACCGCAATCGCAGCACCATGATGCGGACAACCATCCAGTTTCCAGTGACCATAACTGGCACGCACCAGCACCGGTTTGCCGGTGCCACCAATTTCGGCCATGGCATGGTCGCGCTCACTGCCCTCAAAGACATGCCGCCACAAGACCGCCACCGTGCCATCCGGCTTGCTGGTCATGGCAATCCGGCAACACTCGCAGCTGCTATCCGCCAATTTTTGTTCTGGGGCAAAACTTTTGCCTTGATCGCTTGAAACCGCATAGTAAATGGCAGCACCATCATACGGTTTACCCGTAGCCTTGGCGGCCAGCAAATCACGTTTATCCACCCAGGCCACGGTGATGGTGCCATTGGCGGCCACGTGCAAACTGTCAAAACGGTGGGTGATTTCATCGCGGTGCTGGTGCACGATATAAGGGGCCTCAAAGCTTTTGCCGCCATCGGTAGAGCGTGCAAACCAGATATAGCCGGCATAAGGCTTTTTCAGCGATTCGGTCCAGGTGACATACAGATGGCCATTGGGGCCAACCGCAATCTTGGGCCTGGCTTCGCCATCGGCGGCCACTTTCATCGGCAACGGATTGACCACGGTTTCCCGACCAAGGGGTTTGCCCGTGGCATCCAGCAAAGACACCCAGACCTGACCCTGCCTGGCCTGAGCCAGCCAGATGCGGCCGGCACCCTCGGGCGCGACACTGACGGCCAGGGCGTTGGGTGCCTGCTCGGCATGGCCCTCATGACCTTCGTGCGCTTGCGCACAATCCACCCAGCTTGTCATCAGGACAAACAGCCCTAAAACCACGCTTAACCCATGCCTGAGCAGATTGATTTTATGTATAAAATTGACGTTCATTAACACAAGTGAAACTCGCTAAAGTTTAGCGCCAACTGCGCCGTTAACCCACTTAATCGTCCCAGATAGACGCCTGGAATCAAGCAGACTGAATTATGTTACCCACCGTTTTTGATCATCATAGCACAGCATGGTTGCAGCCATTTGCCGTCACCATGCCCGATATGGCTATGCTGGCCATCAATCGCCGTGCAGTGAGCCTGGCGGCAAACGAACAGGCATTGTCTCTGCTCGCACCAATAGGCAAGGAATTGCCCAAAGAGACACGTCAGGTGCTCATCGAAGCCATGCGCGAAAGCAAAACCGAGCTAAACATCACGCTTACCCTCAAAGGCCTCAAGCGCGATTTCAAATGCAGACTATTCTATCCGCAACACACCCGTCGCGCCGTGGGCCTCATGCTGGAGGAAGAAGAAAAGACCTTGACCGACCAGTTGCTGCATATGCAATCCATCGTGCATTCACTGATCGAAATGAGCCCTGACCTGATTTGCATTAAGGATAGCGACAACCGCTGGATGATGGCCAACGAGCAAATGCTCAACACCTTCCAGATCAACCATTTTGACTTTGAGTTTTTGAATAACCGTCAAATTGCGCAAACCTTGCACCCGGTATTCCGCAACAGTTTTGAACATCACGAAAAATCAGACCAACAAGTCTGGCAAACGCGCCAGCCCTACCACAATGAAGAGTTGGTGCATTTGCCACAAGGCGGTCATAAAACGCTAGAAGTGCATAAAGTCGCTTACTACGACCGCGAAGACCTTCCAAGCCACCTGATCACGGTCGCTCGCGATGTGAGCGAGCAAAAGTTTATTCAAACCCAACTCAACAACCGCAGTGCCGTGCTGGATACCCTGATCTCATGCGACTGGATGCTGCACTCGACTGAACGCTGGCAAACGGTGGCAGAAAACGTGCTGCAACAATGCTGCCTGTCCTTTAGATTCAGTCGCGCCACCCTGCTGCAGCATGAGAATATCCATACGCGCAACAAGACAGAAATGCGCTCCAAGGCCCTGTTTCATTGGGCCATGAACGGCTTTCATGCCACGTATGAGCACTGGGAAAAAGTGTCTTTCCTCACGCCAGAACTACAACGCTGGCATGCCCTGCTGGCGCAGGGCCAGCCGGTTATGTGTGATGCCCTGAGCCTGCCAGAGGCCGAGCGCGCCCTGCTCAAGTCGCACGACACGGTCAACCTGGTCATTGTGCCGCTGATGCTGGACGATGACTGGTGGGGCTCCATGGTCATTGAACGCTGTTTTGATGCAGAGCCGACCAGTTCACAAGAACTGGGCTCACTGATGGCCATCGGCCGCACCTTGAGCGTGGCCATCAACCGCGAACAAACCGGAAAACATCTCAAACTGGCAAAAATCGCCTTTGACAGTACCACCGAAGGCATCATGATTGTGAACCCGGCCGGGGAGCTGGTGGGGATCAACCAGGGTTACACCTTGATTACCGGCTATGCAGAAGAAGAGGTACTGGGCAGCAAACCGCAAATCTTCAAACAGCGTCCGCGCGGCTTGTTTGGTGCGCTCAAACGTCATGGCAAATGGTCTGGGGAAATTGAGAATGTCCGCAAAAACGGCGAGAGCTACACCGAGTGGATGACTATCACAGCGGTGCGTAACCACGCCAATGCCATCACCAATTATGTGGGCGTGTTTGCGGATATTTCGGAAATGAAACGTTCGCAACGCCAGTTGAACTCTCTGGTCAATCACGATCCGCTGACCGGCCTGCCTAACCGCCGCCTGATTAATCACCTGTTCGCGCATGCGATTCAGCGCTCCGGCCGCAATGAGCAGCAAGCGGCCATTCTGTTTATCGACCTCGACCGCTTTAAAAATATCAACGACAGCCTGGGGCATTATGCAGGCGACCAGTTATTGTTGAGCGTAACCGAACGTCTGCGTCAGGCCGTCCGTGAGTCTGACATCGTTGGCCGCCTTGGTGGTGACGAATTCATCATCATGCTGGAAAACCTGCGCAGCAAGGCCGATGCGTCACAAAAAGCGCATGATATTCTGGAAGCCCTGCGTGTTGAATTCAATATTGACCACCACCAGATTTTTGTCAGTGGCAGCATAGGCATCTCGATGTACCCGCAGGATGGGCAGGATGTCGAGAGCCTGATCAAAGCCGCCGACCTCGCCATGTATCAGGTCAAAAACAACGGTAAAAACCATGTCGCGTTTTACGACGCTGCACTGAGCCGCGACGCCGTTGAGCACTTCCAGCTGGAAACCGAGTTGCGGCAGGCGCTCAATAAAAACCAGCTGAATATGTTCTATCAGGCCCAGATTGACCTCAAGACAGGCATGATTATTGGCGCGGAAGCGCTCATCCGCTGGATGCATCCGACACAGGGCATTATCTCGCCCGCCAAATTCATCCCGCTGGCAGAAGAAACCGGCCTGATTCTGAGCATAGGGGAATGGGCCCTCGCTCAGTCGGTCCGGCAAGCGCATGCCTGGCATCAACAGCATCCGGAATTCAAGAAAATTGCGATTAATGTCTCTGCTGTGCAGATCATGAAAAGCAAGTTTGCCGACACGGTCTACGGCATCCTGATGGAAAGCGAATGTGACCCATCCATCATTGAGCTTGAAATCACCGAAAGCACCTTGATGCAGCATACGCAACATGTGGTCGACACCTTCAATCAACTCAAGCTGTTGGGAATCAGCATTGCGATTGATGATTTTGGCACCGGCTACTCTTCACTCTCACACTTGAAACGGTTGCCTCTGGACCAGATCAAGATAGACCGCAGCTTTGTCAAAGACCTGCCAAACGACAAGGACGATGCTGCGATTACCAGTGCGATTTACGCCATGGCGACCCAGCTGGGATTTACCGTGGTGGCTGAAGGCGTAGAGACAGAAGAGCAGGAAAAATTTTTACAGCGACTGGGGTGCCAGACAGCCCAAGGCTATCTGTACGCCTACCCGGTCAATGCGGACGATTTTGTAAAACTGTTAACATTAAACAATCAAAGAAAAATAAAACGCCATGCATAATCAAGCCTCCGACACTTATTACATTAGCCCAGACCAACTGCAAGTGGGGTTATATATCCACCTTGATCTCGGTTGGATGGATCATCCATTCTCGGTCAGCAACTTCAAGATCACTGAAGATGCGCAAATTGACACGATCAAATCGCTGGGGCTCAAGCAGCTACGCTATGACCCGCGACGGAGTACCAGTCACCCGCTGAAAAAAAATGCCAATGTTGTGGAGTTTCTGGTGAAAAA
Source organism: Methylophilus sp. DMC18 (assembly GCF_056314005.1). Lineage (NCBI taxonomy): Bacteria > Pseudomonadati > Pseudomonadota > Betaproteobacteria > Nitrosomonadales > Methylophilaceae > Methylophilus > Methylophilus sp. DMC18. The sequence goes on along the minus strand of NZ_JBQUZE010000003.1, from coordinate 426,356 downwards.
AGCGTTGTTCCCAGAGCCGGAACCCGCCAAAGAAACCACGCCGCTCAATGCTGCTCAGCAGAAACGACAGGTGCTCAAGCAAGTCATCAACGAGAGTGAGCAAAAGTTTATGCGCACCAGTGCCGAGGTCAAAAACATTCAGAAGCTCTCAACCGAGCATCCTGACCAGGCTTATGGACTGGCTCAGACTCTGGTACAAGACCTGGTCAGCAGCACACTGACCGAGGGCGATATTGCGATCCACGCCATGAGCGGACACCGTGTCGGCGATCAGCATTACCAGCATGAGCTGAATACCCTGGTGGCCAGCCTGATCCTGGCCAAGAACCTGAATATCAGCGATGAAGATGCGGTGATACTGGGCATGGCGGCCATTTTGCATGATATTGGCAAGCGGCAAATTAGTGACAAAATCCTGTTAAAAAAGGACCCCCTTAACCTGCGCGAAGTCGCGATTTATCAAACCCACGTCGCCTTAGGCCTGAATATGCTCAAAGAGGTGGCCGTGCCAAAAAAAATCATGACGCTGATTGCCCAGCATCATGAATTTGCCGATGGGAGCGGTTACCCGCAAGGCCTGCGTGCAGAACAGATTGATCCGTTGTCGCATATCCTGATCATCGCCAATGTGTATGACAACTTATGCAACCCCTCTAACCCGGCGTTGGCAAAAACGCCCTACGAAGCGCTCAGCATGATGTTTGCGCAGCAACGTCACCAGTTTGACCAAACCATTTTGCGCCGCTTTATCAAATGCCTGGGCATTTATCCGCCAGGCAGTGTAGTGCGCCTATCTGATCAGCAACTGGCGACGGTGGTCTCCACCAACCCGCAGCAACCCTTAAGGCCTTTCGTGCAGATACTCAACGATGATCCTGAGGAAGAAGGCGAGACCTTTGACCTGAGGGAAGCGCTGGACATCAACATCATCCAGTGCCTGAAACCAGAGCAGCTACCCGATATCCTGCAAAAACGCATGCGGCTCAAACAGCGCACCAGCTACTTTTTGGATAAGTCACTGGCATTGATGTAACCCCATAAGCATAGGCATAACCCAGGGATCAGAACTGGGCTCTGATCCCTGCCAGCAATGTAAACGGCATGGCCAACCCTTGCGACCAAGGTTGGCCATAGCTGTAAGTACTGTCCTGATAGGTTCTATCAAACACATTCATCACATTGGCATAGATTTGCCAGTTTTTGTTAATGGTATAACTGGCGCTCAGGTTCACAATGGTGTTAGACCCTTGTTTTTGAGCTTCCCCCGATGCAGAAAAGGCAGTTGTCATCGGGCCAACATAATAGGCTTGAATATAGGTATGCCAGCGCGCATCCGGTTTCCAAGCGAGGCCCAATGCAGCGATATTTTTGGCAAAACCTGCTAGCTGGGTATCCAATGGGGTCGTCACACTCCCAGACTTGCTGGTCAAGTACGTACTGGTATAGGTGTACATTCCATCCAGTTGCCAGGTATCGGTCAATACATATTTTCCATATAACTCAACACCATAGGCTCGCCCGGTCTGGTCGTTTGTGTAATACGTAATATTGCCCGTACAGTTGGTGAATGTGCTGCCTCCAGTCCATCCACAAAGATTTTTCACAGGTTGAGGCGCAGACGCATTTTTAGCAACATTGTATGTCGCGATCATATCGCTAATATCATTAAAGAAATACGTCACACCAAGCGTCAGTTTGTCCCCACGAAAATCCGTTCCTACTTCAAATCCTTTCACTTTTTCTGGCATCAAGTTTGGATTAGCCACGGTAAAGGCGGTTGAGTTGCCAAAACTTCTGAGCAGGTTATTAAATCCTGGCGCACGAAATGCCGTGTACGCTGAAGCGCGTAAGGCCACATTGTCATTCCAGTCATAATGAACACCAGCACTCGGGTTGAACGCATAATATGAAGTATCTGCATTCCCCCCTCCCGAAGCGGTCCCGCCCGCTCTGGTCAGCTGGCTAGACATGTTATTTGTAAACCACTCATCATAACGGCCGCTCAAAGTCAGCTGTAAGGCTTCTGTAGGCGAGTATTTCCCCTGCATGAATACACCTTGGAATGTTTGTTCGCCTGAGCCTATCGCCGTTGCAAAAAGATTTTGCGTACTCTTGATCGAAGCCGGTGTACCGAAGTACTGCTCCGCATCACTGGCCGTCAGCTTTCTGAAGTCTGCACCGACTTGGACACCATCACCAGCGACATTAAACGTTTTGGAATATACCGCTGACAGTCCTTTTTCACGATACGCCTGATTGCCATATTGTGTGTAATAAAGGCTATAGGGATTATTCACAGTTTGCGGATTGGCGAGTAAAGATGTACCTGCTGTTCGACAGGTACCGGTTCCATTCGCATTGGACCAGAGACAAGAAGCACCATTGTACTTATCAAAGCTCAAATACTGGTACCAGGCACGCGTACTGACTTTACTGTCGTCAGACAATGCTGCGGTAAAGCCACCCGCCACATCTGTACTGCTCTGCAGGTTGTTACCATAGGCTGAGCTGTAATTGATGTCCTGATCCTGGCGCGCATAGCCCATTTTCAAGAAAGCCTCGAATTGATCTGAGGGATGATAAATCCCACTAAGCCGAATCACATTGTTTTCATCATGCGTAGCCCTTCGTCCCGGATACATCCACAGGTATTCGTGTGGCACTGTAAGATACCCATTGGTCTGCGTACGGTTATAAGTGAGATTAAAGTGCAAATGATCAGACATCGAAAAGTTTTTGCTGATGTACTCATTATTGGTCCCCTGTGTCCCGCCTGAAATCACGGCCTCTCCGGCATTGTCTTTGGGTGTTTTGGTAATGATATTGATCACACCGGACGCGGCCATGCTGCCCCATAGGCTAGATGAACCTCCTCGCATAATCTCGATATGATCAATGTTATTCAATGGCACCTTGAACCATTGCGTCGTCAAGTAGAAAGGATCAATCACAGGAATGCCATCCACCATCACCAGCACCTTGCTGTTACCAGTCCCGCGCAGCTTGGTCTGATTCCCTGTGGGATCACTGATCAATGCCGGGGTGCCAGAAAAATTAAACCCGGGAATCATACGCAACACCTGATCCAGTGATTGTGCCGCCGTTCGCCGAATATCCTCCTGCGTAATCAATGTAGTATTCACCGGCATCTGACTCAATTTAGCCTGCGCACGGCTAGACGTAATCACCACGTCTTCCAATTGCTCGGAATACTGGTCATGGTCTGCGTAGGCATGGGAAACCACCCCGCCCCACACCAACATCATCATCCACACCTTATTATTCAAAACGCTCCCCTTTTACACATGGTCAAACAGATGCAGACCACTTTTAATAAAACAAATTGAAGGCCACATTTACCGACCGCCCCATGCCGGGCAAGTTGATGCCCCATGGAATTGTGCCGAGGCTCATCGGGTCTCCTTGACCAAGATAGGCCCCGCCTAGTGGCGAGTAATAAAGCTTATTCAGGGCATTTTCCACGGCGAAATCCACCCTGAAATGTTTACGACTGTAACTGGTACGCAGATTGAGCAAGCCATACCCATCGGTCTGAGTTTCATTGCGGACCGCTGACACATGCGTCTTTGCACTCACAAGCTGTAGCTCTGCGGTCGACAACCAGCCGCCGACGGCATGCTCTAGCGAGAATCGTCCATTGAGGGGCATGATGTGATAAAGATCATTGCCGCTGGTGGTGTTTTCACCTCGGGTATAACTGATCAGGGATTTTGCCCTGAACTCACCCCAAGACTTCTGCTCAGGATTCAGGACACGATAGGCGGAGAAATCAAGCCCATGCAGCCTGGCGCTTTGATTGGCATACTGCAAAATAACGTAGGCATTATTGTTGGTCCGATTGGCTGGCGAACACCTGCCGCTGTTGCAGCGTTTGGCATCGACATAATCACTGATGTAGGTCAGGTAGGCATTTATTTTGGCTGCCCACACAGACTGTGCTTCATCATGCCAATCCATTGCGAGATTCAGGGTGTGCGCGACTTCAGGTTGCAAATTGACGTCGCCCACATAACCATTGCCGTCGCCGACAAAATTGTTCATGAGCGCAGCCATCGAGAAGGTTGCCCATGGATAGCGCTCATACAGGTTAGGCGATCTGGACTTTCGGGCCAAGCCAAGTTCGTAAGTGGCCTGCTGGGTTGGCATATAACGGGCTAGTGCGGTCCAGTCCCAATTATGGTCCCGACGATCATGACTCAGCGCATTGAAGCTTCTAACATCATTTCGGTAGGAAGCTGTATTACTGTAGCCCTGTACATCTGACGCATCCGTACTCACAATATCCGAGCGCAAGCCCAGAGAGGTCTGCCATGCAGTTCCCCAGTGTGAGTCCATTTCAGCAAACAGGCCAATACGATCGCGGCGCCCGTTACGGATATTTTGAAAATCATTACAGCACATAGAGCCGACTGCCGATCCAACCGGTGGCCACCAGTCATCCAGACGATAGGAAACGAACTCACTCCCGAGTTTGAAAATATGGTCCGTCAAAAACGGGATGCTTAACTTTAACCCACCACCAACGGTTGTCGCTTTGGATAACATGGGCATCAGTTGATCTGCACGTTCTGCACCAATATCCATCGCATGTTTGACCCGTTGACGGTATAGCCTGGCCTGAATATCCCCCCAGTCGAACTCACCGTTGTAGCGAAAGTTGATGTTGGTGTTTTGATTATCCGTCATGTCCATGCGTTGATTCGGAAAGCCCTCAAAACCAACGGTCTGCTGGCTGATACCCAGTTGCAGCATATGCGAGTCCTGTTTGAAGGCGAGATCAAGCGCTCGGTTAATGGCGCCGGAAATGGCACTGGAGGCAACTTCATCGAGATCAGTCGCCTTGATCCAGTCTGCAGAGGGCCAGCGGCTGAGATCCTTGAAGTCTTTGGCTGCACGATAATTGGAGGCGTCCAATCTGGACTCTGAATACTGGAGATTGAACTGCCTGCTTGCAAAGCCAGCAGCTGCATTCCAGCCATGGGCATAGCCATTACTTCGGTAAAAACTCCCTAAATTGCCGGTGACCAGGGGTTGCTCACCCGTGGCAAACACTGGAGAGGCGGCACTGACTTGAATGGTCCCGCCCAGGCTATCGCCGCCTTCACTCACTGGCACGACCCCGCTGAACACTTTAATCTTGCCCACTCGACTAGGGTGAATATATGAGAGTATGGAGTTCATGTGATTGGGGCATGCGGAGGATAAATCCATGCCATCCACCTGTGTGCGCAAACGTTCATCGGCTAAGCCATGAATCGCAGGTAATCCAGAAATCGTACCTGCCGAATACACACTCAATCCAGGCACCTCTTCCAGCATTCTGGTGGTGTCCATTTCCATAGCATGGGATCGGAGGCTTTCAGCCTCCAGCTCTGTCGCCGACAAGGGAGTTGCACGCGGTTTCTTTTCTACCACTTCAATCTCAGGCAAACCGAGTGTCTGATCCGATTTCGGCAGAGATGGCTCTGCGTCCGCGGCCTCAGCCAGCGGTGAGGCGGCATAAAGCGCGATGAATACCAGCTGCCAGTTCTGCGGAAAGCGCAACGATAATTTTTGTTCGAATATGTACATATGTGACCTTAAGCGTGGCGAGCATTGCTGCTCGCCACACCTTGCTTACATCGAACGACGCTGTTTACGTTGCGCCCAAGCCAACAGGCCAAGTCCCAATACCATCATTGCAGAGCGATCAGCCTCAGGCACTGGCACCGTCACAGACAGCAAGCTCACGCTCTGTGACACAGGATAACCACTCATGGTCCCAACACGCCCATAGCCAGCCACTGTAGTCCCCGTCATACAGGTCGGCCCCATCATGCCGCCCGCTGTACAATCGGCATAGGCCAGCTTGTTGATTTGCGCAGAAGTCAGCGCGGCCAATGGATCAGTCGTGTTCACAAACACTCTGGCATAAGCATTGTTGCTACCATTGTTTCTGGTCATCCCGACGCCGGGGGTCCATCCATCGCCGCTGGTAAACGTGCTGGTGGTTGAGTTAAGAAAGGTGGTAACAAGAAACCCGCCAAGCGCAGCGTCATAAGTTGCATCCAGTTGATGCGTCAAATGCACCCAACTCATGTCATCTGAGCCATTGATGCCTGTGGCGGGGTTGTAATCCGTCATGCCGGTCATAGACTCACTGAGCCAGCCCTGCAAACCAGAAACCGTCTTGCTGACAGTATCAAAAGTGAATGTCCCCACAAACCAGGTATTGGCCGGATCAGTATCTGGCTCAATAAACTTGGTGGTCACGTTATAGGTCGCAAGCGCAGCAAATGCTGGGCTGGTTGCCAAGGTCAGGGCAGTGATTGCCAATGTTTTTTTCAATGCGTTCATTATCTTCTCCTATCATGTTGGTGAGGGCGTTCAGCACGCTCACCAACGATTCATGTGGTGGGTTATTTGCTACTACGGCGCACTTGCCAGCCGATCAATGCCAGACCTGCTAGCACCAAGGCCATGTTTTCCGGCTCGGGGACGGCAGTGACATTCAGTGAGGCGGTGTAGCCAAAAGTGGTCGCAAGCTGGTTTGCGGCGTTGTTACCTCCGATCATGATGGTGTAATCGCCTGCGCCCAGCAGAAACTTGCCGGTGACCACATCGGTCGCGGTTGTGGCAGAGCCTTTGTAGATAAAACTGCTCAACTCATTGTCGATACCAATCGCATCGCCATCACCGCCCATTTTCCAGTTGCCCAATGCGTTCCAGCTACCATCGGTGTCGGTATACGACTTGTTGGAGCCAAGGTTGGCTTGCGCCCAGCTGTAGCGCCATACGATAGAAGCGTTGGCACTATCGTAATCGGCGCTGGTTTGCGTGCCAGGGAAAACACCGCCCGTTCTGATGGCGGCTAGGCCAGAGTAAATCGAGAAGGCAGGCAATAAATCGGCAGAGGCCGCATTCACGGTGAAATCCACCCAGGCATTGTTTTGCAGGGTGAAGCGGAAAGCGCGGCCGATATGGCTATCGCCCAGATTGCCGTCAGCGGCGCCGGCCCAGCCATAGTTGGTATTGACCGTGGTGGTAATGCTATTGCTGGCATTCACCAGGCCAGAGAATGTGCCAAAGTCACGCCCGGTATAACTTAAATGCGCCCAGGCAGGTTGAGTGAGTCCCAGCAAGGCCAGGGCCAAGAAGGTTTTTTTCATAGACTTTTCCTCAGAAATATTTTTTGTAAACGGCATGCCCCCTACTGGTCAGCTACCAGCAGGGTGAGCATCACACATCAGGCGGCGAAGACTTGCCTGGCATCCCGATCGGGTTGCCAGCGGATAAGCGCGCTGATGTCACAAGCGAAATAAGAGCAAAGTTTGCCCAGATGCTCGGTGCATGCGTTGTAAGAAGGATTTTTGACCATGCGATGCAAGGTCATGCGGCTGATGCCGGTAGACTCAGCGATTTCTTTGAGGGTGATGTGGCGTTTCCACTCCACCTGTTTGGCAAATATCATTGCCTGAAGGTTGATGACGATCATGTCATGACTCCATATGTGCCTGCATCACAGGCATACCCATAAACCGTCTACACAACAGACGGCACTAGATTGAGTAAGGTGGAGTCAGTGGGGGTGCGCGCGTGGGGTGCGCGGTGGAGTAAACACTTGCGACAACAGGGGCCTGATAGCTGCTTAAAGCAATCTCGGCCTGGGCTTGTTGAAACAGAATGTAAGCCGGATTGGGCTGGGGCAATACCACATCATCCATCGCCATATGGCAGAACGGACAATGATTGAGATGATGCCCCAGTGAAACCGGTTTTTGTGAAGGCTGATAGTCAATCAGGGTAGCGCGCAATTTTCCTTGCGTGGTGATCACCTGAATGACCAGTTTACTGCCCTGCGAGGAACACACCTCCTGAATAAAGCTTTTGCCTGCTTGCATGGGAAACGCGAGGCTCAACGTCGGCACGAGCGCAGCCAGCATGATTGCCATCAAGGCCATGCGTGCCATCCAACGTTGAAATTTGCGCGTCACCATGCCGCCATTTTAACGGCAATCCTTTAAAATAAACAATAGCCTCTTCATTGACACAGGACAAACCATGGCCACTCCCAGCCTGCTGGCACTATTAGATGACATTACCACCATGCTGGATGACGTTTCCGTCATGAGCCAGCTCGCGGCCAAAAAAACAGCGGGGGTACTGGGCGATGACCTGGCACTCAATGCCCAGCAAGTCACAGGGATTGCCGCCAAGAGAGAGCTGCCAGTGGTGTGGGCGGTGGCGCGAGGATCGCTGCTGAACAAACTGATTCTGGTGCCTGCAGCGCTGTTGATCAGTGCGTTTTTACCTTGGCTGATCACCCCCTTGCTGATGCTGGGAGGGGCCTTTCTGTGCTTTGAAGGCTTTGAGAAAGTCTGGCACAAACTGCGCCATGACAAGCACTCGGACACCAGTGAACAAGCGATCCACGCCGCCATGCAGCAACCTGAGACAGACCTGGTCGCCCTGGAGCAGGAAAAAATCAAAGGCGCTGTACGGACGGACTTCATTCTGTCCGCCGAAATTATTGTGATTGCCCTGGGCGTTGTCGCCGATGCAGCTATCACGCAGCGTATTCTGGTGCTCTCCCTCATTGCCGTCGTCATGACACTGGGGGTGTATGGCCTGGTCGCTTTGATCGTCAAAATGGATGATATCGGCTTATGGCTGATGCAACGAAGCGGTTATCATCTTCTGGCCTCTGCCGCACGCAAAACAGGTTGGGGCATGGTGCAAACGGTCCCCTACCTGATGCGCTTGCTCAGCATCGTCGGCACCGCGGCCATGTTTCTGGTCGGCGGCGGCATTCTCGCCCATGGCACCCCCCCCTTGCATGCGCTGATTGAGCAATCTCCACAGTGGACGCTGTTGTGGAACGCCTTGATCGGCATATTGGCGGGCGCTATCTGCTTCGTCTTAATCCATATCGCGATGATATTTAGAAAGAAACACTAGTTTTTTTCTAAGCCCTTGTTAGAATTACCTAAAAAGGGGGCTTCATGATACTTTCGCGCAAAGTAATAGTGGTTGCTTTATCGGTTTCCGTTGCTTGCTTGCTCGGTTCTTTGCAAGCAACACCCGCTCAAATGTTATGGCTGGATAATGTGCACTGGTTTGTCACCAATGCGGCCTGCCTGATTCTGGCGCTACTGGGTTATTACCGCAGCCATCTCTCACACCGCCCCTGTAAACGCTGGTTTGTGTTTGGTACCTTGGCCTATTTTACCGGCGGCGTGCTCTGGATATTTGAAGTCCTCAGCAAACAAACCAATTTCCCCGCCCAGTCCGATATTTTTTACCCCCTCATGGGCGTATGCCTCATCATCGGCTTTATCACCGCCTTACGCAGCCAGCTTTCTGCGGCCAAAACCTGGGCATTCTCGATTGACACTATTTCATTCAGCATTGCTGTTCTCAGCTACATCCTAATTTTATATTTGCCACAATCGTCCGAAGTCAGCCCACTACAGCTGGCCGTGCTCAGTGCCTACCCTGCCAGTTTACTCAGTGCTGCGCTGGTTTCCCTGCTATTGATCCCATACCTGCGACCGGCATGGATGATGCCCTGGCTTATGCTCAGCGCGGGGTTGACCTTGCTGGGCGCATGCTGGATGCAATGGAACCTCAACGCACTCAACCACGTGCCTCAAACTAGCCTCTGGACCAATTACGGTTTTTCAGCGGCAGACCTGTTGATCGGCAGCGGGCTGTATGGCTGGCAAGTCCGCATTGCCAAGCGCGTGTCTTATCACAGGCAATGCAGACGCGTTCGCGGCTTGATTCCAGCCATTACCTTTATTTTTAGCATGTGTACACTGGCGCTCATCTGGTGGCAAAGCGGCCCGCACCCCTATGCCTATTACATTGCCATCGGCTCAGTCATGATGATCCTGGTGTTCTCGGCCCTGCGGCAAAGTATCTTGCTGCGTGAGAGTGAAAAACTGCTACTCGCCGAAAATCTGCTGGCCGAAAAAGAACGCCAGTTCCAGCAGTTGTCGCGCAACGACCCGCTCACGCGGCTTCCCAACCGGCTGGCCATACACACCCTGCTAGAACACGCCATCATCACGGCAGCCGATGCCAGCGACACCGTCGCCCTGCTCATGATTGATTTAAAGCATTTTCAAAGCATTAACGACAGCTTCGGCCACCATACCGGCGACTTGTATTTACTGGAGATCGCACAGCGCCTGCAATATATCACGCACGAATCTGGCGAGTTAGGCCGTGTGCATGGCGACAAATTTGCCCTGATTACCTCGCGGAAAACCGATGCCGAACTGGTTCATCTGGCAAACAATTTATGCAGAATTGTGCATAAGCCCGTGCTGATTGAAGGACATGAATTGATTCTGGATGCTTATATCGGCATCAGCCTGTTTCCGCGTGATGCAGAAGATGCAGAACAGCTGGCACGCAATGCCAACACTGCACTCGCACATGCCAAGCACGGCACCCAACATCCGTATTTATTCTATTGCAAAGAACATACCCGACTGGCCCAAAACCGCTTCAAGCTCGACGTGCAGCTGCGCAAAGCCATCAAAAAACAAGAATTCTTTTTGCAGTTTCAACCGATTTTCAGCCTGGGCAAACAACAACCGGTCATCTGCAATATTGAGGCGCTCATCCGCTGGAAAACCAACAAGGGAGAGGTGGTCTCCCCGGCTGAATTTATTCCCTACGCCGAACAGTCTGGCCTGATTTTACCCATGGGCGAATGGATTATTGCAGAAGCATTCAAGCATTGGGCCAAGCTGGTTAAAGACAGTGGTCATGAGGTGGGCCTTTCAATTAACATCTCCCCGCGGCAATTCCGTGACCATAGCTTGCCACTCCGCATTGCCGGGCAACTACAACGCTATCACCTGCCGGCCCGCTTGCTGACCCTGGAAATCACCGAAAGTGCCGTCTTTGAACATGAAGAACAGGCGCTGGAAACCTTAAAACAATTCAAGGCTATTGGCGTGCGCCTGTCGCTCGATGATTTTGGTGTAGGCAACTCATCGCTGTTTAAACTCAAACACCTGCCCCTGGATGAACTCAAAATTGACCGTGCCTTTATGATTGATGTACCGGAAAGCAGCGCCGACAGCGAAATTGTCAGCACCATTATCAAAACAGCCGGCATTCTGGGCTTGTCCGTTGTGGTAGAAGGCATTGAAACCGAAGCGCAGCTTGAGTTTCTACGCAAGATCGGCTGCGATTGCATCCAGGGCTTTCTGCTGGGCCGCCCTATGGATATACAAGGCATTCCGCCCCTGTTAGTCGCTGCCAAGACACAAACGCTGAGCGCTTAATCTTTGACGCTGTCAGCCTAAGGCTTAAAACTGCAGTTTGAGCTGTATAGTCACGGCATCACCTTCCCGCACACTCGCCTGCTTGCGAATTTCTGCCTTTAAAAACAAGGCATAGCGCTTGTGATCAAATGCCGGAAAAATTGAGGTTTGCCACGTCATGGCTGGGGCTGGAATAGATGGGGCGCGGCTGGAAGTGATACTCGCAGTGACCTTGACCGCCCCCCAGCCGCGGCGTTTGGTTTGATGGTATTGGCTAAGGGTATGAATTTCGTCAGAGATATCTGGCGGCAAGCTAACGTAATGCCAGGTGCTTTTGCTGCCTTGCCAAAGCCTGATCACATCAGTAAACGTATATTCCAGTCCATCCATCACCACCTCAGTCATCGCAAGTCACCAGGACCCGCGTTCACTAGACTGCAGAACGCGGTTTCAGGAGGCCGTGGGTTGTTTAAAACTATCCAGCATCAACATGCCCACACCGACGCAAATGGCACTGTCTGCCACATTAAACGCAGGCCAGGCCCATTGCTGATAATAAAACAGCAAAAAGTCCACCACATAGCCGAGCGTCAGGCGATCATAGAGATTGCCCAAGGCGCCGCCCAACACCAGCGCCAGCCCCAAACAGAATAACTTTTTCTGCGGATGTTTGACCAGCAAATACACCATCACGGCCGAAGCCAGCGTAGAGACCGCGGTGAAAAAGCCATGCTGCCAGCCGCCAGCATTAGCCAAAAAGCTAAAGGCCGCGCCGGTGTTGTGGTAACGCACCAGATCAAAAAAACCGGTGACTGGCAAATGCTCGCCATAGACAAACATGCGCTGGATCAGGTGCTTGGTGTAAAGATCGAGTGCGATGACAATGGCGCTTAACACCAGCCATGGCAGAGCCGAGCGAACATTAGGCATAGTTGCGCACTTCACCTTTGCCAAACAGGTTGCTTACACAACGGCCGCACAGGGTCGGGTGTGCGAGATCAATGCCGACATCCGCACGGTAATGCCAGCAGCGGTCGCACTTCTGGTGTGCGCTCGGCTTTACCAGGATTTTCTGCGCTGACGCATCGGCCACTTTATAGGTGGTCGCGCTGGAGGTGATCATGACAAAGCGCAAGTCATCCTGCAGGCTACTCAATGCTTCAAATGTCTCGCTGGCAACATGAAACTCCAACTCGGCTTGCAATGAAGAACCCACCTTGCCTTCGCCACGCAACACTTCAATCTCTTTGGCAGCTTGCGCGCGCAAGGCAATAACAGTTTGCCAGTGCTGTAATTGCGTGTCACTCAAGCCATGGGCAGGCAATGCATACCAGTCTTCTTCAAACACGGTCGCCACAGCATCCAGTCCCAAGGTCTGCCAGATTTCATCTGCCGTAAAACTCAAGATCGGCGCCATCAAACGCATCATGGCATGCGTGATGTGATGCAAAGCACTCTGTGCCGCACGGCGCGCATGCGAGGTTTCACCGCTGGTGTATAAACGGTCTTTGAGGATATCAAGGTAAAAACCACCCAAGTCTTCAGAACAGAAACTCACAAATTTCTGTACGGCCAGATGGAATTCGTATTTGTCGTAATCGGCCAGGATGCCAGTCTGCAACTGTTGTGTCAGATGCAGTGCGTAACGGTCAATTTCCAGCCACTGATCAACCGGCAACAAGTCTTTGCTGGCATCAAAGTCAGCCAGGTTAGAGAGCAAGAAGCGCAAGGTATTGCGGATACGGCGATAGCCATCGGCCACGCGCTTGAGGATCTCGTCACTGATGGTCAGCTCACCTGAGTAGTCGGTTGAGGCAACCCACAAGCGCAGGATATCAGCACCATAGGTGTCCATCACCTTTTGCGGTGCAACCACGTTGCCTTTGGACTTACTCATTTTGTGACCTGCTCCATCCACCACAAAACCATGTGTCAGCAAGGCTTTGTAAGGCGCATTGCCATCAATGGCGCACCCAGTCAGCAAGCTGGACTGAAACCAGCCACGGTGTTGGTCAGAGCCTTCCAGATACAAGTCAGCCACAGGCTGGTGTTCAGCCTCACGCTGGTTAGCTGCCGCAGATAGGCTAGCATGATGCGCTGAACGCACCACTGCATAATGCGTGGCGCCAGAGTCAAACCACACGTCCAGCGTATCGGTCACTTTTTTGTATTGCTCGGCATTTTCAGGCGCATGCTGCGCGAGGAAAGTCGCGCCATCGAGGCTGAACCAGGCTTCTATGCCCTGCTGCTCCACCTGTTTGCACACGGTTTCCAGCAACTGCATGGTCTGTGGATGTGGTTCACCAGTTTCTTTATGCACAAAGAACGGCATAGGCACACCCCAGTTACGCTGGCGAGAGACGCACCAGTCTGGGCGGTTTTTAATCATGGCCTCCAGGCGTGCACGGCCCCAGCTCGGGAAGAACTGGGTCGCGTCTACCGCTGTGTTGGCATGTTCACGCAAAGCTTTGCCATCTTTGCCAACAGAGTTCATGCCAATAAACCACTGATGCGTTGCCAATTGCATCAATGGCGTTTTATGGCGCCAGCAATGCGGGAAGCTGTGGTTTAAACGCGCAGAGGCAAACAGCACGCCGTTTTCCTGCAGTTTAGCCAGAATAACTTTATTCGCATCCTGGCGGCTCAGGCCACGGATCTCAGCCAGCTCAACCAGTTCACTGCTAAAAAATTTGCCATCGCCACCAATCAAGACGCGTGGCTTCTCGTTAGGGAAATTAGCGCGCATGACCAGCCAGTCATCGTTACCGTGGGCGGCTGCCGTGTGGACCAAGCCAGTACCGGCATCGGTGGTGACGTGGTCGCCCGTGATCACAGGCACCTGGCGGTGATCGAACGGGTGTTGCAACAATAGGCCACGCAGGGCTTCACCCTTGCAACTGGCGACCACAGAAGTATTTTCTTCCGCATATCTGACCAAGGTTTTCTCGGCCAGGTCACGCACCAGAATCAGCAAGCCTTTACTGGTTTGAATCAGGTCATATTCGAGCTCGGCATTCACACTCACCGCCTGGTTGGCAGGTAAGGTCCATGGCGTCGTGGTCCAGATCACGGCATAAGCATCACCATTCACTGTTGTACCAAATGCTTTGCTTAACGCAGCGTTGTCCACCACTTTGAAGCCCACATCAATCGCAGGTGAGTTAACGTCCTCATACTCCACCTCGGCTTCAGCCAGCGCAGAACCGCAGTCCACGCACCAGTGCACGGGCTTGGAACCCTGGTACAAATAGCCATTCTGGTAGATTTCGCCCAAGGCACGCATGATATCTGCCTCGGTATTAAACGCCATGGTCAGATATGGGTGATCCCAATCGCCCAGCACCCCCAGGCGAATAAAGTCTTTTTTCTGTTTCTCGACCTGCTCAGCGGCGTAGGCGCGGCATAGCTCACGAAACTTGGCAGGGTCTATATTTTTTCCGTGGTTTTTCTCGACCACCAACTCAATGGGTAGACCGTGGCAATCCCAGCCTGGCACATAAGGCGCGTCAAAACCACTCATGGTTTTGGCCTTGATGATGATGTCCTTGAGGATTTTATTGACGGCGTGACCAATGTGAATATCGCCATTGGCATAGGGCGGGCCGTCATGCAGGATGAACGCTGGCGCACCTTTGCGCTTGGCGCGGATACGCTCGTAGACCTTGCGCTCTTGCCAGCTTCTTAACCAGGCGGGTTCGCGCTTGGACAAATCGCCACGCATGGGAAAGCTGGTTTCGGGTAAATTCAGTTTATATTTTGAATCTTTGCTTTGGTCAGTCATTTAAAATTCTCAAATCGTTTTAACCACAGATAAACACAAAGGCACACAGATATTCTGCGTCGGCTCCCAGCAATTGCTTGGTTTTTATCTGCGTTTATCTGCGTTTATCTGTGGCAAAATAGCTTTTTGCTGCTGCAGTATCCAGCGCAATTTGCGCTTTCAGCGCATCCAGTCCGGCAAACTTTTGCTCGTCGCGCAGTTTGTGAAAAAACTGCACATGCACATGTTGACCGTAAAGATCACCATTAAAATCAAACACATGCACTTCGAGTTTAAGCTTGGGGATGCCTTCCAGCGTCGGGCGATTGCCCAAATTGGCCACAGCCGGTAAATTGTTCAATTTTACCGCATAAACCCCTGTCAGTGCAGGCCGTTCGTGGCGCATATGGACATTGGCGGTGGGGAACCCCAGTTGCCGGCCCAGCTTGGCGCCATGGACGACCTTGCCACTGATGCTGTAAGGCCGTCCCAGCAAGGCCTGCGCTTTGAGCAACTCGCCAGCCGCAAGCGCATCGCGCACCAAGGTGCTCGACACACGCTCACCTTGCAGCTGCACTTCTGGTAAGGGAATCACATTAAACCCGTGCTCAATCAGGGTTTGCACACTGCCCGCCCGCCTGGATCCGAAACAGAAGTCCTCGCCCACCATCACCACATTGGCATTGAGTTGCTCACGCAACACTTGCATGAATGCGGTTGGACTCTGCCCTGCAAACGCCTGATTAAAGCGCTGCACATAGACATGCTGCACACCACACTCGGCAAAATACTCCAGCTTTTCACGCATGGAGGCCAAACGCGCGGGGGCGTTTTGTGGTGTAAAAAATTCACGCGGATGCGGCTCAAAGGTCATGACCGCTGGCGTTATCTTGTAGGTTTGCGTGTAGGCAATCAGCTGCCTGAGCAAGGCCTGATGCCCTAAATGCATGCCATCAAAATTACCGATGGCAATCGCCTGCGGCGTTTGAGCCGCTGGAAAATGACGAAATATTTGCATTATTTGGCCACCCGCTTCATAAAATGTTGAGGCCTAAAGCCTAGCAAACCTAAGGCTGAAAAATAAACCACCATACCCAAGACCACCACGCCCGCGAGATGCAGCATGCGCGTCAGGGCTGGCATGGCTAACCAATCCCCCACCCAACGATCTGTGGCGTGCAATGCCAAGGCCATCAGGGTGACCGCAACGAGCAGCTTGAACAGAAAGCGGCCCCACCCTGGCTGCGGCTCGAACGCACCACTTTTTTGCAACATAACCCACAGCATGGTCGCATTCAGGCAAGCGCCCAAGCCCACGGCCAGCGCCAGCCCGGCATGCTGCAATGAAGTAAACAGCAAAAAGCCCACATTGAGAATTTGGGTCATCACCAAGGTAAAAATCGCAATTTTGACCGGCGTTTTGACATTTTGGCGTGCATAAAAGCCAGGGGCCAGCACCTTGACCATAATCAGGCCCAGCAGGCTCAGGCTATACGCAATCAGGGCGCGCTCGGTTTGCGCCACATCGACCGGTGTGAATTTGCCGTAATAAAATAGACTCGCCACCAATGGTTTGGACAGCACGGCCATCGCCACAGCCGCCGGAATGGCCAGCATAAAGGTGAGGCGCAGGCCCCAGTCCAGCAATTGCGAAAACTCGGCGCCGGATTTATCCACATGCGCCTTGGATAAGCTGGGCAACAAAATCGTGCCCAATGCCACGCCCAGCACGCCGGTCGGGAACTCCATGAGGCGGTCAGCGTAATACAGCCAGGACACACTGCCTGTGGGCATGAATGAGGCAAAAATGTTATTCAACACAATCGAAATTTGCGCGACAGAAACGCCAAAAATCGCGGGGCCCATGAGCTTAAGGATGCGGCGCACGCCTTCATCTTGCAAATTCAGTTCGTAGCGCGGCAACATGCCTATCTGTTGCAAGTAAGGCAGTTGATACAGCAACTGAATAATCCCGCCGACAAACACGGCCCAAGCCAGTACATACACCGAGTTGTGAAAATGCGGGGCAATAAAAATCGCAGCGGTGATAAAACTCAAATTGAGCCAGACGGGCGTAAATGCGGGCACCTGAAACTTGCTGAAGGCATTCAACACGCCCCCCGCCATCGAAACCAGCGAGATAAACAGGATATAAGGAAAGGTAATGCGCAACAGCTCCGTGGTCAGTGCGAATTTGGCCGGGTCGCTCACAAACCCAGGCGAGGTCAGCCGCACGATCAGCGGTGCTGCCAGCATGCCCACAATGGTGATTCCGACCAGAAACAGGCCCAGCAAACTGGCAACATGGTTGATCAAGGCCCGGGTCGCTTCTGGCGTGCGTTGCTTGCGATATTCGGAAAGGATAGGCACGAAGGCCTGGCTAAACGCCCCTTCGCCCGAGATCCGGCGTAATAGATTAGGAATCTTGAAAGCGACAAAAAAAGCATCGGTGGCCATCCCCGCGCCAAAAATACGGGCAATCAAGGTGTCACGCACAAATCCCAGCAGGCGCGAAATAAAGGTCATGCCACCCACGGTGGCCAATGCTTTGAGCAAATTCATAAATGGTGGAAAATACAGGCCCTGGTTTATTTTTTTAACCGTGAGCCGCTCCCAACGAACGGCTGACTGATTAAAAATTTGGCCGATTTTACCATGCAGGCATCCGCAGTCGAGGAAAATGCGTTTTTATCTTGCAAAAACAAAGCGAAAACAGTATGATGCACGGTTTCGTATCACACCCCTTTTGAAAGTTACAGGATAAAACGAATATGGCAAATACCGCACAAGCTCGCAAACGCGCGCGCCAATCCGTCAAAGTTAACGCGCACAACGCTGCGTTACGTTCAACTTTGCGTACTGCGATCAAAAAAGTAATCAAAGCGATTCAATCTGGTGACAAAGCTGCTGCTGTGGCTTCTTACCAAGAAAATGTCAGCGTGATCGACCGTATCGCTGACAAAAAAATCATTCACAAAAACAAAGCTGCTCGTCACAAGAGCCGTTTGACTGCAGCAATCAAAGCATTGTCCGGTGACGCACCTGCAACTTTGGTTTCTGTGAAAAAAGCAGCAGCCCCTAAAGCCGAAGCTGCACCAGCTAAAAAAGCTGCCAAGCCTCGCGCGAAAAAAGCCGCTGAATAATTTCAGTAGGGGTGCATACTAAAAAAGCCGGACTGATGTCCGGCTTTTTTATTGCCTTGATCTATTGATTACGATGATCTAGCGCATTATCGAAACCGCTGTTGCTGCTATGATCACAGCTGAAATTGCAATCTTTGCCCAGGAGAGCCCTTTGAGTTTTATTGACAAAAACTTGCTTGAGAATGAAGCGGTGATTTACCGCGCGCAGATGCACTGGATTATTTTCCTGAATACCTTCATCTACTTATTGTTGAGCGTGTTGGCGTGCGCATTTAATCTGCGCTTGGCACAATCCAACCAGCTATTATGGGCGATCAGCCTGCTCGGCTTGTTGCTGTCCTTGATCAGTGGCATCAGCAGCTATATCCGCTACAAGACCTCTGAATTTGCCATTACCAACAAACGCGTGCTGATCAAGATTGGCTTTATCAGACGCCACTCGCTGGAAGTATTGCTCCATAAGGTGGAAGGCATAGGCGTCAATCAAAGCATCCTCGGCAGAGTATTCGGCTTTGGGACGATTACCGTCACAGGCACAGGCGGCACCAAAGAAACGTTTGACCAAATTGCTGCACCGCTTGAATTTAGAAAACAGGTGCAGGCAAACCTTTCGTAGCCTGCCTGCTTCAGAGACAAAAAAGCCCGGATAACCGGGCTTTTTTGATGGCGCTGGCAAACAGTTATTCACCAATATGCAACTCGCTACGCGCCACTTTAGCGGCATTCAACACAGCCTGCGCATCATCGCCAATCACCGTGAAATGGCCCATTTTGCGGCCTTTGCGCGGCTCATGCTTGCCATACAAATGCATTTTGAGGTTGCCGTGGGCAAAGGCTTTATCCCAAGCTGGCTCTACCTGTTTACCACTGTACAGCCAGCTATCGCCCAGGATATTCACCATCACCGCATCGCTATGCAAGCGCGGACTGCCCAAGGCTTGGCCGGTGATCACGCGCACTTGCTGTTCAAACTGATTGGTGACACAGGCATCGATAGTGTAATGGCCGGAGTTATGAGGGCGTGGCGCAATCTCATTCACCAGCAACTGGTTGCCGACCACAAAGAACTCCACCCCCAGCACGCCGACATAGTTGAGTTTGGTTGCCAGTTTTTTGGCCAGTTCTTGGGCATTGGCCTTGATCACTTCAGAACAGCGCGCAGGGGCGATACTCACATCCAGAATACCATTCAAATGGCTGTTTTCTGCCGTGGGGAAAGCGGCAATATGGCCGTGCGCATCCCGCGCCAGCACCACAGACACTTCCAGGTCCAAAGGCAGCATTTTCTCCAGCACGCAGACTTCTTGCTTAAAGCCCTGAAAGGCAGCGACCGCTTGCTCACGGTTGGCAACACGCGCCTGACCTTTACCATCGTAACCGAAGCGCGCCACTTTGAGCACGGCAGGATACATCTCGCCATCGGCAGGCAAGTCGCTCTCCGCCATCACCGGCACAAACGGCCCCACCGGCAAGCCAGCTTCTTTAAAGAAGGTTTTTTCTTTCACACGATGCTGGGCAATCGCCACCGCATCCGCGCTCGGATGCACGACGGTAGACTTAGCCAAGGTAGCCAGCGTCTCGGCCGGTACATTCTCAAATTCGGTAGAGATGGCCTGGCAGGTTTCCGCCATGGTTTTCAGCGCGGCCGCATCGTCATAGGCTGCACATAAATGCACATCGGCAATCATGCCTGCCGGACTGTTCTGGTCAGGGTCCAGCACAGTGACTTTATAGCCCATCTCGTGCGCTGCGATCACAAAAAAGCGACCCAGCTGGCCGCCGCCTAACATGCCCAACATGGCAGGAGGTTGAATCACGGATGATGTCATGGTTTTTCGCTCAACTCCATTGCATGCACTTTTTCAGCTTGTTTTTTGCGGAAGGTAGTTAATTTTTCTGCTAACGCCGGATCTTGATTGGCCAGCATCGCCACCGCAAACAAACCGGCATTGGCCGCACCGGCATCGCCAATGGCAAAGGTCGCCACCGGGATGCCTTTAGGCATCTGCACGATAGACAATAATGAATCCTGGCCTTGCAGATGTTTGGAAGGTACGGGCACACCCAATACCGGCAAGGTGGTTTTTGCTGCCACCATGCCAGGCAAGTGCGCAGCACCGCCCGCCCCGGCAATAATCACCTGAAAGCCATTGCCTGCGGCAGATTCAGCAAACTCAAACATCAGGTCAGGCGTACGATGGGCAGATACCACACGCGCTTCATAAGCGACACCAAAGTCTGCCAGCATTTGTGCGGCATTTTTCATCACCGGCCAGTCACTGTCCGACCCCATAATAATGGCTACCAAAGGTTTACTCATCCCGTTACCTTTTAATCAATGTGTTCACTTGTCATGCGCAGCTGGCTTCTGCGGCCAACTACGTTTGCTTATAACAACACCAGATTGTCCCGGTGTATCAATTCTTTTTCTTCCACATACCCCAGCACGCTTTCTATTTCGCTACTGGGCTTACGTTTAATCCGTCGTACTTCATTGGCATTGTAATTGACAATGCCGCGTGCCCATTCCTTACCCGCAGCATCGACGCAAGCCACCACATCGCCGCGCTCAAACTGGCCCAGCACATCCACCACGCCAATCGGCAGCAAGCTTTTACCCTCGTTGGTCAGGACATTCACCGCGCCGTCATCCAGCACCAATTTACCACCCACGCGCAGATGATCCGCCAACCATTGCTTTTTAGCCAGCGTTTTCATTCTCACGGCTTGCAGGTGCGTCCCAATCGCCTCGCCCTGACTCAAACGTACCAGCACTTCCGGCTCGCGTCCTGATGCAATCACGGTATGTGCGCCACTGTTGGCGGCGCGCTTAGCGGCCAATATCTTGGTTAACATGCCGCCAGTACCCACTGAGCTGCCTGCGCCGCCTGCCATGCTTTCGAGCGCAGGATTGCCTGCGGTTTCAAAATTGATAAACACGGCATTCGGGTCTTTACGCGGGTCCGCGGAATACAGGCCTTTTTGATCAGTCAGGATGATCAGCGCATCTGCTTCAATCAGATTCGCCACCAGCGCACCCAGGGTGTCGTTATCGCCGAAACGGATTTCTTCGGTCACCACCGTATCGTTTTCATTGATAATCGGGATGACATTGAGGTCTAGCAGTGTGCGCAAGGTGGAGCGCGCATTGAGGTAGCGCTTGCGGTCGGCCAGATCTTCGTGGGTGAGCAGCAATTGCGCCGTGTGCAACCCGTGTTGCGCAAAGCATTGTTCATACATCTGCACCAGGCCCATTTGACCAACGGCCGCAGCGGCCTGCAGCTCATTGACCTCTACCGGGCGTTTTTTCCAGCCCAGTCGCTGCATGCCTTCGGCAACCGCACCACTGGAGACCAGCACAACTTGTTTGCCCTGCTTGACCAAGGCACTGATTTGCTGTGCCCAAGCGGCAATCGCCGTCTTATCCAGGCCCTGACCATTGTTAGTCACCAGGCTGGAACCCACCTTGACGATCAGGGTTTTACTGTCTTGTATGAGTGAAACGCTCATAAAACTATTCTGTGATCGGTTGGACGGGAGTCTCTTCAAGGTCACGTTGCGCACGCGTCTGGTCTATATGATCCATGATGGCGTAGGTCAAGGCCTGGCAACCAACACCGCTAATGGCGGAGATAGGAAATACCGGTCCATCCCAGCCATAGGCTTTAATAAAGTCAGCCACTTTTTGCGCACTGTCTTCCAGCATATCGATTTTATTCAGCACCAGCCAGCGGGGTTTGTCGTAAAGTTCTTGATCGTATTTTTTCAACTCGTTGACGATGGCCTTGGCTTCCTGCACCGGATCGACGCTCTCATCAAACGGCGCAATATCGACTAGGTGCAACAGCAAGGAGGTGCGTTGCAAATGACGCAGGAACTGATGTCCCAGTCCAGCCCCCTCCGCCGCGCCCTCAATCAGGCCAGGCACATCGGCAATCACAAAGCTGCGATTGCTATCGACCCGCACCACGCCGAGGTTAGGGTGCAATGTGGTAAAAGGATAATCGGCGACCTTGGGCTTGGCGGCAGACACCGAGCGAATAAACGTCGACTTACCGGCATTAGGCATCCCCAGCAAGCCCACATCGGCCAATACTTTCAGCTCGAAATATAACTCAAAAGCTTCACCAGGCTCACCCTTGGTACATTGACGTGGAGAACGGTTGGTACTGGTTTTAAAATGGATATTCCCCAGACCGCCGTTGCCGCCTTTGGCAATCAGCACTTTCTGGCCATCAGTATTCAAGTCCACCATCATCTGGCCGGTGGCCTTATCGCTGATGGTCGTGCCGACAGGCACACGCAGTATCATGTCGTCACCCCCCTTGCCATAGCAATCGGAACCGCTGCCATTTTCGCCACGCTCGGCCTTGAAGGTCCGCGTGTAACGGTAATCGACCAGGGTATTGATATTGCGGTCTGCAATGACAAAGATGGAACCACCACGGCCACCGTCGCCGCCATTAGGGCCGCCCATAGGCTCGTATTTCTCACGGCGGAACGTGGCAACACCGTTGCCGCCGTCACCGGCGTAGACTTTGATAGTCGCTTCGTCAATAAACTTCATGATTCAATTTGCCTTTAAGCGCATTACTGCGTAACTCGGTGCTCAAAACCTGTGTGTATTGCAAGCTTGGGCCTACCGTGCGCCTTGCACTGCATCTTAAAATTCTCACTGCGCGCGGACAATCCAGCGCACAACCATACAAGGCTACAATCTGATAACTATAAAGTAAAAAGCCCCGTCAAGCGACAGGGCTTTTTTCATAAAAGTGCGATTAGACCGCTTCGATACTCACGGTATGACGCTTCAATGCGCCTTTTACAGCAAATTTTACTTTGCCTTCTACCAGTGCATACAGGGTGTGATCTTTGCCCATGCCAACGTTTTCACCAGCGTGCATTTTAGTCCCGCGCTGACGCACGATGATGCTACCCGCGTTGACAACTGTTTCACCGAAGGCTTTAACGCCCAGGCGTTTGGCTTGTGAGTCGCGACCGTTACGTGAACTACCGCCTGCTTTTTTGTGTGCCATGTTTGATTCCTTATTCTAGCAATCTGCTCTACTCAAGCAGAACGTGCTTATTTTGCTGAAATAGTGTCGATTTGAATTTCTGTGTAGCTCTGACGATGACCTTGCGTCTTGCGGTAGTGCTTACGACGACGCATTTTGAAGATCATCACTTTGTCACCACGGCCATGTGAAACCACTGTGGCATTCACTTTTGCACCAGCTACCAACGGTGCACCAATCGTAGTTGTCTCGCCGTCTGCAATCAACAACACTTTGTCGATCACTACTGTGGAGCCAACGTCGCCAGTCAATTTCTCAACTTTTACTTTGTCACCAGCGGCTACTTTGTACTGTTTGCCACCTGTTTTAATCACTGCGTACATAATAATGCCTTAAACATCGCCTTTTAAAGAACCCGCAATTATACGCAATTTATTCGGGAATGCAAATATATTTATGCATCGTTTCAATCGCGTGCAGGAACGGTGGATGGCAGCCAGCGCTGGCACCAAAGCGGCTAGTTTACCCTAGATCGCCAGGGACGAATACTGCCACGTGTGTAATAGCGGTAGACTGCAAACACGCACATGAGCAACTCCTCTTCCAGCACGGGATCAATCTGCTTGTCCATTTGCATGTCCGCCACCCGATACACCGGTTGCATTTCCAGGTTATTCAGCGAGCTCAAAGGCTGAAATCGCACATTGAGCAGAACCCGGCTGTGTTGCATTAATTGCACGGTAAACATATCTTGCACGGCAAGCTGTAAAGACTGGCCATCTCGCAATGTGACGCCGTACAGCTTTTTGTTGTGCTGAGTCATTTGCTCAACCCCCGTATGAATTTTCCCTGTGTCAGTCATTCGTCCTGCCGCCTGCTGAAAAAGACAAGCTTAACGCCTACGCTGATTGCATCACAGAGGCAGTTTGCTTTAAATTGACCATATCAGATAATCCCCCTGTCAGGACCATGGCTTGAAAAAATACGAAATGATTGCCGAAGAGATCGCCAGTGCGATTCAGCAAGGCTTGCTCAAACGGGGAGACAAACTGCCTTCTATCCGGCACATCCAGGCCAGCAAACAGGTGAATGCTTCGACCGTGTTTCAGGCATATTATCTGCTGGAGGCCCGCGGCCTGATTGTGACGCGCCCGCGCTCTGGTTACTATGTGGCGGGGCCGTTACGCAGCGAGCGCCTGTTGCCACAAGCAGCTCACAATGCTAGCCACCCGACCAAACTGCAAGTCAGCGACCTGGTGTTCACGCTGCTGGAGCGCATCAAAGACCCGCAACAAATCCCGTTTGGCTCGGCGTTTCCCAGCCCTTCCCTGTTCCCGCTTGCCAGACTGGCCGATCATATGGCCAGCACGGTGCGCCGCATGCAGCCACAACTGACCATCAGTGATATCGGCCAGGGTGATGTCGAACTGCGGCGGCAGATTGCATTACGCTACCAGCTGGACGGCAAGCCGACGAATCCGCATGAGATCGTGGTGACCAATGGCGCCATGGAAGCACTGAACTTATGCCTGGCCGCGGTCACGCAACCGGGCGATAGTGTGATCATCGAATCGCCCAGTTTTTATGCCGCACTGCAAGCCATCGAGCGCATGGGGCTGAAAGCCATCGAGGTGCCTAGTGACCCTGATCTGGGCATAGACCTGGTGGCACTTGAGCAAGCAATCCTTCAGCATCACCCAAAAGCGTGCTGGCTCATGACCAATTTTCAGAACCCGACAGGCAGCCTGATGCCTGAGCCGAAAAAACAGGCGCTGGTGGCCCTGATTACCCGCCACCAGTTACCGCTGATTGAGGATGACGTCTACCGCGAATTGTATTTTGGCAAACAGCGGCCTTTACCAGCCAAAACCTGGGACAACGACGGCTGGGTCATGCATTGCAGTTCATTTTCAAAATCGCTCGCGCCCGGATACCGCGTCGGCTGGGTTTCCGCCGGGCGCTTCAGCGAAACTATCACACGCCTCAAACTCTCCACGACCCTGGCAACCTCGATTCCGGCACAGCTGGCCCTGGCCAGCTATCTGGCGAAAGGCGGTTACGACAAACACTTGCGCCAACTGCGTCACCAGCTTATGTTGCAACAACTGCAATTTACCCAAGCCATTCATCAATCCTTTCCTGCTGAGGTGCGCTACACCCTGCCGCAAGGCGGCTATTTCTTATGGCTGCAACTGCCCGGCCATCAGGATAGCCTGAAGTTGTTTCAGCAAGCCATCCAGCACAATATCAGCCTCGCCCCTGGGCACTTGTTTTCCTCGCAACAGCAATATGCCGGATATGTGCGCCTGAACTATGGCCACCCGCTCAATGCAGAGCACAGGCAGGCGATAGAGACTCTGGGGCAGTGGATGCAATAGTCAACGAACAAGTCAGCCCATCTGATATGGTTTTTTATTTAAAAACTGAATCTGTTTTAAATTAATCCCGCCCTCTACACTACACACGTCTTCATCAAGATAGAGTGCCTGTATGACCGCTTCCCGTAGCAAACCCGTGATCCCGATTGTGGCTGCCCCTGCCAGCGAACAAACGATTTCGCTGTATCAGAAAACCAGCAAAGTCTACCCGCGCAGTGTCAGCGGCTATTTTAAAAACTGGCGCTGGTTCATGATCTGGGCCACACAACTGGTGTTTTACGGTTTGCCCTGGCTGCAATATGGCGGCCGCCAGGCGTTCTTGCTCGATATTGATACGCATCGCTTTTATCTGTTTGGCCTGGTGATCTTTCCACAGGACCTGTTTTATCTGGCCATGCTACTGATCATTTGTGCGGTCGGATTATTTTTGTTTACAGCGGTGGCAGGCCGGCTCTGGTGTGGCTTTTCTTGCCCGCAGTCGGTGTATACCGAAATTTTCTTGTGGATGGAACGCCGCATAGAAGGCGACCGCCTGGCCAGGCAAAAGCTGGATGCCCAACCCTGGGGGCTACGCAAAACTGGCCTCAAATTAAGTAAACACTCGGTCTGGCTCGGCTTTTCACTGATCACCGGCTTGAGTTTTGTCGGTTACTTTACGCCCATCCGCGAGCTTGTCACTGACCTCACGCAATGGCAGTTGGGTGGCTGGTCCTGCTTCTGGCTTGGCTTTTACAGCCTGGCGACCTATGGCAACGCAGGCTTCTTGCGCGAACAGGTATGCAAACATATGTGCCCCTATGCGCGCTTTCAGAGTGCGATGTTTGATAACCACACCCTGATCGTCGCCTATGACAGTACGCGTGGCGAACCGCGCGGTCACCGCGCAAAGGGTCAGGACTACCAGTCACAGGGACTGGGCGCTTGCATCGATTGCAGTATCTGCGTACAGGTGTGCCCGGTAGGCATTGATATCCGTAATGGACTGCAATATGAATGCATTAGTTGCGGCTTGTGTATTGATGCCTGCAATGACGTGATGGACAAAATGCACTATCCGCGTGACCTGATTCGTTTTTCTGCGGCAGGCGCCACAGACCAGCACGCGCTCAGTTCCCATTTATTGCGTCCGCGCGTACTGATTTACAGCAGTTTATTTGTCTTGATGATCGCCTGGCTGGGATACGGCTTGCTACACAAACCGGATTTCAAGGTCGATATCATGCGCGACCGCAACATCCTATACCGAGAAACCAGCCAGGGCATCGAAAACGCTTACCAGCTGCACCTGACCAATGCCACCGAGCACCGCGAAAGCTATCAGTTACGTGCAATTGGCCTGGATGGCTTGCAGATCGAAAGTGAGCAAACACTGACTGCGCAGCCGACACAGGAAGTCCTGGTGCCGATGAGCCTGTTGGCCCCCGCCGGCAACCAACATGGCAGCCAACGCATCAAGATAGAAGTGACTGCCTTATCCAGCGGCGAAAAAGTCAGCACGGACAGCACCTTCTATCAGCCCTGACCTGACAGCACCCCTTGCCCGCGTACCATGGCTGAGCCCACCCTCTGCTTAGTCAGCCAAATCGAGTACGCGGGTCTTTTTATGCGCCAGCATTTTCAGTAGCAGTTTGTAACTATCCAGATCAAACTTGAGCGCTGTGGTTTGCGCACGCAAGGCATTTAAACTTTCATCGTCTTCTGCCACGCCCAGATAGACCCAGTGCTCAAACACATGAATCTGACGCAGATCATGCTCCAGGTCATATTCCTCAATGCCAATCTTGCCACGATAGGGCCAGACTTTCAGCTTGTGTGCCATGAGCGCCTGTTGTACGCGCAGAGCATGCATTTCAGGCGACTCCTGTCCGCAGCATACACCTTTGCAGCGCCTGAGCTGAAAGGCAAAACAAGGCCCACTGCGGCCGGGTTCCAGCCCCAGGGCCTTGACACATAAATGACTGAGTTCAGCAATCTTGCGCAAGGTTTCCACAGCCTGGCGCTTGCTTCTAAAGGTGCCAAACAAATGGGACATCTGGCTAGGATCAATCTCATCCTCATGCACCAGCCTGACTAAAGGTTGCGCGGCCGGATCAATCTGCCAGCTGCATAAAGAGCGTTCGCGGCGAAGCTGACGGTTATAAATGGGCTGCCGCTCCTTGACCAGCCGCGACTCCAGCAACAAGGCACTGAACTCACCGGCGGTCGCGATCCATTCAAAACGCTTCATCTCCTGCGTCATGCGCATTTCTTTGGTCGAGGCGTGGTCGCTGCTAAAATGCGACAGTACGCGTGCGCGCAGATTGACACTTTTACCGATATACAGGGGCAAGTCATTCTCGCCATAAAACAGGTAGACACCCGGCGCCTCAGGCAACTCGCCGACCAAGCTGGCATCAATATGCGGTGGCAGAGTTGGGGCTGACATCAGTTTAAGCGCGGCAGCTTTCACGGCCTCTTCGCCAAGCTCTCGACGCGCATCGTTGAGCATGACCAGTATCGCCTCCACATCGCCCATGGCGCGGTGTCTGGCCAGGCCAGTGATCTGGTGGCGTGCCACAATCGCATCTATGCCATGACTATAGTGTTGCGGATAAAGCAATCGTGACAGCTTGACCGTACACAATACTTTTTGCCGCAAGGTGATGCCTATGCGCTTGAATTCGGTCTTTAAAAACCCATGATCAAAGCGTACATTGTGTGCTGCCAACACCGTGCCCTCAAGAAAAGCAAGCAAGGTGTCTGCAACCTCAGCAAACGTTGGCGCCTCGGCCACCATGCCGTCATTGATGCCTGTCAGCGATTGAATAAACGGCGGGATAGGCTGTTGCGGGTTGACCAGTGTTTGCCAGCGTGCCGTTTCAACGCCGTGGTCAAAACGCACCAGCGCAATTTCGGTAATCCGGTCTTTGAGTGGTGTGGCCCCGGTGGTTTCGAGGTCAAGAAAAGTAACAGAGGGCAACATCAGGCAGGCAAGCAATCACAAATGCAACAAGAGAAATTTCATGGCCTTTATTTTAGCCCAGAAAGAGTGTTTCAGAGGGTTTCAATTGAGACGCATTGCAAGGCTGCTGTAAGCTCAATACGATAAGATTTAACGATTATTATGTAACATTAGTTACATACTCCTACACGACAACTATGGACACCCTCGATAAATGGTGCTGTAATTGTCTTTATACATATTAATGACAATATAATTTTAACTATGCCAAATTTATACTTAGAAAATCAATTATGTTTTTCGTTGTATTCCGCTACTCATGCCTTATTGCGGTCTTATAAGCCTGACCTTGATAAGTTAAATCTGACTTATCCGCAATATCTGGTTCTGGTCGCCTTGTGGCAATACAAACAACTCTCAATTAAAGAAATTGCAGAGAAGTTATTACTGGAGCCTGCCACGATTACGCCTGTGGTCAAACGACTGGAAGTCAAAAAACTGACCAAGCGTACCCGCCAGAAAGATGATGAGCGCGTAGTGATTGTCAGCCTGACTGAAGAAGGTCAAGCCTTGCGTAGCAAACTGTCAACCGTGCAAAAGCGCGTGGCCTGCGATACCGGCCTGTCTAATGATGACTTTGATGGGCTCAACAAAACATTGAGCAATTTGACTAAAAACGTTTCTGCCAAAATCCCTGGCTAAGCACACACGGGACTCTCGCCCAAATAAAAAAGCTGTGATGTCATTCATCACAGCTTTTTTATTGCCGCCAGGGATAGCCGCCTAGTCAGGCATATTGAGCTGGCGCATAAAGGCGCGAAATGAACCTTGTGACGCTTGTAACGCCTGTAGTTTACTGAGCGACTCAGAGAGCGCATCGCTCATCACCGCCAGCGCGTCTTCATCAAGCCGCAAACTCATAGCACCTATTTCCAGTTCAATCGTACGGTGGGTTTCACAATAGTGCACGCGAAACCCGCTTTGGCCGGACAATAATATTCTTTTACACATCATGTTTTCTTTCTACCATTCGTCGATCAGGGTTCATCCATCAGCACCAAAAGCGCGCGCTTAGATGGTCGCCAGTGCCAGGCTGGCCTGCTCATGTTCATTGACTAGCAGGGTCCAGTGCACGCACATGCGGCGCGACACGTGACATATCAGGTCGGAATCCGCGTATTCTGGCGCAGCCAATGTTTCAGCTAGCCGCAACGCCTGTTTGGCCAGGTCATAGGTGGGTTTTTTGATATATAACGTCGCCACATATAGCAGCGAGGCCATCACAGACTCGGCATCGGGCAAGCTGGGGTCATAACGCATGGCAGGCATAGTCATGGTTTGCATGGTGTGTTCTCCTCTCTAAACCGTCATCGCAATCTCGGTCTGCATCACAATCCGTGCCGCCGCCTTGCGCAACATTTCATTAATCACAATAAAGCTGTCTGCTTCAAACTTGAGCGTAGTTCCGCCCACTTCGAGCTCCACCATGTCTGATGACTGGTGATAAAGTACTTTGCATGCGGTGTTGCCGGCCAGCATGGTTTTACCCACAACAGTTTGACGTTTCATCACAAGCCTCCTTTAGCTGATTTAGATTAAATGATAATGATTATCATTTATAAAGTCAACCAAAATGACAACAGGCGTGATAGCGGTGGTAAATAAGGGCCAGAGATCGTGCGATTAGCGATTAGTCACGGTGCGGATAGGCCAGCAAGAATGCGGTGGCATCCTCGACTTGCATGGGTTTGCTTAACAGGTAGCCTTGCATTTCATCACAGCCTTGCGCCTGCAAAAAGGCTTGTTGTTCAGGCGTTTCCACCCCTTCGGCAATGGTTTTCAGGCCCAGGCTGCGCGCCAGTTGAATGATGGCAATGACAATGGCCTTGTCTTCATCATCGGTGGTGAGGTCGCGCACAAAAGACTGATCGACCTTGAGCTTGTAGACCTTGAATTTTTTGAGATAGCTTAAAGACGAATAGCCAGTCCCGAAGTCGTCAATCGACAGCCGTACGCCTAGCGCGTTGAGCGCATCCATCATGGTCACCGCCCCCATGGGGTTCTCGAGGGCTACACCTTCGGTCAGTTCAAGCTCCAGACAATCTGGTGCCACGTCATAGCGCTCAAGCGTGCTTTTCACCAGCGCAGGTAATTTTGGATCACGGAACTGAATGCTGGAGAGGTTGACCGAGACCGTCATCTTGTGTAACCCCAGCTGCTGCCAACGCTGAATTTGCTGCGTCGCCTGTTCCAGTACCCAGCTACCAATGGCAATAATCAGCCCGTTAGACTCCGCCAGTGGAATAAACTCTGCAGGCGAGATAAAGCCCAACTGTGGATGCTGCCATCGCAACAATGCCTCCACGCCAACCAACTGCCCATTCTCCAGTGCAATTTGTGGCTGGTAATACACTGCCAATTGCCCCAAGGCAATGGCGTGACGCAGGCCATTCACCAATTGCAAATTGCGCGCCGTTTGCAATTGCATATGATTACTAAAAAAACGGAAACTGTTACGACTCTCCTGCTTGGCACGGTACATGGCAACATCCGCATTGCGTTGCAGGCTTTCCATATCCAGCCCGTCATCAGGATAAATCGCCACACCAATCGAGGCCGTGATCGTTAACTCATACTGGTCAATAATCACAGGCAACTCAACCACCTTGAGCAGGCGCTCGACCATGTCCTTGGCCATCGCCTGATCGGCCTCAGTCAGCAGAAAGACAA
Source organism: Methylophilus sp. DMC18 (assembly GCF_056314005.1). Classification (NCBI taxonomy): domain Bacteria; kingdom Pseudomonadati; phylum Pseudomonadota; class Betaproteobacteria; order Nitrosomonadales; family Methylophilaceae; genus Methylophilus; species Methylophilus sp. DMC18. The sequence continues at coordinate 395,107 of NZ_JBQUZE010000003.1, read as the reverse complement.
ACTCGTCACCGCCCAGGCGACAAATCGTATCTTGCGGGCGCACCATGGCCTGAAAGCGCTTGGTCAGTGCCACCAGCAGATTATCTCCGTAGCGATGGCCCAGACTATCATTCACGTCCTTAAAGTGGTCCAGGTCGAGAAACATCAACGCAAACTGCCCATCCTGATCCCAGGCTTTTTCGATTTCAGCCATCACGCGCTCGGTGAGCAGGTTGCGATTCGGCAGCCCGGTCAAGGCGTCATAATTAGCCAGAAATCGAATGCGTTCCTCAGCCTGTTTTCGCGTGGTAATGTCGCGGATAAACGCGCTGTAATAACGATCATCGTCGCGCTCGATTTCAACAATCGTCAGCTCGATTGGAAACTCCTGACCATCGCGCCGGATCGCCGTGATCTCAATCAACTTGCCCAGTAGTGTAGATTGGCCGGTTTGCTGCAAGCGCAGCATGCCCTGATGATGCGCCTCCCTGTAAGCGGAAGGGACAATGACCTCGCCCAGATCGCGTCCCATGACATCAGCCCGCGCATAGCCAAACAGTTGGCTGGCCGCCCGATTCCACTCTACAATCCGCCCGGCCTGATCAATATTCACAATCGCATCCAGCGCGTTTTCAAGCACAAGCTGCGCGCGCTGCTCACTGATCTGCAAATCCCGCCTAAAAGCCGTGCGCTGCGCCTCTACCGCAAAGCGGTCCAGCGCAAAATCAATATTGGCCGCCATGTCCTTGAGCAAATGCTGGATATTTTCATGAAACGCCTGCGGCTGCTGGGCATACAATGCCAGGCAACCTATCACCCGACCTTCTGTATGCAACGGTAAAAAAGCGGCTGAATGCCAATTGAACTCCTTGGCTTTGTCATGCCAGGGCGCGGTGACCGGATGCGTTTGGAAATGCTGTACCCAGTAAGGATGGTCTGACACAATCGCCAACCCACAAGGTCCTCTGCCACTGACCTGTGAAGGATCTGCCGTAATGGTCAGTTGATCGAGATACTCAAGCCCTGAGCCATAAGCACTCGCCACCCGAACCTGCTTGGTGTCGTGGTCCAGCTCACCGACCCAAACCAGATTCGCGTGGCCCAGATGTACAATAATGCGGCAAACCTGATCAAACAAAGCCTGCTGATTCTGACTTTGAATAATTAACTGATTACACTGGCTTAAAGCCATGTAGAGCTGATTCAGCTGCAGATGCTGCGCGCTGGCTTCAGCCTGCTGTGCCTCCACACGTCGCCTGAAGAGCACTTGCTGGCGCCAGGCCAACCAGCCGCCCACAGTCCACACCACCAGGCCGATCACCAGAAGCAAACTGACAGAACCCGCCTCGGCAGAAAAATCATCGCCCGTCGCCAAATATAGGCAACACAATAGAACACACAAGCCTATCAGCCATATCATTCTGATAAGCGCGCCCTGCCCTGCGAATATGTTTTTTTGTGCAGTCATGGATGTCCAGCTTAAGCCCCCGCACATTAATTTAAGGGAAGTGACTAAAATCAATTCGCCAATTACACAGATAAACATCCGACAAATTGACTGATACAGATGAATCAGTGATACAGACCGGCCAGACATCAACACGACCAGACAAGTTTAAGACAGGGGTATGGCGCAAAATACAAACATCACCAGACCAACAATTACCCCAGCAAAGATGCTAATACAAGCGTTTAAAAATAACCAGCCCATCCCCTGCATGCAAAATGTCACCACTAGACCTCAAGCGCGGGAATCATCCCCAAACCGCATTAAACCAGATATATTTATAATCATAAAAACAACTCGGGGGCACAAAATGGACTTTAAGGTATTCTCGGCATTCTATTTGGTACCACTCATTATCTCCGCCATCGGCTCGCTGATTGAATTCAGAAACTGCGAATTCAACACTCCCAGGCACGCCCTGGGCAAAGCCTTCTTCCTCACCTTCAGGAGCATGGTCCCCGTCCTCAACATCTTCTCCGCCATCCTCTACTTGATGACCTGCGGCGCCTACACCTGGAAAAAGTGCAGCCTGAGCAAAAAACAGTGAGCAAAAAAGAAAAAGACCCAAGGCACACACCCTGGGTCTTTGCATCTCTCGTGGCGACCATCTGCCCACACGCTTATCTGGACATCACTGACTGAATCAAGTGTTTATTTTCTGACGGCACATCCAGAAACTCCAAATTGGTCCTGAATCCCCGCATCCCGCACAAGGATGAAAAAACCACCCGGCAGTTAAACCTGTATTTGCGCAAGCCAGACTCAGCCGCCACCGGAATCTCCACATCACACACCTGCCCCGGCTTGTAATACTTATCCGCAAACAGGCTCATCCCGCTCATGGAAATATCGTGGGTAACTGCAGTATAAGCGCGTCCAGTACTATCAATTAACTGAGACTTTTTGCGCCACAAACGACGGTTTACGTCAGATGAATTGTTGTACAAACTACTGATAGACATGATGCGAAAAACGTCAAAAACATTTACTTAGCTAACCGATATTTTATTAAGGATTTTTGCTCTGAACAAGAGGGTTTTATTTAAAGAAAAATTTTAAATAGGCGGGATTTAGCATAAACACAAAATGCTATACATCATCCTTTAAGGGTGAATAAGCATATCTATGCAATTGCTGATCGTATGGGTATTGGAAGAGCTGCTGGGCGATCACGATCAATACGTGTTTACCTATCAGGGACAACCAATCAAACGAGCGATTACCAATCATGCTTGGTAAACGGCAGTGAAGAAAGCGGGATTATTTGATTTACGCTTTCATGACCTGCGGCATACCTGGACATCTTGGCATCGTCAGGCGGGAACGACTTGCGACAAGTTGAAAGACTTGGGCGGCTGGAAGTCTCGCACAATGGTGGATCGCTATGCGAAGTTTGCAACTGAGCAATTAACGATTGCCGCTTCGCGGATTGAATCGAAACATGAATCCAATGTCGTGGATTTCGCGTCACGTTTACGTCACGCTACAAAATGACAAAAGCCTATGATTTCTCATAGGCCTTTGATTTATTTGGTAGGGTGTGCGGGGATCGAACCCACGACAAACGGATTAAAAGAAAGCTGAACTCCTGCTAATCGCATTACAGGTATATATTAATCAATAACTTACAACGCTCGCAAATTTGTAATGTTAGCCATATTCAGTCTAAGTTAGTACAAATAAGCCTACTGAAGTTACGTTTCAGCTACGTTAGGAGGAGTTTATTTTCCATCAGCTTGAGCGTTGGAGTCGCTTAGCCCCAATAAATCCAGTGATGATAGATAAGTTATCAAATCGTGTATTTTTAGCTTTATACCGTCAAAATAACGAATTAGATTATTCAGGCTATTTTCAATTTCCTTTTCATCTTTTTCTTGTCTTTGTTTTTCTTTGATTGAATATTCAACATCCGATTTTGATTTTAAAAATCTTGGATTTTCTATTGTCATAAGCTCTAGATTTAGATTAGGAGTATCAATAGAAGCTAATTGGTATCCCTCCTCTAGAATATTAGTTGCAGGATCATATTTTTTTAAAATGAAGACGTTGTTATTTCTTTTGATAACAATAGTATTTGGTTTATCTTTTAGTACCTGCATGTCGTATCTTGAAGCAATGTTTTCACTAACTAGCATTGCTAAGAAGGCTACAAAAAGATAGAACACCAGTGTTCCAGTTCTTTCGTAAATTCGACCAGCGGGGGTATTGATTACTTTCACTCCAGTAGCAAGAAACTGGAATTGACTATTCACTCTATTGCTATATTTAATTTTTTTATCGTCAAATACTGCTATCAGCATGCTGGCTGAAATCAATAGCAAATAAAGTATTACCGCATTCCAGTATGAGTGATATGAAAAAAAGTCGAAAATAGCCACTACAGTGGCAACCATGAAGGGGACTGGTTGAACTAGTACCTTTAAGAGAGAGTACTTACTATCGGCCAAAGTTTGGGCAGCTAACAATCCCAAATTCAGAACAAGAATTAAGACTATCATTGCGATAAAAACATACAAAATTATGTATAAATTAATCTCAGCGAATAAAATTGGTATATCGAAATATCTTAAATAAGTAGAATCAAAAATTACTGATGCTGACGGCACAATAATTGGTAGTGCCCACATTATGAAATTCTTATCTTTCCAGAATGGGACTGATTTTTCTTTTACTTGCTGTGCCCTTCTTAAGTTTTTCCGAATCATTAGCAAACCCTTTTACTAGTCATGATGAAATGTTGCGGGATTTGTTTATCAAATCAATCCATTTATCTGGATGGATTAACACTCGATTTGTCTTCAAAGAGGTCATGTCCAAGGTTATATCCTTTGCTGAGTCTTTAAAGGGCTGGACTTCTGCTGTTGTCAGAACAGGAACATTTTCAAAGTAATCCATGAATTTTTCAGGGAAATCATGAACTTTCAAGTTAAAGAGGTCATTTATTTTTTCATTAAATTTCGCAATTTCTACCAATTGCTGATTTAATTGCTCATGGATAGACGGATTTACCTGTGAAATTGTTGCCTTAAGTTGATCCCTAATCGCTTTTTCACGGTTACGAAGCTCTTGCTTCAAAGGTTTTAGTTTTGCATGGGCCATATCAAAGCACATAGTGAAAGCCCAAGGGGTGAGTGCATCATTGATAGCTTTATCTGAAGACCCTAAACTTTTCATCATTGCCCTGATCTTGTCAGCGAACTCGATTAATTCCTTAGGGCCAGGTGCTGAATCCAATCGTCCAACTCCACACTTTAGTCCTACTAGATTTGCACCGGCTAACTCTGTCATCTCTCTGAGTTTATCCATTGCTTCATCTGCTTGGTTTAATTTCTGAGCAAGCTGCCTGGTTTTGGCCTCAATCCCTAGCCCTTTTAATGACTCAAAACGGTCAATAGTGGCTGCAAAAAGGAGCACAAGAGCCGCTGTTAAAGATGTTGCGGCAATCGCAGGAGTTGAATTGAATGCGGCCATCGTTCCAGCCAAAAGATTTGCTGATCCTGCTATGAAGAGAAAAAGGTTTGTTGTCCCATAAAGCAATCTCTGAAAACATGAATGCTCTTGATTTTTATTGCTCATATTTTTTCCCATTATGAGTATTTATACTCAACTTGAACGATTACCTTTTAATTATGCAGCATCTCGATTAGATTCTTTATTTTTTGGTTACGATTTAGTGTACGGCACAATAAAATAAAAGCGGCTTGCATCTCTGCAAGCCGCTTAGTATTTGGTAGGGTGTGCGGGGATCGAACCCACGACAAACGGATTAAAAGTCCGCTGCTCTACCAGCTGAGCTAACACCCCATCTGTTTCTTGTCTGCCGCTTTGTTTTGCGTCAAATTTGAAAGAACGCGATTATGGGGGATGAATTAAATTTGGTCAATGCTGTTTTGGCTTTTTTTGTATAAAAAGTTTATTTTTTTATTCATCCCGATTTTTTGCTTTACATTCCGGGGAATTTTCCGCCCATCATGCCTCCCATGCCCCGCATCAGCTTGGCCATGCCACCTTTGCTAAACATCTTCATCATCTTTTGCGTTTCTTCAAATTGATTGAGCAGGCGGTTGACGTCTTGCACTTGCACACCGCTACCGGCGGCGATCCGTTTTTTGCGCGTGGCTTTAATCAGCTCGGGTTTGCGGCGCTCTTCTGCCGTCATGCTATTAATGATGCCTTCGATGCGGCGCATGGATTTATCCACGTCGTCGGTGTTGATCTTTTGCGCCATGCCGGAAATCTGGCTGGGCATTTTGTCCATGAGTGAGGCCATGCCGCCCATTTTGCGCATTTGCAGCATCTGCGCTTTAAAGTCTTCGAGGTCAAACTTGGCACCAGACTTGATTTTGTCGGCGACTTTTTGCGCCTCGGCCATATCGACCTTTTTATGCGCTTCTTCAATCAGGCTTAAAACGTCGCCCATGCCGAGGATACGGCCCGCCATGCGGTCTGGGTGGAATGGCTCCAAGCCATCCACTTTTTCACTCACACCGATAAACTTGATCGGCTTGCCGGTGACGTGGCGCACCGAGAGCGCAGCACCGCCGCGTGCATCGCCGTCCAGCTTGGTGACGATGACGCCTGTCAGTGGCAATGTTTCGCCAAACGCTTTGGCGGTGTTGACGGCATCCTGGCCTTGCATGGCGTCGACCACAAACAAGGTCTCAGTGGGCTTGAGGTAGGCATGCAGGTCTTTGATTTCGGCCATCATGGCTTCATCAATGGCTAAACGACCGGCCGTATCAAAAATCACCACATCGTAGTAATTCTTTTTGGCTTGATCCATGACCTGCGCAGCAATGTCCAGCGGCTTTTGCTGTGGGTTGGAATCAAAGCAGTCGATCTCGAGCTGTTTGGCCAGCGTTTGCAGCTGGGTAATCGCCGCAGGGCGGTAAACGTCGGCACTGGCCAGCAGGACTTTTTTCTTTTGCTCTTTGAGCAGCTTGGCCAGCTTGCCTGAGGTGGTGGTTTTACCTGCCCCCTGCAAACCTGCCATCAAAATCACCACAGGCGGCACAGCGGCCAGGTTAAGGCCGACGTTGGCTTTACCCATGAGCTCGGTGAGTTCATCATTCACTACCTCAATCACGGCCTGGCCGGGGGTGAGGCTTTGCAATACGTCGCGGCCATTAGCACGCTCTTTCACGCGTGCAATAAAGTCTTTAACTACTGGCAGGGCCACGTCGGCCTCCAGTAGGGCCATGCGGACTTCGCGCATGGCATCGGCAATATTGTCTTCAGTCAAACGGGCTTGGCCGCGCAGGTTTTTAATCACGCCCTGCAAACGGCCGGTCAGGTTTTCCAGCATGGAAGGCCTTTCTTTCATCATTCATGAAATTTGTATAAAGTGATTTTACATCATGGTGGGGCAACCCTTGCAATAAAGCGCATGCATCCGGCGTTTGCGCGGCAGTAACCCTAGGCGAATGCAATGAGTTTTGCCATAATGCCAAGCATGACTCAACACCTGCTCCCTTACCTGATTGTCGCGTTTGTCTATATGGCGGTGGCGCTCGATTACTGGCGCATTGCCAAACAGGGCAAACCGGTCAATGAAAATGCTTTTCCGTTTCAACTGCACGGCGCGATGGTGGCGCTGGGACTGGTCATGCATGGCGGCCTGCTCTATCGGGATATGTTTGCTATCGGCTCAGTTAATTTGGGGGTGTATTACGCGCTGTCGGCGATTTTATGGCTGACGGTGTTGATTTACTGGGTGGCCGATTTAAAACATTCATTACACAGCTTGCAGGCCTTCGTCTTGCCGCCTGCCGCGCTTTGCGTGCTGATGCCAGGCTTTGCGGTGACAGACTATTATGTGGATACCCACGGCTTCACCCTGTTTAACCTGCATATCCTGATCGCCATACTGGCTTACAGCCTGTTTACCTTTGCGGCGCTGCATGCGTGCCTGATGCGCATGGCCGAGCGCGCCTTGCACCAAAAAAACAGCTGGCTGGCGCTGCAAGGCTTTCCACCGTTACTGGTGCTAGATGCGCTTTTGTTTAAAGTGTTGCACGTGGGTTTTGTCTTGCTGACGATTACCTTGATCAGCGGTATGTTATTCAGCGAAGAAATTTTTGGCAAACCCTTGCAGTTCAACCACAAAACCGTGTTTTCGATTGCCTCATGGATGATCTACGCCTGGCTGCTGTTCGGGCGCTTTAAATATGGCTGGCGGGGCAAAGTCGCCACGCGCTGGACGCTGGTGGGCTTTGTCTTGCTGCTGCTGGCGTATATAGGCAGCCGCTTTGTGTTACACGTGGTGCTGGGGCGCTAATTATTTAGCGCCTGCCAGCATACACGGCTCTTATTAGTTTCGCAGACTGATGATAGGCCAGCCTTGGCCTTGCGCGTAGGCGGTCAGCGTAGGGTCCGCATCCACAGCGACCGGATTGGTCACCAGTTTCATGAGTGGCAAATCGTTGTGTGAGTCACTGTAAAAATAACTTTTCTCAAAATCGGCCAAGCGCTGACCACGTGCAGCCAGCCACTCGTTCAGACGCGTCACCTTGCCTTGCTGAAAGCTGGGCGTGCCACTGACGCCACCAGTATATTGCCCATCCACCATTTCAGGATCGGTGCCAATGAGATGCTCGATGCCGTATGCGGTGGCAATCGGCTTGGTGACAAAGCTGTTAGTCGCGGTAATGATCATGCACAAATCACCGTTGGCTTTGTGCTGGTTGACCAGGTTTTGTGCTTTTTGCGTCATCATCGGGCGGATGACGTTGGTCATATATTTTTTGTGCAACTCATCCAGAAACGCTTTGGGATGTTGCGACAAAGGCTGCAACTGGAAATTGAGAAAAGCATAAATATCCAGACAGCCGTTTTTATAGTCTTCGTAAAACTGCTCGTTGCGCGCCTTGTGCTGCGCGCCATCCAGCAGGCCTTCACTAATCAAAAACACGCTCCAGTTATAGTCGCTATCCCCCGCCAGCAGGGTGTTGTCCAAGTCAAATAAGGCCAGGTTTTGTTTCATCACGCTTCATTTCTTTAATCAACATTAAACAATCTGTTCATCGGGCACGGCTTCTTTGGTTGCCGTCAGCACTAAAAAGACGCCGACCAGAATCACGGCCAGCGAAATATATTCCATGAGGTATATCTGTTCGTCGGCAAACCAGACGCCGACGACAAAGGCGACCACCGGATTGACAAAGGTGTTGCTACTGGCGACCAGGGGACGCACATGATGCAATAACCAATGGTAGGCAGAAAAAGCAATAATAGACCCAGGCACGATCATAAAGCCCAGCGCCACCCATGCCCGGGGCGACACCTGCGCAGGCATATGCTCGCCAAAGGCGATACTGAATAAAAACGCAATGATCCCGCCACACAACATCTGGCTAGCGGCACCCATGAGCCCGGAAGGCATAGACAAATGTTTGCCCCAGACCGATCCCAATGACCAGCATGCGGCTGCAAACATCAGCAAGCAGGCACTGACCCAGTCGCCTTGCAGGCTGCCGCGGGTATTCAGCAACAAAATCCCAATCAGACCAATCGCAATGCCCAACCATTCGCGGCGGCTGATTGTGTGCCCCCACAGGCTGGAAAAAACCGCCATCCAGATGGGCGCAGTCGCAATCGCCAAGGCCGCAACGCTGGAGGAGACATGCAGTTGCACATGTGACACCGTCCCATTGCCCAGCACGGGCAACAGCAGGCCAACCAAGGCCGCGCCACGCCACTGCAAGCGTGTCGGCGGCGCATGCCCGAGCAAGCGCAAACTGACATATAACAGGCTACCGGCAATGGTAAAACGCAGCCCCACCATCACAAAGGGCGGAAAGCTCTCAATCGCATACTTAATCGCGAGGTAAGTTGAGCCCCAGATAAAGTAGGTACAAGCCAGCGCAATGGTCACCAACAACCAATGATTTCTTTGCGTCATTGCGGCTTGCCTTTCCAGGGTGTCATGGTTGAAAAAAGAAAACGCTTGTTACCCGCAGGCAACAAGCGTTTGTTCAGAGCCTGCTTACACTTGCGGGTTCAATTTTTCTGCTTTTGCATACAGCTTGTTGAGGCCATTCAGATAAGCTTTAGCGGAGGCGACGACAATATCGGTATCGGCGCCCTGACCATTGACGATGCGCCCACCCTTGGATAAACGCACGGTCACCTCCCCTTGCGCATCGGTGCCACTGGTGATGTTGTTGACCGAATACAGCAGCAACTCGGAATCACTTTGCACCACGTTTTCAATCGCCTTGAAGGTCGCATCGACCGGACCACCGCCATTGGCTTCGGTACGCTGCTCGCTACCATCCACACTCAGGGTCAAAATCGCGTGCGGGATCTCGCCGGTTTGCGAGGCCACTTGCAAGTAGCTCAGCTTGAACATTTCGCGGCTTTCCTGCACCACTTCATCACTCACTAGCGCGTGCAAATCTTCGTCAAAGATTTCCGATTTTTTGTCAGCCAGCTCTTTAAAGCGCGCAAACGCCGCATTGAGCGCGTCTTCACTTTCGAGCTCAATGCCCAATTCTTTCAACCGGGTTCTAAACGCATTGCGGCCAGACAGTTTGCCCAGCGTCAATTTATTGGCACCCCAGCCCACATCTTCGGCACGCATGATTTCATAGGTCTCACGATGCTTGAGCACGCCATCCTGATGGATGCCAGACTCATGCGCAAACGCGTTGGCACCGACAATAGCTTTATTCGGCTGCACAGGATAGCCGGTGATGGTTGACACCAACTTGGACGACGGCACGATTTGCGTGGTATCAATGCGCGTGTTCAGGTTGAAAATATCGCTACGGGTTTTAATTGCCATGACGACTTCTTCTAGACTGGCATTCCCGGCGCGCTCGCCCAGGCCGTTGATTGTGCACTCGACCTGACGTGCACCATTCATGACTGCTGACAGCGAGTTGGCGACCGCCATGCCGAGGTCGTTATGGCAATGGGTAGACCAGACCACTTTGTCCGCGCCCTTGACGCGCTGGATCAAGGTGGCAAAGCGCTCGCCCCACACCGCAGGCAGGCTGTAACCCACCGTATCCGGGACGTTAATGGTTTTGGCGCCCGCTTCAATCACGGCCTCAAACACGCGCACCAGAAAATCAATCTCTGAGCGTACCGCATCTTCCGCAGAAAACTCGACATCCTCAGTATACTCACGCGCCCATTTGACGGCTTGCACAGCACGCTCAACCACCTGGTCTTCCGTCATGCGCAGCTTGTTTTCCATATGGATTTTGCTGGTGGCAATAAACGTATGGATACGGCCACGGACGGCATGCTTGATCGCCTCGCCGGCACGGCGCACATCGTTTTCACTGGCTCGTGCCAGCGAGCAAACGGTAGAGGTTTTAATCACCTTGGCGATCTCGGAAATCGCGTCAAAATCACCGGGGCTGGCGGCAGCAAACCCGGCTTCAATCACATCCACGCCCAATTTCTCCAACTGGCGCGCAATGCGGATTTTTTCTTCTTTAGTCATCGCCGCGCCGGGGCTTTGTTCGCCGTCACGCAGCGTGGTATCAAAAATAATAATTTGTTCCATGAATATTCCTAATCTGACAGCCGGATTTTACCCGCTTGTCCTTTAAATGACTATAACCGCGCCCACACCGCAGGCGTCAAATAAAAAACGCGCTTAGCCAAGCGCGTTTTAGAGAAGACTCTGCACTAGGCAGTATTTTTGGCTTGCAGCCGCTCGCGTGCCCACATGTAATAGCCAGACAAGGCATACACAAACACCACGCTAAACAACACTTCTGGCGGGCTGTATGAAATCAGCACAAAGGCCATCACCACCGCCAGAATGGCTACAAACGGCACCGAATGTCTTAGGTTGATATCCTTGCCGCTGTAGAACTTGAGATCAGAGACCATAGAGCCTGCGGCAAAAATAGTGATAAACCAGGCAATCCATTTCACCTGCAAGGCGCCAAAGAAAATCTCGCGGCCATCGATATTGTATTCATAAGACACCCAGACAAAGCCGGCAATCAAGGCTGCGGCGGCCGGACTTGGCAAGCCCTGAAAGTAGCGCTTGTCCTGAAAGGGATCATCCAGCTTGGTATTGAACCGGGCCAGGCGCAAGGCGGCACAGGCCGCATAAATAAACGCCGCAATCCAGCCCAGCTTGTTCATGGGCTGCAAGGCCCACACATACATGATCAGCGCCGGGGCGACCCCGAACGACACCATGTCTGCCAAGCTGTCATATTCAGCGCCAAACGCACTTTGGGTATTGGTCATGCGTGCCACACGGCCATCCAGGCCATCCATCACCATGGCAATAAAAATCGCAATCGCTGACTGCTCAAAGTGCTGGTTCATCGCCTGCACGATCGCGTAAAAACCGCCAAATAGCGAAGCTGAGGTAAACAGGTTGGGTAGCAGGTAAATCCCGCGCTGCCGCAGGGTGGTGTGTTGTTCGCGTCTAGACTGGCGGTTTTGTGATTCAACCATAAGGAACTTTTCAGAATTGCAGAATACCTGCATTGTTGCGGGCAATCACAAAAAATGCAAGCGTGCCCCCTGCATGCAAGCGGGTTTTCTCCGCAAGAAGCAAGTATCCCGGCTGTGCTAAAATAGCGCTTTATTTAAGCCAGTTATCGCGCGTTCATGCAGTTTTCCTTACACAATACCGACGGCCTAGCTCGCCGCGGCACCGTCAGCCTGCCCCATGGTGAAGTACAAACGCCGGCCTTTATGCCTGTGGGCACCTACGGCACGGTTAAAGCCATGTCTCCACAGGAGCTCAATGAGATTCAAGCCCACATTGTGCTCGGCAATACTTTTCATTTGTGGTTACGGCCGGGCCTGGAAGTGATTGCAGCGCATGATGGCCTGCATAAATTCATGGGCTGGGATAAGCCTATTCTGACCGACTCAGGCGGTTTTCAGGTGTGGAGCCTGGGCGACTTGCGCAAAATTACCGAAGAAGGTGTCAAGTTTCAGTCCCCCATCAACGGCGACCGCTGCTTTCTGACACCTGAAGAGTCCATGCGCATCCAGCGTGTACTCAACAGTGACATCGTCATGATTTTTGACGAGTGCACACCCTACCCGGCCAGCCATGATCAGGCGCGCAAGTCGATGGAACTCAGCCTGCGCTGGGCACAACGCAGTCGCGATGCTTTTAATGTCTACCAGACACACACCATCGCGCATACCCTGACCCTGCAGGGTGGCCAGGAACAGGTCGCACAACTGCGTGCCGAGCATCTGCCCACCAACGGCAATGCACTTTTCGGCATTATTCAGGGCGGCATGTACGAAGACCTGCGCGATATTTCGCGCCAGGGCCTGGAAGCCATTGGCTTCGATGGCTATGCCATTGGCGGCCTCTCGGTCGGCGAACCCAAAGAAGACATGTTACGCATCCTGGCACATACTGCGCCACAAATGCCTAAAGACAAACCTCGCTACCTGATGGGCGTCGGCACCCCTGAAGACCTAGTGGATGCCGTCAGCTATGGCATTGATATGTTTGACTGTGTGATGCCCACCCGTAACGCCCGTAATGGCTGGCTGTTCACGCAATACGGCGATGTGAAGATCAAGAACGCTAGTTACAAAACGGATACACGCCCACTGGATGATGAGTGTGAGTGCTATACCTGTCAGCACTTTAGCCGCGCCTATTTGCATCATCTGCACCGCATCGGCGAGATTCTTGGCGCGCGTTTGAACACCATCCATAACCTGCATTATTACCAGGTGTTGATGCAAGGCATGCGGGCGGCGATCGAAGAAAACCGCTTTGAGGCGTTTAAGGCGGAATTTGCCCGGAAACGGGCAGAGAAGCGTTAAGAACAACTCCATGCTTGTAGAGGTGAATGAAACACTGAGGCATAAGCTTAATCGATGATCGATTTACTTCGCCTTTAGGCGACTGCTCTTTCTTATGCTTGTCCATCAAAAAGAAGGCAAAGAAAACGACACCCTAGCTTCCGCTTATCCCCTCCGTTGCTCGCCAAAACAAGCAGTCACGAAACTCGACCTCGCAGCTCACAAAATGCGTGAGCCGCTGCGTGACTCGAACAGTCGCTCCCTTTACTAACGCTCATGCTTCAATTATAACCAAGCTAATATTACCCTCGTCTAGATTCCGGCCTCCGCCAGAACGACAACGCTCATAAAACGCATTTCAGCAAATAACGCCCTTTCATCCTCGAATCACACCCCGCCATTTATTCTTCTCTTGCCTGTGCTAGAATCGCGAGTTACTTATTAGATTCATTCAGGAACAAGTATTATGTTTATCAGCAATGCCTATGCCGCTGGCGCGCCAGCCACCGACTTTATGAGCTTTTTGCCTATGGTGGTCATTTTTGTGTTGTTTTATTTCATGCTGATCCGCCCACAAGTCAAGCAGGCCAAGCAGCATAAATCCATGCTCGAAACACTGAAGGCAGGCGATGAAGTGGCGACCAACGGCGGGATTGTCGGCAAAGTGACTAAAGTCAGTGAAAATTTTGTCAGCATCGAAATCGCGGCCAATACCGTGGTGCATGTACAGAAACATACTGTGCAGACCTTGCTGCCTGCTGGCACTTTAAAATCGATTTAACTGTTATCCATTTAGTGCAAGCGCAAAGCGCTTGCCTTTCATTCTGAACAAGAGTTTGTTATGAACCGTTATCCGTTATGGAAATTCGTGCTGATTGGCACCGTGATTGTGATTGGGCTGCTGTACACGATCCCCAACTTTTTTGGGGAGTCGCCTGCGGTACAAATCAGTCCGGCCAAAACTTCGCTCAAGCTGGATGAGGGCTTGCTGCGCAAAGTGGAGGATACGCTCAAGCTCGCGGATATTCCGTTTGATGGCGTGTTTATGGATGCGAGCGGCGTGAAGGTACGTTTTGCCAATACCGATACGCAACTGCTGGCAAAAGACAAATTGGTCGCCAACCTGGGCAAAGACTATACCGTCGCGCTCAATCTGGTGCCACAAACGCCAAACTGGCTGCAAAGCATAGGCGCCAAGCCGATGTATCTGGGTTTGGACTTGCGTGGCGGCGTGCACTTTCTGCTGCAAGTAGACATGAAAGCCGCGCTGGATAAAGCCGCAGAAAGCACCATGGGCGATTTCCGCATGGCCTTGCGTAAAGAAAAAGTCAATTATTTCGGCATTGAGCGCCAGGGCCAAGTGGTGGTAGTGAAATTTGAATCCGAAGCAGAAGCCACCAAAGCACGCAACCTGCTGGCAAAGGACTATTCTGACCTGACTTATAAAATTACGGGCAGCGACAAGGACTTCAACCTGACAGCCAGCATGAGTGTGATGGCGCAAAAACGCATTCAGGAATTCGCACTCAAGCAAAACCTGCAAACGCTGCACAACCGGATTAACGAGCTGGGCGTCGCTGAGCCTATCGTGCAACAGCAAGGCATGGACCGCATTGTGGTGCAATTGCCTGGTGTGCAAGATACCGCCAAGGCGAAGGAAATCCTGGGCCGGACCGCGACTCTGGAAATCCGCATGGTAGACGAAGAGAAGTCTGACATGGCTACTTTGCAAAAAGCGCAAAGCGGACAGGTGCCGTTTGGCGATGAGATGTTCACTGACCGTGAAGGTCGCCCCGTACTGGTGAAAAAGAATGTGGTGCTGACTGGTGACCGGATTACCGATGCAGGGCCTGGTGTGAATGGCCAAAATGGCGCTTCAGTCGTGAATGTCACGCTGGATGGCCGTGGTGCGGGAATCTTTAAAAATGTCACCCGAGAAAACGTTGGCAAACGCATGGCGATTTTGCTGATTGAAAAAGGTAGCACCGAAGTGATTACAGCGCCGGTGATCAATGAAGAAATTGGCGGTGGCCGCGTACAGATTTCCGGCATGGCCAACGCGCAGGAAGCCACAGACATTTCATTGCTGTTACGTGCCGGGGCATTGGCCGCACCGATGGAAATCATTGAAGAGCGTACTGTGGGCCCAAGCATGGGTGAAGAAAACATCAAACGTGGTGTGCACTCTACCCTGTGGGGCTTTGCCGCGATTGCGGTCATGATGATTGTGTACTACATGGTGTTTGGGGGCGTCTCGGTCATGGCTTTGGGTGTGAATCTGCTATTGCTGGTTGCCATCCTATCCATGTTGCAAGCCACACTTACTCTGCCAGGTTTGGCCGCGATTGCACTGGCCCTGGGGATGGCAATTGACGCCAACGTACTGATCAACGAGCGTATCCGTGAAGAATTGCGTAACGGCAATACGCCGCAAGCCAGTATCCATGCTGGTTACGATCGCGCGTTTGATACGATTCTGGACTCCAACGTGACGACCTTGATTGCAGGTCTGGCACTGTTCATGTTCGGGACCGGCCCGATCAAAGGCTTTGCTGTGGTTCACGTGCTGGGCATTATGACCTCTATGTTTAGTGCCGTGCTGGTTTCTCGTGCACTGGTGAATCTCTTGTATGGCTATCGCCGCAAGATTGAGCACCTGCGGATCGGCTAATCCGTGACCTGCCACGACTAGAAACGCATTTAAGAGAACACATTATGGAATTATTCAGAATTAAAAAAGACATCCCGTTCATGAGTTACGGGCGTCTGACCACTTCAATCTCGCTGATCACGTTTGTGCTGGCAATTTTCTTCCTGTTTCACCGCGGCCTCAATTATGGGGTGGACTTTACCGGCGGGACCGTGATGGAAGTACATTACCCGGCCGCTGCCAATATCGAGCAAATTCGCCAGGTCATGGATGCGGTTGGCTTGAAAGATGTCACGGTGCAGAACTTTGGTTCTAGCCAGGATGTGCTGATCCGCCTGCCCGTCAAAAAAGAATTATCGATTGCCCAGCTCTCTGAAAAAATCTCGACGGCCCTGAAAGGCGCGGATGCAGGTGCTGAAATCCGTCGTGTGGAGTCTGTCGGCTCACAAGTGGGTGAAGAGTTGTATGAAAATGGGGCGCTGGCCTTGCTGCTGGTCTGCGCAGGCATCATGGGTTACTTGGCCTTGCGTTTTGAATGGCGTTTTGCGGTAGCTGCCATCATCGCCAACATGCACGACGTGATTATTATCTTGGGCTTCTTTGCGTTCTTCCAGTGGGAATTCAACCTGACGGTGCTCGCCGCGATTCTTGCCGTGCTGGGTTATTCGGTGAACGAATCTGTGGTGGTCTTTGACCGTGTGCGCGAAAACTTCAAGAAAATGCGTAAAGCCAGCGCAGTGCAAGTGATTGATAATGCGATTACGCGCACCATGTCACGCACCATCATCACCCATATCATGACGCAAACCATGGTCTGTTCCATGCTGTTTTTTGGTGGCGAAACCTTGCACAACTTCTCACTGGCCTTGACCATTGGCATTCTGTTCGGCATTTACTCATCCGTATTGGTTGCCTGCCCGATTGCCATGTGGCTGGGCGTTAACCGTGCCAACCTGATTGGTGACAGCGAGAAAAAACCGAAAGAAGACGAAGCCGCCCTCGCCCCCTAAGCCGTAGCCTAGTCCCAGTTTCCCTTGATTTTTAGCCACTGGTGAGTACACTAGTGGCTTCTTGTTTTTATCGTCGCCCCCTTGGACAATATCCCCTTAAGCTGGCAGATTTGCCTGCTATTGCTGTTGCTGGCTTTTACGGCCTTTTTCTCTATTGCCGAAACCAGTTTAATGTCGCTGAACCGTTACCGCATGCGACATCTGGCCAAAGAAGGTCACCGCGGGGCTAAACTGGCAAGCCGCTTGATTGCGCAAACCGACAAAACTCTGGGTGCCATCCTGCTGGGCAACACGTTTTGTATTGTGGGATCCTCGACGCTGGAAGTGATTATTTCGGAGCGTCTGTTTGGTGAGGGCGACTATGTGCTGATGTTTGGCTCGCTGGCCATCACTTTTGCCATTCTGGTGTTCAGTGAGATTTCGCCAAAAGTGATTGCCGCTGCCCATGCCGAAAAACTGGGCTTTGCCAGCAGTTACCTGCTCTACCCGCTATTATGGTTATTCACGCCCGTGGTCTGGTTTGTCAATCTGTTTGTGAAAGCCTTCCTGAAAATACTCAGGGTACGCGTTAACTTTGACGAGCAGGCCCAAGCGGTAACCTCTGAAGAACTACGCAGCATTGTCAGCGATGCCGGGCAATATATTCCGTCACAAAGCCGGACCATTTTGCTCAACTTGCTTGATCTGGAAGACATTATTGTCGACGATGCGATGACCGCGCACACCATGGTGGAATTCATAGACCTCGATGATCCGATTGAGCAAATCATGGAACAACTGGTGCGTAGCCACCACTCGCGGCTGCCAGTGCGCCAGGGCGATCATGAAGACATTGTTGGCATTTTACATGTGCGCAAAGTACTGCCGCTCCTGCGCGACTTCCATACTGGCCAGGCGCCCACCAAAGCGTTGCTGCAGGCAGCGATGAGTCTGCCCTACTACATCCCTTCTGGCACACCGCTGTATACCCAGTTACAGCAGTTCCAGAAGCACCATGAACGCATTGCGCTGGTGGTAGATGAATATGGCGAATTCAAAGGCCTGCTGACACTGGAGGACATTCTGGAAGAAGTGGTCGGTGAGTTCACCACTCAAACGCCAGAACATGAACGCCAGTTTCATCAACATGAAGATGGCAGCTGGCTGGTGGATGGCAGCAGTCTGTTGCGCGATCTCAACCGCAAATTGAAACTCTCGTTGCCTACCGATGGTCCACGTACATTGAATGGACTGATTCTGGAGCACTTTGAGGATATTCCCGAGCAGAATACCAGCTTCAAGATCGGTGATCACCGGCTCGAAATCCTGGAAGCGCAGGATCGTATCGTCAAGCGCGTCAAAATTTATCTTTAAAACACGGCTAACTTCCGTATCCAGCACTTGAATTTTTTAATACAAGGCGCAAAATAAGTCCTAAGACAGGTATACGAAACTATGGCAAGACCCAAGCGTGATAGTGATTTGGCGGTAGCCCCTCAAGTTGCCAAACCCAAACCTCCCGAACTGTTCAAGGTGTTGTTACTCAATGATGACTACACCCCGATGGAGTTTGTGGTGGCAGTGATTGAGCGTTTTTTTAGCAAGACCCGCGAACAAGCGACGCAAATCATGCTCAAAGTACATACCGAGGGTGTGGGCGTATGCGGTGTATACCCACAAGACATAGCCGAAACCAAAATGCACCAGGTGCTGGAGTCGGCCAGAGAAGCGCAACATCCCTTGCAATGCGTCATTGAAGCGGCGTAACACAGGGTTGAAGCCGGGAATAGGCATCGCAAGAATATCGGGCAAATACGCTGACATTCTTGCGCTTCAAAGTATCAGCAGCAGTGGTAGCATGTGAATACATGGTTTCATTCAGTTTGACTCATTTAAACTTGAGCAAATAGTACGATTGGGGCATTGAATTTTTTTGAAAAAAGCACGATAACAAGAAAACAAATCGTTTTTGCCAGTTAGCGAAGGGTTGCTGTTGTGAATCCGGCGTTTTTTGTAGTGTAGTGTATTAAGGAAAGTCATCATGATTGCTCAAGAACTTGAAGTTAGCCTGCACATGGCTTTTATGGACGCGAGACAAAAGCGTCACGAATTGATTACGGTTGAGCATCTGTTATTGGCTATGTTAGATAACCCGACAGCCGCAGAAGTCCTGCGTGCTTGCGGTGCCAAATTTGATACCCTGCGTAGCGAACTCAGCCAATATATTGAAGAACACACGCCGACAGTGGCTGGCAGCGATGAGGTTGACACGCAGCCGACGCTTGGCTTTCAACGCGTCATCCAGCGCGCCATGCTGCATGTGCAGTCCTCCGGCAAAAAAGAAGTGACGGGCGCCAATGTGCTGGTCGCAATCTATGGCGAAAAAGATTCGCATGCCGTGTTCTTCCTGCATCAGCAAGGCGTGACTCGCTTGGATGTGGTCAACTTCATTTCACATGGCGTGGCCAAAATCCAGGAAAACGAGCAAAAATCCAGCAGCAGCGAACAGGAAACTGAAGGTGAAAGTGTCAGCACCGGCGCACTCGAAAACTTCACCCTGAACCTCAATGCGCAAGTTGTTGCGGGCAAAATTGACCCGCTGATTGGGCGTGGCCTGGAACTTGAGCGCGTGATCCAGACATTGTGCCGTCGCCGCAAAAACAACCCGCTGCTGGTGGGTGAGGCAGGCGTAGGTAAAACTGCGATTGCAGAAGGCTTGGCTTCACGCATCGTCAACAAAGAAATTCCAGAAGTGCTGGAAAATGCCACCGTGTACTCGCTCGACATGGGCGCGCTGTTGGCTGGCACCAAATACCGTGGTGATTTCGAGCAACGCTTGAAGGCCGTCATGAAACAATTGTCCGAGAAACCGGATGCGATTTTGTTTATTGATGAAATCCACACACTGATTGGCGCCGGCTCTGCCAGTGGTGGCACGCTGGATGCGAGCAACCTGCTCAAGCCAGCGCTCTCAAACGGTTCCCTCAAGTGCATAGGTGCGACCACTTATCAGGAGTACCGCGGCATCTTCGAGAAAGACCACGCCCTGTCTCGTCGCTTCCAGAAAATCGACGTGCAAGAGCCTAGCGTGGCTGAGACCATTGAAATTCTCAAAGGCCTTAAGACCCGCTTTGAAGAGCATCATAGTGTGAAATATAGTGCCAGCGCCCTGACTGTGGCCGCTGAATTGTCTGCCAAATACATCAACGACCGCCATTTGCCAGACAAGGCGATTGACGTGATTGACGAAGCAGGAGCAGCCCAGCGCATTCTGCCAAAGAGCAAGCAGAAAAAAATTATTGGCAATAAAGAGATTGAAGAGATTATTGCCAAGATTGCGCGCATTCCGCCGAAAAATATTTCCAGTGATGACCGCAATGCGCTCAAAACGCTGGAACGCGATCTCAAAGCCGTGGTGTTTGGTCAGGACAAGGCAATCGAAGTATTGTCTTCTGCCGTCAAAATGGCTCGCAGCGGTTTGGGCAATGGCAACAAGCCGATTGGCAGCTTCCTGTTTGCGGGTCCCACCGGGGTCGGTAAAACCGAGGTGGCCAAACAATTGGCTTACATCCTGGGCATTGAGTTGCTGCGCTTTGATATGTCCGAGTATATGGAGCGTCACGCCGTCTCCCGCCTGATTGGTGCGCCTCCGGGCTATGTCGGCTTTGATCAGGGTGGTTTGTTGACTGAGGCGGTCACCAAGCAACCATACTGCGTATTGCTGCTAGATGAAATTGAAAAAGCCCATCCTGACATCTTCAACATTCTGTTGCAGGTGATGGATCATGGCACACTGACAGATAACAATGGCCGCAAGGCGGATTTCCGCAATGTCACCATTATCATGACGACTAACGCGGGTGCAGAAAGCATGTCCAAAGCCAGCATAGGCTTTACCAACAGCAAGGACAGCACCGATGAAGCTGCTGACCTCAAGCGCTTGTTCAGCCCTGAGTTCCGTAACCGTCTTGATGCGACCGTGTCGTTCAGTGCCTTGAACCAGGAAGTCATACTGCGCGTGGTAGACAAGTTCTTGATGCAGCTTGAAGATCAGTTGCATGAGAAAAAAGTGGATGTCACCTTCAGTGATGAGCTTAAGGCTTATCTGGGCAGAAAAGGCTTCGATCCACTCATGGGTGCGCGTCCGATGGCACGCCTCATCCAGGATACGATCCGCAAAGCCCTGGCCGATGAATTGCTATTTGGTAAGCTAAATGATGGTGGTCAGGTCCATATTGATATTGATGAACATGACCAGATTCAGTTGAATTTTAAAGAGGAAACTGTTTCAGCCTGATTTGGATTGAACTTTCATCGCACAAAGGCCACTCTAAACGGTGGCTTTTGTGTTTCTTGCACTGCTTTAGTGCAAAAAAACCATGGACACGAGTCATGCGATTGCTGCCTGGCCCCCGTGTTTTGTTTCAGCCAGGCTTAAAATCAATACGTTAGGGATATGCAAATTGCTGGTATAGTTATTGCTATCAATGAATTGCCTGACAGAACTGATTTTGTACATGCAAAAGATTTTTTATTTTCTACATGTGTTGTGTTTGCTGTTTGCACTGCAAACAACGGCCGCCGAACCGGCGGCCACCACTACCCTGCTCGAGACCGGCTTGCTTGACAACGCCGTCACTACAGTCGCGAGCCTGGCTAATGCATCCGATGACGCGTTGTCTGCGGACTTTGGAGAGGTGAGCAACTCGGTAGACATGCTTGAGATTGCCGAAATCGACATTGATAAAATCCTGCTCCCCGGATTCAGTTACCCATTACATAAAACCCAGTTCCATCCTCCCGAACATCAATCCTCTTCCTATCACTTGCTCTTATCCTTCTGGCTAGACCGGCCTCCGCAATCCGTT
Organism: Methylophilus sp. DMC18; assembly: GCF_056314005.1. Lineage (NCBI taxonomy): Bacteria > Pseudomonadati > Pseudomonadota > Betaproteobacteria > Nitrosomonadales > Methylophilaceae > Methylophilus > Methylophilus sp. DMC18. Next base: position 373,357 of record NZ_JBQUZE010000003.1, on the reverse strand, counting down.
TAAAGACGTCGTGCCTGCGCGCATCCTCAGGATGTGACGCAGGTGTCATATGTATTCACAGAGTGCTGTCAACAGCACGCTGTCATGAGGATCATTATGTTGTCTTGTATTCGTTGGCGAACCTTATACTGGCTGGGATGGCTGTGTAGCCTGCCCGCCCTCGCACTGGCCGAAGGCCAAACTTTTGACTTGCAAATGCTGCTGGACAAAGCCGTGGCTGAGAATCCCACCATTGCAGTGAGTAAAGCTCAAACGGCAGCTGCTGCCGCTGGCGTTACCGTGTCGCGTTCTTACTATAATCCGGACCTGGAAATCATGGCGGGACCCGCCAGATATCGTAATGCCCCAGGTACGACCAACCAGAACTATGGCGTGACCATTTCCCAGCCACTGGACTTTCTTAGCACACGCGCCTCCCGTCGTGAATATGCAGAGCAGCAGTTTAATTACGCCGAGAAAGGCATCCACACTACCAGCTTTGACTTGCGTAACCAGATTAAAGCGGCTTACTTGAATGTCTTACTCCGCCAGCAGATTATGGAAATGCTGGGCGCAAACCTGGCGTTACTGCAGCAAGTACAAAGCCGCGTCAAACGCAAAGTTGAAATAGGCGAAGCGGCCAGATATGAATTGATCAAGGCGGATACTGAATTACTGGCCACTGAACGTGACTATGCCAGTGCACAAACCAGAATTGACGAAGCCAAAGCCATGTTGCATGGCATGATCGGCAATATGCCTGACGCGTTTGAGATCAAGCGGCAGTTACCTACCATCTCGAACCTACCCGACATCACCGAATTGAGACGTTCGGCAGAGAACAATCCTTACCTGCAACAGCTGCAGAGTGCCAGGGACAGTGCTGAAGCCAAACTAAAGCTGGAGCAGGCGCTACGTTTCCCCGGGGTGACCGTGAAGTCAGACTTCACGCAAGACCCGGACCTGAATACCTTAAGAGTAGGCGTGGTGGTGCCTTTACCGGTCTGGAACCGGCGCGAAGGCCAAATAGCACAAGCAGTGGCGGGGATTGAGGAAGCCAATGCCAACATCAAGCAGCAGCAACTGTTACTGCGTAAGGAGATAGACAGCGCCTATCAACGGACCGTGATTGCCAGCAACCAGCTAAAAGCGTTTGAAAACGGCTTGTTACAACAATCGCAGGCAACCTTGAGTCGCGCTGAAGCGGCTTATAAATTCGGAGAACGCGGCATTCTGGAGTATCTGGATGCACAACGCGTCAATCGTGAAGTCAAACGGGACTACCTGATTGCCAAATTCGATTATTTTTTCAGTGTCTTGCAAATCGAACGTTTCATCGGTTCCGATTTGGTACAACCTTAAGGGGATGGTCATGTCTCGTGTGTTATTTTCAACTTTACTGGTCGCCGCGCTGGCTGTGATGTCTACCGCGTGCTCAGAAAAACCTGCCCCGGTTGCAGAAAAAAAAGAAGTCGTCGACCCTAGCCTGGTCACCTTGACCAAAGAATTACAAGCCAACGTCAAGGCCGGTCCGGTCACCGAAGTACAGTTCGTCGATACTTTGCGCATCCCTGGCCGTATCCAGGTGGATGAACAATATGAATCGCGTGCAGGGGCGTCGATTACCGGTCGTATCAGTACACTCGATGTCAATCTGGGCGACGAAGTTAAAGCAGGCCAGCGTCTGGCCACCATCAAAAGTACAGAGCTGGCGCAGTATCAACTAAGTTATATTAAAGCCAGCCAGCAGATGCAATTGCATAGAAAGGCCGTTGACCGCGCCAAGCAATTGCTTGAAGCCGACGTGATCAGCCCGGCCGAATTGCAGCGCCGTGAAGGTGAGCTCAATGCCGCCAATGCAGAGGTCAATGCTGCCCGCGACCAGTTACAGGTCCTTGGCATGGCGCCTAATGCCATCGCGCAGCTGGGTCTGGCCAATAGCGGCATGTCTACCAGCCAGGTGAATTCAAAAATCACCGGCACGGTCATCGCACGCAATGCCAGACTGGGGCAAGTCGTCGCCCCGGCCGAAGAGCTGTTTGTGATTGCAGACTTATCGCATGTCTGGGCGGTTGCCGAGATTCCTGAACAGCAAATTGCACATATCAGCGAAGGCCAAACCATCAATATTGAGGTACCGGCACTGGACGATGCCGAATTGACCGGCAAGCTGGCGTTTGTGGGCGATATTGTTAACCCGGCCACGCGGACCGTGATGGCGCGTGCCAATATCGATAATAGCAAAATGCTGTTAAAGCCAGACATGCTGATCACCATCCTGCTCGAGGCTAAACCGGAAAAAGTTGTGGCTGTACCCGCGACGGCTGTGGTGCGTGAAAACAATGCAGACCATGTTTTTGTGCAAACCATGAAACCAACGCAATACAAACTGATGCCTGTCACCCTCGGTAGAACCTACCAGGGTTACCGGGAAGTATTACAGGGCTTGCAAGCTGGTGACCAAATCGTGCTGGATGGCGCTTTTCACGTCAATAACGAGCGTAAGCGCAAAGAAATGGAGTAAGGCATGATTGAGTCTTTAATTCGCAGCGCGCTCAAGCAGCGCCTGATTGTGTTGGTGCTTGCCATCGCCCTGATTGGCGCCGGTTTATTTGCCGTTAAAAAACTGTCTGTCGACGCATTTCCTGATGTGACCAACGTTCAGGTCATGATTGCGACACAAGCCACCGGAAAATCTCCGGAAGAAGTTGAGCGGTTTATCACCGTACCGCTGGAAATCGCCATGACCGGCCTGCCCGGCCTCACTGAAATGCGATCGGTGAATAAAAATGCCCTGTCGCTGATTACGCTGGTTTTCACTGACAGCACCGATGTGTATTTCGCCCGACAACTGGTGATGGAACGCCTGATGGAAGTCATGGAGCGTATGCCTCAAGGCGTGACGCCTATTCTTGGGCCAGTCTCCACTGGCTTGGGGGAGGTGTATCAATTCACGCTGGACAAACCCAGTGATGGCAAAAAAGAACTGACGCGTGAAGACCTGACCGAAAGACGCGCCATCCAGGATTGGGTCGTGCGCCCATTGCTGCGCGGTATCCCCGGCGTAGCCGAGATTAACTCTCAAGGCGGTTACGTTAAACAATATCAGGTCCTGGTCAATCCTGACCGCATGACGCATTTTTCGATCAAGCTCAAAGATGTGTATGAAGCGTTAGCGCGTAATAATGCCAACAGTGGCGGCGGCATTCTGCCCCACTATGCCGAGCAATACCTGATCCGCGGTGTCGGCCTGGTGCAAAACCTAGACGATATCCGCAACATGGTGCTCAAGGAAGAAAACGGCATCCCGGTCTACATCCGTGATGTCGCAGAAGTCACTATAGGCCATGAAGTGCGCGTCGGCGTGGTGCTGAAAAATGGTGATACCGAATCCGTGGGTGGCATCGTCATCATGATGCGTGGCGGCAACGCCAAGGAAGTGGTTAGTCGCATCAAGGCGCGGGTGGAAGAAATCAACAGCAAAGGCATGCTGCCGCATGGCTTGCAGATCGTGCCTTATTATGATCGTAGCGAACTGGTGGATGCGGCACTACACACTGTTACCAAAGTGCTGATTGAAGGCATTGTTCTGGTGATTGTGATTCTGTTCCTGTTCCTGGGCGACGTGCGTTCCAGCCTGATTGTGGTCGGCACGCTGGTGCTGACGCCCCTGATTACCTTTATGGTGATGAACCATTACGGGATTTCTGCCAACCTGATGTCGCTGGGTGGTCTGGCGATTGCCATTGGCTTGATGGTCGATGGATCAGTCGTGGTGGTTGAAAATACGTTTCACCACCTGGGGCACCGTAAAGATGAAAGCCGGATTCGCGTGGCACTGGAAGCTGCCACGGAAGTGGCGACACCCGTCTTGTTTGGCGTAGGCATTATTATCCTGGTGTTCTTGCCATTGATGACACTGGAAGGCATGGAAGGCAAAATGTTTGCGCCTCTGGCCTACACCATTGCCATTGCCCTGTTTGTGTCGCTGATCTTGTCGCTGACCCTGACGCCAGCGCTGTGCTCCTATGTGTTAAAGGGCGGGAGCGGTGAAGACACCAAGCTGATACAGACGATCAAGCAACCCTATTTATCCGCTCTGAACTGGGTACTCAATAACGAGAAAAAAACCATTACTTTCTCGGCGCTTTTATTTATTGGCACCATTGCGCTATTCCCATTTTTAGGGACTTCTTTTATCCCAGAAATGAAAGAAGGCTCGATTGTGCCGGGCATTAACCGTGTCCCTAATATTTCGCTCGAAGAATCCATGAAAATGGAAAACAAGGCGATGAAGCTGATCATGGAGCAAGTGCCGGGCGTCAAGTCTGCCATCTCCGGCCTCGGCCGTGGTGAAAGCCCGGCCGATGCGCAGGCACAAAACGAGTCCACCCCCATTATCAGCCTGAAACCGCGTGATGAATGGCCGGAAGGCTGGACACAGGATGATATTGCGGAAAAAATGCGTCAAGTGCTTGAGAAGTACATCCCGGGCGTGCAAATCATCATGGCGCAGCCTATTTCTGACCGCGTGGATGAGTTGCTGACTGGGGTGCGTGCCGATGTCGCCGTCAAGATCTTCGGTGAAGATCTGGATATGCTGAAACAAAAAGCGGACGAAATTGCCAAGATTGCCGGCACGGTCAAAGGCGCGACAGAAATCAAGGTAGAAAAAGTCTCCGGGCAACAATACCTGAATATTACGATTGACCGTCAGGCGATTGCCCGTCATGGCATCAACACTGCCGATGTGCATGACATCGTTGAAACAGCCATAGGCGGCAAAATCGCCACCGAGATTTTTGAGGGACAACGCAGATTTTCAGCCGCAGTACGCTATCCAGAATCTTTCCGTAATAATGAAGAAGCCATCCGCAACATTATGTTGACCTCCCCTAACGGCTCGCGCGTGGCGCTGGACGATGTGGCCGATATTGAAGTGAAAGATGGCCCGGCGCAGATCAGCCGTGAACTGGCCAAACGCCGTATTGTCATCGGGGTGAACGTGAAAGACCGTGACCTGGGTGGTTTTGTGGCGGAGCTGCAACAAGTGCTGGATCAGCGCCTGCAATTGCCCGATGGTTACTACCTTGAGTATGGTGGCCAGTTCCAGAACATGGAGCGGGCCATGGGTCACCTGATGATTATTATCCCAGTTACCATTGCGGCGATTTTCTTCTTGCTGTTCTTGCTGTTCCAATCGATACGCTTTGCCACCATGATTATTCTGGTGCTGCCATTCGCCTCGATTGGCGGCGTGATTGCTTTGTTTGTCACCGGCGAATATTTATCAGTCCCGGCCTCTGTCGGCTTTATTGCCCTGTGGGGGATTGCAGTACTTAATGCCGTGGTGCTGGTGTCTTATATCCGCACCTTGCGTGATGAAGGCCTGAGTCAACTGGAGGCGATTCGCAAGGGCTGCGCGCAGCGGTTCCGACCGGTCATGATGACGGCCACGGTGGCCATGCTAGGCTTGGTGCCGTTTCTGTTTGCCACCGGCCCAGGCTCAGAGGTACAGCGGCCATTGGCAATCGTGGTCATTGGTGGCTTGATCACTTCAACCTTGTTGACACTGATTGTGGTGCCAACCTTGTACCGTAAGTTTGAAGAAAGCAAAATAGAGGCATAATCCATGCCTAAACAAGCGACGTAAAAATATTCAGGGTGACTGTTTATGAAAGAAATCAAAGCGGTTGTACAACCAGCGAGATTACCTAAAATCCGCTCGGCCTTGCGCAACATCAAAGGCTTCCCCGGCATGTCCGTCCACAAGATGGAAGGCTGCGGTCCACACCTGCAAAAACCAAGTGCAGGGGTACGTGAGGAGCTCACCGATTACAGCCCTAAAGTCTATCTGTACATGGTGGTGCCGGATGACCTGGTAGAGGGTATCTTGCAAACCATCGTAGAGGTGGCCCATACCGGCAATGTGGGAGATGGCATAGTCTGGGTGACGCCCGTGGAACGCATGATCAGGCTGTCAGAGCAAATCATGGTGCTAGACTAGCGATCATGTGGCACTAAGTTAGGCGGAGGCATATGGCGTGCCTTACAAGTCTCGCCAGTCCAGACCCTCAGCCTGATGGGCAATGCCTATCCAGTCACTGTCACAATGCAAGACTTCACTCAACGCCTGCCTGGCCAAGGCAGGCGTATTATTTTTCTCGCTTAAATGCGCAGCAACCAGATGCTTGAGGCGGCGGTTGTCCAGCTGACTCAGCAGCTGGGCACTGGATTGATTGTCCAGATGCCCTAACCAGCCACCTACCCGTTTTTTTAGCGAGTGTGCATAAGGTCCGGTGCGCAACATCTCCAGATCATGATTGCACTCAAGCAGCAAGCCATCACACGCCTGTAGCATGGCCACGATGTGCGGTGTCACACTGCCAACATCTGTAAGCACCCCCAGCTTGTGCGCGCCATCCGTAAACACAAATTGTGCGGGTTCGCGGGCATCATGTGGCACAGGATAGGGATGGACCTCTATGTCTTGCAGGGCAAATGACGTATGAGCATCAATCAGCTTTACCGTCAGCGCCTGGCTAGGCAAATAGCGCTCGCACATGCGGTAGGTGCCATGCGTGAGCCAGACTGGGATCTGGTAGCGTGCAGCCAGTTTAAACGCGCCTCGCGCATGATCGTCGTGCTCATGCGTCACCAGGATGCCTGTCAGTTGCTCAGGGGCCAACTGCAAGCGCGCCAGACGCTGCACGGTTTCCTTGACACTAAAGCCGCAGTCAAGCAAAAGCCGGGTTTCCCCGGCTTCTACCAGCGTGGCATTGCCTGCGCTGCCACTGCCCAATGATGCAAATCGCACGCGCGGACCCGCTTATTTCAATTGATCATACAACAGCGAAATAATGCGGTTTGCCGTAGTGGAGGTATTGCGTTTGTTGTCAGGCGTCAACACATACACATCGGTGGTGTCATCGGCATTTTCCAGCACCTGGATATGGTATTGCTTGCTCGACTTGTCACCATCGGACGTGCCTTTCCAGAATTTGCTTTTATCACCGGATTTAACCTCGGTCGGTGCATTACTCTTCTCGTCATCGTCACTGCTCCAGAATTTCAAGCGCTCCAGCAAGCCTTTTTTCTGCTTGATCGGGTCTTCAGCATCCGTATCCGCATAACGCACATAGAAAATACCTTCAGAGCGGTTTTTATCCTCGGTCACAAAACCAATACGGTCCAGCGCCAGGCCCACACGGCGCCATGCGCGGTCAAACGGCTCATTAAGTTTGAGCGTCACGCTCTGGTCCGGCTCTTTTACCACATCGGCGCGCTTGTCCGAAACCGCCTGCGTCATGACCTGATCGGCTTTCTGCTCATCCAGACCAAGCTTGACCATCATCCGGCGCAACAACTCCGCATCCAGATCAGCATCAAACTCTTTCCCTGCATTATTTTTGTTATCAGCCGCATTCGGACGATAACCGGTATCAATCACCCCTAACTGAGTGGTGACGTAGTTTTTGCCATCATCTGGCGCACCGGCAACGGTACGGTGCGTCATATAAATTTCAGTGGTACCCTCTTTTTCGCCACGCTCCAAACGGGTACGGAACTTACGTCTGTCAGCAAAGCCCGAGAGTTTATCCAGCCAGGCATCAAACTTTTCGCCATACCCACGGTTGTCTTCTTTGGGCTTGATGGCATCCGACTGCAACCACTCTGTCTCGATCACCCCAAGCTCAGGATTCTCGACACGGACGGCAAAGCCTTGATCCAGCCAGAAATCACGCACCAGCGGCCAGATTTTTTCCGGTGGCGCATTCACCACCAGCCAGCGCTGGGAACCCGCTTTGACCATACGCACATTTTTCATGTCAGCCAGCACGGGCTGCGGACCATTCTGCTCTTGCGCTTCCTGGTTTTGGCTATAAGCCGAATAGCTGGTGGCGCCTGGCACATTGTAGGTACTGCTGGTGCGGACCGACGTCAGGTCAGGCGGCACTTCAAGTGGCTTGGAACGACTGGCCCCCTTGTAGTCCGAACTGTTGTTCATAAACGGGATAGAATCGCAGGCGGCCAACACAGTCACCAGACTGAACAGCACTGCGCGTTGTAACCATACATGACTCATGTGTTTCACTAGCCTTATCCTAAATTAGTCTTTGCACGCTCAAACAGCGGCGATTTCTGCCTGCTGCATGGCGTGACGCAATACTTCATGATACTGGCCCGACAAATTGACCAGCGGCAGACGGATCCCGGTACCGATCAAGCCCATTTGTTGCAATACCCATTTCACGGGGATGGGGTTGGCCTCAACAAACAGTTTCTGGTGCAGGGCAAACAGTTTGGCATTGGCCGCCTTGGCGGCAACCAGGTTGCCACTCAAGGCCTGCACGCACATTTCGTGCATCAGTTTCGGTGCCACATTCGCCGTCACGGAAATAACCCCTTTGCCACCCAGCAACATCAGCGCAAGTGCTGAGGCATCATCGCCACTGTAGACCGCAAAATCTGATGGCGCGCGCAGCAGCAAATCGGTGCCCCGCTCAATGCCTCCTGTCGCATCTTTGATGCCGACGATGTTGCGGAGCTGCGCCAGGCGCAACACCGTGTCATTGCTCAGGTCGCACCCGGTGCGGCCAGGCACATTGTATAAAATTTGCGGGATATCGACGGCTTCAGCCACTGCTTTAAAGTGCTGATACAAGCCCTCTTGTGAAGGTTTGTTGTAATAAGGCGCGACCAGCAGGCAGGCATCCGCACCCAAACTTTTGGCTTTGGCAGTTAAAGCAATGGCTTCAGCGGTAGAGTTAGCACCAGTACCGGCAATCACCGGCACCCGCTTGGCGACATAATCCACCGTGGTTTTAATCAGCAGGCAATGCTCGTCTACGTCTACGGTGGGCGACTCACCGGTCGTCCCGACAATCACAATACCGTCCGTACCGGCATCGACATGAAAGTCGATCAGCTTTTTGAGTGCGTCCAGATCCAAACGACCATCTTCAAACATCGGGGTCACAATTGCGACCAAACTGCCCGTCAACATACCTAACGCCATTCAATAATAAAGCCAATATTTTAACTGATTATACGCATGAACGCCAAAGAACCACTTGCAAGGCGTCTGTGACTCCATAATCCTGCCAGCAGCATAGATTTAAACAGTGGGGATACGGCATAAACTCCTGAGTAACGCACCCTTTCAGTTATAATCAATCCATTCGGATTAACGCTCGTCCAAGCTCCATGCCGCCTTCCGCACAGCCCCCAGCAGACCTCACGCAGACAGGCGTAACCGCGCCAGAAAACCCTGCCAGACTAGAGCCATTGATCAGTCAAATTGACGCCCTGCTGCCACAAACCCAGTGCGGCCAATGTGGATATAACGGCTGCCGACCCTATGCTGGCGCCATTGCTCGCGGCGAGGCAAACATCAACCAGTGCCCGCCGGGCGGCGACGCTGGCATACACGCACTGGCCGCCTTGCTCAACCAACCCTACCAAGCGCTCAATCCCGCACATGGCGTGACCAAAGGCAAACTGGTGGCCGTGATTGATGAAGACGCCTGCATTGGCTGTACGCTGTGTATCAAGGCCTGCCCGGTTGATGCCATCGTCGGTGCCTCCAAGCAAATGCATACGGTGATCGCGCAGGAATGCACCGGCTGTGAATTATGCCTGCCGCCCTGTCCGGTCGACTGCATCAGCCTGCAAGCCGTGCCGGGGCGGCAGATGGCAATGTCTCCCGCAGAATCCGACCTGGCAAGACGCCGCCATCAGCAGCGGCAAAAACGCTTGGCGCTTGAAAATCACGCAACAGCCCACACCTATGCCAAAGACCAGACACGGATGGAGACGAGGCCAGCCAGCGACACCGCGCAGCCAACCCCGACCGCTACCGAGGCACTCAAACAGGCGGCAATTGCAGCCGCGCTGGCGCGTATTAAAGCCAGGCAGGCTAAGCCACCCCAATAGATTGAAATCTTGTGATGAATGCTCAAAAAAGACAGGCCATTTTTGAAAGACTGGCGCAGGCCATTCCCAACCCCACCACAGAACTCGAGTATAGCTCTACCTTCGAGTTGCTCATTGCGGTGATTTTGTCTGCACAAGCGACAGACAAAGGCGTGAACATCGCCACGCGCAAGCTGTTCAAGGTCGCCAATACGCCGGCAACCATCCTGGCACTTGGGGTCGAAGGCCTGGAAAGTTATATCAAAACCATAGGCTTGTATCACGCCAAAGCCCAAAACGTGCTCAAATGTTGCGAGCAATTGCTTAACTTGCATGACGGTGAAGTTCCAGATACCCGAGAAGCGCTCGAAGCCCTGGCCGGGGTTGGCCGCAAAACAGCCAATGTGATCCTGAATACCGCCTTTGGCCAACCCACCATTGCGGTCGATACCCATTTATTCCGCGTCGGCAACCGCACCAAACTGGCCCAGGGTAAGAATGTACTCGAGGTCGAACAACGTTTTTTGAGCTCGACACCTAAAGCCTTTTTAAAAGATGCGCATCATTTGCTGATTCTGCATGGCCGCTATACCTGCACAGCCCGCAACCCTAAATGTGGTGAATGTTGCATCGCCGATTTATGTGAATTTCACGACAAACAGATACAGCCGGTTGCCCCACCGGCAGGAGTTTAGCCATGGCCTTGTTTAATCCCAGCCGCGATGAAGTGAGGCAGTTTTTCTTTGATGCCTGGGCAAAATTCAAACAGCAACAAGCCTTGACCGAGCTGGAGAAAATGGCCGTGGGCATCATGCATATGCATCCCGAATACCACGACATCCTGGACCAGCCAGCGCATTACCTGCAACAGGCTTACTATCCTGAAATGGGAGAAACCAATCCGTTTTTGCATATGAGTTTGCACCTGTCCATCCAGGAACAAATCAGCATCAACCAGCCGATCGGCATTACGCAAGCCTACGGCAAACTGTGCACCCGCTTTCAGGAAGAGCACGCCGCCCAACATGCCTTGCTCGAATGCCTGGCAGAAACTATCTGGCTGGCGCAGCGCAATCAAACCGGTCTCGATGCCGCGCATTATTTGCAATTGATAGAACAACGCGCAGACATGCCCCCCAGTCAATAAGGCCTGGCATGCGCGTATGCTGGAAGATAAGTTGAATCACTTATTAAAGCACAAGGCGATTTATGCGAGCATGACAAGATCACCGACTCCCCTCTCTAGCTTGCTATGAAACTACTTTCAGTCAATGCGGCCATGCCGCAAACCGTTCACATCAACGGCAAACCCATCCTCACTGGCATTTATAAAACACCCCTGACAGGCCAGGTTGCCGTGCAAGCGCTGGGCCTGACGGGCGATGGTCAGGCCGATTTGACCGTGCATGGCGGCGAACACCAGGCCTTGTATGCCTACCCGGTTGAGCATTATGCGCATTGGCAAAACCGCTGGCAAAAAAGTACACTCGCGTATGGCACTTTTGGCGAAAACCTCACCGTACAAGGATTGCTCGAAAGTGACGTCTGTATCGGCGATATCCTGCAAATCGGCGATGTGGTGCAGGTACAAGTGACCATGCCGCGCATTCCGTGCTTTAAATTCGGCCACAAAGTGGGCAAGCCCGACATGCTCGATGAGTTCTTGCGTAGCGGCTACAGCGGTTTTTACTTGCGTGTGCTGCAAGTCGGCCTCATTCAAGCCGGTGACGACATCCAGATTTTGCAGCGCGACGTGCACGGCATCAGCATACGCACCGCACTAGGACTGCAAAAACTCGGGGAAGGAGACCAGAAGCTGCTGCAAAAAGCCTTGCAGGTAAGTACGCTGGCGCCATTGCTACGCAAAGTCTATTCTGAACGACTGTCGCAACTGGGATAGTTTGTGTCACACCCATGGGAGCTTACGTCACTCTCCTGCAAACGCTATTCCACCGCCCTTGAATCTATGATTCAATAGCCGCCATGAAACCGAATCCGCATGACTGGCTCAATGAACATGGCGACTATCTTTACCGTTTTGCCCTCGCCCGCTTGCGCGACAGTCATCAAGCTGAAGATGTCGTGCAGGAAACCTTGCTTGCAGCCATCAAAAATCCAAACTTTGCCGAACACTCCAGCCCACGCACCTGGCTGACCGGCATCCTCAAGCATAAAATCATAGACTGTCTGCGCAAACAACTGCGTGAAGTGCCCGCCTCGGAACTCATGAGCGAAGAAGATGCCAATATGGATGAGTTTTTTGATGAAACCGGGCACTGGGCAGAAAAACCGCAGGCGTGGGATATGCCACAGCAAGCCTTGCAACAAAGCCAGTTCCTGACCATATTGCAACAATGCATGGAGCGGCTGCCACAAAAACTGGCGGCGATTTTCACCATGCGCGAAGTCGATGACATGGAGAATGAAGAAATTTGTAAGGTACTCGAGATCAGCGCGACCAATGCTTGGGTCATGCTATACCGCGCCCGCATGGGTCTGCGAAAATGTCTTGAGATGAACTGGTAACCATAGGTAGCACAGAAAATAAATGTTGAGTTGCAAACAAACCAGCCTGCTGGTCTCGCAATCACTGGACCGTCCACTCAACTGGCGTGAGCGGTGGGCGGTGAGAGTGCATTTGCTCATTTGCGTCTATTGCAGGCGTTTTAAACAGCAACTGCTGTGGATGCGCCGTCACCTCGCCAGTTGGCAGCGACAGGCGGCGGATGATCAGTCACTGACGCTTTCTGCACCAGCCAAGGAACGAATCACACAACAACTGGACAAGTTTTACTGATGTCCGCTTTTCAATCTGAGGAAGAAGGAAAAAATCATGAAAAAGCAAAATGTGGCATTAATGACAGGTGCAGTGGCCTTGTCAATTGCAGCGGTCAGCGCGCATGCTGCCAGCAACCCGTTTGAAATCAAACCGCTCGCGCAAGGATACCAGGTGGCAGAAGCCACAGACAGCAAAGCCAAGGAAGGCAAATGTGCGAGCGGCCAATGTGGGGCACACAAGAAAAAGATGAAAGAAGGCAGCTGCTCTGCCGAGAAAATGAAAGAGGGTTCTTGCCACCACCATAAAAGCAAAGAGGGCAGCTGTTCAGCAGAAAAAATGAAGGAGGGTGGCTGCTCTGCCGAGAAAATGAAAGAAGGTGCCTGTCACGCCAGCAAATCCTGAGGGACCCTAGCGCCATGGCGTTACGCTCAGAGATTCAGGGTGCGGGCTTGGGGCTCAAGCGTGAGCTAATTCCCCAACTGATGCGGCAGCATGGGGAGCCACAGCTCAGCGCGCTGCAGTTTTTGGAGATTGCCCCGGAAAACTGGTTACAGGCTGGCGGCAAATACGCGGCGGAACTAGACTGGTTTGTGCAACGCTATCCCATGGTGTGTCATGGCTTGTGTTTATCGTTGGGCGGTCCAGACCCGCTCAACATCGCTTTTCTCAAACAGCTTAAGCAGTTTCTGAAAGACTTCGAGATTCCGCTCTATACCGAGCACCTGAGTTATTGCAGCGACCTGAGCAATGGCTATATTTATGATTTACTGCCTATCCCCTTCACGCAAGAGGCGGTGAAATATGTGGCGCAACGCATCCGGCAAACGCAGGATATTCTGGAGCAGCGCATCGCAGTTGAAAATACTTCGTTTTACGTGGCGGCACCGATGTCAGACATGGATGAAGTCAGCTTTATCAATGCCATATTGACCGAGGCGGATTGCGACCTGCATCTGGATATCAACAATGTGTATGTCAATAGCGTCAACTTTCAGTTTGATCCTTATGCCTTTTTGGACAAGATCCCAGCCGAGCGTGTGGTGTACGGGCACTTGGCCGGCCATTGGCAAGCGCAACCTGACTTACTGGTAGACACGCATGGCGAAGCGGTCATTGAGCCGGTGTGGCAATTGCTCAACCATGCCTATCGCAACCTGAAGATCTTCCCGACGCTGCTGGAGCGGGATAGCAATATTCCGGCACTCAACGAAGTCATGCTTGAAGTGAAGCGGATTGCGCAATCACAGCAATCGCAATTGCTGACCGACGCAAACATGCTGCCAGAGGTGGCCTGATGCCCGCCTTTCAGGATTACCAGGCCGACTTTACCGCCCATTTGCGTCAGCCAGCGCAGCATGCCCCTCCGCATGGGGTAGACCGCAAACGCATGCGCATTTACACGGAGATCGTCTTTAACCAGTTTTTGACTAGCCTGCAAGCCTGTTTTCCTGTGCTCAGATCCATCCTCGGCAAGCGCATCTTTCAACGCCTGGCGCGGCAGTGCTTCTCCAGGCAAACATTTGCCAATCCCTTGTTTCAGGATATTCCCGCCAGATTTGTCGATTTTTTAAGCATCCATCAAGCCGCTGACCTGCCCCCATACACGGCTGCATTGGCCCATTATGAATGGATAGAACTGGCGCTTAGCCGCGAGCTGACAGAAGCACCATTGCCAGCGGCCGCGCAAACAGCGTTGGTACCTGGACTCACCCATCGCGTTAGCCTGACCGCCGTGCATCGCCTGCTGCATTATGCTTTTCCGGTGCATCAACTGTCGCGCAAGCAACGACATCTCCCTGCCGCTGACACTTACCTGCTCGTGTATCGTACGCCAGATTTTCAGATACGCTTTATCCAACTCAACGTGATCACCTACCAATTGTTACAACAGATACATCTGCATCCGGCCACTACAGAACAACATTTGCTAGAATTGTCCCAACATCTGCCAGATCTGCCGCGCGAGACTTTGCTTCAATTTGGAATAGAGACCTTGCAGACCCTGGCCGCGGCGCAAGCGATCGACGTTACCCCAGCGCAGGACTAATACGCACCGGGCTCATTAATCCACGTAAACAATTACCCTTAAAGTATAAATATCATTAATATTTATCGCGAAAAGGACTTTTTTGTCTAAAATAAACCCAGTTCGGGATTTTTTCCCGACATTCGCCACCTCATAACAGGTGGACATTCAGGGAAGCTGATACAATAAAAAAATAAATATTTACATTAAATTAACCATGCAAAATACTCTTGCCAAAGAAGCTTTAAAACAATTTCGGATTATTTTTGGAACCGTGAGGCAACACTTCAGGGAGATTGAAGTGTCGTGTGGCATTTCAGGCTCGCAATTGTGGTTATTACACGAAATCGCCACGCACCCAGAATTAGGTGTTTCTCGTCTGGCTGAAAATCTGGCCATCCATCAATCCACCTGTAGCCTGCTGGTCGAAAAGCTGGTCAAAAAACAATTGGTGCAAAAACAGCGTCAAAGCGAAGACCAACGCAAAGTCGGTCTGATTGTGACTGATGCTGGGCACGCGGTGCTCGCCAAGGCACCTAAACCAGTAGATGGTATTCTGCCGCAAGTCTTGCACACACTGGATATCGAAGCTTTAAAAGAGTTAAATGCCTCGTTGAACATGGTCATTACCAAGTTGGACGCACAATCCAAAGCACTTGCCGACCAGCCACTGGGTGATATGTAAAAGCATCACTTGATTTCAGGATTGAGAATCACTGTTTGCGTCACAAATCATTCGCCTGGCTTCAGCTAAATCAGCCCTCAATCAGCTCAAAATAACTTACACAAATAAAAAAGTCGGCAACTGCCGACTTTTTTATTTGTATCTTGAATCCTGCAAAATCGAGCTATTCGCCAAACACTGCCGCCTCACGTGCCGCTGCCGTTTTGATGACTTCGGCTTTGGCCGCATTATCCAGATCCCACCATTGGCGAATTTCCTCTAGCGTTCTAAAGCAGCCCTGGCAAAAACCACTCACTTCGTCCATGCTGCACACCCCGACACATGGTGAGGCAATTTCCTGTTCTGACATGCTGATTTCCTTTCAAACTTACCCTAGCTCAAAGCACCGTGGCAATTTTTATATTTTTTGCCAGAGCCACATGGACAAGGGTCATTACGCCCGACACGTACGCCTTCAGGCACATTCAAAGATTCCGCGGCGCTTGCATCTGTAGTTGCCAATGCAGAGTCGTAATCCGTGTGTTGATACTGCACATTTGCCACCTCGGCGGCGCGCATGGCCTCTTCTGCGCGGCGCTCTTCAGCTTCAAGCTCTTCGCGGGAACGAATCTGCACCTGCATGGTGATCTTGGTGACTTCACTTTTCACCGTATTCAACAGCGACTCAAACAGCTCAAACGCTTCACGCTTGTATTCCTGTTTGGGGTTCTTTTGCGCATAAGAACGCAAATGAATGCCTTGGCGCAGATGATCCAGTGCCGCCAAATGCTCGCGCCAGTGGTTATCCAGGCTTTGCAACATGACTGATCGCTCGAAATTACGCATGTTGTCATTGCCTGCAAGTGCCTCCTTGGCACCATACAACTCATTGGCAGCATTTAGGATACGCTCACGCAAGGTCTCCTCATGCAGGTCAGGGTTGGTTTCCAGCCATTCCGCCACTGGCAAGGTCAAGCCAAGCTCAGCCTGCAAAGCCTGCTCGAGCGCTGGGACTTCCCATTGCTCTTCCACGCTGCCTGGAGGAACGTAAGTATTAAACAAGCTGTTGATGACGTCTTCGCGCATGGCATAAATCGTTTGACCGACATCAATAGACTCTAGCAACTCATTGCGCTGTTCGTATATCACCTTGCGCTGGTCATTGGAGACATCATCGTATTCCAGCAATTGCTTGCGGATGTCAAAGTTACGGCCTTCAACCTTGCGTTGCGCGTTTTCAATGGCGCGCGTCACCATGGCATGTTCAATCGCTTCACCTTCCGGCATGTTGAGGCGGGTCATAATCGCTGCCACGCGCTCACCGGAGAAAATACGCAACAATGGATCTTCAAGCGACAGATAGAAGCGGCTGGAGCCTGGATCGCCCTGACGGCCTGCTCGTCCACGCAGCTGGTTATCTACACGGCGAGATTCGTGACGCTCGGTGCCGATGATATGCAAACCACCCGCGGCCAGCACGGCATCATGGCGTTGCTGCCACTCGGCTTTGAGCTGGGCAATTTTGCCGGCTTTTTCTGCCTCAGACAGTTTTTCATCCTGCTGGATAGCATGAATTTCATTTTCCGAATTACCGCCGAGCACAATATCGGTACCGCGGCCAGCCATGTTAGTGGCAATGGTAATCACGCCTGGACGACCGGCCTCTGCCACGATGCTTGCTTCGCGCTCATGCTGTTTAGCATTCAATACCTGATGTTCAAGCTTGGCCTGAGTCAGGAGCTTAGAAATCAGTTCGGAGTTTTCAATCGAGGTAGTGCCGACCAGCACAGGCTGGCCTTTGGCCTGACACTGTTTGATATCCTCAATAACGGCTTTGTATTTTTCCATCGCCGTGCGGTAGACCTTGTCCATCGCGTCCAGGCGCTGTACCGGTCTGTGGGTTGGAATCACCACGGTTTCCAAGCCATAAATCTGGTTAAACTCATAGGCCTCGGTATCAGCCGTCCCGGTCATGCCGCTCAGCTTTTGATACATGCGGAAATAGTTCTGGAAAGTGATCGAAGCCAGGGTCTGGTTTTCTTTCTGGATGGTCACGCCTTCTTTGGCTTCGACTGCCTGGTGCAGGCCATCAGACCAGCGGCGGCCCGGCATCATGCGGCCAGAAAACTCATCGACGATGACGATCTCGCCGTTACGCACGACATAATGCTGATCACGATGATAGAGATTTTGTGCGCGCAAGGAGGCATACAAATGATGCACCAGCGTAATATTCGCCGGTTCATACAGGCTTGAACCCGCCGTCAGCAAGCCGGTTTGTTCCAGCAATTGCTCGGCATGCTCATGCCCGGCTTCACTCATGGTCACACTCTGGGCTTTTTCATCTACCCAGAAGTCGCCTTCACCCTCTTCGGCTTGCTGACGCACCAATTGCTTGGCCACTTCATTGATGGCACCATACAAATCCACGCTGTGTTCCGCCTGGCCGGAAATAATCAATGGCGTACGCGCTTCATCAATCAGGATAGAGTCCACCTCATCCACCAGCGCATAATGCAAAGGACGCTGTACGCGCTCCTCTTTGCTGAACACCATGTTGTCGCGCAGGTAATCAAAGCCGAACTCGTTATTGGTCCCGTAGGTAATGTCTGCCGCATAGGCCAGCTGCTTGGCATCATGCGTCATTTGAGACAGGTTAATACCTACGCTCAGACCCAGGAAGTTATACAGCTTGCCCATCCATTCGGCGTCACGCTTGGCCAGATAGTCGTTAACTGTCACCACATGTACGCCTTTACCGGTCAAGGCATTCAGATAAGTCGGCAAGGTCGCCACCAGGGTTTTACCTTCACCGGTACGCATTTCGGCAATTTTGCCTGCGTTGAGCACCATGCCACCGATCAGCTGTACGTCGAAGTGACGCATTCCCAACACGCGCTTGCCGCCCTCACGCACAACCGCAAAAGCTTCTGGCAACAGCTTTTCCAGGCTCTCGCCGCCGGCATAACGCTGCTTGAACTCCTCAGTTTTAGCCCGCAACTGCTCATCCGAGAGTGTGGCGATTTCTGACTCTAATGCATTGATTTGTTTGACGATTTGCTGGTACTGCTTGACGAGCCGATCATTGCGGCTACCAAATACTTTTTTAAACAACGAGGCTAACATGAGTCACACCGATTTCCGCTGACGCGGTGTTAATTGAAATAAACAGAGATTGTATAAGATATAGAGGGCGATTGTCTCAATTATTGTATTGCCTGACTGGGTCAGGAATGATTTTTGAGATACTCACGCGGGTCCAGCGGGTTGCCATTGAGACGAATTTCATAATGCAAATGCGGCCCGGTTGAGCGTCCGGTACTGCCAATTAAGGCAATCTTTTGACCCTTGGTAACACGGTCTCCCGGGTTCACCAATAACTTCGAATTGTGGGCATAGCGCGTTTCAAGACCCGCGCCATGGTCAATCTTGAGCAAATTGCCATAGTCTGCGGTTTGTACCGCGGTGGTCACAATACCGTCTGCAGCTGCATAAACTGGCGTCCCCACCGAGGCTGGGAAATCCAGGCCTTCGTGGAAAGCGCGATGGCCACTCATGGGATCAATCCGCCAGCCATAACTGGACGAACTATACGCGGCTTCCACCGGACTACTATTAGGCAGCATTTCGCGCAATACGCTCTTTTGCAACAACTTGGCCTCAAGCTTGCCCTGATACTCATCACGCAAATCGAGGTCTGCAGACATTTGCTCGATGGTTGCTTTCAGGTCTTCCTCACTCAGCGGAGAATCTTTTACCAGCGGCCCCCCGCGGCCCATCATGTCGTTGACCGGCGTTCTTTCATTAATCGGCTCTGCAGTCGATTTGACGCCTGCCAATTTGGACAAGCGCTGATTTTGCGCATCCAGCCGCAAAATACGCGCCTGCAATTCGCCAATTTGCTTGGCATAAGCATCGAGGTGATTTTGGGTAGACAACATGGCACCACGCAAGTGAGGCGGCAGCATAGCTTTAACGCCTTGTGATTTAATGACCTGCTGCGGTGTGATAAACAACAGCGTCAATACGATAGGCACCAAAATCAGCGCCAGCACCAAGCCGACACTTTCAAACACGCCCAATGTTTTGGGCTTGGCCATTTTTTCTGAAACAATAATGATATTAATCATGCTACGAACTCTCGCGATGCACCCGCCGCATGCCGACTAAACATGCATGACAGCGATGTGGTGTACAATATTCAAGCATTCTGTGGACAACCGGCCATGTTCAAAATCAACCAGATTTTCAAACATCATCAAGCGCTCAAACCGCTACTACAAGAAGCGGATGACCGTCAGCAATTACAACAATGCTGGTCTGCAGTTGCCCCGGAATTTTCCAGGCTTTCGCATGTGCTAGCCCTACAAGAGGGGGCGCTAACGATTGCAGTGCAATCAGGCGCTGTGGCCAGCAGAATCAGGCTAATGGAAGCCCAATTACTGCGAAAAATCCAGGAATTTAGTCAAAACTCCCGGAAAATCAAGGCTTTAAACCTTAACGCAATTAAGGTCAAAGTGCAAGTAAAATCTCGCCCGCCTAGCAAAACCAAACGCATCAAATCCCCGTCCAAGCACGCCTTAACGGCACTCGAACGTTGCGCCAAACAAATCGACAATCCTGCGCTGGAAGCGGCCCTGCTTGAGTTTGTCGATCACCAGCGTCAAGACTGAGCCAACCTCACCTGTTAGCCGGGAACCCGGCCATCTCTGCAATCAGAGTACGTAGGCTCCGCTATTACACGCTATTGTAGGTGCACACTAATAGTGCAATAATGCCCCAACCTGTTACATTCCATTAACAAATCTGGCAACAGGGTGGTGAGCAGTCATTATCTTCAACGCAGTTTCATCAGGAACAGGAGAAGTCATGTCAGTTGCACTAATGTTAGCGCTTGGTGCCGCCGTTCTGGCGGTAGTGTATGGCGTCGTAATGAGTCAATGGATTTCAGGGTTGCCCGCGGGGAACGCCCGCATGCAAGAAATTGCCGGCGCCATTCAACAAGGGGCGGCTGCCTATCTCTCCCGACAATACAAAACGATTGCCCTGGTTGGGGTTGTTTTGACGATCTTGATCGGTATTTTTCTAAACCCGCAAACTGCCATCGGATTTGTGATTGGCGCGGTTCTCTCCGGGGCCTGCGGATTTATAGGCATGAACGTCTCGGTGAAAGCAAACGTACGGACCGCCCAAGCCGCGACGCATGGCATAGGGGCGGCTCTGGATGTCGCATTTAAAGGCGGCGCAATCACTGGCATGCTCGTCGTTGGCCTGGGGCTGTTAGGGGTGGCAGGGTTTTATATCTACCTGGGTGCTGAGCAGGCGACTGATCTGAACCCACTGATTGGTCTGGCTTTTGGTTCCTCGTTGATCTCTATCTTTGCGCGCTTGGGCGGTGGCATTTTCACCAAGGGCGCCGATGTCGGGGCCGACCTGGTAGGTAAGGTAGAAGCGGGTATTCCTGAAGATGACCCCCGCAACCCGGCTGTGATTGCGGACAATGTCGGCGACAATGTGGGTGACTGCGCGGGCATGGCGGCTGACCTGTTTGAAACTTACGCGGTGACCCTGATTGCCACCATGGTACTGGGGGGACTGATGGCAACAGAAGCAGGTGCCAATGGCATCATTTACCCCTTGTTGCTAGGTGCGGTTTCCATCGTCGCCTCAATTATTGGCTGCTTTTTTGTCAAAGCCTCGCCCGGTATGAAGAATGTGATGCCCGCGCTATATAAAGGCCTGGCGGTCGCTGGCGTCCTCTCGCTAATTGCGTTTTACTTTGTCACGCAATATGTATTTCCGCAAGGCTATACCCATGGTGAAGTCACGGTGTCCAGCCTGGCCCTGTTTGGCGCCTGTGCGGTAGGGCTGGGACTGACCGCGGCACTGGTATGGATTACCGAATACTACACTGGGACCGATTACGCGCCGGTCAAACACGTGGCGCAAGCCTCTACCACCGGCCATGCCACCAATATTATTGCCGGGATAGGCGTCTCGATGAAGTCCACCGCCCTGCCTGTACTCTCGGTGTGTCTTGCGATTTATGTCGCTTTTCACCTGGCAGGACTGTATGGGGTAGCCATTGCCGCCATGGCCATGCTCAGTATGGCAGGCATTGTCGTGGCTTTAGATGCTTACGGCCCGATCACCGATAACGCAGGCGGGATTGCCGAAATGGCTGAATTACCTAGCAGTGTCCGCGATGTAACTGACCCGCTGGATGCTGTAGGCAACACCACCAAAGCGGTCACCAAAGGCTATGCTATTGGCTCCGCAGGCCTGGCAGCGTTAGTCCTGTTTGCAGACTACACACACAAGCTTGAAAGCGCCGGCATCACTGCCAGCTTTGATTTGAGCGACCCCAAAGTCATCATAGGCTTGTTTATCGGCGGCTTGATTCCATATCTGTTTGCCGCCATGGCCATGGAAGCGGTAGGTCGTGCCGCAGGCAGTGTGGTTGAAGAAGTCCGCCGCCAGTTTCGCGAAATCAAAGGCATTATGGAGGGCACAGCCAAGCCTGAATACGGCAAAGCCGTGGATATGCTGACCAGCGCAGCCATCAAGGAAATGATGTTGCCCTCCCTGCTGCCGGTGGCCGCACCGATTGTGGTCGGACTGGTTCTGGGGCCGGTCGCACTGGGTGGTTTGTTGATGGGCACCATCGTGACCGGCTTATTTGTCGCTATCTCGATGTGTACTGGTGGTGGCGCCTGGGATAACGCCAAAAAATACATTGAGGATGGCCATTATGGCGGCAAAGGGTCTGATGCGCACAAGGCGGCCGTGACAGGCGATACCGTTGGCGACCCTTACAAGGATACGGCGGGCCCAGCTGTGAACCCACTGATCAAGATCATCAATATTGTTGCGCTGCTGATCGTGCCCTTATTACATTGACCTTGGATTTTAAGCGTTCATAAAGCAAAAAGCCGGGCGAACGACCCGGCTTTGTTGTGCGCGTTGCAACAAATTAGAACGCTGGCTTCACTTTAAAACGCAGGTTTCACTTCGGCCTTGTTGTAACGGGCAACCCCATCCACGATTTCCTTGTGGGCATCTTCAATCCCCACCCAACCTTCAATTTTCACCCACTTACCCTTGTCCAGATCTTTGTAGTGCTCAAAGAAGTGCGCAATCATATCCAGGCGCCAAGGCGATACATCGGTCAATGTTTTTTGATAAGCATAGAGGCCGCAGACTTTCTCAACCGGCACCGCCAGCACTTTGGCATCACCACCCGCTTCGTCCGTCATTTTCAACATGCCCAATGCACGGCAACGCACAACCACACCTGGCAACAAAGGCACTGGCGTAATCACCAGCACATCGACCGGGTCGCCATCATCGCCCAGGGTATGTGGAATGTAACCATAGTTACATGGATACTGCATGGAGGTGCCCATAAAGCGATCGACGAACAGTGCGCCGCTTTCTTTATCTACTTCATATTTCACTGGATCACCATTGGCTGGGATCTCGATAATGACGTTAAAGTCGTGGGGCAAATCTTTGCCGCTAGGCACCAAATTCAAAGACATGTTTTTAAACCTATCCCTATAAAAAATCGCCATTATAGGCGATTAATATGAACATTTGCTGGCAAACAACACTATTTTTGATCCTGCGCAGCCGCGACCGCATCGCGGCATGCCTGCCTGATCGTCACAGGAATCAGCTTGAGCGCGAGATACAGCAACAGCGGAATAATCACCAATTCATCAAGCTGGCCAATCAGCGGAATAAAGTCGGGGATCAGATCAAACGGCAACACCAGATACGCCAGGGCTAGCCATAATAACGCTTTGGCTAACCAGGGCGTTTGCGGATGCGCGAGCAATGCGCGATAAAACAAAACCTCTTGTTTAAAACGCTGGCCCAGCGTCACCAGTTGTGCACGAAACCCCATCGCCCTTGACCGATTCAGCGGTCAATCCACCTGCAGCGTGCGACCGGTGAGTTTGGCAAATGCCTCCATGTACTTGTCCGAGGTGCGTTGAGCTACGTCAGCAGGTAATTCCGGGCCTGGCGGCGTCTTGTCCCAACCGCAACTTTCCAGCCAGTCACGCACATACTGTTTATCGTAGCTGGGCGGGTTGCTGCCCACCTGATACTGGTCTGCAGGCCAGAAGCGTGAAGAATCAGGCGTCAATACCTCGTCCATTACATGCAATACCCCTTGCGCATCCACACCAAATTCAAACTTGGTATCGGCAATGATGATGCCTTTGGTACGCGCATACTCGGCCGCACGCGTATACAGCGCAATTGCCGCCTGCTCGACCTGGGCCGTGAGCGCTTTACCAATCAGAGCTTCCACCTGGGCAATGCTGATATTTTCGTCATGCTCGCCTACCGCCGCCTTGCTCGAAGGGGTAAACAAAGGTTGTGGCAACTGCTGCGCCAGTTGCAGGCCTGCAGGCAGCGGAATATCACACACCGTGCCCTTGGCCTGATACTCTTTCCAGCCGCTGCCCACCAGATACCCGCGCACAATCGCTTCCAATGGCAAGGCTTTGAGTTTTTTGACCACCACGGCACGGCCTTTGACCTGAGCCACTTCATCCGGCGCGACTACAGATTCCGGCGCGATCCCGGTCAAGTGGTTAGGCACCACATTCTGCAATTGCTCAAACCAGAAGTTAGCCATTTGCGTCAGCATCGCGCCCTTGTGTTGAATCCCCGTGGGCAAAATCACATCAAAAGCACTCAAGCGATCTGTACTGACCAGCAGCATGGTCTGCGCGTCGATATCGTAGATATCACGCACCTTCCCCTGGTGCAGTTTTTTCAGACTCTTGATAGAAGTTTCGAGCAATGGCGCTGACATAATCGTGATCACAAAAGTAAAAACCGCATTATAAATGCGCCACGCCCTTGCAGGCGAATAAATTGTCCGTTAACGACATCAGCCCGCAAATGGAGGCCGTCTCGCTAAGCGGCCACCTCTTCAATCTCGACCGGATCAGGTAAGTTGGTCATGCACAGCTTGGCATAGCCCACATAGCGCGTCAGACGCAGCAAATTGCAGGTATAACCATACTCATTGTCGTACCAGGCTACCAGCTTCACAAAAGAGGGGTCCAGCATAATGCCAGCCGATGCATCAAACACGCTGGCAGCTGGGTAGCCTCTGAAATCACTGGAAACCACGGCCTCATCGGTATACCCCAGCACCCCCTTCAAATCTCGCTCTGCGGCGTACTTCATCACGGCGCAGATGTCTTCATAAGTGGTTTTTTGCTGCAACTCGACCGTCAGGTCAACCACCGACACATCTGCCGACGGAATACGCATGGCCATGCCGGTTAACTTCTTGTTGAGGGCCGGAATCACTTTACCGACGGCCTTGGCCGCCCCGGTACTTGAAGGAATAATGTTATCAAAGACGCCGCGACCTCCCCGCCAATCTTTGTTCGACGTCCCATCCACCGTTTTTTGAGTCGCCGTGGCCGCATGAATAGTGGTCATCAATCCACGTTTGATGCCAAAATGGTCATGCAACACCTTGGCCATAGGCGCCAGGCCATTGGTGGTGCAGGAGGCGGCAGAAACAATTTCTTCACCGCGATAATGGTAATGATTGACGCCATAGACATACATAGGCGTGTCATCCTTCCCTGGCGCTGATTGGACGACAATGCGCGCCCCCCCATTGATGTGTGCAGCACAGGTTTCCTTGGTCAGAAAGACACCAGTACACTCCACCACCACATCCACGTTTGCACTGGCCCAGTCAATCTGCGCCGGATCACGATGTGCCGTCAACCGGATGGGCTTGCCATTCACCACCAGCGATTCGCCCTCTAACTGTGCATCGTATGCGAGACGACCGTGCACCGAATCGTACTTGAGCATATACAACATCTGCTCGGGCGCCTCGATGCCGTTGATCGCCACCACCTCCACATCTTTGAACTCTGCCTGATTTAAAGCGGCTCTGAGCACCATGCGCCCAATTCTGCCAAACCCGTTTATGCCGATCCGAACAGTCATTTTTTGGACTCCTTTTGTCGTGGATATCCTAAAACAAGCAATTTTGATGCTCATTTTGAGCAGTTAGCGTTAGACAGTCATCGTGGCCTTGAATAGAATAGAGTTGAAAACTTAAAAACTTTAAATCATTCAAGCCCCCCCGCCCATCGGATATTTTGTGAACGTTGCAGAGCAATTACTGAGTGGTATTCTGGATACATTATCATTGCAAGTGGCAGTGATTGATGAAGCAAGCAGCATTCTCTATGTGAATCAGGCTTGGCGCAGCTTTGGCCTGTTTTACGGGCTGCAACTTGACACAGACTGGTTTGGCATCGCCTATCTCGATATTTGCAAGGCCAATGAAGACACCAACCAGCCAGCCTTGCTGGAGGGCGTTCAACAGGTATTAAGTGGGGCACGTGACCATTTCAGTATTGATTACCTCTGCCACACCCCAACCCAGGAGCCGACCTGGCTGACCTTGAATTTGCAGCCGATGCAAAGCAGCCTCGCAGAGCAGGGCCCGTGCTTTTTGCTGACCCTCACCAATATCACGCATCACAAGCAGGTCGAAGACCGGATTTCTGCCCTCACACTGACAGACCCGCTCACCGGCCTCGCCAACCGCCGTCGACTGGAGCAATTCATGCGGGATGAGTGGTCACGCGCGATCCGCCATCAATCCAGCCTGAGTGTGATGATGGTCGATGCGGATCACTTCAAGCAACTCAATGACAGCATGGGGCATGCCGCTGGCGATGACTGTTTGCGGCAAGTCGCCACCATTCTGCAAGGCTTTAGTAACCGGCCAGGAGATCTGGCTGCACGCTACGGTGGAGAAGAGTTTGTGTTGGTACTGGGCCAGACCACGCAGGCGGAAGCCGTCAAAATTGCCGAGCGCATCCGGCAAAAAATCATGGCGCTGGATATCCGTTTTGCCGGACACCGCTTGATGACAGTGAGCATAGGCATTGCCTCACTGGGCGCCCATCATGCGCAATCCACAAAGGAGCAACCCGCACGCACCCAGTGGCTCAATTTTAGTGAAGACGGTAATTTGCTGCTGGAACAAGCGGACAAGGCCCTGTATGTCGCAAAAAAACAGGGCCGTAATCGCGTTGAAGTGTACGACAAACACCACAGACTGACGGTGCCGCTCTCGGTGTAGCCCAAATGTGGGCGAAGTCCGCGAGCAGCTCACCGCGGTGAACAAAAACTAGGCAGCACGCGCTTCCAGCATAGCCACCGCAGGCAAGGTCTTGCCTTCCAGAAACTCCAGAAACGCCCCGCCGGCCGTAGAGATATAAGACACTTTGTCATAGATGTCGTATTTTTGAATGGCGGCAATGGTGTCACCGCCGCCGGCCAGCGTAAACGCCTTGGTTTCGGCAATCGCCTTGGCAATGGTTTTGGTGCCTTCGCCAAACTGGTCAAACTCAAACACACCAACCGGGCCATTCCAGACCACGGTACCGGCTTTCATGATGATATCAACCAACTCAGCCGCGGATTGCGCGCCGATATCAAAAATCATGTCATCCGCAGCGACCTCAGTTGCGGCTTTTTTCACGGCAGGCTCATTCGCATCAAACTGCTTACCTACCACCACATCTTTGGCAATCGGCACACAAGCGCCACGGGCAGCCATTTTCCCCATCAGGCCTTTGGCCGTTTCCACCAGGTCGTCTTCGCACAGAGATTTGCCTATTTCATGACCCGTCGCCTTGAGGAAGGTATTGGCGATGCCGCCGCCTACCACCAGTTGATCCACTTTGTCAGACAAACTTTCCAGCACGGTGAGCTTGGTAGAGACTTTAGACCCGCCCACAATCGCCACCAGCGGACGTGCCGGGGCCAGCAAGGCCTGGCTCAAGGCATCCAGCTCTTCGGTCAGCAAAATACCGGCACAGGCGACAGGCGCAAATTTGGCAATGCCGTGGGTGGAGGCTTCGGCGCGGTGTGCGGTGCCAAAGGCATCCATGACAAATACATCGCAGAGCGCGGCGTACTTTTTGGCCAATTCATCATTGTTTTTTTTCTCGCCCACATTAAAGCGGCAGTTTTCGAGCAAAATCAACTGACCGTCCTCGGTGGTCAAACTGTCTTCAGGCGCATTCGGTGCCAGCCAGTTTTTCACCAGACGGACCGGCTGACCCAATAGCTTGCTCATGACATCGGCCACGGGCTTCAGGGAGTTTTCTTCGGTATACACGCCCTCTTCAGGACGGCCCAGGTGTGAGGTCACCATCACTTTGGCGCCGGCTTTCAATGCATATTCTATGGTGGGCATGCTGGCCACAATTCTGGCATCACTGGTCACTACGCCATCTTTTACCGGCACATTGAGATCCGCACGGATGAAAACGCGCTTGCCACGTAAATCGAGGTCGGTCATTTTGATGAATTTCATGAAGGTCTCCCTTGAGCGGTCGGCGCCGCTTGAATATAAACTGGTAAGGATAAAAAGCTGTTTGGCAAAAGCAAACGGGGCATAAAGCCCCGTGCATGATTAAGCAATGTGTTGAACCAGACGCAGCAGGTTACAGGTATATCCGTATTCATTGTCATACCAGCCGACCACTTTAACAAAGGTCGGATCCAGCATAATGCCGGCATCAGCATCAAACACACTGGCGGCTGGGCTGCTACGGAAGTCACTGGAAACCACCTTCTCGTTAGTGTATTCCAGTACGCCTTTCAGCGCGCCGTCAGCAGCTTGTTGCATGGCTGCACAAATGGCCTCATAAGTCGTTTCGCTATTGAGCTCCACGGTCAGATCAACGACAGACACATCGGCAGAAGGCACGCGCATAGACATGCCGGTGAGTTTTTTGTTGAGGGAAGGAATCACCTTGCCCACCGCCTTGGCCGCGCCTGTACTCGAAGGAATAATGTTTTCAAACACACTGCGACCGCCGCGCCAGTCTTTTTTGGAGGTGCCATCAACCGTGAGTTGTGATGCAGTGGCGGCATGAATGGTGGTCATCAGGCCACGCTTGATACCAAAGCTATCGTGCAAGACTTTGGCTAAAGGCGCCAAGCCGTTGGTGGTACACGAAGCCGCTGAAATAATGGCCTGACCAGCATACTCATGGTGATTCACGCCAAATACAAACATGGGAGTATCATCTTTACCCGGCGCAGATTGCACCACCTTTTTGGCACCGCCTTGAATATGCGGCTGGCAGGTTTCCTGAGTCAAAAAGGCGCCGGTGGACTCCACCACAATCTCTGCACCGCCTTTGCGCCAGTCAATATTGTTCGGGTCACGCTCAGCCGTCAAATGGATACGCTTACCATTCACGACCAACGCGCCATTGTCAGCTTCTACTTTGGCATTAAACCGACCATGGACTGAGTCATACTTGAGCAAATACATCATGTATTCAACATCATATGAGCTGTTAATCGCCACCACTTCAATATTGCTGAACTCTGGCTGCTCAATTGCCGCACGCAACGCCATGCGACCTATCCGTCCAAACCCGTTAATGCCTACCTTGACTGACATATGCTCCCCAACATTGTTAGAACTAAAATGAAGTATTTTAACCTAAACACACTATACTGGACAGACAGTAAGTGTTTGATTTGATACACGACTCAAGCATTCCCATATTTAAAACCCGGTCATTTTGACCACGCAGGGCTGCTTGTGATGAAAGAGGAAGGTTATGCAAGACAACATTATTCTGGCGGGTGGCTGCTTTTGGGGCATGCAGGATTTAATCAGAAGACTGCCTGGCATCATTAGCACACGGGTAGGTTATACCGGCGGTGAGGTGCCCCATGCCACTTACAAAAATCATGGCAACCATGCCGAGGCGATTGAGATTGTATTTGATCCCGCGCAGATCAGCCTGCGGCAATTACTGGTGTTTTTCTTTCAGATTCACGACCCGACCACGCCTAACCGCCAGGGGAACGATTTGGGTCCCTCTTACAGATCAGCCATTTTTTATGCATCAGCAGAACAGAAAGCTGTTGCCGAACAATTGATCACTGAAATGAACGCCTCAGGCATCTGGCCCGGCAAAATTGTCACCGAGCTTACGCCCGCAACAGATTTCTGGCTGGCAGAACCGGAGCATCAGGATTATCTGCTGCGTTACCCCAACGGCTACACCTGCCACGGCCTGAGACCGCAGTGGATATTGCCGCAAGATATTGCAACAGCAAGCTGGTTATAAACCAGGCATGAACATTATTCTGGCGTTACGGTGGGCGGCTGCTTGGTCACGGCCGAAGGTTTGCGTGCTTTAGGATAATGGCGTCTGGCAGGATGATGCAGAAAAGTCGCCAACTCATTCAAGGCCAATTGATAGACCTCGCGCTTGAATTCGATGACATCCTCCAGCGGCACCCAATACTCACTCCAGCGCCAGGCATCAAACTCGGGATGCTCGGTCGCGCGCAATGACACATCACTGTCACGCCCGATCAGGCGCAACAAAAACCAGATCTGTTTTTGTCCTTTGTAGCTTCCGCGCCACTCGCGCTTGACCCAACTGGTAGGCACGTCATAGCGCAACCAGTCACGTGTACGGCCCAGAATTTTAACGTGCTCAGGCTTGAGGCCAACCTCTTCCATCAATTCACGATACATGGCTTGCTCAGGCGTTTCACCATATTTGATGCCGCCTTGCGGAAACTGCCATGCATGTTCCCTGATACGCTTGCCCCAAAACACCTGATTGTGCGTATTGCAAAGCACAATTCCGACGTTTGGACGGTATCCATCACGATCTAACATAAAAAACTGCCTTCAATATTTCATGCAATTTTTTCACACTTTAGCCTTTAATGAAAGGACAACCGTCAAAAGCATGCGCAAGCCCGGCAAGGTGTATAAAATTGAAAAGCAGACTCGCCAATTTATTTAAAATCCATCATGCGCCCCATGAAAACACTGTCAACCAGAGACAAGACCATGCGTTGTTTGCCCATGCTCAAGCGATTTTCAACCAGATTTATGACCGGGCTCTCGATCCGTCTCCCGTTGGCAAGTATGAAGTTTTTTGCCCCCCTCTTGCTTGGTGTGCCCATTTTCGCGTTAGCGGGCAACCTCGCTTACATCACAAATCAAGGCAGTGACAGCGTATCCGTGCTGGACATCGCCAGTAAGCAAGTCACGCGTACCATTGCGGTGGGCAAAGCCCCGGTCGGGGTGGCTATCGCACCTAAAAAGCAGCGCGTGTATATCAGCAACGCTAATAGCCAAACCGTGTCAGTCATCAATAGTGCCACCCAACAAACGCTGCAAGAAATCCCGGTCAATGCCCAAGCCGTTGGCATTGCTTTAAGCCGCGACGAGAAAACCTTGTACGTGGCCGATTGGGGTGGTGAGCAAGTGATTGCAGTGGATACTGCGCATCCTGAAAAACAGCAAACCTTCAAAGCGGGCAAAACCCCTTCCGGCTTGCTGGTCAGTGCAGATAACAAAAAGCTGTTTATCGCCAACCGCGACAGTGACGATGTCACCGTGGTCGATACCAAAACCTTGAAAACCATCGCGCAAGTGCCCGTTGGCCTACATCCTTTTGCTCTGAGCTTGAGCCCGGATGGTAAAACCGTGTTTGTCGTTAATGTGGTCAGCAACACGCTGACCTTGCTGAATGTAGAGACCTATCAGGCCAGCACCGTCAAAACCGGGCAACACCCTTATGGCGTGGCGATCAGCCCAGATGGCCGTCGTGCTTACGTGAGCAACAATCACGCCGAAAGCGTATCGGTGATTGATTTGACCAACGGCAACACCATCAAAACCATCGCCGTGGGCGAATATCCAGAAGGCATTGAATACGACAAAGCCAGCAATCAGGTACTGGTCGTCAACTGGGGTACTGACAATGTCTCCATCATTGATGCACTCACCAATACCGTGACGCAAACGATCAGCAGTCCCAAGTTATGCCGCTCTTTCGGGCAATTTATTCTCGAAGCAAAATAGCAAGAAAAGGGCTGTGCAGAGCCAAAGCAACCTATTTTTTGATTTTTTCACAGGATGACCAATGAATTAGTCGCAAAGAAGTTTATTTTTGGGTAAAGTCTCGGATTGTTTTTTAAAACACTTTGACCGCTTACCGATCCACGCCGAGCTTTAGTTTTAAAAGTCTGTAAATTTCAGGAGATATGTAATGAAAAAATTTCTAGGCATGATTGCTGTTTCTTTATTGCCGTTGATCCCCCTCACTGCTGGTGCACACGGTGCAGCAGCCTTACGCTTTGAAAAAAGCGTCACCATCAAAGCGCCTGCTGCAAAAGTATGGGCATTGGTCAAAGACTTTGGTAACGAACAAGCCTGGCACGCTGGTGTTGCGTCTACCACCGTAGAGCAGAAAAAAGATGAAAACGGCGACGATGCCACCTACCGCACCGTCAAACTGAAAAACGGCGGCGTCATGTACGAAAAACTGCGTTTCATTGATGACGCTGGCATGCGCGTTAAATATGAATATGTGTATGAAAAAAGTACATTACAGTTTGCTAACTTTTACCCAATGATCACAGTGACTGCCAACGGCAATGACACCGTCGTTTCAGTCAAAGGCAGCTACACTCGCGCCGATTCCTCCAACATTCCAAAGCCTGAGCAAAATGATGATGCCGCGACCAAGGCGCTCGACGACTTTTTTGATCCAGGTCTCGAAAGCCTGAAAAAGGTTGCCGAATCGGGAAAGTAATTAGCCAGGGTTCTGGAAAAAAATCGCAAGGCAACAGTAAACCCTGGTGGAAATTCTGGTAAGTCTTACATTGTAAACAACACTGTTTTTGCAAATCAGTCACGGCCAAAAGCAAGCGACTGGCACCAAGTAAAGGGATTGTGTACCACACAATCCCTTTTTTGCATTTAGCCAAACCACCTGCCCAAAACCATCACCTACTCTGTCAAAGATGGGCAAAGCCTGTCACTTTCTGTCAGCTTAACTAATCGCAACCAAGCCCTCACTTTTTAAATTCAATTCGAAGAAATAAAGCACAAAAACCCTTTAATTCATATTTTTCAATCAGTTACAAACCACAAAAGCGGATTGGCACACCTGTTGCTTTAGGGTTAGCCAACACTGTTGAAAAAGCAGTGACTTAAACAAAGAAGTAACTGACTTTAAACTTGACTTGAAGGAAAACATGATGAAAAAACACGCACAACAAGGTTTTACCCTGATTGAATTGATGATCGTGGTAGCGATTATTGGTATTTTGGCTTCTGTGGCGATTCCCGCTTATACCGATTATGTAAACGAGGCACATGATGGCGCATGTTTAGCAGAAGCCTCAGCATACTCTAAACGTGCTTATACGTCCTTAACTCTTAAACCTAATGTTGCAGTAGCTAACTACCCCGCAGGCGCTTGCGCAGCGGTCAACGCGCCAGCAACAGTCAACGATACACTAACATTCACACCCGTAAACGGTAGTGCAAATAAAACTTATACATGTGATTTAGCAAAAGCAGGCTCTTGCAGCTAGTTAAGTAACATTAAGGTATTAATGAAAAAACCCTGTTCAAATTACAGGGTTTTTTCACATCCAACTTGCACCCTTGTTTTTTTCTAAGATTCGTTTTTATATTAGATCACTAACGACATGCTCGAAAATATCATCAGCCAGTATAACGCTTCTCAGGCATCCATTATCTGGCTTCATGGCCTAGGTGCCGACGGCCATGACTTTGAGCCTGTGGTACAGATGCTCAACCTGTCCCACATAAAATTTATCTTACCTCATGCCCCCTATCGTCCAGTTACTCTGAATAACGGCTATGAGATGCGTGCCTGGTATGACATTTTTGGGCTACAGCCGGATAGCCCGCAAGATGAAGCCGGGATTAACAGCATGCGAGCGACATTAAATGCGATGATAGAAGCCGAAATTGCGCAGGGCATCCCGTCGCACCGCATTTTACTCGCAGGGTTCTCGCAAGGCGGCGCGATGGCTTTGCATACGGCAACGCGTTTTCCGCAAACGTTGGCAGGCGTACTGGCGCTTTCCACTTATTTACCCTTAAAGAGCCAGCTCTCTCAAGAAAAACACCCAGCCAACCAGCAGTGCCCGATCTGGATGGCGCATGGGCGCTTTGATAGTGTAATCACACTGGCAACTTCGCAAGCGTCGCGGCAAACACTGGAGGCCGCAGGCTATGCGGTGGAATGGCATGAATACGATATGCCGCATAGTGTGTGCGACGAAGAGATCAACGATATCCGCCAATTTTTGCTCAAGGTGCTGCCGCCAGCGCAATAACCCTATCTTGAGAATAATCCCGCAAGCAGGGGGAGTTTTGTTAAAATAGCCAGCGTTTTCATAGGCCTATTTTCATGAGTGCTCCCAAAAAAACACCGTCTGCGGTGAGTGATCAACCCAGTTTTGCCGAACGTCTGGCGGCGCTAGAAACCATCGTCAAGCGCATGGAGTCAGGCGAATTGCCGCTGGAGGCCTCGCTGGCAGCCTACACTGAGGGCGTGCAATTGTTACAAGCTTGCCAGACCTCTTTAGAGCAAGCAGAACAAACCGTGATGCTGCTTAACCAACAACAGCAACTGATGCCCTTCGAAGCGAATTAACCCGCCAGCCACTTTACTGTTTATTCATGACTACTTCTGCTTTTGTCTTTGATCACTGGGCACGCGCACATCAACAACATGTGGAGCAGGTGCTGGCTCGCCTCTTGCCAAGTGACCAAGTATTGCCTGAGCGCCTGCACCAGGCCATGCGTTATTCGGTGCTGGGTGGGGGTAAACGGGTCCGCGCCTTATTGAGTTATGCCGCAGCAGAACTGGCAGGCACCTCCAGAATAACGGCTGATGCCAGTGCGGCAGCTGTCGAGTTGATTCACGCCTTTTCATTGGTGCATGACGATATGCCATGCATGGATGACGACGATTTGCGTCGTGGCAAACCCAGCTGCCACAAGCAGTATGACGATGCCACGGCACTCTTGGTGGGTGATGCGCTGCAAAGCCTGGCGTTTGAATGCATTGCTGAGACGCAAGCGCCACAAGCGCTCAAGCAAGTGCAGGTACTGGCACAAGCGACCGGCTCACGTGGCATGTGTGGCGGCCAAAGCATCGATTTGCAGAGTACGGGCAAACGGTTGACGCGCGCTGAGTTAGAGACCATGCATCAATATAAAACTGGCGCGCTGATCCGAGCCGCGACATTGCTTGGCGCTTATGCGGCGCCAGACACCGCACCGGCATTAATTCAGTGTTTGGAGCAATACAGCCAAAAGATGGGGCTGGCATTTCAGGTTGTCGATGACATTCTCGATGCAACGGCAGATACACAAACCCTGGGCAAAACGGCTGGCAAGGATGCGCTGCAAGACAAGTCTACCTACGTCAGCCTGCTGGGGCTGGAAGAGGCAAAAACACTGGTAGAAGCACTTTATGCTGAAGCACTGCAATTATTGGCAGGCTATGGTGCCCAGGCGGATCCGCTGCGCGGGATTGCCAAATTTATTTGTGAGCGTCCTTTTTAATCATGACTTCACTGTTGTCCCGTATTCATTCCCCCACTGAGTTACGCGCACTCGAACGCACACAACTCAAAGTGCTGGCCGCAGAACTGCGAGCATTTCTGATTCAAAGCGTCTCGCAAACAGGCGGGCATCTGGCCTCTAACCTTGGCGTCGTCGAACTGACCATTGCGCTGCATTACATTTACAACACGCCGGATGACCGTCTGGTATGGGATGTCGGCCATCAAACCTATCCGCACAAAATCCTGACTGGTAGACGCGAAGCCATGGCGACCCTGCGCAAGGCGGGCGGGATTGCCGGTTTTCCCAAGCGTGATGAGAGTGAGTACGACACCTTTGGCACCGGCCACTCCAGCACCTCGATTTCTGCAGCGCTAGGCATGGCGGTAGCGGCCAAAGCGCAAGGACTGGATCGCCGCAGTGTTGCCATTATCGGTGATGGTGCCATGACCGCAGGCATGGCGTTTGAGGCGCTCAATAATGCGGGCGACATGGATACCAATATCCTGGTGATCCTCAATGACAACGACATGAGCATTTCCAACAATGTGGGCGCCCTCAACAATTACCTGGCCCGCCTGATGTCGGGCAAACTGTATGACAGCGTGCGCCGTAGCGGTAAAAAAGTGCTGGATATCATGCCGCCCGTCAAAGAATTTGCCAAACGCGCGGAAGAACATGCCAAAGGCATGGTTACGCCCGGCACCCTGTTTGAAGAATTCGGGTTTAATTACATCGGCCCGATTGATGGCCACGACATAGACACGCTGGTGGATACGCTGGGCAATATCCGTCAATTGCAAGGACCGCAGTTCTTGCATGTGGTCACACAAAAAGGCAAAGGCTACAGCCCGGCCGAAGACAACCCGAACAAATACCACGGCGTGAGCAAGTTTGATCCGGAAAATGGCCACAGCCTGAGCCACAGCGACCGTCCGACTTATACGCAAGTGTTTGGTGATTGGCTGGTAGACATGGCCGCAGCAGATGACAAACTGATAGGCATCACGCCTGCCATGTGTGACGGTTCCGGACTCAATCGTTTTGCAGAGACGTATCCGGCACGTTATTTTGATGTCGGCATTGCCGAACAGCACGCCCTCACCTTTGCCGCAGGCATGGCGTGCGATGGCCTTAAACCGGTGGTGGCGATCTACTCGACCTTTTTACAGCGCGCTTATGACCAATTGATCCACGATATTGCGCTGCAAAAACTGGATGTGTTACTGGCGATTGACCGTGCCGGGCTGGTCGGTGCCGATGGCCCCACCCATGCTGGCAGCTTTGATTTAAGCTTTTTGCGCTGCATCCCGGAGATCGTCATCATGGCGCCCAGCGATGAAAACGAGTGCCGGCTGATGTTGTCTACCGGCTACCACTACCCTGGGACTGCGGCTGTCCGTTATCCGCGCGGCAGTGGCATCGGTGCCACCGTGTCGCCCACGTTAGCGACGCTAGAAATCGGCAAAGCCAGCCAAGTCAGACAGGGCGTAAAAGTGGCAATTCTGGCGTTTGGCAGCATGCTGCAGCCTGCATTACAAGCTGCAGAAGCTTTGAATGCCAGCGTGGTGAATATGCGCTTTATCAAGCCGCTGGATGAAGCGATGGTGTTGCACATGGCGCAAACCCACGACTACCTGGTCACGGTGGAAGAAAACGCTGTTCAGGGTGGAGCTGGCGCTGCCGTCATGGAGTGCTTGCAGTCGCATGGCGTGGTGAAAGCCATCCGCTGTCTGGGACTTCCTGACCGTTTTATTGATCACGGCAAACATGAAACTATGCTTGCGGATTGTGGTCTAGACGAGACCGGTATACGCTTGGCTATTGAGAAATTAATTTCCGAGTAGTAAACTCAACTATTAACTAACAGGCGGGCATCCCCGCTATGGAACCCTAATGAATCAACCCGTGATCCCCACAACGATTGAAGACGTACAAAATACGCCTGACGTGCGTCGTCTGGACATCAACAAAGTCGGCATCAAATCTATCCGTCACCCTGTGATTGTCAAAGACAAAACGGGCGGCGAACAACATACCGTAGCGATGTTTGATATGTTTGTGCACTTGCCGCACAATTTTAAAGGCACGCATATGTCTCGCTTTGTCGAGATATTGAACATGAACGAGCGTGCCATCTCGATTGATTCATTTGAAACCATCTTGCGCCAAATGGTGGAGCGCCTGGAGGCTGAATCAGGCTATGTGGAAATGCGTTTCCCTTACTTCATCAACAAAGCGGCGCCAGTATCTGGTGTGAAAAGCCTGCTTGATTATGAAGTAACGTTTATCGGTGAAATTAAAAACGGCCAGTTCGAGATTACCGTCAAGGTCATGGTACCAGTGACCAGCCTGTGCCCATGCAGCAAGAAAATTTCAGACTACGGCGCACATAATCAGCGCTCACATGTGACTGTCACTGCATTATTGAGCGAGTTTATGTGGCTGGAAGACCTGGTAACCCTAGTTGAAGAACAAGCCTCTTGCCAGTTGTATGGCCTGCTCAAGCGTCCAGATGAAAAATTCGTTACCGAGCGTGCCTATGACAATCCAAAATTTGTCGAGGATATGGTGCGTGACGTCGCAGCACAACTCAATGATGAAAAACGCATCATCAAATACGTTGTTGAATCTGAAAACTTTGAGAGTATTCACAACCATAGTGCATATGCCTTGATCGAGAGAGACAAACGCGTTCAGTAATCTGTTTTGACAAAGTTTCAGTGTAGGCTAACATCGATTTCGATGTTAAGCGAAGCGGCCAAAACTAAAATTTCGAGTCTATCCACAATCACTCGGCTTATGCATTAATTGAGAAAGACAAACGTCTTTCATAACCGCACATGCAAATAAAAACGGCCATTAGGCCGTTTTTTATACCTGCTGATGCGCCCTCCTTCGCTAATGACTAAACATGCCATTGCGCGCATAAGGTTGATTCAGATGCAGGCCGACCGCCACGATGATCGCCCCCAGGAGCGGAAACAGCGCCGCTAGCGTAAAGGTCAATTGGCCGCCTAAATACTGCAACGCAAAACCGCCGAGTAAGCCACCCAGCGCGCCACCTACCCCGTACGCCACACTGTTATATATGGCCTGCCCTTTGGCCTGGTGACGGCCATTAAAATATTGCGTCACCACCTCGACAGAGGCCGCGTGAAAACTGCCAAAGGTAAACGCATGCAGGGTTTGCGCCAGTAATAACAACCACAGTTGATCTGGCACCAGACCCATCATGGTAAAGCGCACCACGCCAATCAGCAGGCTCACCAGCAAAATGGTTTTGAGTTTAAAGCGTGCCATGATCCAGGGCATTTTCATGAAAATGCCAATTTCGCAAATCACGCCTAGCGACCATAACCAGCCGATCATGCCTTTGCTATAGCCATGCTCGGCCAGATAAATCGAATAAAAGTTATACATGAGCCCATGCGCGGTCACCATCATGGCGCAGCCAATCAGCAGAGACATCACGGCAGGCTGCTTCAGAATTTGCCACACTGAAAAATCATCCTGCGCATGCGGGGGGACATGCGCCTCAGGTAATAACCAGGTCAGGCCAAACAAGCTGCATTGCACCAGCAGAATAAACCAGAGCAGGCTGCCTATGCCAAACCAGTCCGTCAGGTAACCGAGTAAGACTGAGGCCACAATAAAGCCCCAGGAGCCCCACAAACGAATTTTGCTGTAGTGACCGTTGGTGCTAGCCAAATGCGCCAGTACCAGCGACTCCGACAGCGGCAAGGTGGAGCTGGTAAATAAACTTAAGGCGACCATGACAATAAACATGGTCTTGAAATCATGGGCCCAAAAGATGGCGACAAAGCCCAGCAAGCCGAGAAACGCGGTCACGCGTATCCAGCGTACACGTTGCCGGGTATGGTCAGCCAGCCAGCCCCAAAGATTGGGCGCGACGATCCGGCTCAACTGAAACAGCGACATGAGGATGCCGATATCGGCAGGACTGAAGGATTCGGCCGTCAGATAAAGCCCCCAGTAGGGAACGAACGCACCGACGAAAAAGTAGTAGATGAAATAAAAGCGCGACAGATTAAAGTGTAAGGCGTGGCTCATGACAGGTGTGCGCTTTAAAGGTCACCGCCCAGGCGCAGGCCATGGGCGGGTGAAATTACAGACGAGGCGTGTTTGAATGCACGTCCGCATTCTGGCCACGATGACGCAGGGCATGATCCATCAGCACCAATGCCAGCATCGCCTCTACGATAGGCGTGGCCCGGATGCCGACACATGGGTCATGACGACCCGTGGTTTGCATCATGATCGCCTCGCCAGCCTGATTAATTGAACGACGCGCTTGCGGGATGCTGGACGTGGGCTTGAACGCGACATTGACCACAATGTCCTGACCGCTGGAAATGCCGCCCAAAATACCCCCGGCATGGTTGGTGGCAAACCCTTCTGGCGTCAACTCATCACAATGCTCGCTGCCGCGCTGGGCAATCGAATCAAACCCGGCACCGATTTCCACGCCTTTAACGGCATTAATGCCCATCATCGCATGCGCAATATCGGCATCCAGACGGTCGAAAATCGGTTCGCCCAGACCAACCGGCACGCGTTCGGCCACCACAGTAATCTGAGCACCGACAGAATCGCGCTCGCTACGGATCTGGTCCATATAAGCTTCAAGTTGCGGCAACATCTCGACATTGGGGGCAAAGAAAGCGTTACCCTCATGTGCCAGCGCTTCCCAGCCCACAAACGGCACCTTGACTTCACCGAGTTGGCTCAAATAGCCGCGGATTTCTACGCCGTATTGTTGCTTGAGCCATTTTTTGGCAATGGCGCCGGCGGCAACCCGCACCGCAGTTTCACGCGCACTGGAACGGCCACCGCCACGGTAATCGCGAATGCCGTATTTCTGGGCATAGGTATAATCCGCATGGCCAGGACGGAAAGTGTCCATGATTTTGCTGTAATCCTGCGAGCGCTGATCGGTATTGCGAATCAGCAAACCAATCGGTGTACCAGTCGTTTTGCCTTCAAACACGCCAGACAAAATCTCAACCTCGTCGGCTTCAGCACGTTGTGTGACGTGGCGTGAAGTCCCTGGTTTGCGGCGATCAAGATCGACTTGCAAATCGGCCGCACTCAACTCCAGCCCTGGTGGACAGCCATCCACAATCCCGCCAATGGCCGGACCATGCGATTCGCCGAATGAGGTCAGGGTAAACAGGGTGCCGATGGTATTGCCAGACATGTGAACTCTCACTGAATAATTTTGTTTATTTTATCATAGACTGCCTGCGACCCCGCCCACGGGTTGATTTCCGGGCCTTGAACGCTTATGCTGAAACGGCTTATTGATCTGGGACCATGATGGCTAAACGCAAGCACCCGCACCGCAAACATCGCCTGTTAGGCAAGCCGCAAACCGGCATCGACACGAACACGCAAACAGAGTCAACCGCCGCCTGCATTCACAAAATTTGCTACAACGCGCAAGCGCTAGTCGCGCAGCAACTGACCATGCAGGAGATCACTGATTGGCAAGCGCCTGGCGGGCATGTGGCCTGGATTAATGTGCACGGCGTACTGGATATTCCCCTGTTACAAGCGGTCGCCCGTCGTTTCAAGCTGCATCCGTTGGTACTGGACGATATTTTAAACACCGAACAGCGTCCCAAACTGGATACCTACCCCGACTACCTGTTTCTGGAAACGCGCCTGTTTTACTATGATGCTGAAAGCATGAGTGTGAGCTCCGAGCAAATCAGCATGGCCTTGGGTCGTGAGTGGCTACTGACTTTTCAGGAAAGGCCCTCTGGCAGTTTTGAGCCCGTGCGCGAGCGCTTGCGCCAGGGCCAGGCCTTGCTGCGTCAAAGTGGCCCGGACTACTTGTGCTATACCCTGCTAGATAGCCTGATGGAACGTTACTTTCAGGTGCTGGAGGCCATCAATGAGGATGCCGAACAACTCGAAGCACATTTGCTTAACCAGCCCACGCCGGAAGACCTGCAGAATATCCACCGCCTCAAACATGTGTCCATTCAACTCAGACGGGCGGTATGGCCCTTGCGCGAAGTACTCAATAGCCTGATCCGCAATGAACACGGATTCTTTAGTCCGCAAACTGTACCTTACCTGCGCGACCTGTATGATCACACCGTGCATTTCACCGAGTCGCTGGAAGCGATCCGTGACACCTTGAGTGGACTCATGGATATTTACATGACCAGCCTGAGTCAGCGCGTCAACCTGGAAGTACGGGCATTGACCGTGGTCGCCATGCTGTTTATGCCAGCGACACTGATTGCGGGGATTTTTGGCATGAACTTCAATGAAATGCCATGGCTCAAGGAGCCAAACGGCTTTTGGTGGGCGATGTTGATGATGCTGGGCATTGCCTTGGCCATGCTGCTAGTTTTCTGGCGGCGGCAGTGGTTAAGCAGCCGCCGTGAAGCTTAATGGCACTCAGGCAAGCGTCAGCAGCGGTTGCCGGTTCAATTGCCTGAACACATCCTGTAGCTCGAAGTAAAGCGCCAGATAGTCATGGGCGGCGGCACTTTGTGCGTCATACTCAAACACATGCTGACCCATGCGCAGACTTTCGCTCAAGGCAGCATGCTCACCAATTTTGGTCATGAGCAGCTCCTGACCAAACAGGCGGCGCATTTCCTGCTCCACCTCAGTGGTCATGCTCTTGCGTGACTCCGCACGCGTGAGCAGGTAGCGGCGCGCGATCTTGCGCTTGAGCACGGGCTGCAAGGCATTGAGCGCCTTGTCCATCCTGACCGCAGAATGAATCGATAAATAATCCGTGGTCACAGGGACTACGACCAGGTCACTGGCAAACACGGCACTTAATGAAATCACCCCCATGTAAGGGCAGCAATCCATCACCACCGTTAACGCCGGCTGCTGTTGTGCCAGGGTGTCCAAGCCCGCATTCAACTTACCCAGGGTCGCCGGTCCACGGCCAAATTGCGAATCGAGCTTGCTCAATGCATGATTGGCCGTAATCACTTGCAAACCATTACGTAACGGTTGAACCAGATTGGCGACAGCGGTGCCACGCTCATAAAAATCGAGCAGGCTGGACTGAACATTCAACCCTGTGTGCTTATAGATCTCCGTCAATCTTGCCTGCGGATCCATATCCAGCAACAACGCTGGACGTTGTTTGCGCTGGTAGGCGGCGGCCAGATTTAGCGCAGTCGTCGTCGCCCCAACTCCGGCTTTCTGATTAAGAATGGCAATTTTTAACATGAGGGTATGAATGCAAAGTCGCGCTTGAGGAAATCATTT
This sequence comes from Methylophilus sp. DMC18, assembly GCF_056314005.1. Lineage (NCBI taxonomy): Bacteria > Pseudomonadati > Pseudomonadota > Betaproteobacteria > Nitrosomonadales > Methylophilaceae > Methylophilus > Methylophilus sp. DMC18. Next base: position 331,266 of record NZ_JBQUZE010000003.1, on the reverse strand, counting down.
CAGACCTGGATATTTCAGACCTAGATGCGCACTATCATAAACGATGTTGCCAGTAGAGACCACCCCGCACCGCCTGTGCAAGCAACAAAGCCGGGCGCACAAAGCAAACAGTACAAAAAAAGAAACCCGCAAAAGCGGGTTAAAAGGGGGTTTGGATCAGGAGGAAATCAATGCTAGTCGTTGAAAATCAACTAAACCTAGCCATCAAACAAAACATTTTGTGTTTCGTTTAAAGATGTGTTCAGTATAGGGAGGAGTTATTGCAGTAATTTGACCAAGCTGTAACTGAATTGTAAAACTGAAAATTCAATTGTTATTAAATTGTAACTTTAATAAAAACAACAACTTGCAAGAATCGCTTGAAAAACTGTTTTAAATAAAACAGTCAAAAATGGAATCACCGTTAGTCTAACAGAAGGCGGCTCGCCAGACTAACGGCTTTGATCAAAGACAAGAATTAGCTGAAAAAATCGCGTGCTTTATCGACCCAACTTTTGTTCTTCGGGCTATGTTTGCCAGCATCCGCCTGGGTGCTGTTCTCAAACTCGCGCAACAACTCTTTTTGCTTCTCGGTCAGGCGCACCGGTGTTTCAACCACCACATGCACCATGAGATCGCCATGCTCGCTAGAGCGCAAAGGCTTGATGCCCTTGCCACGCAAACGGAACACGCTGCCGGTCTGTGTTTCTGCCGGAATCTTCATTTTGGCAGCGCCATCCAGGGTCGGCACTTCGATTTCGCCGCCCAGCGCAGCGGTACTGAAGCTGATCGGCATCTCGCAATGCAGGTTTGCGCCATCGCGCTGGAAGATCGGATGTTCCTTAAGGTGGACCACCACATACAAATCACCGGTTGGCCCCCCGTTGACGCCAGCCTCCCCTTCACCGCTTAAACGAATACGGTCGCCTTCATCCACACCGGCCGGAATTTTCACGTTCAGTGTCTTGTTCTGTTTGACGCGTCCATTGCCATGGCAAGTTGGGCAAGGGTCTTTCACCATCTTGCCGGTGCCGTGACACTTGGGACAGGTCTGCTGCACAGAGAAAAAGCCCTGCTGCATGCGCACCTGACCATGTCCGTTACAAGTGGTACAAGTGACAGGAGAGGTACCAGGCCGTGCGCCAGAGCCATGACAGGTTTCACAGGTGGCTTGCACCGGAATACGGATTTTGGTTTCGGTGCCGCGCGCCGCCTCTTCAAGCGAAATTTCGAGGTTATACCGCAAGTCTGCACCACGGTAGACGTTGGAACGCTGATTGCGTCCACCACCAAAAATATCGCCGAAAATATCGCCAAAAGCATCACTGAATCCACCGCCACCGAAGCCGCCAAAGCCAGCGCCGCCGCCCATGCTCGGGTCTACCCCGGCGTGACCATATTGGTCGTAAGCGGCGCGTTTTTGCTCATCGCTGAGCACTTCATAGGCTTCTTTTGCTTCCTTAAAGCTCTCTTCGGCTTTAGGGTTATCCGGGTTACGGTCCGGGTGAAACTTCATCGCCAGCTTTTTAAAGGCTTTTTTAATTTCCTCATCGCTGGCGTCGCGGTTCACACCGAGCACTTCATAATAGTCTTTTTTTGCAGCTGCCATTGCTTGCCTTTTTCATGTCCAGTTAACAGCGTCTAGAAATGCGAAAGTCGTTAGCCTGCAAGAGGACTAACGACTATTCGCCTGCCGTGTCGAATTAGTCCTTTTTCACTTCTTCGAACTCGGCATCGACCACATCGCCTTCCACGGTTTTTTCACCTTGGGGCTGTGCGCTCTCGGTATTGGCTTGAGCCTGTTGCTCAGCGTATACCTTCTCGCCCAGTTTTTGCGAAGCTTCCATCAATGCGTTGGTTTTGGCTTCAATGTCGGCTTTGTCATCGCCTTTAGCGACGTCTTCCAGCGCCTTGATTGCGTCTTCGATCTTGACCTTTTCATCTGCCTCCATCTTGTCGCCATGCTCACCCAGCGATTTTTTCACGCTGTGCAATACACTGTCAGCCTGGTTACGGGCATCGACCAGTTCACGCAGTTTCTTGTCTTCGTCTGCATATTTGGCCGCATCTTCTTCCATGCGCTGAATTTCTTCTTCAGACAAGCCGGAGTTCGCCTTGATGGTGATTTTGTTTTCTTTGCCGGTTGCTTTGTCTTTGGCAGACACATGCAGAATACCGTTGGCATCGATATCAAAAGTCACTTCAATCTGTGGCATGCCACGCGGTGCGGGAGGAATATCGCTCAAGTTGAACTGACCCAAGCTCTTGTTACCCGAGGCCATTTCACGCTCACCTTGCAGCACGTGAATGGTCACGGCATTCTGGTTGTCTTCAGCAGTCGAGAACACTTGCGAAGCCTTAGTCGGGATCGTGGTGTTTTTCTTGATCAGCTTGGTCATTACGCTGCCCAGGGTTTCGATGCCCAGTGACAATGGGGTCACATCCAGCAGCAATACGTCTTTGACATCGCCTTTCAACACCCCGCCCTGAATCGCAGCACCTACCGCCACAGCTTCATCCGGGTTCACGTCTTTACGTGGCTCCTTGCCAAAAATCTCTTTCACTTTTTCTTGCACTTTAGGCATACGGCTCTGACCACCGACCAAAATCACGTCAGAGATGTCAGAAGGCGACACGCCTGCGTCTTTCAATGCCATTTTGCAAGGCGCCATGGTGCGCTCGATCAGGTCTTCCACCAGGGATTCCAGTTTGGCGCGGGTGATTTTCACCACCAAGTGCTTAGGACCGGTCGCATCTGCCGTAATGTAAGGCAGGTTGACCTCTGTCTGTTGTGCGCCAGACAACTCGATCTTGGCTTTTTCAGCGGCCTCTTTCAGACGCTGTTTAGCCAGCAAGTCGTTGCGCAGGTCCAGGCCGTTCTCTTTCTTGAACTCATCTGCCAGGAAGTCGATGATACGGTTATCAAAGTCTTCACCACCGAGGAACGTGTCACCGTTGGTAGACAACACCTCAAACTGATGCTCGCCATCAATCTCAGTAATTTCGATAATCGAAATATCGAACGTACCACCACCCAGGTCATACACCGCGATCTTGCGGTCGCCTTCCTGTTTGTCCAAACCAAACGCCAATGCGGCAGCGGTTGGCTCGTTGATAATCCGTTTCACTTCCAGACCGGCAATACGGCCTGCATCTTTGGTGGCCTGACGCTGACTGTCGTTAAAGTAAGCAGGCACGGTAATCACGGCCTCGGTCACTTCTTCGCCCAAATAGTCTTCAGCAGTTTTCTTCATCTTGCGCAGCACTTCTGCGGAGATTTGTGGCGGCGCCTGTTTTTTGCCGCGTACTTCGACCCAAGCGTCACCATTGTCGGCTTTGGCAATGGTGTAAGGCATGAGGTCGATGTCTTTTTGCACTTCTTTTTCGTCAAAGCGACGGCCAATCAGACGCTTCACCGCAAACAGGGTGTTTTTCGGGTTGGTCACGGCCTGACGTTTAGCAGGGGCACCGACCAGAATCTCGCCATCTTCCTGATAAGCGATGATAGAAGGTGTGGTACGCGCACCTTCAGCGTTTTCAATCACACGAGGTTTCCCGCCTTCCATCACTGCCACGCAGGAGTTGGTGGTCCCCAAGTCAATCCCGATAATCTTTGCCATAGTCGTTATCCTTATCCTTTAAATTTGGTTAATCTCAATCTCTGATGCACTGAACATTGGGACATCTCTACAGATTTCAAGTCCCTGTTCACAATATGGATTATTTTGCCTGAATCACGGTCACCAGCGCTGGACGCAACACGCGCTCATTCAGGCTGTAGCCTTTTTGCAAGACGCTTAATACCGTATTGGGCTCACCCTCTGCTGGCACCATGCTGATGGCTTGATGCTTGTTCGGGTCAAACTTCTCACCCACCGGGTTGATTTCAGCAATATTGAATTTCTCAAATACGCTCAATAGTTGTTTTGCAGTCAGTTCTACGCCATTTTTGTAGCTATCCACATCGGCGTTCTCTACCGCCAACGCGGCATCCAGGCTGTCCTTCACTGCCAGCAACTCACCACTGAATTTTTCGAGCGCAAATTTACGCGCCTTATCAATATCGTCAGCAGCGCGGCGACGAATATTCTCGCCTTCGGCTTTCACATACAGCACCTGCGCCTTGGCTTCTTCCAGCGCTGATTCGAGTTCGGCAATGCGGGCATCTTGAGTATCGTTCGTGAGATCTGGTGTGGTTTGGCCATCAGGCTGGCTGTTGATTGGCTCAGCCGCTGATGCGTTATTTTCTTCTTGCATATTGCTCCCCTAAGATTTATTACGGTATTTTTTGCAAATGGGGAGCAGTCGCAGAGATTTCAAGGGCCATCAGATAAAATTTAGGGCGCTATCTTGGGTTGATGTGCTTGAAACGTCATCCTTGCCCAAAAGAAAAATCGAGATCAGACTCAAGCAAAGAAGTAGCAATATATCTTGCATCTTCTTGGCTGATTGTTTGGCGGCTTCCAAGATAGAATCAAAGGTGTATTTGATATGAGATGCTGCCACCATGTCATCGATATTTAAACATCGAGGATTTACTCTGGTCGAGCTTGTTTGCACCATTGCCATTTTGGGTATTCTTGCTGCATCTGCGCTTCCACGCTTTGCGAATGTTGCAAGCAGTGCCCGAATTTCGACTTTATATGCTTTTAAGGGCACAATTATACAGGCGGCTACAATGGGTAGAAGCATGTGTTTTTTGGATCCTGAATGCAATATGAACGCAGATGGTGGGCAATTTCCGACCACGGTGATAGAAGGCAAGACGATTTATTTTCATTATGGATATCCGACGGGATGGGGTCGTTTTTTTGTAGACGATGGTGTCGGTAGTCTTAGAGATTTAATGGATATCACGGGCTTCAGTTACACACAGCATCAAGGCGGTTCTTTCCAGACTGTATATACCAAAGATGGTGCAACAGACCCACAAAATTGCAAAGTGATTTATCAATTGAGCCCAGATGGCCAGCCACCATTGATGTCCGTCAGCTTAGTCACCAGCGGCTGTTGATAGCCCGGCCATCGGTGTTGATAATGCGTCCGGCACGAATCACGCAATTGGAGCCAGCATGGCTATCACATCGTTCACTAACGGCATTAACCCAGCCCCACCGAGATTCATCGCAGGTGAAACTCGCCCTGCTGCCACTCCCGTGTAAGCTGGCTCAGTATCCGTATACAGGGCCACAACAGGCACATTTAATGCCGCGGCCAGGTGAGAAAGCCCGGTATCAACACCAACAGCGAACCGCACATGAACCATGCGACGAGCGAGTGTTTGCAGATCCATTTGGGGCAGTACCAGCGCATCTGGCACTTGCCCTGCAATGCGTAATGCACGTTGATGCTCCATGTCGTTGCCCCAAGGCAGCCACATTTGCAATCCTTGCCGCGCATAATACTGCCCCAAGGCAACCCAATGAGTTTCTGGCCATAGTTTGCTATCGCGGCTGGTAGCATGGAGAGCGAGAAATGCCATGCTATGAGCATCTGGACATTGCGCAGACAGTCCGTAATTGGGTTTTTCCAATGGCATCGCATAATGAAGTGCGCTGGCCGCCAGGGTGCGCATCCGAATCACAGCATGCTGCCGGTAGGGAATCGCATAGGTGTGCTGATAAAAGCGGCTGGCCAGGGGCTCACGAATGGAATGCCGATCATAGCCGTGGCGCGGACCGCGTGCCCAGGTGGCCATCACCGCACTTTTGAGCAGACCTTGCAAATCCAGCACGGCATCATAAGGTTGAGCCGCGACAGCCTGTTTGACTGACGAAATTTCACGCCAGGTCTGCCAACGCCACCACTGCTTGCGCCAGCGGCGCACCGCGACGGTAAACACTTGCTTTACCTGCGGATGCAATCTTGGAATATCTGCAAAACTTTCTTCTACCAGCCAGTCAATCTGCGCATCGGGATGATGCTGCAAGAGATCCTCCACCACCGGCAAAGCGTGGATGACATCCCCCATGGAGGTGGTTTTGACGATCAAGATGCGTTTCATGGCCGCTATTTTCGCATACAATGCCAGCGCATGAAGTTTGCGTTTCTCATATTCAAATACTTTCCCTACGGCGGTGTGCAGCGTGACATGCTGCGTATTGCCCGCGACTGTGTGGCATTGGGACACGAAGTCACCATTTTTACCGGCGAATGGCGTGGCGAACAACCATCAGGCATACACATCCGCTTGCTCAAGGCCCGCGGTTGGCTCAATCATCACCGACACACCTCGCTGATCCGCCAGATGCAGCAAGGGATTGCGCAAGGCAAGTTTGACCGTATTGTCGGCTTTAACCGCATGCCGGGGCTGGATGTCTATTTCGCCGCCGATCCCTGCTATGCCGAACGCATGTCACGCGAACCCTGGTATAAAAAATTGTCTGGCCGTTACCGCTTTTTTTCTGCCATGGAGCAGGCCGTGTTTGGCCCCCAGGCAGGCACACAGATTTTGCTGCTTAACCAGCATGACCAGGCGATTTTTCAGCGTTGGTATGGTACCGACCAGGCACGCTTTCACCTGATCCCGCCCAATATCCCGCTGCAGCGATTTGCTGACTTAGCCGCCCAGGATGACCGCGCCTATGTGCGCCAGGCATTTGCGTTACCAGAAGACGCCATCGTCTTGCTCACCGTCGGTTCGGCTTTTTTGCGCAAAGGCGTGGACCGTGCAATCAACGCCTTGAGCAGCCTGCCAGAGACACTCAAGCAACGTTGCTGGCTAATCGCCGTCGGAGAGTTTGAATCCAGCAGCAATATGCAGGCCTATGCTGCTGAGCGTGGTGTCGCCGACCGTTGTATTGAAGCTGGGGGCCGCCCGGATATCCCGGCGCTCATGCTAGGCTGCGATGTGCTCATACACGCCGCGCGCTCAGAACTGGCCGGCATCGTCATCATTGAAGCGATGACGGCCGGTTTGCCGCAATTGGTGACCAGTGTGTGCGGCTATGCGAGCTATGTTGCCGCTGCCGGGGCAGGAGAAGTATTGCCTGAACCGTTTGATCAGGCCGTGATGAACCGCACTTTGCAGACCATGCTCACCAGCTTGCCGCAACAACGCTGGGGCCAACAGGCCCGCGCATACGTCGCCCAACTGGCCGCCAAACAGGTCTCAGCGCCTGAAGCCCGCATCATTGAGGCTGCTTCAAGCCGCCGCCCACTTTAACCGATTAAGGCGCAGCGGGTCGGCCGGCCTTAAACGGCAGATGCCGCAGCTGGTCCGCCGCCGCCTTGCTGGCTTCACTGCGTTTCAAGGCATAGGCTTTGGCCTGCTCAAGCAAGGCCGCAGAAGGCAGCTTGGGGTCCTCAGACAAGCGGGACAGTTTTTCAAAGCTCTCTTCATAAGGCGTGGCGACCTGTGCGTCAATCTGCGCCGCCATTTCATCAAAACTGACACTGCCCTCTCGCCCTTCAAGCATGATCTGCTGCCATTTGTGCTGAGCCTGCTGGTCAACCTGGTTGAGTTTTTGCAATTGCTTTTGAATCGCCACCTCTTGCCGCCAGCGATATTTGGGTGCCGGCAAATGCGTCAGCAAACCCAGCACGACCAGCGCCCAGGCCAGCCCTGCCAAGGCTTGCGATATAGTGATAGCGGGCGAGCCACGTAAAAAAGCGGGCAACATGAGCAAGCCCAGCACGCCGCCGGTCAAAAACCCGCCAATATGCGCAGAGTTATCAATACCGGGGATCACGTAGCCCATGCCTATGGTCAACGCTGAAAAGAGCATGCCTCCCCAGAACAACCAGCGAAACTCAACTTGCTGCATCTGGTGTCTGGCAACCCAGAGATAGACCAGCAACGCGCCATAGATGCCAAAAATCGCCCCGGAGGCGCCGCCTGACACCGCCTGATTGCCCTGAACCACCAGCGACAACAGATTACCGCCTATACCGCTAACCAGGTAAATCAAGAAAAAGCGTGCAGAGCCGAACATGCGTTCGACCAGCTTGCCGCCATCCCACAAGGCCAGCATATTCATGCCCAGATGCACGGCGCCAAAGTGTAAAAACATGGCGCTGCCCAAGCGCCACCACTGACCATCGGCCGTGGCTGGGGCAAAATTGGCGCCCCAGGTCAGCTGTACTGTATTGGGCGAGTGCCAAAACCCGGCGCCACCAAACAGCATGAGCACGAACACCAGCACATTGAGCGCAATCAAGGTGCGCGTCATCGGCGGCACAGGTGCGCGCAGCTCAATGCGAGGGGTGGGTGAAGCGTGCATCTAGGCGAGGGACTCCTGAAAAGGCACCTGCAACAAGGGCGGCTGTTGCAAGCTATCGATTAAGGTTTGCAGGTTTTCTTCTGGCATAGACATCTGCGGATCAATCCTGTTCGCGACCCAGCCACAACACGCTATCTGCCGCGACTTGAGCCCCTCTGCCGTCAGCAGCGCATGGTTGATACAGCCCAGGCGCATGCCGACCACCATCAGCGCAGGCAATTGCAGGGCCTGAATCAAATCGGCCATGCTGTGCGTCTGGTTTAAAGGCACCAGCAAGCCCCCTGCGCCTTCCACAATCACCACATCGGCCAGCGTGGTCAGTTGTGCATAGGCGGCTTGAATGACCTCAAGCTGAATCTCCACGCCGGCTTGCGCAGCGGCGATATGGGGCGCAATGGCCGGTGTAAAGCGGTAGGGATTAATCAGTTCAGCAGGTGCTGTCACGTTGGAGGCTGCAGTCAGTAAACGCACATCTTCATTTTGCCAGCGGCCATCCAGCCACTCGCAACCTGAAGCCACCGGCTTCATGCCGATCACCGTCTTGCCTTGCGCAATCAACTGCTGCATTAAACAAACGGTGACTGTGGTTTTACCGACACCGGTATCGGTGCCAGTGACAAAAAAACGTGAGGGCAACGGCTGCATCATGCCCCCTGCGTGGCGGGTTTGCGCGACATAAATTGCACCGGACTGGTCCCGGGTGCCGTGTAGGGCTGGCTCCCGGTCCAGGCATGTACAAACACCACTTCATAGGTGGCGGGCAATTTACCCTGGTGGCGAAAAGCCTCATAGCCCTGACGCAATTGCTGCAAAAAGCCCTTGCCACTCAAGCCCTTGGCACGCCCCGCCGTCGCATTATGTGCGCCAATCGCTTTGAGGTCGCGCATCACAGATTCCACCGTATCGTAGGTCAGGGTGTAATGCATCACATCCAGCACCGGCGCGCTAAAGCCAGCCCGCGTCAGTGCATCGCCGATATCATGCATGTCAATAAAACGGCTGACATGGGTGTGTCCTTGACCAGAGGCTGCACGCAGTTCTTTCAGCGTATCCGGGCCCAAGGTGGCAAACATGAGCAGCCCGTTGGGTTTCAGCACACGCCTGAATTCTTGCAATACGGTGTCCATATCGTTACACCACTGCACGGCCAGGTTGGACCACACCATATCAACACTGGCGGTCGCCAACGGCATGGCTTCAATGTCGGCACACACCATTTGTGGTTTGGCCTGCCAGAAGCGATACCAGGGAAACAGCGTTTTCGTGCGGGCCAGCATACCTTCGGCAATATCCAGCGCCACGCCTCTTGCCTGCTTAAAGTGTTTGAGCAAGGCATGCAAGCCATGACCGGTGCCGCAACCTGCATCCAGAATCACCGCAGGCGCCAGCTTGACCACGTCCAGACGGCTCAACATTTCCTCACGTACCTGGCGCTGCAAAATGGCGGCGGCATCATACTGTTTGGCCGCACTGTGAAACGACTGGCGCATGCGCGTCTTGTCGATCTGATAAACATCCTGCATTTAATGCTCCCCGGCGCGCACAGCGGGCTCATCCGCCATAAAGGCTTCCACCGCTTCGCAAAAAGCTTCCGCATGTGACAAAAAGGGCGCATGTGCCGCCCCGGCGATCACGCGCAAATGGGCACGCTGCAAATGCATGGCCAGCCAGTGCGCTGCCGAGACCGGCGCCAGCGTGTCTCTATCCCCGTGAATGATCAGCGCGGGCTGGAACAAGCGCCCGACCTCTTCGCGCAGATCCGTCTGCATCAAGATATCCAGGGCCTGATTCAGGCTATCTTGGGTAGGCGTGGGTTTGGCGCCAAACGCAATACGCAATTGGCGTACCGTGCTGCGCGCATCTTTGGCATGCATGCATTGCAGGGTCAGAAAATTGAGCAAGGTGGCATTAAAGTCTTGCGCAAACCGCTCGTTGAACTGCTCAAAATGGCGGGCTGCAATGCCATGTGACCAGTCTGGTTTACTCACAAAACAGGGGTTGGTCCCCACCAGAATCAGCTTCTCTACCCGGTCGGGTTGATTGAGGGCAATTTGCTGCGCAACCAGGCCGCCCAGCGACCAGCCTAAAATGGTGGACACACCGGGGATTTCCTCAGCCACCGCTTCGGCCAGACTATGCAAGTGATAAGGATAAACCGGACGGCTCTGGCCCATGCCGGGCAAATCCACCAGAAACAGTCGAAAATGGGTGGACAGCCGCTTCGTGACCCGTTCCCATACCGCACTGTTCATGCCCCAACCATGGAGCATTACCAGCGGTTTGCCTTGCCCCATGATTTCGATAAAACAACTCATCCCACCGCCCCGATAGCTAACTCACGTTCGGCATCGTGCAAGGCTTGAATCAGCGCCCTGACGTCGGACTCACGATGGGCAGCCGACAGGGAAATCCGCAGGCGGGAAGTGTTGACCGGCACGGTAGGGGGCCGGATTGCCGGCACCAGAATGCCACGCGCCTGCAAATACTGGCTCAATGCCAGCGCCTCATGGTTATCGCCCACCACCAGTGGCTGGATAGCGGTTTCTGACGGCAGCAAGTGCCAACGGGTGAGTGAGAGCTCACTCTTGAGCAGCGCAATCATGTCAAACAATTGCTTTCTGCGCGCATCGCCCTGCTCTATCTCTTTCACTGAAGCCAGCAAGGCGGCGGACAGCGGTGGTGGCGCAGGCGTGGTATAGATATAACTGTTGGCGTGCTGAATCAGGTAATCAATCACGATTTGTTGGCCAGCTACAAAAGCACCCGCCACACCCGCAGCTTTGCCTAGTGTGCCCATCATGATCAGGCGTGGCGACTGCAGCCCCAAGTGCTTGAGCGAGCCACGCCCTTGCGGACCGAGCACACCAAAACCGTGCGCATCATCCACATACAAATAGGCATCATAGCGTTCACAGAGCGCAAGATACTCAGCCAGCGGCGCAATATCGCCATCCATGCTGAACACCGCATCAGCGGTAACCAGCTTGTGACGGGCCGTGCTGGCTTGCAATAATTTTTCCAAGGCGGCCACGTCATTGTGCGGAAAGCGATGATGTGTGGCACGTGACAAAAATGCGCCATCATTCAGACAGGCGTGATTCAGCTTGTCCGAGAACACGGCATCTTCACGCCCCATCAACGCACTGACGACGCCAATATTCGCCATGTAGCCGGTGGAAAACAGCAAGGCTGCCGGTTGCCCGACAAAAGCCGCCAGCGCCTGCTCTAACTGATCATGATAGCGGTGATGACCGGTAATCAGATTGGAGGCGCCACTGCCCACGCCCGCTTCGGCAGCGGCTTGTTGCAAAGCGGCCACCAGCGCAGCATCGTTGGCCAGGCCCAGATAATCATTGCTGCAAAACGACAAAAACGGCTGGCCATTGGCGGTGATATGCTCGGCCTGCGGTGAATCCAGCAAGCGGCGTTGACGCATCAGGCCCAGTGTTTGCCGTTTTTCCAGATCGGCCCGTAAAGACTCCAGCAGATTGCTCATTTAGATTTTCTTCAAGCCTAATTTGGCAAACAGGGCATTGTCAGACTCAACCTCAGGGTTGCCGGTCGTCAGTAATTTTTCACCGTAAAAAATACTGTTGGCCCCGGCATGGAAGCACAAGGTCTGCACGGCTTCGCCCATGCTCTGGCGGCCCGCTGACAAGCGGACAAAGCTGGTCGGCATGGTGATGCGAGCGATGGCGATGGTACGCACAAACTCCAGCGGATCCAATGGGTCGGTGCCATGCAAAGGCGTGCCTTCCACTTGGGTTAACAAGTTGATGGGCACGCTTTCCGGCGGTTGCTCCATATTGGCCAACTGGGCAATCAGGCCCGCGCGCTGCGCACGGGTTTCACCCATGCCAATAATGCCGCCGCTGCACACATTGATATTCATGCTGCGCACGCGGTCCAGGGTATCCAGACGGTCCTGATACGTCCGCGTGGTAATCACATCGCCATAGAACTCGGGCGCGGTATCCAGGTTATGGTTGTAATAATCCAGCCCAGCCTCTTTCAGTTGCTCGGCTTGCCCATCCTTGAGCATGCCCAGCGTGGCACAGGTTTGCAGTCCCATCGCCTTCACTTCAGAGATCATTTTGAGTACAGGCTCCAGGTCGCGCTGTTTGGGTCCGCGCCAGGCGGCCCCCATACAGAAACGGCTGGCACCGCTTTCTTTGGCCGCTTTGGCTGCGGCTAGCACCTCGTCCAACTGCATCAAGGGCTCGTTTTCAACCTCGGTATGATAACGCGCAGCTTGCGGGCAATAGCCGCAGTCTTCGGAACAGCCGCCCGTTTTAATCGACAGCAGTGTGCTGACCTGCACGGCGTTTGGATCAAAATGCTCCCTATGCACAGTGTGCGCTCTGTGCAGCAAATCATTGAACGGCAACTCAAACAGTGCCATGATATCTGCAACGCGCCAGCGCTCAACCGTTGGATGACAGGAAGCCGCAGGCTTCAAGCCATCCAGATTAATGACGGAGGTTTGCATTTCGGTGCCACAAGCAGTAGCAGAGGTGTGTTGTTCCATAAGTCCCACGCATTAAAAAGTAGATGAATAATTTGGCCGAATTATATGTTGTTTAAAATCATACGTGAAAAAATTTTACAACAGCTTAAAATTTAAACAAATCAACACCACTCACTGGTTGTCGCAGTGGCTGACAACGACGCTGCCCTGCCCGCTGTGCCATCTAGCCCCAGGCGCTCGCCAACCTTCAGCGACTGACGAGCCAACCTCCCCTCCAAACGGACTTTGTTTAGACTGCCAGGCCAGCCTTCCCTGGTACGAATCGCCGCGTTGCCCACAATGCGCATTACCAAATACGCGAGGTGAGCTGTGCGGCATCTGTTTACAGCATGCCCCCGCCTTTGACCAGACGCTGACCGTTTTTCGCTATGCCTATCCGCTAGATCGACTCTTGCATCAATTTAAATACCACCAGCAATTGCCATGGGGGGCGCTATTGGCTCAGGCCTGGCTATCCCGCCTGCCAGTGTTACCCGCGAGCCAGCAGCCACCCGTCCTGGTGGCGATGCCCATGCACCTGAACCGCGTCAAACAGCGTGGGTTTAATCATGCGCTTGAATTAGCCAGGCACTTGCAAAAGCAGTGGCAAATTCCGTTAAGGATAGACGGCTGTGAACGATTGATAGACACGCCAGCGCAAGCAGGGATGGACATGAAAACAAGAACCCGCAATCTACGCGGTGCCTTTGCGACCTCGCAGCGATGGCAAGGTCAGCATGTGATGATCGTGGATGATGTGATGACGACAGGGGCCAGCATGCATGCGCTGGCAAAAGTCTTTAAACAGGCGGGGGCTGCACAGGTGACGGCGCTCGTGCTGGCACGCACCCTCAAACAGGACTAGCTAGCACAATTATTCGGCATTGGCTTGTACGCTGCCACCCAGCTGACGGATGCGCTGCGTGACAAATTCGAGCAAGCGCTCGCTTAACGGCAGGCTTTGCGCTTGTTGCAATTGCTGCAAGGCTTGCGCATTCTGGCCCACGGCTTGTAATGAAATGGCATACGCCACCATCCATTGTGCATGCCCTGGCCGCAGCAGCGTCGCGCGCTCAAAATGCGGCAAGGCAGCGGCATGCTGCCCGGTTTGCTGATAAGCCATGGCCAGCATCCATTGCGATTCGGCATCTTGCGCCAGCACATTGACCACCGGTTTTAATGTTTGTAACACTGCCTCTGCCTGACCATGTGCCAACTGCCATCTGGCGAGTGATTTTGGCAAACCCACTTGTGCCGGAAACTGCTTGATGCCGGCCTGCAGAACCGAGACAGCCTCGGCCTCTTGCCGGGACTCAAACAAATAGGCGGCCAACAGCTGGCGTGCATCTTCAGACTGCGGATAAATCGTCAGCGCTTGCCTGAGCATTGCCAACGCCTCGTTCAAACGACCTTTTTGCTCATGATCGACGGCACGCTGGATCAAGACATTCACTTCCTGCTCCGGTCTGACATGTTTATTGACCATACCTTTTTCGGCTGACTTTTCATCACTTTTGCCCTGGTTCTGGTCCGCGTGCGTCTCCAGTGTAGGCGCGATGGTGGCAACCGTGATTGCCGCCGTATCCGCGGACTTCATGCTGTACTCACCCTCAACTTGTGGTGCAGCAGCATTAGCCACTGGCTGAGCAACGACAGCGCGCGCACTGGGCTTTGCAGAAGCAGATTCGGACTGCCAGGCACTGAACAATGACCTGGTCAACTGCGGCGGCGCCCAAGTCGCCACCGTGCCTGCCTCTGCGGCTGCCGGGGATAAAACAGTCTGTACGCGTGTTTTTTGGCCCTGAGCCTGCGGCGCGGCCTGGGGTATCGCAGTCACATGCTGCGGATAAAAATACGCCATCAACATGGGCGCATTCATCCACACCCATCCGGCTGTCGCAAGCAGCAGCCCGCCGCCTATCAGGCGATTCAACCAACGGCCAGCTGGGGCTGGCTGTGCAGACAACACTGGCTTGACCTGCCCGGCCCAACCATCAGTGGTGTTGCCCTGACGGGCCTCTACGTTTTGTAACACCTGATTAATCAAGCTCATTTGATTCCTCCGTCGCCTGCTAACGACCAAACCCGGCCAGGGTGGCATGCAACGTCAACCACCATTTAAACCCATGCTCCAGCCAACGATGCTGTGCTTTTACACTGGCTTGTGTATCAAGAATCGCCGCTTTCACATCCTCGGTTGTAACCCTGTGCTGGCCACGGCCAAACGCAGACAATAATGCTTTATGCGCCAGAATATTCAACAAGCGCGGAATGCCGTTGGCATACCGGTATAGCAATCGCATGCTGGCCGGACTAAACACCATGCCGCCCTGATACCCTGCCACATGCATGCGATGATTCAAATAAAACGCTAATTCTTCCCATTGCAGGCCTTTGAGGTGATATTCAAAGCCAATGCGCTGCCGCAGTTGGCGAATAGACGAATGGTTGAGACGTTCTTCCAGTTCAGGCTGGCCAAAAATGACCACTTGTAACAACTTGCGCTTTTCGGTTTCGAGGTTACTCAGCAAGCGCAAGGCTTCCAGCGTTTCCAGCGGCATGGCTTGCACTTCATCCAGACAGACCACCACATGCGTGCCTTTTTCAGCAAAGGTCAGCAATGTGCGATGCAGCGCATCTATCATGTCATGGTGGGTAAACTCAGGCTTGAAGGCGACGCCAAACTCGGTGGCCAGCGTCATCAGTAAGGCGTGCGGATCTAGATAGGGGTTGGGGAGGTAAGCAATCTGGCAACCGGGTTCCAAGGCTTTGAGCAGGCGCCGGCAGAGCAATGTTTTACCGGTGCCGACTTCACCTGTGATTTTGACAAAGCCTTCACCCGACTCAATCGCAATCAATAGCGTATTCAGCGCTTCTTGCAACGTGCGCGTGGCGTAATAAAAGCTCGTATCCGGCGTGATCGAAAATGGAAACTCTTTTAAGCCAAAATGCTGCAGGTACATGCCCGCTCCTAAAATGCGTTGTCTGACTTGAGTTTTTCTACCCGGTCCTGGCTGTCGAGCATATCTTGCGCCCAGTTATCGCCACTGCGGACCACGGTGGATTTGAGCAGAATGACCAGTTCTGTTTTGGTGGAGCTTTGGTCTTTCTGGCGGAACAGGTTACCCAAAAATTTGACATCGCCCAAACCAGGGACTTTTGTACGTGTATTATCCACGGACTCTGACATCAGCCCGCCGATCGCAATCACACTGCCATCGCGGGTACGCACGATGCTATCGGTTTCATTGATGTTGGAGGAGGCCGTTGGAATCGTGTAGGTGCCACCGTTGGCACTGGACAAACTCACAGTGCGGTTGACCTGGGTGACTTCACTGATAAACGGATGGACGTGCAGAATAATGTTGTCGTCCTTGTCAATTTGCGGTGTCACATCCAGTGAAATACCAGAAAAATACGGTTGCAGCTGAATATCTGGCGTCACTACGGCACCACCCGTGGTGGTGGTGACATTGGTACGCACATTGGTCACATAGAACGCATCATTCCCCACCTTGAGTACCGCCTTCTGGTTGTTGATGGTGGCAATGCGCGGACTGGACAGGACTTCTACATTACCCTGCGTTTCGAGAAAGTTAAGCAGCGCAGAAAAGTTTTTGCCTTGTACCGCTAACGCAAACATTGAGCCGCCTATGGACACCGGGTCACTGTTACTCAAAGCGCCAGGTACGGTGCTGGTCAGCGTGCCGTTGGTCAGGGCACCGGTTTCTCCCAGGGTGGTATTACCGTTGACGTTACCAAAGGTGTAATCGCGGCCGCGAATGTTTCTGACCGCCGCCCAGTTAATCCCTTGTTGCGAGTTTCTATTCAGTTGCACCTTGATAATCTTGGCTTCCAGAATCACCTGACGATCCACGGTCACCTGCATCAGACTCAGAAATTTCTCCACCTGGCGGATTTCCTTGGGCATGGCTTTGACCATGATCAGGCCAGACTGCGCGTTAATGACTACCTTGCGCCCGTTTTCTTCGCCAATCAGGCTACTCAATGAGCCTGCAATCTCGTCCCAAAAGTCATTATTGGTACGCATACTCACATCTGAAGCATACACTTGCAGGTTGGAGGCGCCCGAGGCCGCCTGGTTGCCCGTACCTGTCCCGGTTGAGCCAGAGCCAACGCCCATGGCGCCGTTCATGGCGGCGGCCTGCCCGGCCACGCCTGCGGCACCGCCCGCACCCGAACCGCTGGCCGTCCCGGACGTGACACGGGTGGCAGAAGACCCTCTGCGAGCGCCTGTAATGTAATTAACCTGGAAAACCCGGGTTTGCAGGGTTTGTGGCTCGACAAAAATCTGCTTGCCATTCATTTTGTACTCATAACCATACAAGTCACGCAAGGCATTGAGCGCTTCAAACAGCGTGACATCGCGCAGGTTAATCGTAATCTCGCCTTTCAGCTCCGGGCTCAAGGCAATGCTATAAGGGCTGCCAGAGACGATACCCATCAATACCTGGCTAGCCGGGGCTTTGTTAACCACGAGGTCAAAGCGAGGCTCGACGCGTTTGGCCAGGGCTTTGGGTGGCTCAATTTTAAGCGGCTCAAACAACTCATCCGTCACTTCTTTAGGCGGCGGCACCACTTGTGCTTGCGCCTTGGCCGCAGAGGTCGCCAATTCGTTTTGTATTTTTGGCTGAATTGATGGATTGGTCGGCGTGAACGGGTTACTGGTGCATCCAGCCAACCCGGCGCCTATCATCATCACACCCAAGGTATTCACAAAAGTTTTCATAGCAGTCTCTCTATTGATATTCACCTGGCGGCCACTTCAGCCAATCGCAGGCATTTTCACTTTATTTTTTAACCGTTTTTGCCTGTTTGGCTTTTTTTACCTGCGCAGGCGGCGGTGCCTGCATCACAACACTGGTCAACCCCAAACCCAACAGTTTTTTCTCACCGTTTTGATTGATAAACACCGCTTGCTGGTGCTTGACCGAAACCAGTTTAAAGTCTTGATAACGCTCACCCAAGTTGACGAGCTCGCCATTGACCACAGCAAACCCATGCTTGCCGTTGTCCTGAATGGCCGTGACTTGCCAAGCCTGCGCAGTCTCCGTTTGCGCCTCTGGCAGATAAGGCAATACGGCAGCTGGCGGCTTCGTAGGATCTATCATTTGCTCGGCGGCCTGGCTATGTGCCACGCTGACCAATACCATCCAAATCATGAATATGCGCATGCTATATCCCCAACCAGGCGTTTTCCCCACTCAGGGTATACACTTGAAAAATCAATTCGCTTTCTGGGTAACCGCCTTTAAGCTCGGCATTGTCCCATGCCAGCTGACGGCCTATCGCTTTCAGGGACTTGCTATACGCCATCAACGCAAAATACTGCCCTTTTAAATGGACTTTTACGGCGTGCTGGTAAACATGTGGCATGTTTTTCCAAGCCTCTTCCGAGGTTGATGACGCTTCAGTTCCTGGCGCGGCTTGCGCCTGCAATAACTTTCTTCGCGTTTCAATAAAATCCACCACCGGCAAGGATTGCATTTCAATCACTTGCACATCGGTATGCTTTTGCAACAGTTTTTTCAGCATCTCCACCATGGCTTGCGGTGGGACCATAAAGGCAGAAACTTTAAGTAACTCATCTGCCTGGCTAGCCATTTTTTGGCTGGTTTCTGCAATCTCCTGCTGAAACGCCTGCGTAGCTGGCTGTGGCGCCGCCTGGGCAGCAATCTTGGTCAGTTGCTCGGTCAGGGTGGTCGTATCGTTTTGTATCTTGAGGATTTCTTGCTGGGTATTAGCCAGTTGCACCCGCTGTGGCTCCAGCAAAAAGGTATCCATCAGGCCCACCACGGCAAACAAGCCGGTGCCAAACAACATCCAGCGCTCGCGCATGGAGAACGCTTGCCATTTGTCGCTGATTGCCTGTAGTTTTTCAGATCGCATGACTTACTGCCTCCCGCTCTGGTTGCCGGGCTGAGGTGGCACCGTCTGGCGCACAAATTCGTCCCAACTCATGCCATTCACCAATTTGTTTGTGGCTTGCGTATCACGCCCTTTGACTTCAAAGGTATACACTTTGAGTACAGGCAATGCTGTGTTCGCCTGATTCGAAGGGCTATTTCCGCCTTGTGGATTAACAGGCGCTGCTGAGGCCGGCGTCACTGGCGGAGCACCCCCGTCTTTGCCTGCAGGCGAGGTTGTGGCAACCTCTGGCGCTGGCGCAAGCGATGGACTCACTGCAGAGGCTCCAGCATTTCCGCCTGAACGCGACTGAGGCTGTTGCAACTCCAGTTGTTTGAACTGAATACCTGAGAACTCAGTCCCGGCAAATACAGACTGGTGAGAGAGCAAATCCAGATAGGCTGGAATATCTTCTGACTGCAACGCTTGCCCGGCAAGCGTCAAGTGTTGGACGGCAGGCTCAACTTTAAAACCGGTTAACCAGACGCCAGGTTGCTGTTGCCCGGTAAATGCACGCATGTAGTCGATCAGGTGTGCCGATTGTTCTGAAATGGACTGCTGAAAAATAGCCAGAATTTGGGTCTGCATCTCCAGTTGCGCTTTTAATGCTTTTAACTCAGCCTCAAGCTTGGTGTTATCGATAGGCATCGCCTTTTTCGAAAAGGCTTCCACTTTTTTCTGCATGGTTTCATACTGCGCAAGTGCTTGGTTACGCTGCACTTGCAATTGCTCGTTTTCAGCAGCCAGTCCAGTATAAAAGTAATACATCACCACTGCGGCCAGCACATAGACGGCCGCCACCATCGGCAGGCTAAACCACTCTCTGGCTTTAACACCACCGCCTTCATACAGGTTAATCTGCTGACTCATACAGCCGCCTCCTGACGCAAAGCAGCACCCAGGGCAGGCATCAACATGGCCTGTTTTTCAAGGCTGGAAAAATCCTGGTTGGCAGGCAGCTCAACAACATCTTCCAGGTTAAAAACGTTGACCGGCACATAGAGGCTGGAACTCAGGCCGCTCACCAGATAATCGCGATGCACGACCGGCGCCACCACCATACGGTTCAAGCTCAGGAAAGGAAACTGACGGTCAAAGCTGTCCAGCGAGCGTTGCAGCTCAAGCACCAATTTATCAAAATTGATTCTGAAGATTTCGTCCCTATCGTTCAAAAAGTCGCGATCCAGCTCAATCAGACGCGTATGGTAAAGCTCACCTTTTGCCGTAAACGTGATCAGGCAACCGCGTGGCAGGATGCTGACCATCACCAGCGCGCGATCTTCGTGTTCAAGCAAATGGGCAATATTGCGTTGTGCCAGCGCGTGCACATCAATCGAACGCAGGTTAAATCCGGCATCGACCAAATGGTTACCCGCCCCGGTTACCGTAGCTTTTTTGGCGCAAATCGCCAGCATCAGCGCTTGGCGATTTGCCACAGAGGGATCCGAAGGCAGATCAATCCCATCAACCACCGCTTGCTCTACCGCATAATCAAGCAATCCCTTGAGTTTCCAGCGTAACGCCGGTTTTACTTCATCCTCTGGCAAATTGGGCTTGTCAATTTGCACGATGTTGTACTGGTCGACATTGAGTACCAGATTGCAGGGTAAAGACTTGAGGTCATTTTTGGTCACAAAGTGACGTAATGTGGAAGTAGCATCCAGCGGTATTTGCTCAACCGCCGCAAACGAAACCACCGGCTTGGTCCCTTCTGCAGGCGGCGTCAAGGCAACAGTACTCACATGCATGTCGGTAAAACTCACCCCTACCTGCTGCTTGTTTTTTTGTCTTTTAAACCATTGCATAGAGAGTCGCCAGTCTTTCAGAGTCACTTTATCATTTAAAATCAAAGAATAATAATACTTACTTCAAGCACAATCGCAAATTAGTATACACAAAAAAGTCGCACATCAAATCATCTTCTTATGCGCAAAATGACTTAAGTGGCCATGCGCCATCGTGGCATCAGACAATCACGCTATCCGGCCACGCCTCATATATGCGAGCAACTTTAGTGCCTGAAACGGGAGATCAAATGCAGGAATAAGACGACAAAATCACCTGATTTAGGTGGTTTTGTCTTTATTGGAAGCTTTCACGCATGTAGATGATGGGCGCTTTGTAGATGCCAAAGGAGGCGCGCCCCACCGGGTCCGAGGTACCAAACCAATCTGACTTGCCGCCACCAATAGCACTGACCGTACCGGCATTGCTTTGACAAGTGACCTCCCCAGGAACAGCGTTGTCCAGATTTATTTCAAGATCAACACTCCCGACATTGGGCCGCCCATCAGACCCCACTTTGGGCGCTGACAGAATGGCTTTCACCAAGCCGTTATTCGCAGTATAAGTACCATTCATAAAGGTCTCGCATGCCGCCAGGTTACCCTTATAGTTTTTCATAACGATGCTTTTGCTATCAATGGTGGTACATGCATCGCCCTGGCTACGCACATAAAAGCCATCTTTGTAATATTGCGCCTCAATCGGCACCGGCAAGGCCAACAGCTCAGAACCATGTGCAGGGATCACTGCCAGACGTCCATAGCGGAAAGCGATCCCACCACTCGTCAATGCAGTTTGTGTAGAAGTCACATTGTCACTGTCTTGCGGCTGTGCCGAGATCACCACACTTTGCTGATTGATGGCAGAAGACGGTCGGGATAATTTATGTCTGACACGAACACTGGTAGTCCCATTTCCCCAAATCGGCGCTGTGTTGTCTGTTGTTTTGCTAATCGCTGGGTTTGCAGCACTCGCACTTAGGGTTGCACCATTGGACGGCGAAGCGCTAAATCGGTACAAACTATAATTTGTCAAATCCAGCCGTGCATAATTACCTGTGTAGTTTTGTGTGGTGGTGCCAGCAGCATTCAAGGCCGTAATGCTGAAGGGTGTAATAAATCCAGGTGCTGCACTGCTTGCAGTGGTGTCTTGTCCATAATACACAAAGTTGCCACACGCCAGCGTCACCGTACTAGAGGGATCCACCCGGAAACTGTTAGGGATAAAACGGCCAAAATAATTTGTGTCTGTGGTATTGCCGAAACGGCAGCCGTATTTGGGCGGCGTCCCTGCGCCGCCATTATCAAATGGACTGCCACTGTTATCACAATCGCCTTTGGATTGATCAACCGCAGTGAACGTATCATCGTAAAGCCCTTGCGGTGAAATTTTAAAATGCCCAACCTCGGAGTAAGTAAAGTTGGTTCCGGTGCTGGACCCAGAACTGGCTGCAGCAAATGACCCGGCCACCTGCCCCACGACGGGTGCGCCTGGGTGAGCAGCCAGCAAGGCATTGGATATTTTTGGGGTGCCGTTATAGCCCTGTTCGCCACTAGAAACCGTCAGACTGAAATTATCAGCCCCCGCCCTGAACACAGGGCTCACTGTACTGCTTGGTGAGCTTGAGCTTGCTGTATTGGTATTGGTCACAGCCAAGGATTGTGGCCGAATGGCAAAATTATCAGACGAACACCCCGATTTGTTCTGACCTGGGTCGCGTACCTGACAGCGCAAATTAGGATAAGCTTTGGGGACATCTGTTGCACTGAAAGTCACCTTTTTACGTCCACCATCTGAGGCTGCAAAACTAACATCTTTAGTGACGACAATATTTGTACTGCATGAGCCATTGCTATCTGTCACCAAATCAACTTTTAAGCCTGAAGAATTATAGCCACTCGACTGGGCGCCACTTGAGAGCAGCGCAACCACATCCAGATCAAAAGACTGTGCTAGGATTTTTGTGTAAATCGGATTACGTGCCGATGAATTGCTATTCAAATTATTATAAGTCACCCCGCTTTCCATACACTCATAGGTACTCACGCATGGGGTATTTGTCATTGTAAAGCTACAACTTTGCGAGTTATTTGCCGTGTTCCAGCACTTGATACCATTCATCGGACCTTTGCTGAGACCGCTTGCTCCCAAGGTATAAGTAGCTGCAGCGCTACCTTGTAAGGTAAGGGTGTCAATGGTACGGGCATTCCCGACCTCAAACTGGGCGTCCGGCGTCACTGTGACGGTTGGAGAACTGGGAGAGATGGTCAGCGTACCAGTAAGGCTTCCTGAATTGATGAGCTGATCATCCGGACAAGGCATGGTAGAAACCAAACAAGCCATGACCTGAATATCGACCGGACATAAAGAGGAACTGCCAGGGTGGCGGATTTCCAAATGATCATAATCAGGCACTAAGGTTGACCCAACCACAAAGTCATAGCTGAATGTGTATGTTCCAGGTAAAGTAAAATCGTACTCGATCGCAGCGCCGGTATCAGTCAAGGTTGTATTGACGGTATTCGATAATTGGTCTGATTTACCAATCGCACATGCACTGGAATTACTACTTGACCAGAAAGTTTGCCAGTTGCCTACGCAATAACGACTAAACGTTCCATCACGCTCTCTAAAACTTTCAACGACATCCAGGTTTGCAGGCAAACTTGTACTAGAAGGGCACTGCACATTCGTATTTCCGCTCCCAGATGAGCAACTACCGGCATAAGGATAAGTCCCAGCGACTTGTTTACCGTTTGTATCCACGTAACGGACACCACAGCCACAGTCAGAGCCGCCCAAATAGGTATCAACTGCATGATAATACCTTACCGGGTTTGTTGAGCTGACTGGATATAAAGGGGGGATATAAATGCTCACTTTGGCTGTGACAAAGTCATAAGGATAGGTGTAACTCCAATCAATAGTGATTTGAGGCCCGCCGCCGATATTGTTCGCAGGAACAGTGAACTGCGAACGAGTTGTCTGCGCATTTCCAGCGGATGCGTTGGCCGGCGTCACCGCTGTCATTGCTTGCGTTGTATAGTTTCCTGGTGCGTTGTAGGCAAAGTGATCAGGGCCATAAATAGTATTATTGCCACGAATATAAATCCCGTTATCTAACCTGTTATTGGCTGGTGTTCGGTCAGGTTGATAAAGCTGGCCGCTACTATTAAGCCTTTGCACTTGAATTTGTGAGTTATCATTGATGAATATTTTCAACCCATTTGAAGAGTCAGAACCGCCGTTGGCGTTTAAAGTAACGGTTGCCGCTTTTGTCGCTTCAGCAGAAAACAAGCTGACCAGACACAAAAGCCATATCACAGTTGCATGCTTCCATCTAAACACGGTCATTTTCCTCTAACTACACTCTTCTGTACCCATCAGGCAACGACTCAAGCTCACTGTGACTTTGCGCTCAATATAATCAAGCGCGCCAGCTGCCCCTTTTGAGGCGGTAGCGGTAATGGTATACATCCCAATATTCTGTGTCCCTGCCCGGTCTTGCGGCATCGGGTTTGTTTGATTACATGTCAATGCAATGTTAAAGCCATTAATCGTAAACGGATCAGGCGGCGTGGGGCAGGATTTCATCGTGGTCGACCCCGGGGCAATCACCTGATAAGCCGCCCACTCCACGCCAGCCTTGGCAGCCAGGTAAGCTTGTGCACCTTGCACATCCTGTATCGTGCCTTGATTGGCCAACAATGACAGCCGCATAGAATACCCTACAAGCGACGCCAATATCACCATTAAGAAGATTGCCACGGGCAACATAAATCCTTTTATGCGATGAAGCGTATTTTTCATGGCGAATTCACCACATTAATCAGGTTAACCAGGCGCACAACGCCACCATTCTTACTGAGCTCGAGCTGTGCTGTTACCACGCCGCTATGCTGCATGACGCCTTCTGTATAAGTAAAACTGCAACCCGTGACATCTTGCGCAACGATACTAGGGGTGAGTCCGGCAAAGTTTGACGGATGGGCAGATGGAATTGCGTAGTTTGAATACATCAACAGACGGCGGTTGGCTAAATCACAGACATAAAATACGGCCCCGTTCACCACATAAAAACGGCTACCCGGGGAGGGTAGTGGAAAGGCTGAACCGCTAAATGAGAGCGTGCTGAGATTAGTGCCAGTGCTGGTTAAGGATCGAATCGTATCCCCCGCATACACATCTGCTCCTTGAATACCAAGGTTATAAATCACCAACTGGTCGCCAGAGTCTACAGAAGGCACAGGGTCGCCGAGTACGTTAAAAGTGTCATTCGCACTTACAAAATCCAGCGTATCCTGCTGGTAGCGGCCGCCAGCTTTGATCGGCACAAACTCTACATAGGAATTATCAGCAGCCACCCAGACACTATTGGGCAAGGCGTTGCGGATATCTCGTGACATGCGGCGCAATGAGATATCGGCGCGATCGGCGAGCTCATAATAAGCCTCGGAATTCACATAAGCCAAAATGGAATTTTTGATAAAGGTGACGGAAATACCGCCGAGAATTGCCATCACCACAATGACGATGACCAACTCCACCAAGGTGAAGCCTGAAATAGCAGATTTGGGTTGGTTAAATTCTCGGCGCATAACGAACCCTGTATCCAGTCAGCCGGATGGTAGTGTCTGCGGGACCTGTCACCGTAATCACAATCTGTAACACCGCATCTGCTGGCAACGCTGCAAAAGCACCACTCCCGCCCGCCTGAGTAATTGCAACGGATGCCGCGTAAGGGTTTAAGCCCGGTAAGGCAGTCGCATTGCCAATGCGGCAAATGCCGGCACATCCACCACCAGGCATGGAAAATCCACCATAATCGGCCACATTATCAAATGGATCGGTGGCACTGTAACGGCTCTCCGTAGAGGGTGTAGGGCCATTTAAGGTCGCATTTTGTGGATTGGTACAATCGCCATAACTTGTCGCCGTAGACGCATTCGGGTCATCGGGATCACAATAAGTAAAAGGCATTTGCTGGACTTCTTGCATCAGCGACTCAGCAATCGCGATTGCTTGCTTGCGCGCCAGCGGGTCGGCAGAATGACGTCCCATAAACGAAAGCGCACCGATAACACCGGCGATGGCGGTGGTGACAATCACCATAAACACCACCATCTCCACCAATGAAAAACCTGCATGCAAGCGCACGCACAATTTGCCTGGTTGTCTGTAAGAGTGATGTTTGTTGTGATGCATTGTTATTATCCAGTCTGGAGCTACTGGTGAACTAATCAGTGTATGTATCCAGTATCTTCCTCGACAGTCACGGTCACGTATTGCGCATTGTTTTTTCTATTGGTCGCTTGATAACTCACCGTTGAGTTCGGGACTGCACGACCAAGCGAATCAAACCCAAGACTGGCATTGTCCGAACTGATATCCACATTCTTGCTACTTGTGAACACGTATGCCTCAGCGGTTTCAGGATTAATTACCGCCTGATTGCAGGCGGTATCGAAACATAAGCTGACCGTATCAGGTATCGCATTATTATGAATCACATACACATTCCGACGCTGGGCAATCGCCGTTTTCTGCGCATAGCGTAATGTAGATGAAAGTAAACCCGCGTCACCGCGGGTTTCGAAGATGTCACCGTTTGCAAATCTTGGGACAGCCATAGCAGCTATTATAGCCATCACGGAAATCACTACAACCAGTTCAATTAGCGTGAAGCCTCTCATAAGTTGCACGAGACATTAGAAAACAGTCCTTAGCAGGACCCATTATCGCTCAACGCTGCACTGCCAGTGCTCGCAGTGTAAGTAACCGTAACAGTACAACTTCCATTTGATTTTGTGAAAACCCCGGCCCCATTGTCTGCAAAACCGCCAATATCTTGTAAGGCCTTAGAGATACCATCCCCATCAGCTGTTGGCCAACCAGAACTATTTACAGTTACTGATTGTGAGTCCATCTGTACGGAAGTTCCAGTACTACCTCCAGCAATCCATGATGCTCTAGCTAAGTTTGCAGCAGAGGCTATCGAGCCTTGCAAACCTCCGCCGGCAGCTTTGAGTGCCCGGGTCTGAACGTTCACAAATCTTGGTAACGCTGTTGCTGCCAAAATACCAAGCACTGCGATCACAACAACCAATTCAACCAATGTAAAACCAGCTTGTTTTTTCATTACTCAAACTCCTAATCAAAATGCCCTGCCGTTCTTATCACAGTGGCAGGTTAACACTGCGTTAAATTGTCATTAGCAAATACTATGCCAGACAATTTTGGTCCATTCCCTTACCACAAAACTAGCCACCTTTTAGCATCACAGAACTCATGTCCCAAATCGGTAAAAATACACCCAATGCAAGCACCAAGACTAACGCTCCCAAAAACATAATCAAAATAGGCTCAATCTGCGCACCCAACGTTTTGACGTCATACTCAACATCCGCTTGGTACATATCGGCAATTTCCTGCATTAATGTATCCAGCGAGCCTGACTCTTCGCCGACAGCGATCATTTGCAAAACGAGTGAGTTAAACACACCAGTTTGCGTAGCTGTTCTGAGGATGGTTTCGCCACGCTCAATGCCCGCAGACATGCTCAAAATTTTGGCTGAAATATAGTCATTTTCGACGGTTTGTGACACCAGCCTTAACGCTGACAGAATGGGTAAACCACTGCGTGTAGACAACGCAAAGCTACGTGCAAAACGTGCCATGGTGCCTTTAAAAATAATTTTACCGGCAATCGGGATACGCATCTTGATCCGATCCCAGTTTGACCGACCACTTGCCGTTTTAACATACGTTTTAAATGACCAGCCTGCCGCGGCAATCATGCCAATCAGCACAAACCAGTAATTGCGCATGAAGTTTGAAAATGCAATCAGCATTTTGGTAATCATTGGCAAATCGGCATGCATGCTAGCAAACACTTTTTCAAACTGCGGGATCACCATAACGTTAATCACCACAATCGCAATTGCCATGGCAGTGAGTACAAACATAGGATATTGCAAAGCCGATTTGATTTGTCCACGCATAAAGCGGTCAAACTCGATATGCTCAGACAGGCGCAAAAAAATATTATCCAAATTACCCGTCGTTTCGCCAACCCGGATCATACTAATATAAAAACTATCGAAGACTTTTGGATGCTCAGTCATCGCCACTGACAATTCACGGCCTGAGTCCAGGCTCACGCGCAGTTGCCCCACCACTTGCGCCAGCTTGGGGTTGCCTACGGAGCTTTGAATCCCAGAGAGGGCGCGCATGATCGGGATACCAGCTTTAAGCAGCGTATACATTTGCTTGCTGAAAATCATCACCTCAAGGCTGGTGATTTTCTCTTCAAACAGGTTAATCGCGACGCCACTCGTTTTCTTGGGCTTGATTTCAATCGGCGTAATTCTGGTACCAATTAACGCGGCGCCCAAGGCATCGGCATCGGCGGCTTCTTGTACCCCAGTCACCATCATGCCATCTTCGGTGCGCCCTTTGTATTCAAATAATGGCATAGGCGTTATTCTTCAAACTGGTTATCGACACGCATGATTTCTTCCAGCGTGGTTTTACCTTCAATCGCCAATTGCAGCGATTGGTCGCGCAGGGTTTTACCTTTCAGGCGTTCACGCGCTTTTTTGATAAAGATGTTGGTATCCGGCATGTTGGCGGCCATTGCCAGCTCATCGGTCATTTCAAGAAACTCATACAAGCCAACCCGCCCCAGATAACCGGTGCGGTTGCAATGCTGACAGCCTTTGCCATGGCGGAAGTTGGTCGGTAAGGTTGCATCCGGCAACACCTGATTGAGCCACACCGTTTCACTCTCTGTAGGCGCATGCTCTTCAGCACAGTGCGGGCAAATCAGCCTCACCAGACGTTGCGCCATGACACCGAGCAAGGACATGGCCACCATGAAACGCGGCACGCCCATGTCGATCAAACGCACCGGAGCAGTTGAGGCATCGTTGGTATGCAACGTGGAGAGTACCAGGTGACCAGTCATGGAAGCGCGCAGACCCGTTTGTGCAGTTTCTTCATCTCGCATCTCGCCCACCAGCACAATATCTGGATCCTGACGCAAAATGGCACGTAGCAACTTGGGGAAATCCAGCTCGATTTTTTCATTGACCTGCGTCTGAATAATGCCGGGTAAACGGTACTCCACCGGGTCTTCCACCGTAATGACTTTGGTTTCGGGGGTATTAAGCTCACTCAATGCTGAGTACAAGGTCGTCGTTTTACCACTCCCGGTAGGCCCGGTGACCAACACCATACCACTGGGGCGGTTAATCATTTTTCTAAAGCGTGCGAGTAAAGCAGGCGGCATGCCCAATTTGTCCAGCTGAAAGTGCGCAGTATTTTGAATCAGCAGACGCATGACCACCGTTTCGCCATACTGTGTTGGCATGGTCGAAATACGCATATCGACCGCCTTACCTTTGACCGAGAAGCCAAAACGACCATCTTGTGGCAGGCGCTTTTCAGAAATATCCAAACCAGCCATGATCTTGAGACGCATGACCAACGCAGTGGCAATTTTGATATCTGCCTGGGTTTGAAAGTGCATGACACCATCAATCCGAAAGCGGATCAGCAGCTTGTTGTCTTGCGGCTCAATGTGCACGTCAGACGCTCGCACTTGCACCGCATCCTCAAATATCGTCTGCAACAGCTTGACCACGGGCGCATCGTCTACGCCCAGATCTACGCCCATCATGCTTGAGAGATCGGCATTGCTGTCTGCCAGGTCCTCTTGCAACTCAAGCGCCAGTGAAGAAATCTGCTCAGTCTGGCGATAGGAACGATCAATGGTCTGCATGAGCAGACTCTCTTGCACCACGACGATATCAATATCACGCCTGAGCAGCCTGACCAATTCGTCATAGGCATAGACATCCGAAGGGTCAACCATCGCCACCAGAATGCTGTCTGGACGCTCTTCGAGCAAAATGGCACGGAAACGGCGTGCCTGCACTTCAGGGAGTTTTTGAACCTGCTTGGGATCCAGCTCATACTGGCCAAGATCCAGGAAAGGGATATTGAGCTGATGTGCAACGGCTTCAGCAATTTGCCGCTCGTTGGCATAGCCTTTTTCAGCAATCACCCGTCCAAGGCGGCGGCCTGTCTTGCGCTGCTCTTCCAGCGCCTGATCCAGTTCAGCTTGGGTCATGAAATTCTGTCTGACCAGAATTTCACCTAATCTAATTTTCTCGGGACGAGCCATGGCGTTGTAATTATTTATCTTGAGATACTTTCTCGACTATCATATCACCGTCATACTATCCTTGCGTAAGCAAACAAGCAGCCAAACATGTTTCATATCGTGCTTTTCGAACCCGAAATCCCGCCCAATACAGGCAACATTATCCGTCTCTGTGCCAATGCAGGTGCCAGGCTACATCTGGTCAAACCTCTGGGTTTTGAACTTTCAGATAAACAGTTAAAGCGGGCTGGGCTGGACTACCATGAATATGCAGCGTTGACCGTGTATGAAAACTGGGCGGAATGCCAGCAAGCGCTGCATGGAAAACGCATGTTTGCCTTGACCACCAAAGGCAGCACGCGCCACAGCGATTTGCAGTTTAAAGACGAGGATGTATTTGTGTTTGGACCAGAGTCACGTGGCTTGCCAGAGGAAATTCGCGCCCAATTTGCGGCAGAGCATCGTGTCAGATTGCCAATGTTGCCGCATAGCCGTAGCCTGAATTTATCCAACTCAGCCGCAATTTTGCTGTATGAAGCCTGGCGACAAGTCGGGTTTACCGGTGGTGTTTAAAATCACCTTCTAAAACCTATAGACAAAAAAAGCCCCGATTAAGGGGTAAATCGGGGCAATAGGCCTCATCGTAAAGGCTTCCGCTCAGGGAGGAAAGAAGCGGAAAGATGATTCATCATCATCGTGCAAGTATGAGTGTGAGAGGTTTTAAAAAGTTCCAGAAAAATGTTGAGTGCAACGATTTGCCGACTACAAGCGCATGCTTAGACTGCGCCTGAAACGCTGCATCATGCGATAATAACGGCATGTATTCTGAAAATAATCTGTTACAGGGCCTGAATGATAAACAACTGCAAGCGGTCACCCTGCCGCATGTCTCGGCACTCATTCTAGCCGGGGCCGGCAGTGGCAAAACCCGCGTGCTCACCACGCGGATTGCCTGGCTGATCCAAACCGGGCAAACCTCCCCCATGGGCCTCATGGCCGTGACATTTACCAACAAAGCAGCCAAGGAAATGCTGACCCGCCTCACGAGTATGTTGCCGATCAATACGCGTGGTATGTGGGCAGGCACTTTTCACGGCTTGTGTAACCGCATGTTGCGCGCGCATTACCGTGAAGCGGGCTTACCTAATACCTTTCAGATTTTAGATACCGCCGACCAGCTTTCTGCCATCAAGCGCGTCATGAAACTGATGAATGTGGATGATGAAAAATATCCACCCAAGCAGGTGATGGGCTATATCAATAGCTGCAAAGAGGAAGGCCTGCGAGCGGATAGCGTCGATGCTTACGACGGCCATAGCCAGAAACTGCGCGAAATTTATGCGGCCTATGATCAGCAATGTAACCGGGAAGGCGTGGCCGATTTTGCCGAGTTATTATTGCGTTGCTACGAGTTGCTAGAACGCGAACCGCACATCCGTGCGCATTATCAGCAACGCTTTCAATATATCCTGGTCGATGAGTTTCAGGACACCAACCGGCTGCAATACCTGTGGCTAAAACTGTTAGGCGGCGCGCATAACAGTATTTTTGCCGTCGGGGATGACGACCAGAGCATTTACGCATTCCGTGGCGCACGCGTCGGCAATATGAATGACTTCCAGCGCGACTTCAACGTGCAGAATATCGTCAAGCTCGAAGAAAACTACCGTTCGCACAGCAATATCCTCGATGCCGCCAACGCCATCATTGCCAACAACCGCAACCGTTTGGGTAAAAACCTGTGGACCTCGGCCGGCAAGGGCGAGCCGATTCGCATTTATGAGGCTTACAACGATACCGACGAAGCGCAGTTTATTGTCGATGAAGTGAATATGCTGCAAAAAGAAGGCGTGCCCTTGGGCGAGATGGCCCTACTCTACCGCAGCAATGCGCAGTCCCGCATTCTCGAACATACCCTGTTTTCGGCCAACATCCCTTACCGCGTGTATGGCGGTCTGCGCTTTTTCGAGCGGGCTGAAATCAAACACGCTTTGGCCTACATGCGGCTGATTGCCAACGCCAACGACGACACGGCCTTGTTGCGTATTATTAACTTCCCGCCCCGCGGCATCGGTGCGCGTGGACTGGAGCAACTGCAAGAAGCTGCGCGCCAAAATGAATGCAGCTTATGGCAGGCCGCCACCAACAAAGTCGGTGAAGGCAAGCTAGGCAGCAAAGGCTTAGATGGCTTTGTCGCCTTGATCCGGCAAATTGTTGACCAAGGCTACGGCATCACGCTGGGTGAAATGGCAGAAATGGTCATCAACCTGAGTGGCCTGATGGCGCACTACCAAAACGACAAAGAAGGCGAAGACCGCATTGAAAACTTGCAAGAGCTGGTGACGGCTGCGGTCGCCTTTAGCAAGCAGGACTTGGGTAACCATCACAACATGGAGGAAGATGCCGACCTGCTGACCCAGTTTCTGAACCATGCCAGCCTAGAAGCAGGCGACCATCAGGCCGACGTTGGTCATGAGGCCCTGCAACTGATGACCGTGCATGCCGCCAAAGGTCTGGAGTTTCAGAGTGTGTTTATCAGCGGCGTCGAAGAAGGCCTGTTCCCACACGAGCAAGCTGCCTATGAAAATGGTGGCCTTGAGGAAGAGCGGCGGCTCATGTACGTCGCCGTCACGCGCGCGCGCCAGCGCTTGTATATGACCTATGCGCAAAGCCGCATGCTGCATGGGCAAGTCCGCTACGGCATCCCGTCACGCTTTGTCGATGAAATCCCTGCCGACCTCACCAAACGCCTCAATAGCAAACCGGCTGCCAAACCTTATGCGGCAGGCGGTCAATACACCATGCCAGCCGCACAACCGGCAAGCACCCAGTCCAATTATCCTTTCAAGATTGGCCAAAGTGTACGCCACAGCAAATTTGGCGAAGGGGTTGTGGTTAGCTATGAGGGGAACGCCAGCGATCTGGCCGTGAAAGTGAATTTTGGCAGCGCCGGATTGAAAACGCTGATGCTCGAATACGCCAAGCTGGAAAAAATCTGAGGTCGTTTACGCCTGTTATCTAGGCCTGGGGTGGCAACTTCACTGATCCTCTGGTGATGCGCCTCAAATTGAGGTTTCATTCGTCTCAGTTGTTGCGTGCGACTATTTCAAGCTAGCTTGTAGCAACAAGATATAGTCATAAATATTTCATCCAATCTTGACATTTTCTTGATCAAGAATCTTCACGCTTCGTCGATACTGCTAGC
The DNA here is from genome assembly GCF_056314005.1 of Methylophilus sp. DMC18. NCBI lineage: Bacteria > Pseudomonadati > Pseudomonadota > Betaproteobacteria > Nitrosomonadales > Methylophilaceae > Methylophilus > Methylophilus sp. DMC18. The sequence goes on along the minus strand of NZ_JBQUZE010000003.1, from coordinate 298,474 downwards.
ATGATTTATGCTGCCCCCAATACCGAAATTGAAGTCATCCTGGCACAGAGAAACCTGTTGCCCTTGTTTCAGCCCATTATTGATATCAAGCAAGCGCAGGTGTTTGCGCATGAGGCGCTGATTCGCGGACCACTGGAGTCCAAACTACATGCGCCGATTGCCTTGCTCAATGCAGCCAAGTTATGTGGGCGAGATATCGAGATGGAGTCTATCGCGCGCGATGTGATTTTTGAAGAATATCGCCGGGCGAACCATGCCATGCCTCTGTTTGTAAACTTTAGCCCGGATGCCTTGCTGCACAGCGAAAGTGACTGGTCATTAAGCTTGGCGCAGCTGGAGAACTATCAGCTTGCAGCCAGCGATATTGTTATCGAAATCACCGAGAGTTCCACCATACGCGATTACGCCGAACTCAAAGAGGCGGTCACCAAACTCAAGGCACTCGGGTTTAAAATCGCGCTCGATGATCTGGGTGAAGGGACTTCAAGTTTGCGTTTGTGGTCTGAGCTGTCACCGCACTATGTCAAAATCGACAAGCATTTTATTGCCAACATCCACAACGATCCGATCAAGCTGGAATTTGTCCGCGGCATTCAGAAAATTGCGCTGGAGTCGAACACGCTGACGATAGCCGAGGGCATAGAAACCAAAGAAGAGCTGGCGGTCATCAAAGACTTGAAAATAGACTATGCCCAGGGCTACCTGCTGGGCCGTCCGTTCCCCAAATTTCAGGCGACTTTGTCCGAAGAAGTGAGCACGCTGCTCAACAAAAACATTATTCGTTTATTTGCGGACCAGCAAACCATGGTCTCCAAACAAGCAACCGTATCCGGGCTCACCAGCTATCAAGTGGCGGCGCTGCCTGAAATGACCAATGAAGAGGTCTATGACTGGTTTCATCACGACAACAATCTCAACTCTATCCCGGTCACCGACCATAAAGGCAAGCCGCTGGGACTGATCAGCCGTTATGACACCATAGACCGCTTTGCGCGGCGTTACCAAAAAGAATTACATGGCAAGAAATCCTGCACCACATTTATGGATACGCAATGCCTCATCATCCAAAAGGACATGCACATCCTGGCCTTGAGCGAGCTGATCCTGCAAGCCGATCCCAAGTATTTACTGAACGGCTTTATTATTGTCGACGGCGAGCGTTATGTGGGCATGGGCAGTGGTCACGCGCTATTGCGCGAAGTGACCAACATGCAGATTCATGCCGCACGTTATGCCAACCCCCTCACCCTGCTCCCGGGCAATGTGCCAATTAATGCCCATATCGACAAGCTGCTGGAACGGCGCATAGCGTTTGTCGCCTGTTATTGTGACCTTGATCATTTCAAGCCGTTTAACGATGCCTATGGTTATCGCCGCGGCGACGAGGTGATCCAGTTTGTCGGGCGCATGCTGAGCAGTATGGTGAACCATGAGCATGATTTTGTCGGCCATATCGGCGGTGACGACTTTGTGATTGTGTTTCAGAGTGAAGACTGGGAAAGGATATGCCGCGACATTCTGGACACGGTGGCGAAGGTCATGCCAGACTTTTATGACCTCAAGGATGTGCAGTCAGGTGGCATTCATATTGAAGACCGCTTGGGCAATGAACATTTTTTCCCGTTTGGCAGTTTATCTATCGGCGCAGTCAGAGTTAGCGCCGAGTTTTTTGCCAGCCATCATGAAGTGGCTGGCGCCATGAGTCATGCCAAAAAGCAAGCCAAAAAGATTGTCGGTAACAGCCTGTTTACCGAGCGCCGCAAGCGATAACGTTGCAAGCAGCAAGCAATTAAACGCTGGCCTCGACTTGTGGTGCGGCCCTGAAGGCATCTTTGTAGCTGATGTATTGAAAGGCAAACATCAGCGCATTAATGACCAGCAAGGCAATAAATACCAGCAGCGGCATCAGCAACTGCGTGACCGTTGGAATCAGCACACCTAAAATGCCAATCACCAGCCCCAGTCCCAGCATTACCACCAGCATGCCCAGCATCATGAATAGCCAGGCTACGCCCATGGGCACGGTATATTGCAGCATGCCGGCGATACTGGATTTGATCGCTTTCACCAGCGGATAGCCATTGAGAGCAATCAGCATAGGTGAAAACCAGGTGGCAATAAACAAAGGCAAGAGCAATAACAACAACTTCACAATAAATGACAACGCATTTTCAAGAAACTTGGTCATATGTGAATCACTCATGCCGGCTTTGGTCGGCGCATGCGAAATGAGCGAAGCAAGTTCGCTGCTGAGCAGATAGGTCGCCAACACAGCATAAATCAGGCAGCTAGCGCCCAACAGCAACAAAGGCTTAAGATGCAGTTTGAGATGTTGCCAGGCGTCACCGGGCGACATTTCACCGTGCATATCCACCTGGCGGTAGAGCATCACAATCCAGGCCATGCAGACGGGCCAGATCACCACACTCACCATGCCCAGAAACCCCAGCAATGGCAAGGATGGCAACACCATAAAAATGAAGATATAGGCCAGCGAGCACAACATCCAGATATGTGGCTGCGTTTTAAATAAAGCCAGGCTTTCTTTGACCCAGCGAATCCCGCGCTGGCTGTTTGTTTCTGTCATGTGACTCCCTTTTATAGCGCGACTAAGTAAGCGCTTGACGATTCAGCAATACCCGCTCGAAATGAGCCGGGTCTTTGGCATGGGTCAATTCCCCCGCCACAGGATAGTAAAAATCATACAGGCGCGATAGCCAGAAGCGCAAGGCAGCGCGGCGCAACAAGGCTGGCCAGAAGGATTTTTCTTCTGCAGTGAACGGGCGAACCGCGTGATAAGCATTCATGAACACGGCCAGCTTGTCATCGACAAACGCACCGTTGGCATCCACGCACCACTCATTCACCGCAATGGCCACATCGTAGGCCAGTACATCATGGCAGGCATAGTAAAAATCAATAAAGCCACCCAACACATTGCCGTCAAACAACACGTTATCGCGGAATAAATCGCCGTGTATCACACCATGGGGCAGACCAGACAAATCCAGGCCATGCTGAAACTGCAATTCCTCTTGCAACAAATGCTGCTGTACGGGTGCAAGCTTGGGCATCACCTGCTGCGCTGTCATAACGCGCCAGCCCTGACCGCGCTGATTGTGTGATTGCTCATGAAACGCCATACCCGCCAGATGCATACGCGCCAGCGTCTGTGCCACGGCTTCAATCTGGGTCAGGTTAGGCTGACTGACATCACTACCACGCAAGCAGCTCACCATCAGGGCAGGTTTGCCATGAATCCGGTGCAACGCCACGCCGTCTTTATCAACAATCGGGCTTGGGCATTGAATACCGTGCTGCGATAAATGCGTCATTAAGTGCACAAAATAAGGCAGCTCGTCAAAATCGTTTTTCTCGAACACGGTCAGCACAAAGCGTGACTCGCTGGTTTCGACAAAATAATTGGTATTGGTAATGCCAGCCGCAATGCCGCGCAAGGTTTGCAGCTCGCCAACATTAAAAGGCGCCAACCATAGACGCACTTCATCCAGACTCAGAGTGGTAAAAACAGACATGTGGGTGACAACCCTACCCTTACGGGCAGGTCAAAAACATTTAGAAGCGGAAAAGAATCCATTTGGGCACGGACACCGGGCGAGAAGGACCATCATGTACCCACTCGCCATTACGGTCTTCCCGATGCAGGTAGTAAGACTTGCCGCTCGGTGGTGTCACTTTCACCATATAGACCTCACCATTCAGGCTATATTCCTCAACCTCGTTATCACCATCCTTGCGCTTGGAGATGGTCGGCTGGTCTATGGGTTGTCCTTCAATGACTTTGGGCGGAGAGGGAATGTCATCCAGCAACTCGGCATCTTTGGGGGCCGCAGCACTAGCCAGCATGGAAAAACTCGCAAGGCACAGTGTGGTCAGCATAAAACGGGAAACATTACGCATGGAAGACTCCTTAGTCAGTGATCGCTATTCTAGCAAAAAGCCGTGCCGTGGCGGACATCCAGCGCTGAATAAACTTGTAAATATCCTGGCTTTGCGCGCAGCGATTACAGGTACAACTGCATCTTGCGCTCCGCCGGCGTCAATTCGAAGCCAGTGGTTTCATAATGTTTGAAAATCGCGTCCACGATCTGTTGCGGCTCATCAATCACTTGCACCAGATGCATATCGGTCGGCGAAGCCATGCCTTCTGCCACCAGCGTATTGCGCAACCAGTCTATCAAGCCTGCCCAAAACTGGCTGCCGACCAGAATAATCGGAATCTTGCGGCTTTTGCCAGTTTGCACCAGCGTAATCGCCTCCATCAGTTCATCCAGTGTGCCAAAGCCGCCCGGCATAACGACAAATGCGCTGGCATATTTAACAAACATGACCTTGCGCATAAAAAAGTATTTGAAACTGATGCCGATATCCTGATAGGGATTGCCGTGCTGCTCGAAAGGCAACTTGATATTCAGCCCGACACTGGCGCCACGGCCTGGAAAAGCACCTTTATTGGCCGCCTCCATAATGCCTGGCCCGCCGCCAGAAATCACACTAAAGCCTGAGTCTGATAATAGCCGGGCAATTTCTTCGGTGCGTTGATAATACGGATGGTCAGGCTTGGTACGAGCACTGCCAAAAATCGACACCGCGGGCGTAATCGCCTTGAGGTTTTCAGTGGCGCCGACAAACTCGGCCATGATTTCAAAGGCATGCCAGGATTCATGGCTGGCACTATCGCCATTGAGCAGCTCAGGCTCGACCATGGTAGGCAGCTTGGGGGTGGTCATCATTCAGTCCTTCAACAATCAAAACCAAATTAGTGTACATGAAGTGGCTTTGAAATGCGTAAAATACGCCATTGATTTGACTCTTGAGAACACACGATGAAAACCCTGCTGCTGGTCGATGGCTCCAGTTATTTATACCGCGCGTTTCACGCCATGCCGGATTTGCGCAACTCGGCCAACGAACCGGTCGGGGCGATTCAAGGCGTGCTGAATATGTTACGGCGCCTGCACAAGGACTATCCTTCTGACTATAGCGCCTGTGTGTTTGACGCCAAGGGCAAAACCTTCCGCGACGATCTTTATCCCGAATACAAGGCCAACCGCGCCAGCATGCCGGACGATTTGCGCGTGCAGATTGAACCGCTATACGAAACCATCCGCGCGATGGGCTGGCCGCTGATTATTGAAGAAGGCGTTGAAGCAGACGATGTGATTGGCGCACTGGCCAAGCAGGCCGAAAAAGAAGGTATCCGCACCATTATCTCGACTGGCGATAAAGACATCACGCAACTGGTGAATGAAAATATTACCGTGGTCAACACCATGCGTGATGCCTTCCGTAAAACCGATGATGTATTGGATATTGCCGGCGTAGAAAATAAATTTGGCATCCCGCCCAGCAAAATTATCGATTACCTGACATTGGTCGGTGACAGTGTAGACAATGTGCCTGGGGTCGAAAAAGTCGGCCCAAAAACGGCGGTCAAATGGCTGACAGAATATGGCTCTCTCGACAATATCATTGCCAATGCCGACAACATCAAAGGCGTGGTCGGCGAGAACTTGCGCAAAGCCCTACCCTGGTTACCCACAGCACGCGAATTGATCACCATCCGCTGTGATATCGGTATCCGTGAGCATTTTGATGAACTGATCCCCAAAGCCCCGGACAAGCCTGCGCTACTCGCGCTGTTTGACCATTTTGAGTTCAGAAGCTGGAAGCGTGACTTAGACAAATTGCCAGACGGTGCCACAGCACCGTTGATTGAAAATCCGGCCCTACCGACCGTCGAGGAGCTTAGCGGACAAGCCGGTGGCGATTACTCGCCGGATACGCGACGGCTTTACCAGACCATTTTATCGGACAGTGAACTGGAACCGTGGCTCACCAAACTGGAACAAGCCGCTCTGCTTTGCTTTGACACTGAGACGACCTCACTGGACCCCATGCAAGCCAAAATTGTCGGCGTCTCGTTCAGCATCACGCCGGGGGAAGCGGCTTACATCCCGCTCACCCATGATTACTTTGATGCGCCTCCACAACTGGCTTTGACGGCGACCCTTGCCAAACTCAAACCCATCCTTGAAAACCCGGACATTAAAAAAGTCGGCCAGAACCTCAAATATGATATGCATGTGCTGGCCAATCATGGCATCACGCTGCAAGGCATTGCGCACGACACCCTGTTGCAATCGTATGTGTTTGAGAGCCACAAAGGGCATGGCATGGATGAGCTCAGCGAGCGCCATCTTGGCATTGCCCCCATCAGCTACGAAAGCGTGGCGGGCAAAGGCGCAAAACAAGTGTCGTTTAGCCAGGTCACTGTCGAGGTGGCTGCCGAATATGCCGCGGAAGACGCCGACATCACGCTGCAACTGCATCAGGCCCTGTACCCGCAAGTGACAGTCTCGGACAAACTGCGCTTTATTTATGAGCAGGTGGAAATGCCCAGCATGCAAGTGTTGCAACGCATGGAGCGCAACGGCGTGTTGATCGACAGCCACATGCTCAACCGCCAGAGCAATGAAATTGGCCTGCGTTTGATGGAGATTGAAAAACAGGCGTATGAGCTGGCCGGACAACCGTTTAACCTGGGTTCGCCCAAGCAGTTGCAAGAAATCCTGTTTGGCAAACTGGGTATCAAACCCTTGAAAAAAACGCCTTCTGGCGCCCCCAGTACCGACGAAGATGTATTGCAGGAACTGGCGCTGGATTACCCGTTGCCCAAGGTAATCTTGGAGCACCGCAGCTTGGCCAAGCTGAAATCCACCTACACCGACAAGTTGCCGAAAATGATCAACGCGCAAACCGGGCGCGTGCATACCAACTACAACCAGGCGGTGGCGATTACCGGGCGATTGGCCAGCTCGGACCCCAACCTGCAAAATATTCCGGTACGCACCGCCGAAGGCCGTCGCATCCGCGAAGCCTTTATCGCCCCGCCCGGCAGCCAGATCATCTCGGCGGACTATTCGCAGATTGAGCTGCGCATCATGGCGCATCTCTCACAAGATGCCGGGATGCTGACGGCCTTTGCCAATAACGAAGACATCCATCGCGCCACGGCCGCAGAAATTTTTGGCGTGGACAAAGCGGCCGTAGACAACGAGCAGCGCCGCTACGCCAAAGTGATTAACTTTGGCCTCATCTATGGCATGAGCGCGTTTGGCCTGGCGCAAAACCTCAATATCGAGCGCGGCGCGGCGGCCAATTACATTGAGCGCTATTTTGCGCGTTACCCCGGTGTCAAAGCCTATATGGAAAACACGCGCGCACTGGCCAAGCAGCAAGGCTATGTCGAAACCTATTTCGGCAGACGCTTATGGGTACCTGAAATCAACAGCGCTAACGTACAAAGAAGAAACGGCGCCGAACGCGCCGCCATTAATGCCCCCATGCAAGGCACGGCGGCCGACCTGATCAAACTTGCAATGATCGCCGTCGACCAATGGCTGACCGAGCAAAAACTGCAGACCAAACTCATTATGCAGGTGCACGATGAACTGGTGCTGGAAGTGCCTGAACATGAACTGGCATTAGTCAAACAGACCTTGCCCGTGCTCATGCAAGAAGTGGCAACCTTATCAGTGCCGTTACTAGCCGAGGTCGGCGTGGGCAACAACTGGGAGAGCGCCCACTAGACAGTCGCCTGACTTACGGTCAATATGAGCCTATCTTTTTTAACTGTGGAGCTTGGGCATGAAATCATTAGCGATGGTAGGCATTATATTGATTGCAGTCGGCGCAGCTGGTCTGATTTTCAAAGGGTTTAGTTACGAGAGCAAAGAGACCGTAGCAAAAATCGGCTCTTTAGAGGCCAATGCAGAGATCACCAAAGAGGTGGAAGTCCCGCAAGCGCTTAGCCTGATTGTGATTGCGGCGGGGGCCGCCTTGTTGATCATCGGTCTGAAAAAATAAATCCTCAAGTCAGGGTAGGCGTGGCGCTATCTGGACGTTTGCAGCAAACGAGTCAGCTGAATCTGACAGGTTTTTCCTAGATGGGCTGACAGATGACAGGCGCAACTGTGCTTAGCATAGAGCTTCATCATAACAACAGGGGAGTACACACATGCTTTGGACAATTGTTGTAGGGATTATCGCGGGCTGGTTGGCAGGCTTGATCATGAAAGGCGATGGCTTTGGCCTGATTTGGGATTTGGTGCTTGGTATTGCCGGTGCAGTGGTCGGCGGCTGGCTGTTTGGCCTGCTGGGCTTGAGTGCCAGTGGTGGCATGATAGGCAGCATTATCGTCGCCACCATCGGTGCCGTCTTCCTGATTTTTATTTCCCGCCTGCTCAGGTCGGCATAAAGCAGCATTCACCCTTACTGCAGTACAGCCTAGCTGGAAAAGATGACTTTTCCAGCTTCGCCTTTTTTGGCCTGATACATCGCATTATCCGCCTTCTGCAGTAAGGCTTCGATGTCGTCGGCCGTTTTAGGCCAGTCATAGGCGATACCTATACTACAGCCTACCGCGATCTCCTGACCCGATTGCAACTTGATGGGCTGACTGATGCTCTCGACCAGCTTGCCTGCAACCATGCGGGCCAACTCTTCCGGCTGGGAGGCAAAGGTCAGCAAAATGACAAACTCATCCCCGCCAAAACGACACACCATATCTTCTTCGCGCAACACATCAGGTAATCGTTGTGCGATGGCCATCAACACTTCATCGCCCACAGGATGGCCATGGGTATCGTTGACGGCTTTAAACCCATCGAGATCCACGAATAATAAAATAATGCCCCGTTGCGGATGACTGCTTTGAAGCTGGCTGACAATGCCATGCATCATACTGAGCATGCCGCGCCGGTTGAACAAGCCGGTCAGCGGATCTTCGGTCAACAGTTTCTCTAGGGCGTTTTGCTGCTGGCGAAATACGGTTAAATCCATCAAAAAACTGATACAAAAATCCAGCTCATCTTCAATCACACGGGTCAGTGCAATCCGCAATGGAATTTCGCGCCCATCCGCATGTATCCCGTGACGCTCAGCGACCACTTTTCCAGCCTGGTCATGTTGCCTGCGTTTGCGCGAGAGCGTGCTGAGCTGCTTCCAGTCGGGGATCATTTTGCCAAGCGAACGGCCCACGATTGCCTGCGCCTGAACGCCAAACATCGCCTCAAAAGCGCGGTTCACCATCTGGATATGTCCCTTGGCATCCGTAATCACAATGGCGTCTATCGCGTGCTGAAAGATCACGCGCATTTGATGCTCCCTGAACTGTAACTCGCGGGCCAATTGCCGCTGCCGACTAATCATGGTTTGCGCCAGAATAGCGCCTAGCAAGGTCACCAAGCCCATGGTGACCAGCAAGGACAAATACAGCCGGTCTACGGTGGGCACAGGCTCATCAAACTGTATGGGGCCACTAAAGCTGGCCGCAGCCATGCCCAGATAGTGCATGCTGGTAATGGCAGCCGCCATGACCAGACCACTGAACAGATGGCGCCAGGGCCGCAGGCGCCGCAAACGGTTACAGCGTTGATGAAACCATAACGCCAGAATGGCGAGCATCACTGCCGAGCACACAGACACCAGTACCAGCCATGGATTAAACGCCATGACAGCAGCCGTTTGCATGGCCAGCATACCGGTGTAATGCATGACCCCGATGCCCAGGCCGATCAAGGCGCCGCTAATGGTTAAATCGTAAGGAGATTTTCTTGCTTGCGCCACCCATTGCATGGATGCCCAGGAGGCAACAAATGCCGGCAACAAGGAGAGCAAGGTGATGACCAGCTCGTAACGCACCGTGGCACACAGCTCGAAAGCTAGCATGCCAATAAAATGCATGCCCCACACCGCGGCACCCATTGCCAGGCCACCGCCGAGCATGGTCAAGTGGCGGTCGCGCTTAAGTTTGAATTGCTGGGAGACCTCGGCCAGATGGATGGCAATCACAGAGGCCGTGAGTGCGATCAGGTAGGACAAGGCGACCATCGAGGGTTCATAGCGAGATGAAAGGATGGTGTCTGCTGGACTCACAAAATCAAAGAGAAAACTGTTCAATGGATTTCTTTCGATAATGTACTGATCACTGACTGAAAAGCTGGCTAGACCAGCACGCAATAGGTCAAAACCACATCAAAGCACTTGCACACTGACGCGCTCACCAGACCGCAAAAGTGCTGCCGCAATGGCTATGCTGTGAATTTTCAGCAATTGCTTGGTATTATGCTGCTGTTAAAACGCTCACTCAAAAGTAATTTACTCAATATAACATGCGCCAATTTGGGATTTATATCATCGGTGACGAGATCCTGTCCGGCAAGCGCCAGGATGCCCATCTCAGCAAGGTCATTGCGCTTCTGTCTGCCCGCGGCCTGCAACTCAGCTGGGCGCACTTTATCGGCGATATTCCCGAACAGATCACCAGCCTGCTCAAAGCCAGCATGGCCCGTGGCGATGTCGTGTTTAGCTTTGGCGGCATCGGTGCCACCCCGGATGACTACACCCGCCAATGTGCAGCCGCGGCTGCCGGGGTACCGATTGAGCGACATGCAGGCGCCGTTGCCAATATTGAAGCGCAATATGGGGAAGCGGCTTACCCTAAACGCGTGCTTATGGCTGACTTTCCGCAAGGCTGTGAGCTCATCCCCAACCCGATTAACCGCGTCGCCGGATTCAGCATTCACGAGCATTACTTTGTGCCCGGCTTTCCAGAAATGGCGCACCCGATGGTGGAATGGGTGCTGGACACCTATTACAGTCACCTGTTTCATGGCCAGGACTATCTGGAGCAAGCCATTGTCGTCACTGAGGCAGGCGAAAGCGACTTGATTGACTTGATGAACAGCATGCTGAGCCGTTATCCCATGCTCAAGTTGTTCAGCTTGCCACGCACCAACCAGCGCCGCACCACAGAAGTCGGCCTCAAAGGCGAAAGTGCGCATGTGCTTGCAGCCATGCTGGAGTTGAAGGCTGGCGTGACTGCCCTAGGCTACCCCTGGGTGGATGTTTAATCCCGGATGGACTGCCGCCCTCACTGCGGAGCCTGCTGCATTGCCCCGTCCATCAATAGCCCGATCCCCGGCATGCCACATGGCAAGCCCGCGGGTGTGCCATGCATACAACTAGATGAGGCCTATCGCTGCAAATTGTTTGGGCAGCCACAACGCCCAGCGTTTTGTGGCGGATTAAGCCCTAGCCTGGAGATGTGTGGCGAAGAACAGCAAGGACGTGAATATGCCATCCAGTGGCTGAGTGCCCTCGAACGTGCCACTCAGCCAGGCAACGCCTAATGGAAATCTGGCTTTACGACTGACGATAAGCCCGGCGCATGAGCCAGAGCCCTGCCAGAATCATAGGCACGCAGAGCCATTGTCCCATGCTGAGCCCCAGCGATAGCAGGCCCAAGAAGCTATCTGGTTCACGCGTAAACTCAACCAGAAAACGGAAACTGCCGTAACAGAGCAAGAACATGGCGGACACTGCACCGATGGGTCGTTTTTTGCCCGCAAAACACCAGAGAATCAGGAACAGTGCAATGCCCTCTAGTGCAAACTCGTAGAGCTGCGAAGGATGCCGTGCCACCTGATCGACGGCTGGGAACACCATGCCCCAGTCCGCATTAGTTGGCCGCCCCCATAACTCGCCATTGATAAAATTACCCAGTCTGCCTGCCCCCAGGCCAATCGGCACGAGCGGCGCCACAAAGTCCATCAATTGCAACCAAATCACGCCGCGCTTGCGGGCAAACAAGGCCATGGCCACCATCACACCAATAAAGCCACCATGAAACGACATGCCCCCTTGCCACAGGGCAAAGATTTCCAGCGGATGTTGCAGGAAATAACTGGGCTGGTAAAACACCACATAGCCCAACCGCCCACCCAGCACGACACCGAGCGCGATGTAAAACAGCATGTCGTCCGGGTCACGCGCCTGCCAGGGCGAGTTGGGGTCCAGTTTACGCAACCGGTTGACCTGGTACTGCCCCAACCACAGGCCACCAAAAAAACCGATCAGGTACATCAAACCGTACCAGTGGATACCAAAACTGCCGATTTGTAATGCGATGGGGTTAAAGCCCGGATGGGTAAACATGCCGTATCACCGTGAAAAAAACTGCATTATAACTGCTGACCCGACCAGCGCAGGCAAACAGAGACTAAAAGCCACTCAATCACTGAATGCACCTATTATTCAATCCGGGTTGGAGGTGCTTGGCGACATGCGCCAGACGGCCAGCAAACTGATCAAAGCCATGCTGGAAAGATAGGCCCCTACCCAGGTCAAGCCGCCCTGATTGACCAGAGATTGAGCAATGGCCGGTGCGAAGGAGGCACCCAAGATGCCACCGAGCTGATAGCTGAGCCCTGCCCCGCTGTAACGCACAGCAACTGGGAACTGCTGTGGCAGAAAAGCGCCCATGGGGGCAAAGGTGATGCCCATTAAAAACAGCGCAGCAAACAGAAAAACCAGGATCAGCCCGCTATCCGCACTGCCTAGTAAAGGCGCCAGGGCAAATCCCAGCAATACGGCCAGACCTTGCCCGAGCATCAGCACAGGTCGCTGGCCAACCTTGTCTGACCACCAGGCAGCCAGTGGCGTCGCGGTGGCCATGCCTAGCACAGCGATGCACAACAGCCCCAGAAAAACCGGGCGCGCAATGTGCAAGGTTTGCGTGCCATAACTCAGGCAAAACACCGTCGCCGTATAAAACAGGTGATAACACACCCCCATGGCCAGCGCACCAAGCACAATGGCCCGTCCATGCGTGACCACCAGCGCTTTGAGCGGCCAGCGATGCAACTCTTTTGAAGACTGTGCCTGCGCAAATGCGGGCGTTTCAGCCAGCTTGAAGCGGACGTATAGCCCGACCATGACCAGCGCCGCACTGACGATAAACGGCACGCGCCAGCCCCATTGCTCAAATTGTGTCTCCGTTAGCCCCAGAGTTAAGGCCAAAAAGGTCAAGGTTGCGAGTAAAAAGCCGATCGAAGGCCCCAGTTGCGGAAACATGCCAAACCAGCTGCGACGATGTACGGGCGCATATTCGGTTGCCAGCAAGGCAGCCCCTGCCCATTCGCCGCCCAAGCCGATGCCTTGACCAAACCGCAACAGACAAAGCAGCGCCGGCGCCCACAGCCCCCATTGATCGTAGCCTGGCAAGACGCCAATCAGAAACGTCGAGCAGCCCATGACCAGCAATGACGCTGCCAGGGTGGATTTGCGTCCGATACGGTCACCAAAATGACCAAACAGCAAAGCGCCCAGTGGCCGTGCAATAAACGCCAGACCAAAGGTCAGCAAGGCATTTAACGATTGCACCGCTGGCGCGCTGGCGGGGAAAAAGACCTGGCCAATGACCAGCGCTGCCGCCATGGCATAAATATAAAAATCGTAAAATTCGATGGCTGTACCAATAAAACTGGCAAAGGCAATGTGCTTGAGTGAGGGGCTAGACATCGCAGCATCTTAGCTGGCAGACCGTAAATCTCCAAGCCTCGCCAGCATGCGGCCGGCCAAATAAAAACGCCGGGAGATAACTACTCCCGGCGCGTTGAATAAAGCCATGACTTACTTGGAAGCCTCGGCTTTTTTCTTCAGAGGCTCTGGATCCCAACCCGCGCCCAGAGCTTTAAACAGTGACACGGTGGCTGTCAGCGTGTTTTGTCGGCTCTGAACCAAGGCTTGTGTCGCCTCATTGTGGTTACGTTGCGCATCCAGCACTTCAAGATAGCTGGAGTAACCCGCCTGATAACGATTTTGCGAAATACGCAAAATGTTGGCAGTGGTTTTTTGCTTGGACTCCGCCACCGCTTCTTGCTCACGGTATTGGCGCGCATTCACCAGCGCATCATTCACTTCGCTAAATGCAGTCCGCAAGGCGGCCTGGTAGTTAATCACGGCCTGCTTCTGCAAGGCAGAGGCCTGATCGACCCTGGCGTTCAAGCGTCCACCATTGAATATTGGCAAGCTTGCTGCAAAGCCCAGTGTCCAGATTTTGGCTGGCGCCGTAAACAGGTCACTCAGGATTTTACTCTCGCCACCATAAGCCCCGGTCAGTGACAAGGTCGGATACAGGGCTGCTTTTGCCAATTTCACATTCGCATGTGCAGCGATCAAATCCTGCTCAGTCTGGCGGATATCCGGACGTGATTCCAGCAAGGTGGATGGCAAGCCTGCGGGAGGCATCGGCGGTATCGGCATGGACATTAAACCGCCGACCGGGATTTTGACGCTTAAGTCTGCAGTCAACACTCCGAGCTGATGCTCGCTGATTGAACGTTGGCGCTGCAACTCCAGCGATTGCGCGCGTAAATTGGTCACTACCAGCTCAGCCTGGTTAACATCCAGTGCGGTATTAACACCTGCATCCAGCTGCCGTTGTGTCATGGCCAGGCTTTCTTGCGCCGTTTTGATGTTTTCGGCGTTGACTGCCAGCTGTCCATCCAGACTACGGATTATCAGGTATTGATTGGTCACGAGCCCTACCAATGACCAGCGTACTGCCTCACGGGCATACTCGGTCGACAGCAGATTGGCCCGTGCCGCGACATTGGCCGTTCTCAACTTGCCCCACACATCCAGCTCAATACTGCCGTTTAACGCCAGTTTATTGTCATTACGCGGGTTGACCCCGAAAACCGGGTTAGGCCCTGCCCCGGTAATTCTGGTACGGGTATTGTTGTTGTCCAGCGTGATGGTCGGCAGCACATTGCCAGAGGTTTCACGCGCCACGGCATCGTATTGTTCAATGCGTGCCACGGCGAGCTGCACATCACTGTTGTTGACCAGCGCAGTATCAATCAGCCTGGTTAACACTGGATCATTAAACAAGGACCACCATTGCTGCATTTGTGCCGCAGGCACCGCCGTCGACGTCGCCGCTTGGGGCTCAACATACCCCTGTGGCAGCGGACTGTCAGGGCGGCTATATAACGGGCCCAGTAACTGGCAACCTGCCAACGACAAGGCTGCCAGCGCGATGATGATCGGGCGTTGTGCCCACACCAGTTGTTTTACTGTCGGTTTCATACCGCTTCCTCTTCTTCAACATGACCATGGTGACGCACTTTTTTCTCACTGGTCAGCCAGGTAAAGAACAATGGGATAAAGATGGTGGCAATAAAGGTTGCCAGCAACATGCCGCCGAAGACGCCCGTCCCCATGGATTGACGCGCTGCAGCACCTGCACCGGTCGCAAATACCAGTGGAATAATCCCCAGCACAAACGCCATGGACGTCATCACAATCGGTCTGAAGCGCAAGCGGGCGGCTTCAAGCGCAGCTTCAGCCAACGGCATGCCCTCTTCCATTTTTTGCGAGGCAAATTCCACAATCAGGATGGCGTTTTTAGCCGCCAGACCAATTAGCGTAATCAGGCCAATCTGGAAGTAGATGTCGTTGTTCATGCCACGCGTCAACACTGCCAGCAAGGCGCCTGTCATGGCAAATGGAATCGCCATGATCACAGCCAGCGGCAAGGACCAGGTTTCAAACTGTGCCGCCAGGATCAGGAACACCATGATGGTAGCGAAGCCAAAGGCCACCAGCGCAGCAGAACCGGTCCGTTTTTCCTGGTAAGCCTGACCGGTCCAGGCAATCTGGTAACCATCCGGCAAGTTTTCCTTGGCGATTTTTTCCACCAGTTTGATCGCATCGCCAGAGCTCACGCCGGGCGCACCGCTACCGAACACTTTGGCAGACAGCAGGCCATTGTAGCGCTCCAGCTGTTCGGCACCGACGATGTTGCTGACTTTTGCCAATGCAGACATCGGCACCATATTGCCATTCGGATTATCATCCGTCGGCTGGCTACGTACATACACCTTGCCCAGGTCTTCAGGCTTCATGCGGTAACCCGCCTCGGCTTGCAACTGCACGCGGTAAGTCCGGCCATTACGGTTAAAGTCGTTGACATAGAGCGAGCCCATGGTGCTCTGCAAGGTCGCGTAAATATCCGCAATTTTCACATTCTGTGACAAGGCTTTGGCTTCATCCACCTCAATGTACAACTGCGGTACGGTCGGCCGGAAGAAACTATTAATCTGTGTCAGTTGCGGATTGGCACGCATCGCATCCATAAAGTTGTTCATGACTTGCGCCAGCTTGATGGGATCCGTATCCCCATGACTCTGCACATAGACCTCAAAACCACCCGCAGAACCCAAGCCACGAATCGCTGGCGGGTTCACGGCAAAGCCCATGCCATCCGGCTGACTCATGCCTATGCCGATCAACTTTCCAACCATCTGGTCGGCATTGGTCGTACGCTTTTCCCAATCCGTCATACGGACAAACATGGTCGCTGCATTGGTTTTGTTGGCGCCGGTGAGCAATTCAAACCCATTCACCGCAAACTCATGCGCGGTGGCAGGATCTTTCGCGACCGCTGACCGGATGTTTTCCATGGTCTGGGAAGTCCGCTTCAAGGTGGCACCATCTGGCATAACCACAATGCTAATGACATAGCCCTGATCTTCTGGCGGCACAAATCCACCGGGCACGGTACGGAACAGGAAGATCATCACCACCAGCATGGCCCCAAACACGACGGCACCAATCAATTTGTGACGAAGGGTCAAGCGGACGGTGCCCGTGTACAAGTTTGTCAACCGGCCAAAGCCCTGGTTAAACTTTCTGAAAAAAGCATTTTCGTGATGACCGCCACTCTTCAGAATCATGGCACATAAAGCAGGGGTCAGCGTTAACGCCACCACGCCTGAAATGACCACAGCAATGGCCACAGTGACCGCGAACTGACGATAGAGCTGCCCGGCAATGCCGCCCTGGAATGCCACAGGAACAAACACTGCGCACAGGACCAGTACAATCGCCACCACCGCCGCTTGCACTTGTGCGATAGACTTAATCGCCGCATGCAGCGGGTTCAAGCCTTCCTCTTTCATCAAACGCTCGGTGTTCTCAAGCACCACGATCGCATCATCCACCACAATGCCGATGGCCAGAATCATGGCAAACAGAGTCAGCAGGTTGATCGAGAAGCCGAACACATACAAGCCGGCAAACGTACCAACAATCGAAATCGGCACTGCAATCATCGGAATGAGGGTTGCGCGCCAGCTTTGCAGGAACAGGAACACCACGATCACGACCAGTACCAGCGCCTCACCAAAGGTATGGAACACTTCTTTGATGGTGGCTTTCACAAAGTCACTGGTGTCATAAGGAATGTTGTATTCCATGCCTTGCGGGAATTTGGCTTTTAACTCTTCCACCTTGGCCTTGATGGCATTGGCGGTATCTAGTGCATTGGCACCGGTCTGTAAAAAGACCGGCATTGCCACACCGGCCTGGCCATCGAGTGCAGAGGTCACGTTATAGCTTTGGGCGCCTAACTCGATGCGTGCAACATCTTTCAGGTGCAAGACACCGTTTGGGCCTTGCGCACGCAAAATAATGTTGCCGAACTCTTCAGGGTCAATCAACCGTCCTTTAGCTGTCACGGTAAATGACAATTGCTGATCAGGCAAAGCGGGCTCTGCACCGATCTTGCCTGCGGCATACTGCGCGTTTTGTGCGCTGATGGCCGCAGAAATATCGCTGGTAGACACCCCCAGTTGCGCCATGCGGTCAGGACGTAACCAGACACGCATAGAATAATCTTGCCCACCAAAAATGGTGACATCGCCCACACCCTTGATGCGCTTGAATTCATCCAGCAAATTCAAGGTAGCGTAGTTACTCAAGAACAAACGATTATGGTCTTTGTTTTTCGAGGTGAGCATCACGACCAGCAGGATGTCATTCGAACGTTTTTGAACCACAACCCCGGTCCGGCGTACATCTTCGGGCAAACGCGGCAACGCAATGTTCACACGGTTACTGACGTTAAAGGTCGCCTGGTTGACATCGGTACCGACATCAAATGTAGCGGTAATGGTTAAGGTACCACTGCTGTCAGAGCTAGAGTTAAAGTAAAGCAGGTTTTCCACACCACTTAGCTGCTCCTCAATCGGGGCAGCCACGGTTTTTGACAGTGTTTCTGCGCTGGCACCAGGATAGCTGGCCGTAATCAGCACCGTAGGGGGTGCAATTTGCGGATATTGGGCAATCGGCAACTGGAATGCCGCTGCGAGACCTGCCAACACGATGATGATAGACAGCACGCTGGCAAAAATCGGGCGTGTGATAAAAAATCGGGTCATATCGTTTTCCCTGAGACGGGCCTGGTACATGCCCAGGCCCTTGGTAACATAATGGGCTTATTCAACAAAGACGGTGAATGCGTTAAGACTTGGCTGGTGCCGGTGCCGCTTGGGCTGGCGCAGCGTCTGGTGCATGTGGTGCCACCGGTGCACCAGGTCTCACCTTGATCAGGTTGTCGACAATGACCTGATCGCCGGCTTTCAAGCCATCCAGTACCGTCCAGCGGTTGTCAAACCAGCCGCCCGCGACAATCGGCCTGACCGCGGCCACCGTTTTGCCTTCTTTATCTTTTTCGGCCACAAAGACAAACTTGCCTTGCTGACCAGTCAGTACGGCCGTTTGCGGAATCAGGAAGACGCCATCACGCTTGCCAGTGGTCAGGCGCACACGGACAAACTGACCTGGCAACAAGGCACTGTCCGCATTCTGGAACTCGGCCCGCAGTTGCTGCGTCCCCAATGCCGGGTCAATCTGACTGGCAGAGAAGTTAATCTTGCCTGAATAACGATATTCAGTATTATCTGCCAGGATCAATCGTACATCCTGCACGCGGCCTGGGCGCAAATGCCCGCCCAACGCTGTGAGCTCGGACTCGGACAGGCTGAAGCGGACCCAAATCGGCGACAATTGTACGATGGTGCTCAACAAGGTAGTGTTGGCACTGACCAACGCCCCTTCTGACAACACAAAGCGACCGGCAATCCCACTCTCTGGCGCTTTGACATGCGTATAAGACAGATTCAGCTCTGCTTCACGCAGTTGCGCCTGATATTGCAACAAAGTCGCTGCGGCAACAGAGTTATCAGAGGCCGCATTATCATATTCACGCTGACTGATAGAGTGGCTCTCCAGCAAACCCTTAAGACGTTGCGCCTCACGTGCCGTTTGCTCAATGCGGGCTTTTTGCTGTGCAATCAGCGCCTTGGACTGATCTACCTGCAACTGGTACGGAACAGGATCAATCAAGAACATATCCTGCCCGGCCTTGACCGCATCGCCTTCTTGATACAGGCGTTTAAGCACAATGCCACCGACGCGGGGACGCACTTCAATTTGCTTGGCGCCCTCGGTTTGCGCAACCACCTCAGTCTGCACTGGGATGGTTTCAGCGGCGACGGTTTGCACGGTGACTGGCATCGCAGGCATGCCGCCTGCGGCTGGATTTTGCTGCTGTGAAGATTTTCCGCAAGCACTCAATCCCAGGCTTAAAGCAAGCACGAGCAAGGCATGACGAGGCTGGATAGTCTGTGAAATCAACATGTTATCCTCTGTTTAGTTTTAAAATAGACTTGATTACATACATCATTGGATGTATATTATATACAAACACGAATGTATGTAAATGGGTTTTGCAAAAAATTTGCCCATCTCGAGCCGTCACAAGTTGCCAGTGACCGCTGATAAAATACGACATTCAAATGAAACATTCATGAATTTATGAAAGAGCGATAAATACTTATGGTACGTAAAACCAAAGAAGATGCCGCCATCACGCGCCAACACATTATTGATGCTGCGCGACAGATGTTTCTGCAAAAAGGGGTTAGCCGCACCAGCCTGGAACAGATTGCCTCCCATGCCAATGTTACGCGCGGCGCCGTCTATTGGCATTTCCAGAACAAGGCAGATTTGTTTCATGCCATGCGCGAAGAAGTGTATTTGCCACTGATAGACCGCATGGATGACACCCTACTCGGGAACGCGGAAGAGTCCAATATTGACCCGCTGGGCCGCATTCGCAAACACCTCGAAAACACCGTACAGATTCTTAATGACGACACCACCACGCGCGCAACTTATGAAGTCATGATGACCAAGTGTGAATACGTGGATGAGTTTGCCGATGTACTGAAATCTATTTTAGGTAACTGTAGCGGACTCGTGCACAAAATGGAACAGGCCTACGCCAAAGCACAGGAAATCGGCCAGGTCGGCACCCAGCTTAGTCCGCAAGAACTCGCCTGGGACACCCACCTGTTTTTCTCAGGCCTAATGCACATGTGGGTCAAAGACACCGAAGGAACGTTATTCCGCGACCGCGCCATGCAACTAATCAACACACACATTAATCTGCGTAAAAAATAAGCAAAAATGCTACTTTAAACATTCCCTCGTCTGCGATTTGCAGTTAAAATAGTCAGTCTTTTCACTGACTTATCCAAGCATGCAAATCGGACCGCATCAACTTAAGAACAACCTGGTGGTTGCCCCTATGGCGGGCGTGACCGACCGTCCTTTCCGCATGTTGTGCAAAAAAATGGGGGCAGGGCTGGCCGTCTCCGAAATGGTCACCTCCAATTCCTTATTGTATGGCAGTGAAAAAACCAAGCGCCGCGCCAACCATGAAGGCGAAGTCAGCCCGATCTCGGTACAAATTGCCGGCGCAGAACCGGCCATGATGGCCGAGGCCGCCAAACATAACGTCGACAATGGTGCACAAATCATCGACATCAACATGGGTTGCCCGGCCAAAAAAATCTGTAACGTCATGGCTGGGTCTGCCCTGCTGCGAGACGAACCGCTGGTGTCCCAAATCCTCAAGGCTGTGGTGAATGCGGTGGATGTGCCAGTCACCCTGAAAATCCGTACCGGCTGGGATAGACAAAACAAAAATGCCATCCAGATTGCCAGAATGGCAGAAGACATCGGCATCCAGGCGCTGACGATTCATGGCCGCACGCGCAATGACCTTTACCATGGCGACGCCGAATATGACACGATTGCCGCCGTCAAGCAGCAAATCAAGATTCCGCTGATTGCCAATGGCGATATCACCACGCCAGAAAAAGCCAAATTTGTGCTTGATTACACCCAGGCCGACGCCGTCATGATCGGCCGTGCAGCCCAAGGCCGCCCCTGGATCTTCCGCGAAACCGAGCACTTTCTGAAGACTGGCGAGCACATGCTGCCGCCGACCGTAGATGAAATTCACCAGGTGATGCTGGAGCACTTGCATGACTTGTATGCTTTTTATGGTGACCTCACTGGCATGCGCGTCGCACGCAAGCATATTTCCTGGTATACCAAGGGCTTATCTGGCTCTGCTGCCTTCCGTCACAATATGAATACCTTGCAAACCATAGAATTACAATTACAAGCCATCAATGACTTCTTTACCGAGCTCCGTGCGAAAAACGACCGTCTGGTCTACGCCGAGGAGACTGAACTGGATCAAGAGCACCCAGGCACCCAGGAGCTCGCAGCCTAATGCAAACTGATAGTAAATTAAGTCTCGCCGTACGCGAGTCTCTGGACGACTATTTCATGCATCTGGATGGGCAACCGCCGCATGCGATTTACGAAATGGTGCTTGGCTGCGTGGAAAAGCCCATGCTGGAATACGTACTGAACAAAGTGGGCGGCAACCAGAGCAAAGCCGCCGACATGCTGGGCATTAACCGCAATACCCTAAGAAAAAAAATGGCCGCCTACGGCCTCGAATAAGCATGACCCCGGTCTGATGACATCCCAACATCAGACCTTTTCATTTTTTAAGCCTTTTCATTTTTTATTTTGCAACTCCATTCAAACTCATTATGACGATTAAACGCGCGCTTATCAGTGTTTCCGATAAAACCGGTGTGCTGGAACTGGCACAATCCCTGCACCAACTGGGTGTAGAAATCCTTTCCACGGGGGGCACTGCAAAACTGTTCCGTGACAACCACATTCCCGTCAAAGAAGTGAGCGACTTTACCGGTTTTCCAGAAATGCTGGATGGCCGGGTCAAAACGCTGCACCCCAAGGTGCACGGTGGCCTGCTGGGACGCCGCGACCTGCCTGAACATGTGGCGGCCATGCAGCAATATGGCATTGAGAATATCGACTTGCTCGCCGTCAATCTCTATCCGTTTGAAGCGACGGTGGCCAAGCCCAACTGCACGCTTGAAGATGCGATTGAAAACATTGATATCGGCGGTCCGGCCATGGTGCGTTCCGCAGCCAAAAACTGGAACGATGTCGCCGTACTGACAGACGCTGCCCAGTACACTGAAGTGGTCAACGAGTTGAAAGCCAATCAGGGCGCCGTGTCCAAAGCAACACGTTTCAAATTGTCTGTGGCCGCATTTAACCGCATTGCCCAATACGATGCCGCCATCAGCAACTACTTGTCCGCCATTGACTTCACCGAAACCGAAGCGGCAGGCAAGCCAGTCCTGAGCCAGTTCCCAGGCCAGATGAACAGCAATTTTATCAAAGTACAAGACCTGCGTTATGGTGAAAACAGCCATCAGCAAGCCGCCTTCTACCGTGACCTCTACCCTGCCCCAGGCAGCCTGGCCACCGCGCAACAATTGCAGGGCAAAGAACTGAGCTACAACAACATCGCCGATGCAGATGCGGCCTGGGAAGCAGTAAAATCTTTCACCGGCCCGGCCTGCGTAATTGTCAAACACGCCAACCCTTGCGGTGTAGCCCTGGGCGTGAACGCACTGGAAGCCTACAGCAAAGCCTTCAAAACCGATCCGACCTCGGCTTTTGGTGGCATCATTGCCTTCAACTGCACGCTTGATGGCGCAGCTGCCGAAGCCGTTTCCAAACAATTTGTCGAAGTGCTGATTGCCCCCGATTTTACGCCAGAAGCCCTGGCCATTTTCACCGCCAAAGCCAACGTACGCGTGCTGAAAATCGCCTTGCCCCAAGGAGGCAATAACCCTTGGGAACAAGGCCGCAATGCCGTCGATTCGAAGCGCGTAGGCTCAGGTATTTTGCTGCAATCTGCCGACAACCATGAGATGCATATGGCTGACCTGAAAGTGGTCACCAAACTGCAACCAACGCCACAACAAATGCAAGACCTGCTGTTTGCCTGGAACGTGGCTAAATACGTCAAGTCCAATGCCATCGTGTTCTGTGGCAATGGCATGACCTTAGGCGTGGGTGCAGGCCAGATGAGCCGTGTCGACAGTACCAAAATCGCCGCCATCAAGGCGCAAAATGCCGGCTTGAGCCTGCAAGGTTCAGTGGTCGCTTCTGACGCATTTTTCCCGTTCCGGGACGGCGTAGACGTACTGGCCGATGCAGGCGCGAGTTGCGTGATCCATCCCGGTGGTAGCATGCGCGATGAGGAAGTGATTGCCGCGGCTGATGAACGCGGCCTGGCCATGGTCGTGACCGGCATTCGCCACTTTAGACATTAATTCTATTTGCCACAGAGAACACAAAAAACATCTTCAAAGCATTCCGCTATTGATTGCTACTCTGTGTCTTCTGAGTTCTCTGTGGCTCAAACTTAATCAGGTAATAAAAGATGAAAATTTTAGTGATTGGTTCTGGCGGTCGTGAGCACGCACTGGCCTGGAAAGCCGCACAAAACAAAGCAGTGAGCCGCGTTTATGTTGCTCCCGGTAATGCAGGCACCGCGACAAATCCTGACATGATCAATGTGCCGATAACCAAAATCGATGAGTTGGTGAAATTTGCCGAAGATGAGCAGATTGCCCTGACCATTGTTGGCCCGGAAGCCCCGTTATCGCAAGGCGTGGTCGATGCATTCCGCGCCGCTGACCTGAAGATTTTTGGCCCGACTAAAGCAGCGGCACAATTGGAAAGTTCCAAGGATTTTGCCAAAGCATTTATGGTCCGCCACAACATCCCTACCGCCAAATACCAGACCTTCAGCGAGGTCGCACCAGCGCATGCCTACATTGATGCCAATGGCGCACCCATCGTTATCAAGGCGGACGGCCTGGCGGCCGGCAAAGGCGTGGTGGTTGCCATGACACTGGAAGAAGCGCATGCCGCCGTCGATGCAATGCTGGCTGACAATAAGCTTGGCGATGCCGGTGCACGCGTAGTCATTGAAGAATTTTTGACTGGCGAAGAAGCCAGCTTCATGGTCATGGTCGATGGCAAAAACATCTTGCCACTCGCCACCAGCCAGGACCACAAACGCCTGCTTGATGCCGACCAAGGCCCCAACACCGGCGGCATGGGCGCTTACTCGCCTGCGCCAGTGGTGACGCCAGAGATCCACGCCAAAGCCATGCGCGAGATTATTGTGCCTACCGTTGAAGGCATGGCCAAAGATGGCATCCCGTATACCGGCTTTCTATACGCCGGGTTGATGATTACCCCGGCAGGCGATGTGAAAACACTGGAGTTCAACTGCCGCATGGGTGATCCCGAAACGCAGCCCATCATGATGCGCCTGAAATCAGATCTGGTCGAACTGGCTGAACACGCAGTCAATGGCACGCTGGACCAGGCACAAGCAGAATGGGACAGACGTTTTGCCTTGGGTGTGGTGATGGCAAGCGCCAATTACCCGGATACCCCCAGATTGGGCGATGAAATTCATGGCTTGCCTAAAGACGTACAGGATGGTCATGTGTTCCACGCTGGCACCACCCTCAAGGACGGCAAGGTAGTCACCAGTGGCGGTCGCGTCTTGTGTGTGACGGCCTTGGGCGAAACGGTCAAGTTTGCGCAACAGCAAGCTTATAAAGTACTGGAACAAATCCAGTTCGACGGTGCTCAGTACCGTAAAGATATCGGTTACCGCGCCATCAAAAACTAAGCTGTCATGACAAACCAGATCCAACCCCAGGCCGTCTTTGATTACCTGCAAGGCTTGCAGGCCCGTATTGTCGAAGCCATTGAACTCGTCGATGGCAAAACCTTTTTGCAGGATAGCTGGCAGCGCCCTGAAGGTGGGGGCGGGAACTCTTGCCTGCTCGAAGGCGGAAACGTGTTTGAGCGAGCTGGGGTTGGCTTTTCACATGTGCTCGGCAACAAGCTACCGCCTGCGGCCAGCGTCGCACATCCCGAAGCAGCGGGCCGCCCCTGGGAGGCCATGGGCGTCTCCCTGGTGTTTCACCCGCACAACCCCTATGTGCCGACCGTACACATGAATGTGCGTTTTTTTGTCGCCCGGGCGCAACAGGCGGGTGAAGAGGATATCTGGTGGTTTGGCGGCGGCATGGATCTGACGCCTTACTATGGCTTTGAAGACGATTGCATCCACTTTCACCGCGTTAATAAAGAAGCGCTGGCTGCCTTTGGCGCCGATTATTACCCCAAATTCAAAAAAGACTGTGATGCTTACTTTTTCCTCAAGCATCGCAAGGAGCCGCGCGGAATCGGCGGTGTCTTTTTTGATGACTTTAGTGAATTGGGCTTTGAAAAAAGCTTTGCCTTGCAACGTGCGGTGGGTGATGCCTTTATCAATGCCTATTTGCCCATTGTGCAACGGCGTAAAGAGACGCCTTATGGCGAACGCGAACGCGATTTCCAGGCTTATCGCAGAGGCCGTTATGTTGAGTTCAACCTGATTTTTGATCGCGGCACGATCTTTGGGTTACAGTCCAATGGCCGTACAGAGTCCATCTTGCTCTCTATGCCGCCCATCGTTAAATGGCGCTATGACTGGAAACCTGAAGCCCGTAGCGCAGAGGCCAAACTGTATACTGACTTTTTGATTGAAAAGGACTGGGTTTAATATGCGAGTTTCAGTAGAAGCCAGACAACACGCGCAAGCCCTGCTGGATTTTATTGATCAAAGCCCCAGCCCTTGGCACGCGGTAGACACGGTCGCAAGCCGACTCAAAGCGCATGGCTTTAAAAACCTGCGTGAAAACGAACCTTGGCAATTCAAGGCAGGGGGTAAATATTTCGTGGTGCGTGATGGCGGCTCCATCATTGCCTTTGTACTTGGTCAACAAGCCCTTCCCGACAGCGGCCTGCGCATTGTCGGCGCGCATACCGACTCACCCGGCCTGCGCCTGAAACCGCATGCAGCTTACAGCACAGAAGGTCTGGCGCAACTAGGGGTAGAAGTCTATGGCGGCCCCATTCTGGCCACTTTTACCGACCGCGACTTGAGTCTGGCCGGTCGTGTGGTGCTCCGCACCCCTGAGGGCCTGCAAACGCGTCTGGTCAAATTGGAGCAGCCGATGGCGCGTCTGCCCAATCTGGCCATACACATGAACCGCGAAGTGAATGAAAAAGGCCTGGTACTCAACAAGCAAACCGGTCTGCCCCTGATTTTTGGTCACGCAGCCAACAGCACCGAAGCCAAACAATTGCTGATTGATACACTCGCCGGCAAACTGGCCGTGCCCGCAGACGTCATTGCTGGCTGGGATCTCACTTTTTATGACACCCAGCGCGGCAGTTTCTGGGGCATGGAACAAGAATTTATTGCCAACAGCCAACTGGACAACCTGGCCTCGTGCCATGCCGCGTTGGAAGCCCTGTTAGGCACCGAAACGCCGCAGGCGACCTCTATTTGTGCACTGTTTGACCACGAAGAGGTGGGCTCTGAAAGCGCCACGGGGGCGGGTGGCAGTTTTTTGCTGGATGTGATTGAGCGAATTTGTCATAGCACTCATCTCACGCCAGAAGACAAACTGCGCAGCTTTGCCAACAGTTTTTTTATCAGTGCCGATATGGCACATGCCTTTCACCCCAATCATGCCGGCAGCTATGAACCGTGTCACCATGTGCAAGTCAACCAGGGCCCGGTCATTAAAACCAATGCCAACCAGCGCTACAGCACCAATGCCGTCACGGCTGCGCGCTTTATCCACTTGTGTGAACAAGCGGAGGTCCCCTATCAACAATATGCGCACCGCACCGATTTAGGCTGCGGCAGCACCATAGGGCCCATCATGGCAGCGCAATTAGGCATCGCCACCGTCGATGTCGGTAACCCGATGTGGGCCATGCACAGCCTGCGCGAAAGTGCGGGTGTGCTCGATCATGGCTACATGATTGCCACACTCAGCCGGCATTACGCGAGCTAATCCATCAGCAGCATTGACGCTGGTACAACGATTGCTTTACCCTAGGCAGACATGGGGAGAAACAATCAATGCTAGAACAATTATTGCGCAAAAAACCTATCCAACCACATGCGCATACCGGCCTGAAAAAATGTTTAACCGCCTTTGACCTGGCCTTGCTAGGCATCGGTGGCGCCATCGGTACCGGCATTTTTGTCCTGACCGGTATCGCGGCCGCGACCCAATCTGGCCCTGCCGTCGTCCTTTCATTTATTATTGCGGCCATCGCTGCAGGATTTGCGGCGTTATCTTATGCCGAACTCTCGTCTTCAGTTGGCGGCTCTGGCAGCGCCTATGGTTACAGCTATGTCGCGTTTGGCGAGTTTGCTGCATGGATGATGGGATGGATGCTATTACTGGAGTATGGCGTTGGCGCTGCAGCGGTTGCCAATGGCTGGGCAGGTTACTTTGTAAACACCTTGAGCAACCTCGGGCTACACTTGCCAGCGCACCTGACCAAGGCACCGGTGTTAGGCGGCACCATCAACCTGCCAGCCTTTGCCATTATCTGGGTACTGACCCTGCTACTCATGGTCGGCGTCAAGGAAAGTGCGCGAGCCAATAACCTGATGGTGATTATCAAACTGTCCACGATTGCGATTTTTCTCGCCTTGTCCGTGGGTCATATTCACACCGAAAACTGGCTGCCATTTATGCCGTTTGGCTGGTTTGAAACGCTGGACAATGGCAAAAATATTGGCGTACTGGCTGGCGCCTCGCTGGTCTTTTTTGCCTATTTTGGCTTTGATGCTGTGTCAACCGCGGCCGAAGAATGCAAACTGCCACAACGCGACTTACCGATTGGGCTGATCGCTTCACTATCATTTTGTACCATTATTTATATCATCGTCTCTGGCACGCTGACCGGTGTGATTCCTTATCACGAGCTGAATACCTCGTCACCCGTGGCTTATGCATTGACCAAACTGGGTTATACCTGGTCATCCACACTGGTGGCGACTGGCGTGCTGGCTGGCTTGATTACTGTGCTGCTGGTGCTGCTCTACGGCCTGACACGTATTTTATTTGCCATGAGCCGCGACGGCCTGATTTCCCCGGTATTTTCAGCAGTGAATCCTGACCGCCAAACACCCAGTAAAATTATCTTGCTTTGCGGAACGGTGGTTTCCATCGTGGCCGGTTTTATCCCGCTCGGCGAATTGGCAGAAACGGTCAATATCGGGACGCTAGCCAGTTTCATTATGGTCTGCATTGGCGTGATCCGCTTGCGTCAGACCCATCCAGACTTACCGCGGCCGTTCAAAAATCCTTTTAATCCGCTGATCCCACTCGGAGGTGTCATCACCTGCGGTGCGCTGATGTCGTTTTTACCCGCCTCAACCTGGCATCGCTTTGGCTTGTGGGCGGTGGTGGGCGTGGTGTTCTATTTTGTTTACTCACTCAGACACAGCCGCTTGCGCTAACAATTTAGCCCGCGCGAGCAGCAATAAAAAAGCCGACGATTGAGTCGGCTTTTTTGATTCACAGCAACGCTGGAATTACAGAGACAATACCCATTCAACAATGGTTTTGATGTCTTCGTCTTTCACTTGTGGGCTGTTTGCTGGCATTGGAATATTGCCCCAAACACCGCTACCACCCGCTTTAACTTTAGCGATCAATTTAGCTTCAGCACCTTTGTCGCCTTTGTATTTAGCAGCAACATCTTTGTAAGCTGGGCCCAATACTTTAGCATCCACACTGTGGCAAGCCAAACAGCCGCTTTTTTGTGCCAATGCTTTAGCAGCGGCAGCGTCAACAGCGTGAGCAGAACCTGCCATCAACATGGTCGCTGCTGCGATTGCGGATAATAAAACTTTCATGCGATCTCCTTGAATATCCTCTAAATAAATAGAACCCCGAAATGCAATTTTCGTGCATGTGGCATCTTACCTGACCAGCCAAAATCTACAATAGTAAAACCGCTAAAATACGAGGCCGTATTGATAATTTGAACCAGTTTGGCGTTTTGCCAACACCCTAAAAACGCACGTGAAACAAGATGGTTGACACGTGTCACAACAAGGTTACAGGGTCTCGATCGAATACTCGGCGCTCAGGACATGTTTGCGGCCTGGATTAATCACCACCATATTATCCAGCGCGTTGGTTGTTTCCACACAAATGGTCTTGCGCCACTCTTCGCCCACGCCCATATCGCCCATGGTCGCAGCCTTATCGGCACCAGGATTCCAGACAACCGTGGTATCACTGCCGGATTTGGACACATGGATGATGCGATTATAGCCGCTGTCATGGATAGAACAATCAGAGCTGTGATCGACATAAACACGGTCATATTCGTGGCCGTCAAAGCTCAATGGGTTGTGCTCGACGTTGCGCTCGTATTTGAGTAGCTTATCCAGATAAACCAAATCTTGCATGCCGGTAATTTTGATATTGGATAAATCACTGACATTAAAATAGGTGTGAAAGGCTTCACTAATCACAAATGGATGCTCAGCCAGATTGGTGGTCGCCAGATCAATCCGCAAGCGGCGGCCAATAGTAATGGTCAGCGTCAGCTCATAAGGATAGGACAACTGACGTTGTGCTTCTGGCGTTTGCTGCATTTCGAGAATGATGCGGGTGGCACCGGTTGGCGTCGCGTCAATATCCATGACTCGCCAGGGAATCACGCGCGCAAAGCCATGCGGACACAAAGTGCTGTCGGTAGGGTGTGCGCCAAACCACGGCCAGCAAATGGGGACGCCACCGCGGATAGAACGCCCTTTGACATAACGCGCATTGCTGGACAACCATAAAACCGGGTGTGAAAGGAACTTGGGTTGCCAGTGCATGACATGTGCGCCCTGCAAGGCAATCTTGCCGGTCGCCAGCGGATTATCAATTTCGAGATATTGCAGACCGTTTTCGTCTTGCCATTGATTGACATGCGCATGCAACTTCATGCGCTTGGTCATTTCCATGCTTTTGGCGAGGATGCTACATTCGTCGTTCATTATCTTCCCCTTTCGATCTGGGTCACATCACGCACGGCGCCTTTGGCGGCACTGGTGCTCATGGCGGCATAAGCGCGCAAGGCAGGTGAGACCAGACGCTCACGGTTCAGCGGTTTCCATGCCTGGGCGCCTTTGGCCTCCATATTGGCTCGGCGGTGCGCCATTTCTTCATCAGTCACCGCCAGGTGTATGGTGCGATTCGGAATATCAATTTCTATGGTGTCGCCTTCCTGCACCAGGCCGATCGCACCGCCTTCAGCAGCTTCTGGCGAGGCATGCCCAATACTCAGGCCGGATGTACCGCCTGAGAAACGGCCATCAGTCAGCAAGGCACAAGCTTTACCCAATCCTTTGGACTTGAGGTAAGAGGTCGGATAAAGCATTTCTTGCATGCCCGGCCCGCCACGTGGCCCTTCATAGCGAATCACCACGACATCCCCGGCCACAATCTTGTCGTTAAGAATGGCTTCCACGGCAGAGTCCTGGCTTTCAAATACACGGGCGCGCCCGGTGAATTTAAGAATACTGTCATCCACGCCTGCTGTTTTCACGATACAGCCATCTTGCGCAATATTGCCATAGAGCACGGCCAGCCCTCCATCCAGCGAGTAGGCATGCGCCTTGTCGCGGATACAGCCATTTTCACGGTCATTATCCAGCTCTGGCCACAGCATGCTCTGGCTAAACGCGATGGTGGTTGAAATGCCACCAGGCGCAGCACGATAAAACTTTTTCACGTCCTCATCCTGCGTGGTCATAATGTCCCATTTGGCCAGTGCTTCGCCCATGGTTGCACTATGAACGGTTGGCACGCCCGTATGGATGACACCGGCACGATTCAGTTCGGCCAGGATGCCCATCACGCCACCGGCACGATGCACATCTTCCATGTGATATTTGCTGGTTGCAGGTGCCACTTTGGAAACGCACGGTACCTGACGTGAGATGCGGTCGATGTCTTTCATGGTGAAATCGACACCGGCTTCATGCGCAGCCGCCAGCAAATGCAAGACGGTATTGGTAGAGCCGCCCATGGCCACATCCAGACTCATGGCGTTCTCAAACGCTTGCATGGTCGCGATATTGCGTGGCAACACACTGTAATCATCCTGCTCGTAGTGGCGTTTTGCCAGCTCAACAATCAGTCGACCCGCTTGCAGGAACAACTGCTTGCGCGCAGCATGGGTGGCGAGTGTAGAACCATTGCCTGGCAAACTTAACCCCAAGGCTTCAGTCAGACAGTTCATCGAGTTGGCGGTAAACATGCCCGAACAGGAACCGCAGGTTGGGCACGCAGAACGTTCTACCTCTGCCACCTCTTCATCACTGACATGACTATCCGCGGCTTCGACCATGGCATCGACCAAATCCAGCTTGCGTATCTGGCCTTGCCAGTTCACTTTACCGGCTTCCATAGGGCCACCAGATACAAATACGACAGGGATATTCAAGCGTAATGCCGCCATCAACATGCCCGGCGTGATCTTGTCACAGTTGGAGATACACACCAGCGCATCCGCACAGTGCGCATTCACCATATACTCAACACTGTCAGCAATCAAATCACGGCTAGGCAGGCTGTAGAGCATGCCTCCATGCCCCATGGCGATACCGTCATCGACAGCAATTGTGTTAAATTCTTTGGCTACGCCACCCGCTTTTTCAATTTCACGGGCAACCAGTTGGCCTAGATCTTTTAAATGCACATGGCCAGGAACAAACTGCGTAAACGAGTTAGCCACCGCGATAATCGGTTTGGAAAAATCTTCATCTTTCATACCAGTGGCACGCCACAAGGCGCGGGCACCAGCCATGTTACGACCTTGAGTAGTCGTGTGAGAACGGTATTTAGGCATGGGAAACACTAGGATTGACGTTAAAATCCTATTTTAACTGAATCCGTAGCCGCATGTGCGGCTGAAACAGCTTTGTTACATTCGCGGCGCGCGATAAAAAATGCTAAGGTCGGTATTGCTTGTGTTGATAGGACGAGCAATGCCGGCTCACCGCCGGGCTGCGTAGCGCCTGGTGCTTGGTATGTTGGCCACGCGTACGTTTACGCCAGGCAATAAATGCAGCCGAACTTAGTTGCTGCCGCATGAGGATAATCACGTCTGCCTGCCTGAGCCCAAACTGGCTGGCAATCGCCTCAAACGGCGTACGATCCTCCCACGCCATCTCAATAATGCGCGAAATATCGCCTGGATCCATTTCAGCTAGCAACACCGTTTGACGCCTGTCCATTTCTGATCCTGCCATTGTTTGAAAAATGCTGCCCGCCCTAGCGGAGGCGGCGCATCAGGCAAATACGCATGATGCTCGGCATAATGTGCCAGATAGCGTTCATAGGCATCATCGCCAGAAAGCTGTCTGACACGCTGCCATATTTGCTTGAGCAATCGCATGATGTTCCTCCTCTAGCCCAGTTTAGTCGCCACGTACGCCGCTTCATGACTTGCACTCACGGGCAAACCGGCCAGGCTACGTCTACTCATCCTGACCATATCCACTACCACCACCCACAGCATGGTCACAAAAAACAAGGTGAGCCAGGCATCTAACTGCTGGTTAAAAATCAGTTGCGGCGCAACAGCCGCCTTTTCTGGCGGCAATACCCCTGTAGACAGCTTCTGCGCCAAATCATTCGCAGCCGCAAAAAAACCGACCCGGATATCCTGACTAAAAATCTTCTCGTAAGCCGCACTGGTGGTCACCACCAGCAACCAGACCAAGGGCAACGCAGTGATCCAGGCTTTGTTCGCGCGGCCAGACTTGATCAAGATCCCGGTGGCAACCGACAAGGCAATCGCGGCCAGCATCTGGTTGGCTATCCCAAACAGCGGCCATAAAATATTGACCCCGCCATTCGGGTCAATCACCCCGATATAGAGGAAATAACCCCAGCCAGAGACGATCAACGCGCTGGTTAACACCACTGACGGCGTATAGGAGGTTTCCCCTAACTTGGGATGCAAGTTACCCAACACATCTTGCAGCATAAAGCGACCCACGCGTGTGCCTGCATCGAGCGTGGTGAGAATGAAGATCGCCTCAAACATGATGGCGAAGTGATACCACAAGGCCAGCAAATGCTCCCCGAATACCGTGCCCAGAATACTGGCCATGCCCACCGCTAGGCTAGGTGCGCCCCCGGTGCGGGCAAACAAGGTCGTTTCCCCCATCGCACTTGCCAGATGCTGCATCTGTTCCACCGTGACTGGATAGCCCCAACTGCTGATGGTATTCACAGCATCCAGCGCCTCTTTACCGACCACGCCTGCCGGGCTGTTAATCGCAAAATAGACGCCAGGCTCCAACACCGTTGCCGCGATCATGGCCATGATGGCAACAAAACTCTCGAGCAACATGGCGCCATAACCGATCATGCGGATATCGCCCTCACTGGAAATCAGCTTGGGCGTGGTACCGCTGGCAATCAAGGCATGAAAGCCAGAAATCGCGCCGCAGGCAATCGTAATAAACACAAACGGAAACAACTTGCCGCCAAAAATCGGTCCCGTACCATCAATAAACGGTGTGATCGCGGGCATGTGTATCTCGGGCCGTAACCATAAAATCGCCACAGCCAGCATCATGACCGTGCCCAGCTTCATATAAGTCGATAAATAATCGCGGGGGGCCAGCAACAACCACACCGGCAACACAGCCGCGGCAAAGCCATAGGCAATCACGCTAAACGCCAATGGCAAGCCTTCATGGTCAAACAGCGCCGCCAGGGTCGGATGATGATCAACCCAGCCACCCAACACCACTGAACCAAGCAGCAAAGCGACGCCCAACAACGACGCCTCAAGCACACGACCCGGACGCAGATAACGCATATAGACACCGACGACCATGGCAATAGGAATGGTCGCGGCAACCGTCGACGTGCCCCAGGGGCTGTGTTTCATGGCGTTGACCACGACCAGACCCAGCACTGCGATCAAAATAATCATGATGACCAACGTTGCAATCATGGCGGCGGTTCCACCAATAGCGCCGATTTCATCTCGCGCCATTTGCCCCAGACTGCGGCCATCGCGGCGGGTAGATAAAAACAGCGTGACCATATCCTGCACTGCGCCGCCCAGCACGGCCCCGATCAGTATCCATAAGGTGCCTGGCAAAAATCCGAATTGTGCAGCCAGGGTAGGCCCAACCAAAGGACCTGGCCCGGCAATGGCCGCAAAGTGATGACCGAAGACCACCCAGCGATGCGTGGGCACATAATCGCGGCCATTATTCAACCGCTCGGCCGGCGTGGCCCGGGTGGCATCAATACTCAGCACTTTGACCGCAATCCAGGCCGCATAAAAACGATAGGCAATCAGGTAAACACACACTGCCGCCGTGATCAGCCACAGTGCATTCAATGTTTCTCCACGCCACCAGGCAATTTGTGCAAAAGCGGTAGCCCCCAAGAGTGCCAGCAATCCCCAAAACACCTGCCCCAACAACCCTTTTAACATGCCATTTCTTCCCTTTTTTAATCTCTGCACTGTAACAAAAAGCGCTCATCTGCGCAAAACTCTACACAGGCCCACTCCCCCTTGCGAACTGGTGCAACTGCACTGCGGTGGTGCAGACTAGTTAGAACAGCACCGCCATCAAAAAAGAAAGGTCCCGCCTGTTTCCTGATTAGAATCATATTGTTATCAAAGCTTATCCAGCTGGCATACAGTTTGCTAAAACTCTAGCAGTAATAATCTGATTAAACGATCAATGAGACCACCCAATTCTGTTATGGCTTCTGGCATGCCTCCCGTTCCACGCGACATTCTGAGTCTTGAAGACCAGAAGTTGGTGGATAGCGCGCGTGACATTCTCATGCATCAGCGCGATCTCAGCGAAGACCAGGCTTATTCACTCCTGGCTGAAATGGCTTTTAAGCGTAAAACCGGCATCGCCGATATTTCGCTACAGTTAGTTAACATCACCAAACGACTCACCACCTAAAGCCACCATCCTTGCGCCTGAATCGTCCTTGACGGTTTCGGGTGATCCATCAGCCGCGTCAACATCTGCAGTCTTTCACATTTATTCCGGGCAACTGCTTGCACTAAAAAAGAGTTTCGGTATAATGCGCGCTTCGTTGCAAGGCACGGGTGCTTAGCTCAGTTGGTAGAGCGTCGCCCTTACAAGGCGAATGTCAGCGGTTCGACCCCGTTAGCACCCACCACTCCCAGCCTTCAGCAGATCAGCTTCAAATCATCCCCTGTTCGCTAAAAGAAAACGTCTCCTGCTTGGCGACGATAATGTGATCCAGCACTTTCACATCCACCAGCATCAACGCTTCTTTCAAACTGTGGGTTAATTGCTCATCGGCTCGACTCGGACTGGCGACCCCACCGGGATGATTATGGCTCAGGATCACCGCGGCCGCATTGAGCGCCAGCGCGCGTTTAACCACCTCACGCGGATAAACATTGGTTTGCATCAAGCTGCCTTCGAATAAGGTTTCATAGGCGATCAGCCGATTTTGCGCATCTAAAAACAAAATACCAAACACTTCGCGCTGCAAGGCCGACAGTTGTAACTGCAAATAATCCTTCACCTGGCGTGGCGAGCGAAAACTGTCATTTTGCTGCAAGGTTTCGCCCAAGGCCCGCTTGCTCATTTCCAGCACCGCCTGCAACTGGCAATATTTACTCACCCCCATGCCAGACACCCGTGACATCTGTTTAAGATCTGCTGAAAACACGCCATTCAGGCTATGAAAATGTTGCAACAACTCTCTCGCCAAATCCACAGCGGTTTTACCAGCCACCCCAACACGCAAGAAAATCGCCAATAATTCTGCGTCCGATAATGACACTGCGCCGGTGCGCAGCAATTTTTCGCGTGGCCGTTCCTGTTCCGGCCAATCTGTAATTGCCATGTTGCCCCCCTTTATCGCCTAATGCAGCCAACCGATCTCACGTGCTGTCGGTCGACCAATCACCACTTCATCCAAACTTTTTGCCATGCGCGAGGTTTGCGCAGATTGAGGGATCTGGCCCGCCATCAGCTCGGCCATGGATTGCGGATACAGCGGCTGGGCATAGGGCTCTGCATATCCTTGCGGAAACTGGGGCTGATGGGTGTTGAGGTCGTATTTATCTGTGGCACTCAGGGTATGCAGCAGCTCATGCGCCACAATGACAGCATTCACAGAGTGCTGGCTGTTTTCGGCAAACAAATTGACACGGCCGATGCGGCCTTTGTGCAAGGCGGTGGAGTGACGTAAATGCCGTTGCCGGGCCGGATCGTGATAGAGCAAATACAACTTGATGTCTAGCGGGACACCAACCTCCGGCTGATGCCGCCAGCCAAACCAGCGAAATTGCAGACTCCACAAAATAATCTCATGCAACGGCGCACTCACTGCAGGTGGCGCAGGCGGCACCTGATGAATTTCCGGGCCAAGATAAAACGTGATTGGCCGCCTCAAGGGCAATTGATATTTGGCAGCCTCCCGCGAGAAAAAGGCCGCCAACTGTTCAAAATCCTCAGCCCGCAAACTGGCAATATACGCGGCTGAAGTCGCAGAGCCATCGGCATTGACCGGATATAAAGCCACCTTGAGCGGATGCCGCCATTGCAGGACTTCGTACTCTTGCCAAAGCTGCAATAAAGCCGCACTCACCACTACTACCCAAAAGAAAATTCGGACTGTCTTTATCATGCCTGCCACCCAAAGGATGGATAGATGTTAACATGTTTAAAGACAGCCGGCGGCGCTCAAAAATGCTTCGATGCGCGCTTTTGCAGTTAAAATACTTGCCATGAACGCGATCTACGCAAAACCTTTAAATATTCTACTGGGCGTCACTGGCGGCATCGCTGCTTACAAAACAGCAGAATTGGTGCGCTTGCTGATTAAACAAGGCCACCGTGTACAAGTGGTGATGACTGAAGCAGCCACCCACTTTATCACCCCAACCACCTTGCAAGCCTTGTCCGGGCAACCTGTGTTTATAGATAGCTGGGATCAGCGTATCGCCAATGGCATGCCGCACATTGAGCTCAGCCGTCAGGCAGATGCCATCCTGGTTGCACCAGCCAGTGCCGATTTTATGGCCAAACTGGCGCATGGCTTTGCCAACGACCTGCTCTCCACCTTATGCCTTGCACGTGAGTGCCCACTTCTGGTTGCACCCGCCATGAACAGACAAATGTGGGAGAATGCGGCGACCCAGCGCAACGTGCAACAACTCAGGCAAGATGGCGTCACCGTCCTGGGGCCGGATAGCGGTGAGCAGGCATGTGGCGAAGTCGGACAAGGCAGAATGCTGGAGCCGGATCACCTGCTGGAGGCCCTCACCCGTTTTTTCACACCCAAGTTATTGGCTGGAAAAAACATCCTGATAACCGCAGGTGCGACCATGGAAATGCTGGATCCGGTACGTGGCATCACCAACCTGAGCAGTGGCAAAATGGGCTTTGCTCTGGCGCAAGCCGCCACCCGCATGGGCGCAACGGTCACGCTAGTCTATGGTCACCATCAAGTCACGCCTCCCGAAGTCAGCCAAGCCTGCTTCGCGGGCAGCGCCGGTGAGATGTATCAAACCGTGATGCAGCATATAGCCAACCAAGATGTATTTATTGCCGTCGCCGCCGTGGCCGACTACCGGCCACAACAAATATCAGAACAGAAACTGAAAAAGAGTGAGTCTACACTCACCTTAGCGCTGATCAAAAACAAAGACATTCTGGCAGATATCGCGTCCTTGCCTAATCCGCCTTATTGTGTCGGTTTTGCAGCAGAGTCAGAACAAATACTCGAACACGCCCGACAAAAACGGCTGGCGAAGCGGATTCCCATGATTGTGGCGAATCATGCCAATTCGGCCATGGGCAGCGACCACAACACGGTGACCATCATAGATGATCAAGCTGAAACACCCCTGCAAGCTGATGAAAAAATCAATATCGCGTTCGAGATTCTCTGCCACCTGCATGCGAGACTTGATCCACATTAAATATCTTCAGGCCTCCTCAGTATTTTCATGAAAATACTGAGGAGGGAAAGCTTACGCACAGCTTACAATCGCGCGATTCGATTTTAAGTAGAAAGTTTGAACATGCGCGTATTCCGCTTCACGCCTTTATCGATGGCCATCGCAACCGCCTTCACCGCCCCAACCAGTGGATTGGCAGATGAAGAAAAAGCCGTCACCCTGTCTCCGATTGTGGTCACAGCCACCCGACAAGCACAAAACAGCTTTGACCTCCCGGTCGCGATTGACGTCGTAGAGCAAAAAAACATCAAAGATGGCCAACTGCAAATCAACCTCTCGGAAAGTCTGATTCGCGTACCTGGCATTACCGCGCAAAATCGCACGCAGCAGGCGCAAGATCCACAAATTTCCAGCCGGGGTTTTGGTGCACGTTCATCGTTTGGGGTGCGCGGCATTCGTATTTATGTCGACGGCATCCCGCTGACCATGCCAGATGGCCAAGGCCAACCCGGCGTAGTTGACCTGTCAGCAATTAAAAGTATAGAAGTCATGCGCGGGCCATTCTCTTCGCTTTACGGCAACTCGTCCGGTGGCGTAATTCAAATGTTCACCCAAGATGCCCCTGCAACGCCAACACTAGGTGCAACCGCAATGTTTGGCAGCTATGACACCAAACGCAACATCCTCGAAGCCTCCGGCCAGCTTGAAGGGATGGAATACATGCTGAATGTTTCTAACTTTGAGTCTGATGGTTACAGAGCGAATAGCGCAAGCAACAAGCAGATGGCTACTGCCAAATTCAAATTCAACCTCACAGAAGATACCAAAGTCACCACTTTAGTTAACTGGTTCGATCAGGAAGCACAGGACCCTCTGGGATTGGATCGTGCGCGTGCATTCTCAAACTCAACACGTAAAGACGTGGTCCCCGCTGCTTTATTCGCTAATACCAGTGTGAAAAGAGACCACACCCAAGTGGGATTTAATATTGAGCATGCGTTTAACGCAAATAATAAAATCACAGTCACGCCCTACGTTGGCAACAGAAATAATGCGCAAATTTTAACAACAACTGCAACAGCTACTGTTTTACGTGGATCAGGCTCAGCCACAAACTTTTGTAGTTCATCTGATCCACTTCGTGGCACCTGCGCAAGATTGAGTACAATTAATAGAGAGTTCTACGGCACAGATGCAAGATGGGACAATAGCGGTTATTTGGCCAATCTTCCTTACAAGCTGAGTTTGGGGATGACCTATGGAAAATCTTCTGATGATCGTTTGGATACGAATATTCTGAACAATGGTTTTAATGTCAATAGCCTCAATCGGGATGAAGTCAACGAGGTCAGCAACTTCGATCAATACATTCAAACCAACTTGAGCCTGAGTCCAACATTGGACATTCATGCAGGCGCACGCCATACAAAAGTCAGACTGCAGGTCAAAGACCAGCTATTAAGTGTGAATGGTGATAACAGTGGCTCAGTTGACTATCAAAAAACAACGCCTGTCATTGGCGTGATATGGAAAGCCAATGAAAAAATTAACTTGTATGCCAACTTTGGCAAGGGCTTTGAAACACCGACATTTATTGAAGCTGCTTTCGACAATGTGACTACAGGTGTTGCCAGTAAACCCAACCTTACCTTGAAAGCTGCCGAAAGCCGTAATATTGAGTTAGGTGCTAAAGCCTTTATTACTGATAACGTCAGAGCGAACCTAACGCTATTTAAGGTGGATACTGACAACGAAATCGTTACCAGACAGACAGTCTCCGGCAGATCAAGCTACCAAAATGCAGGGCATACAAAACGTACCGGGATTGAAGCTTCGCTAGATGCTAATCTTGAAAACAATATTACAGCCTTCGCATCCTATACCCTGCTCAATGCAAAATTTGAAGATCCATTCACCACTGTGATTAATGCAGCTGGGACAACAGGAACAGTGAACGCTGGCAACCGCATTCCAGGTACTTACAAGTCACAAGTTTATGGCGAACTTGCATGGAGACATCCTGCGCTGGGATTCTTCTCGGCCCTGGAAGGCCGCTACAATAGCCAGGTGTATGTCAACGACATCAACTCCGACAAAGCGCCTTCTTACACAATCTTCAATGTGCGTGCAGGTTTCGAGCAAACCCTCAGCAACTGGAGATTTAAAGAATATTTGCGCCTTGAAAACATCACCGACAAAAATTATATAGGGGCGGTACGCGTCAATGATGGCAATGGCTTATTCTTTGAGCCTGCCGCTGGTCGCAATTATTTGCTGGGCTTGAGCGCTCAGTACAAGTTTTAATCCATTAAGCGCCGCTTAAAAAGCCAGCATCCGCTGGCTTTTTTATTGAATAGCCTTGCCGCGATTAGTGATTTTCGACGCCATTTCGTGTTTAATAGCGCAATCAGTTTCTGGAGCCAGTCGCATGTCAATTACCGTAGACCTTAAAATCCTTGATCCTCGTTTGCATCATATGATGCCAAGTTACGCGACACCTGGGTCTGCAGGGCTGGATTTAAGAGCGTGTATTGAACATACGCAAACCATACAAGCGGGGGAGACCATCATGATCCCAACTGGTATGGCGATTCATATCGATAACACTTATTACGCTGCCATGATTCTGCCGCGCTCTGGCTTGGGCCATAAACATGGCATCGTATTGGGCAACTTAGTAGGCCTGATTGACTCTGACTACCAGGGGCAGCTGCTGGTCTCGTGCTGGAACCGCAGTAAAGAACCGTTTATTTTGAACCCGATGGAACGGATCGCGCAGATGGTGATTGTGCCGGTAGTGCAGGCAGATTTTCATATCGTGGATGAATTTACCAGCAGTGAGCGCGGTGAAGGCGGCTTTGGCAGCACAGGCAAGCACTAATTATTTGAAAAGTTGCAATAATTGCTTGCTTTGATCATAGATTTCAATCTATAATCTCGCTCTTTCTGAAAAGATAAAAGTATTTGGAGACAACCATGGCACGTGTATGTCAGGTAACCGGTAAAAAACCAATGGTGGGTAACAACGTTTCCCACGCACAAAACAAAACAAGACGTCGTTTCTTGCCTAACTTGCAAAACCGTAAGTTTTGGGTTGAGAGCGAAAACCGCTGGGTAAGCCTGCGCATTACTAACGCCGCTTTGCGTACCATCGACAAAAATGGTATCGATGCAGTATTGGCTGATTTGCGCGCTGCTGGCGAAAAAATCTAACTCGCAGCACTAGTGAGCAAAGGACAATATCATGCGTGAAAAAATCAAATTGGAATCCAGTGCTGGTACAGGTCATTTCTATACCACCACTAAAAACAAACGTACCATGCCAGAGAAAATGGAGATCAAAAAATTTGATCCAGTTGCTCGCAAGCATGTCATGTACAAAGAAACTAAATTAAAATAATTTTAGTTTCAAATGTTTAATAAAAAAGCCTGCATATGCAGGCTTTTTTATTGGCCGTGATTCATAGTTTATTCATCGCCATTAACAGCGTTTGAAGAGGAAATAATACGGACCTCCTGCTGTGGATATGGAATCCGAATATTATTGGCTTTAAAGCGCCGCCAAATCTCATAATAAATGTCACTTTGTAATTTGGCTGTCCCTTCCTCAGGATTTGGAACCCAAACCGCCAATACTAAATCAATGCCGTTCTGACCAAATGACTTGATTGTCACATCTACCGCCGTATCATGCTGTATGGTGCGCTCATGTGTTCTGCCGATTTCTTTTAATAACTGTATTGCCAGATCAAGATCGCTTTCATAGGAGATCTGAATAGGAATAGGCACCTTGGCTGTATGTACTGCAGAGGTATGATTGATTACCACATCCGTAATCATCTTCTCGTTAGGAATGATGATTTCTGTCGAATCGGGCTTCTGCAGGATCATGTAACGAGAGCGCAACTCTTGCACAATACCATGATGCTCCCCAATGGTAATCAGGTCACCCATGTGCAGAGACTTATCCATCAAAATGATAAAGCCGCTCACGTAGTTACTGGCGATCTTTTGTAAGCCAAACCCCAACCCAACACCGAGCGCGCCGCCAAAGACGGACAACATGGTGACATCTATGCCCACCGCCGCCATGGACATCAGCAAGGCAATCACAATCGCCACCATGCGCACCAACTTGACCATAATCACGCGCCAGTTGCCATTGATATTGGTAGCAGCCATCAAGCGCATCTCAATAATGCGGCTCAGCCACAATGCCACCAGCATGGTAATGATGATGGTCAGACTGCCTTGAAGCAGCAACAACAGGTTCAGCTTCTGCTTGCCGACAGTGAATTTCACGTCTTCGAGAACCTGCAATGCCGGATCGAGAAAACCGCTGATATGCAAAGCAACAATGACCCAGACACACCAGGCGATCACGCGCTCAAACGAATGCAGCCAGGCGCCAGGTGAAAAGACATAACGCAATACATAAACAAAACTGCGAATCACCACCATCGCCAGCAGCATGCGCACTGACAGCTTGATCAGCCCCACATGCATCCAATGCTCCAGGCTGAGCCGGGTAATCAGTAACATTAAAAATGCGACCAGAGGAAAAAACAGCCGCTCAATTCCGCCCAGTAGTATTTTGTACACGATGTTTACGCGCCCTGCCGCAATTTGCTTGCGTAAGTGCAGATTTAACAGCCCGCTGACAGCAAGCACGGCACCAATGATGAATAATTGCCATAACGCCGACACCGAGCTCAGGTCGTGCGCAATTTCTTTCCAGAGAATATCAATATCGCTATCCATGTATTACCGCTTATAACAAGAAGATGGTGGCCAGGCCGAGAAAAATCATAAAGCCGCCGCTGTCGGTGATTGCCGTAATGAGGACGCTGGATCCCACGGCGGGGTCACGATCCAGTTTATTCATCACCAAAGGAATGGTGACGCCAATAATGGCCGCCAACAACAAATTAAGAGTCATCGCTGACATCATGACCAGCCCCAAGGCCGCGCTATGATAGAGCCAAAAAGCGATCAGGCCGAGCACACTGCCCCAGATTAAGCCATTCAGCAAAGCCACGCCCATCTCTTTTTGCAACAGAGACTTCATGTGATAGCCAGAAATCTGCCCCAAAGCCAGACCGCGTACAATCATGGTGGTGGTTTGGTTGCCGGAATTGCCGCCTATGCCGGCAACAATCGGCATCAGTGCAGCCAACGCAACAATTCGCTCAATACTACCCTCAAACAAGCCAATGACTCGGGAAGCAACCAGCGCCGTCACCAAGTTAATTGCCAACCACGCCCAACGGTTTTGCACCGACTTCCAGATAGAAGCAAAGAAGTCTTCTTCTTCGCGCAAACCAGCCAAAGACAGCATATCCGCCTCTGCCTCTTCACGAATGATATCCATCACCGTATCCACGGTAATCCTGCCGACCAGCTTGCGATTATTATCTACCACCGGGGCAGTCACCAGGTCATAACGTTCAAACGCCATCGCCGCCTGGTCCGCCATATCCTCAGGGTGAAACACCACAGCATCGGTAGACATGATATCGCCGACTTTGGTCTCCGGATCATTCAGAATAATACGCTTGAGTGGCAACACCCCTTGCAGGATGTCATCGCGATTAATGACAAACAACTTGTCGGTATGGTCGGGAAACTTAGGTAACCTGCGGAGATAGCGCAAGACCACTTCCAGCGTGATATCGTCCCGAATGGTCACAATATCAAAATCCATGATCGAACCGACCGTATCATCAGGATAAGACAGCGCAGACTGCAAACGCTCACGATGCTGTGTATCCAGGCTATACAGCAAGTCCTGCAATACATCTTTAGGTAAATCAGGCGCAAGATCAGCCAACTCATCGGTATCAAGCTGCTCGGCGGCGGCGAGCAACTCTTCGCTATCCATGTCAGCAATCAGCGTCTGGCGCACCGCATCGGATACTTCGAGCAAAATCTCGCCATCACGTTCTGCTTTTACCAG
The DNA here is from genome assembly GCF_056314005.1 of Methylophilus sp. DMC18. Taxonomy (NCBI): domain Bacteria; kingdom Pseudomonadati; phylum Pseudomonadota; class Betaproteobacteria; order Nitrosomonadales; family Methylophilaceae; genus Methylophilus; species Methylophilus sp. DMC18. The sequence goes on along the minus strand of NZ_JBQUZE010000003.1, from coordinate 254,733 downwards.
GTCCCAAACCATTAAACGATCGTCTAATGGCAGCGATTCCAAGATATAGGCAACGTCGGCCGGATGTAGCTGATCCAATTTGTGCTGCAGCACATTTAAATTCTGCTTGTGTACCAGCGTCTCAACCAGATCATGATTCGGCATATCCTGCCTATGCACAACATGCTCAACCAGCTTGTGTTTACCCAATAAATGGATCACTTGCTGCAAAGTCTCACTGAGGCTTTCTTTGCCTTCAATTACTTTTTCATCATGTTCGTGAATTTCTGTCATGCAGGATCCAATATTGAGCAGCCGTTATTTTTTGCAGGTATTATTGTACAAAGCGTTGATGACACTACCTAGACTTTTATGCAAAAGCCATTGATATTATTTGGCACCGTTGGGTGCCATCTCTGTGAGGATGCAGAGCGTATTTTGCAGGCCTTAAAACTGCCTTACCAATACGTAGACATTATTGAAGATGAAAAATTGCTAGAACGCTATCAAATCAGCATTCCAGTATTGTTAGAAAACACGTCAGATCAGGAGAATATACTGGCTTGGCCTTTTAATAGCGAACAAGTCAGTCAATGGCTGTTATCGCATCGTACCAAATAAAAAAGCCAGCGATTGCTGGCTTTTTTATTGATGCGTCAGAACTTACTCTGCAGCTGGTGCTTCTGCAACTTCTGGACGGCCTACCAACTCAACAAACGCCATAGGCGCATTGTCACCGTTGCGGAAACCACATTTCAGAATACGCAGATAACCACCATTGCGTGCATTGTAACGTGGACCCAGTTCACCGAACAGTTTACCAACGATGTCACGGTCACGCAGACGGCTGAACGCCAAACGACGGTTTGCCAGTGTAGGTGTTTTACCTAAAGTGATCAGAGGCTCAGCGTACTTACGCAGCTCTTTTGCTTTTGGCAAAGTTGTTTTGATCACTTCGTGACGCAGCAAAGAGGTCACCATGTTGCGGAACATGGCAGCACGGTGGCTGCTGGTTCTGTTCAATTTACGATTGCTATTACCGTGACGCATAGTAATTTCCTTAAGTATTTATCTTATTAGAAATTAAGCTTTTTCCAAGCCAACAGGTGGCCAGTTTTCCAGCTTCATTCCCAGTGTTAAGCCTTTGGAGGCCAACACATCTTTAATTTCATTCAATGATTTTCTACCCAGGTTAGGCGCCTTCAGCAATTCGTTTTCAGTACGCTGAATCAGATCACCAATGTAGAAAATGTTTTCTGCTTTGAGGCAGTTGGCAGAACGTACTGTCAATTCCAGATCATCTACTGGACGCAACAGGATAGGATCTACCTGTGGAGCTGCTTTCACTTCAACGTCAGCAGAAGCACCTTCCAGGTTCGCAAATACAGACAACTGACCAATCAGGATACGTGCAGCATCACGAATCGCCTGCTCAGGCTCGATGATACCGTTGGTTTCCACATCCATAATCAGCTTGTCGAGGTCAGTACGCTGCTCAACACGGGCACTTTCAACATGATAGCTGACTTTGTTGATCGGGCTGAAAGACGCATCCACCATCATGAAGCCCAACACACGGTCTTCATCGTTGGCTTTTTGACGCGCTGGGACAGGTTGATAACCACGACCCATTTCAACTTTCACTTCCAGGTTCAGCTTACCGCCTTTAGTGATGTTAGCAAGGATATGATTTGGGTTCACAATCTCAGCATCATGACCCACTTCAAAATCACCCGCTGTCACAATCCCTTCACCGCTTTTGCTCAAAACCAGAATGGTTTCAGTTTTGTTGTGCAGTTTTAAAGCAACACCTTTGAGGTTGAGCAAGATATCAACAACATCTTCTTGCACACCTTCGATAGTGGAGTACTCATGTACGACACCATCAATTTTTACTTCAGTAATGGCAAAACCCGGAATGGAAGAGAGCAAGACTCTTCTTAACGCATTACCCAAGGTATAGCCAAAGCCACGTTCCATTGGCTCCAAAGTCACACGTGCGCGGAGTGGCGTTATCACTTCAACGTCAACAACACGTGGCTTCAAATAATCTGTAGGGTTATTTTGCATACAATTCCTTGAAGTAATTGGGTATTAAAAAATAAACCTTAGCCTAGACTAAGCGATTACTTAGAATACAATTCAACGATCAATGATTCATTGATGGTAGCAGGCAACTCATCACGCTGAGGTTTAGCCTTAAACTTACCAGACAATGCTTTGACGTCGACTTCCAACCACTCAGGGAAACCACGCTGCTCAGCTGCTTCAACAGCTGCTTTAATACGCAATTGTGTTTTTGCTTTATCAGCCACAGAAATCACATCACCAGCCTTCACTTGATAGGAAGGAACGTTTACGCGCTTGCCGTTAACCAAAATAGCGTTATGACGGACCACTTGACGTGCTTCTGAGCGAGAACCAGCCAAACCCATGCGGTATGCAACGTTGTCCAAACGGGACTCCAGCAACTGCAACAGGCTCTCACCAGTAATGCCTTTTTGACGGTCAGCTTCCGCGTAGTAAGTACGGAATTGACCTTCCAATACGCCGTAGATACGACGTACTTTTTGTTTCTCACGCAGTTGGACACCATAGTCTGACAAACGTGAGTTACGGCGTTGACCATGCTGACCTGGTGCGAAGTTGCGCTTTTCGATCGCGCATTTGTCTGTAAAGCATTTTTCTGCTTTCAGAAACAGCTTTTCACCTTCACGACGGCATTGACGGCATTTAGGGTCTAAATTTCTAGCCAAAATAGTTCTCCAGTAATCGATTCGCTAATCTGTGACAGCGAAATGAATTAAATTCTGCGTTTTTTCGGTGGACGGCAACCGTTATGAGGTACCGGGGTCACATCCGTAATGCTAGTGATTTTGAAACCAGCAGCATTCAACGCACGCACAGCAGATTCACGACCTGGACCTGGCCCTTTAATACGCACTTCCAGATTCTTCACACCAGACTCCTGAGCGGCTTTACCAGCCACCTCAGAAGCTACCTGAGCAGCAAATGGAGTACTCTTACGTGAACCTTTAAAACCTTGACCACCGGAAGTAGCCCATGACAATGCATTGCCTTGACGATCGGTAATCGTGATAATCGTGTTGTTAAAAGAAGCGTGCACGTGGGCAATACCCTCGGCAATATTCTTTTTAACTTTTTTTCTAACGCGTACATTAGCTTTTGCCATGTTGTACTGTCCTTAATATTTACTTTTGTTCAATAAAGATTATTTAGCTTGTTTGATCGCTTTAACCGGACCTTTGCGTGTACGCGCATTGGTTTTGGTACGCTGACCGCGCACTGGCAAACCACGACGATGGCGAATACCGCGGTAGCAACCCAAGTCCATCAAACGTTTGATATTCATGGTCACTTCACGACGCAAATCACCTTCTACAGTGTATTTAGCCACTTCGTCACGCAGCTTCTCTACTTCTGCATCGCTCAAGTCTTTAACCTTTACAGTAGTTAAAACACCAGCTGCAGCACAGATCTTCTGCGCAGTATCGCGACCAATACCATAAATAGAGGTCAACGCAATTTCTGCATGTTTGTGGTTTGGGATATTTACCCCGGCAATACGAGCCATACTTAAACTCCAATAATCAATCGTTTTTCACGATCAAACTTGTGCGTAGAAAAGAAAAGCCGCATATTATATCAGCTTCACTATGCTCTCACAAGCAATTGTTTACCATTAACCTTGACGTTGTTTATGACGTGGGTCAGTACAAATAATGCGAACAACACCGCGACGTCTTACGACTTTACAGTTACGGCATAATGTTTTAACTGATGCGCGAACTCTCATCTTACTTTCCTTTAATTAATTCACTTACTTTGCGCGGAATGTAATTCGCGCACGGGTTAAATCATAAGGGGTCATCTCAACCGTGACTTTGTCACCTGGCAGAATACGGATGTAATGCATACGCATTTTGCCTGAAATGTAACCAAGTACTGTATGACCATTTTCCAGTTTCACTTTAAAAGTTGCATTCGGGAGATTTTCAACAATCTCCCCCTGCATCTCAATGCGATCCTCTTTTGCCATCTTCTACTTACCCGTCCCCTTAAAGTTTGCCTTTTTCAGCAAGCCTTCATACTGTTGCGACATCAGATGAGATTGCACCTGCGTCATAAAGTCCATCGTCACAACAACGATAATCAACAATGAAGTTCCACCAAAATAGAACGGGGTATTAAATTTCAACACTAAAAACTCTGGCAATAAACAAACCAGCGTAATGTACAGCGCACCAATCAATGTCAAACGACCCATGATGCGGTCAATATATTTTGCGGTTTGCTCACCTGGGCGAATACCTGGCACAAATGCGCCACTCTTCTTCAGGTTATCTGCAGTTTCCTTGGGATTGAACACCAATGCCGTGTAGAAAAAAGCAAAAAACAAAATCGCTGCAGCAAACAACAAGATATATAAGGGCTGACCAGGCGACAGTTTTGCACTGACGTCCTTGAGCCAATACATGTGCTCACTGCTACCAAACCAACCAGCTAAAGTAGCCGGGAATAAAATAATACTTGAAGCAAAAATCGGTGGAATCACACCAGACATATTTAGCTTCAAAGGCAAATGCGTCGATTGACCGCCGTAAATGCGGTTACCAACCTGACGCTTTGCGTAATTCACTGTGATTTTGCGTTGACCGCGCTCAACAAAAACCACCAGCGCTGTCACTAAAATCACTGCCACAAACAGGAACATCACTAATGGAATAGAGAATGCGCCTGTTTTAGCCAAATCCAAGGTGCTACCAATTGCATGCGGCAAGCCCGCTACAATCCCGGCAAAAATAATGATAGAAATACCATTACCAATGCCACGCTCGGTAATCTGCTCACCCAACCACATCAGGAACATCGTCCCGGCCACCAGTGTGGTAACTGCAGTGATGCGGAAAGCAAAGCCAGGATCCAATACCAGACCAGCCTGACCTTCAAGTGCGATCGCAATACCCAGCGCCTGGAAAGTCGCTAACAATACCGTGCCGTAACGCGTGTACTTCGTGATCTGGCGTCTACCAGCTTCACCTTCTTTTTTCAGCTGCTCCAACTGTGGTGAAACCACCGTGAGCAACTGCATAATAATCGACGCAGAAATGTAGGGCATGATCCCCAAGGCAAATACGGTAAAACGCGACAGCGCCCCACCGGAGAACATGTTAAACATGCCCAAAATGCCATCTTTCTGCGTGTCGAACAACTGCTTCAACACCGTAGGATCAATGCCTGGCACTGGAATATGTGCACCGAGGCGGTAAACCACCAATGCACCCAACAAGAACCACAAACGGCTTTTTAATTCGCCAAGTTTGCCAACGGAACTTAAGATATTATCCTGTGCCAAGCTGATACTCTCTTTTGACTACGTTTATACTTCCAGCACTTTGCCGCCAGCTGCTTCAATGGCTGCCTTAGCACCTTTGGTCAACAACAACCCTTGCACTTGCACCTTGGCTGAAACTTCACCAGACAGATAGACTTTCACTGCCTTCACAGCAGCTGGAACCAATTTCGCTGCTTTCAATGCCAAGATATCAACCACCTCAGCATCAACCAAAGCCAACTCGCTAGTACGAATACGTGCGGTGTCTGCATGAGTCAGGGAGTTAAAACCACGTTTAGGCAAGCGACGTTGCAAAGGCATTTGACCGCCTTCAAAACCTACTTTATGGAAACCGCCAGCACGGGATTTTTGACCTTTGTGACCACGGCCACCAGTTTTACCCAAGCCAGAACCAATCCCACGACCTAAACGACGAGGTGCTTTTTTTGCGCCTGCAGCAGGCTTAATCGTGTTTAATTGCATGATTATTCAACCTTCAAAAGATAACTCACAGCGTTGATCATGCCGCGAATTTCAGGAGTGTCCTGCACTTCTACAGTGTGGTGCATACGACGCAAACCCAAGCCACGAACAGTAGCTTTGTGTGCTTCAATACGACCAATCAAACTTCTTACCAGCGTCACTTTCAAAGTAGCGCTTTCTTTTTTTGCTTTAGCCATGATTAACCTCTGATTTCTTCTACGGTCTTACCACGTTTAGCGGCGATTTCAGCCGGTGTATTCATGGATGCCAGACCATTCAAGGTCGCGCGAACCAGGTTGTAAGGATTGGTTGAACCAATACTCTTTGCAACGACGTTAGTCACACCCATTACTTCGAAGATCGCACGCATTGCGCCACCAGCAATAATACCGGTACCTTCAGAAGCTGGCTGAATCAGCACTTTAGCGGCACCGTGAACACCGGTCACTGCATGGTGCAATGTGCCATTGTTCAGGTTCACTTTAACCATACTGCGACGGGCTTCGTCCATGGCTTTTTGTACAGCCACAGGCACTTCACGTGCTTTACCTTTACCCATACCAACGGCGCCATCACCATCACCAACCACGGTCAGCGCAGCGAAGCTCATGATGCGACCACCTTTAACCGTTTTACTTACACGGTTAACGGTAATCATCTTTTCGCGCAAACCGTCAGTTTGCTGCTGTTGTTCAATATCTTTAGCCATTCTTTATCTCACCCTTAGAATTTGAGACCAGATTCACGGGCAGCGTCAGCCAAAGCCTTGATACGACCGTGATACTTGTAGCCTGAACGATCAAATGCAACAGTGGTAATACCTGCTTTTGCTGCTTTTTCAGCAATACGCTTACCAATCAGGGTTGCAGCTTCGATGTTGCCGCCATTTTTCAGTTGTTGACGCACTTCAGCCTCAACGGTGGATGCACTCGCCAACACGCGATCGCCAGTTTCAGCAATAATCTGTGCGTAGATATTGGTGTTGGTGCGATGTACACTCAAACGTGTCACTTTCAACTCGGCGATTTTGGCACGGGTTTTACGTGCTCTGCGCAAGCGGTTATTTACGTTTTTCATTGAATTTACCTTTAATGTTGAATCACTGTTCAGGCGAGCTTCTAATTAGGAGCTGTAACCTACAAGTGTCTTACTTATTTTTTCTTGGTCTCTTTGATGACCACCACTTCGTCCGCATAACGAACACCTTTACCTTTATAAGGCTCTGGTGCACGGTAAGCACGAATTTGAGCAGCCACTTGACCAACCACTTGCTTGTTGGCGCCTGTCAACACTACTTCAGTAGGAGTAGGTGTCTGTACAGTCACGCCTTCAGGCATTTTATGGTTGATTGGGTGGGAGTAGCCCAACTCCAGGTTCAAGGTAGAACCCTGAGCATTGGCTTTGTAACCCACACCGATCAGTGACAGCTTACGGGTAAACCCGGCAGAAACACCTTGCACCATATTGGCCAGCAATGCGCGGGTTGTACCTGACATCGCTCTTGCATGCTGTGTTTCACCATTCGTTTGAACCAACAACTGCTCACCTTCGCGAACCACTGAAATATCAGCAGACAACGCTTGAGTCAACTTACCCAAAGGGCCGCTCACCGCGACTTCTGAGGCTGAGATTACAACTTCTACTTTCGCAGGAATTGCAATCGGATTTTTAGCAACACGTGACATATTGATTCTCCTTAGGCCACGATGCACAGAACTTCGCCACCAATACCGGCAGCTTGTGCTTTACGATCGGTCATCACGCCTTTGGATGTTGAAACAATCGTCACACCCAAACCGTTCATTACTTTAGGCAGATTTTCGCTACCTTTATAAACACGCAAACCTGGCTTGGATACGCGCTCGATCTTCTCAATCACTGGACGACCTGCGTAATATTTCAGGCTAATGTTCAAAACTGGCTTACCGTCATTGTTTTGAACGTTGAAATCGTCGATATAACCTTCATCTTTCAACACATTTGCAATTGCACCCTTCAACTTGGAAGCAGGCATTGAAACGGTTGTTTTATTCGTACGTTGCGCGTTACGAATACGGGTCAACATATCGGCAATCGGATCACTCATACTCATGTTCTATTCCTCCGTTACCAGCTGGCCTTGGTGACACCTGGTACGTGACCAGCCATCATCAATTTACGCAACTCGTTACGTGCGATACCAAATTTACTAAACACACCACGTGGACGACCAGTCAAAGCACAACGATTACGTGTGCGAACAGGACTGGAATTACGTGGCAAACTTTGCAATTTCAAACGTGCAGCCATGCGATCTTCAACACTGGCAGACTGGTCATTCACAGTAGCAACCAATTCAGCTCGTTTAGCTGCAAATTTTTTAACGGTTTCGCGACGCTTTTGCTCGCGCTCTGTCATACATACTTTTGCCATGACTTAACCTCTGAAAGGGAAACTAAACGCAGCCAAAAGAGCTTTCGCTTCTTCGTCTGTTTTTGCTGTTGTGGTAATTGTGATATTCATCCCGCGCAGCGCATCGATCTTGTCGTACTCGATTTCCGGGAAAATGATCTGCTCTTTTACACCCATGTTGTAGTTACCACGGCCATCAAATGATTTGCCGGAAATACCACGGAAGTCACGGATACGTGGAATAGCCACAGTGATCAGGCGATCCAGAAACTCATACATGCGCTCACGACGCAGAGTTACTTTACAACCAACAGGATAGTCATCACGGATTTTAAATGCAGCCACAGACTTTTTAGCCTTGGTCACAATAGGTTTCTGACCGGCAATTTTCTGCATATCAGACACCGCATTTTCCATGACTTTCTTGTCAGCAACGGCTTCGCCCACACCCATGTTCAGGGTAATTTTTTCGATACGAGGCACCTGCATTGGAGAGGTATAACCAAATTGTTCTGTCAATTTGGCCACTACTGTATCGTTATAATACTGTTTTAAACGTGCCATATTTATTCCTATGCGTCGATAGACTCGCCGCTAGATTTGAATACACGAATCTTGCGACCATCTTCCAGTACCTTAAAACCAACACGATCAGCTTTTTGTGTTGCAGCGTTGTAAATCGCCACATTGGAGCCGTCAACCGGCATTTCCTTGCTGATGATGCCACCAGTGATACCACGCATGGGGTTAGGACGAGTGTGTTTTTTCACTACATTCAAACCTTCAACCACTACATGGCCGCTTGGCAAGACGCTCAAAACAGTACCTGTTTTGCCTGCATCTTTACCTGTATTCAAAATGACCTGGTCACCTTTGCGAATTTTGCTCATTTGATTGTCTCCAAGCCTTACAACACTTCAGGCGCCAGTGAAACAATCTTCATGAAGCGCTCACTACGCAATTCACGTGTCACAGGGCCAAAAATACGTGTACCAATCGGCTCCAGCTTGTTGTTCAACAACACTGCAGCATTGGCATCAAATTTAACTAACGAACCATCTGGACGGCGAACACCTTTAGCAGTGCGCACAACCACAGCGTTGTAGATTTCACCTTTCTTGACGCGACCACGCGGCGCAGCATCTTTCACGCTGACCTTGATGATGTCGCCAATGCTGGCGTAACGACGCTTGGAACCACCCAAGACTTTGATACACTGAACGGAACGCGCACCAGTGTTGTCGGCCACTTCCAGCCGAGATTGCATTTGAATCATGAGAAATAATCTCCAACTTAATCCGTTATAACCACTACCAGCCGCCCGCTTTTTGAACTTGCGCCCAAAAAACACGTTAAGGCCAATAGACCACGGTCAGTATTGGGGTGCCAGCTACATGCCAACTAAGGCGGGCACCGAAAAGTCCAACATTATACAACCAAAAAAACGCTTATGACAAGCGTTTTTCCGGTTTTATATATTTGAAGCCTTATTTAGCTTCGATTTTGCTTACGATCCAAGTTTTGGTCTTGGAGTATGGGCGGGTTTCTGTGATCGTCACAACATCGCCTTCGTTACATGCATTGTTTTCATCATGTGCATGGAACTTGTTCGATTTCACAACCACTTTACCAATCAAAGGGTGTTTCACTTTACGCTCGACAAGCACAGTCACGGTTTTATCCATCTTGTTGCTTACGACGCGGCCAGTCAAACTGCGTACAACTTTCGCTTTTTCAGTCATCATGCCTGTTTCGCCTTCTCAGCCAGCACGGTCTTGACGCGAGCAACATCTTTGCGCACTTTAGCCAGCTGATCCACTTTGTTCAATTGTTGAGTCGCCAATTGCATACGCAATGAAAACTGCGCACGACGCAACTCTACCAACTCGTTATTGAGCTCATCTGCCGATTTTGCTCTGAATTCTGAAGCTTTCATTTAACTACTCCTTAACTGCCAATTTGACGGGTCATGAATGTAGTTTCAATTGGCAACTTAGCAGCAGCCAATTTGAAAGCTTCGCGAGCCAACTCTTCGCTCACGCCATCCATCTCGTACAACATTTTGCCTGGCTGAATTTGAGCGATGTAGTAATCAACACTACCTTTACCATTACCCATACGCACTTCAGCTGGTTTTTTAGAGATTGGTTGGTCAGGAAACACACGGATCCAAACGCGACCACCACGTTTAATGTGACGAGTCATCACACGACGGGCAGCTTCAATCTGGCGTGCGGTCAAACGACCACGACCAATCGCTTTTAAACCAAATTCACCAAAGCTTACCTTGTTACCAGTAGTCGCAATGCCTTTATTACGACCCTTTTGCATCTTGCGGTATTTCTGTCTAGCTGGTTGCAGCATCTTTAGCCCTCGGCTTTCTTACTTTTTTCTCTGGCTCAGCATCGGCAACCGCAGCATTAGCAGCAGCGTTGTCACCGAAAATCTCGCCTTTGAATACCCAAACTTTAATCCCGATAATACCGTAGGTGGTAGAAGCTTCTGCCACACCATAGTCGATATCAGCACGCAGTGTATGGAGAGGCACACGACCTTCGCGATACCACTCTGTACGTGCAATTTCGATACCGTTCAAACGACCGGAACTCATAATCTTGATGCCTTGTGCACCCAAACGCATTGCATTTTGCATGGCGCGTTTCATGGCACGACGGAACATCACACGCTTTTCCAATTGCTGAGCAATCGACTGTGCGATCAATGTAGCATCTAACTCTGGCTTACGCACTTCTTCAATGTTCAGGTGAACAGGCACGCCCATCAACCCTTGCAGAGTAGAACGTAAAGACTCGATGTCTTCACCTTTTTTACCAATCACAACACCTGGACGGGCACTGTGAATTGTAATTTTTGCGTTTTTAGCCGGACGCTCGATAATAATTTTGCTTACAGCAGCGCTTGCCAGTTTCTTGTTCAAGAACTCACGCACTTTGATGTCGCCTTGCAACATCGCAGGGAAGTTCTGGCTGTTAGAGTACCAACGTGAGGCCCAGTTTTTCTGAACGCTCAAACGGAACCCAATTGGATGAATTTTCTGTCCCATATTATTCCTTTGAGTCACCGACTGTCACATGAATATGACAGGTTGGCTTCGTAATACGACCAGCGCGACCTTTTGCACGTGCACGGATACGCTTCATCACCAAGCCTTTATCGACATAAATTGAAGTCACCTTCAACGTATCGATATCAGCACCATTGTTATGTTCAGCGTTAGCAATGGCTGACTCAACCACTTTTTTGATGATCTCAGCACCACGCTTGGGCGTGAATGCCAGGATATTCAGTGCTTGATCAACTTTTTTGCCACGCACAAGGTCAGCCACCAAACGCGCTTTTTGCGGAGAAAGGTGTACGCCTTTTAAAACTGCAGTCACTTGCATTATCAGCCCCTTACTTCTTCGCTTTTTTATCAGCCGCGTGACCCTTGAATGTGCGTGTCAACGCAAATTCACCGAGCTTGTGACCAACCATGTTTTCAGAAATCAACACAGGCACATGCTGCCTGCCGTTGTGCACTGCGATGGTTAAACCAATGAAATTTGGCAAAACTGTCGAGCGACGTGACCAAGTTTTGATTGGTTTGCGATCGCGACCCGCAACAGCGGTTTCGACTTTCTTCGCCAAATGTGCATCCACAAATGGACCTTTTTTAATAGAACGTGCCATAGCGATTACCTTACATTTCTCGGACGACGACTTACGCGCATGTTATCGGTACGCTTATTCTTACGAGTACGATAACCCTTAGTTTTCTGACCCCATGGTGACACAGGGTTCATACCGGCAGCAGTACGGCCTTCACCACCACCGTGCGGGTGATCAACCGGGTTCATCACCACACCACGTACGGTTGGACGGATACCACGCCAACGCATCGCACCAGCTTTACCGATAGAGCGCAATGAATGCTCTTCGTTACCCACTTCACCCAGGGTTGCCTTGCAATCCACGTGCACACGGCGAACTTCACCAGAGCGCAAACGTAACTGAGCATAAGAACCTTCACGTGCCAACAGCTGTACAGAAGTACCGGCTGAACGGGCGATTTGGGCACCTTTACCTGGCTGAATCTCGATGCAGTGAATCGTGCTACCAACTGGAATATTGCGCAGTGGCAAAGCATTACCAGCACGGATAGGCGCTTCAGAGCCGCTCAACAGTTGCGCACCGGCAGCGATGCCACGTGGCGCAATGATGTAACGACGCTCACCATCCGCGTAGCACAACAAAGCAATGTTTGCTGTACGGTTTGGATCGTATTCGATACGCTCAACAGTTGCAGGAATACCATCTTTGTTGCGACGGAAGTCGACAATACGGTAATGCTGCTTATGACCACCACCTTGATGACGAGTGGTAATACGGCCGTTATTGTTACGACCTGCGTTCTTGCTTTGACTTTCCAACAGCGGCGCGTAAGGCTTGCCTTTATGCAAATCTGGTGTAATGACTTTCAATACACCGCGACGACCGGGGGAAGTTGGTTTGACTTTAACTAATGCCATGTCTTCTCTCCTTATTCGCCAGCTGCGAAGTTAATTTCTTGACCTGGCTTCAAGCTCACATAAGCTTTTTTCCAGTCACTACGCTTACCCATGCGACGACCAGCGCGCTTCACTTTACCTGCGACATTAATCACAGACACAGAAGCGACTTCGACCTTGAACACCAATTCAACAGCCGCCTTAATTTCTGGCTTGGTCGCATCAGTACGCACTTTAAAAGCAATTTGCTGATGCTTGTCAGCAATGAATGTTGCTTTTTCAGTAATTTGTGGAGCCAAAATCACTTGCAACAAACGATCTTGTGTTTTTGTAGCTGCGGTAATCATGCCAAGATCTCCTCAAGTTTCTTCACAGCACCGGCTGTGACCAAAACGTTAGGGAAACGCACCAGACTTACTGGGTCAGCATATTGCGCTTCAACCACCAATACGTTTGGCAGGTTACGGGAAGACAAGTACAAATTCTCATCAAAACCATCAGTCAACAGCAAAACACCGCCATCGATGCCCAGAGCATTGATTTTCTGTACGAATTGTTTAGTTTTTGGCGTATCAACAGTGAAACTGTCTACCACTTTCAAACGGTCCTGACGCACCAGTTCAGACAAAATCGTCTGCATACCAGCACGGTAAGCCTTACGGTTCACCTTGTGGCTATAGTTTTCGTTAGGGCTATTTGGGAATGCACGACCGCCTCCACGCCAAATCGGGCTGGATGCCATACCGGCACGGGCGTTACCAGTACCTTTTTGTGCATATGGCTTGTGTGTCGTGTGAGCAACAGTAGCACGTGTTTTTTGAGCACGGGTTGCAGTACGGGCATTTGCCATATAAGCAACCACCACCTCATGCACCAATGACTCATTAAATTCACGACCGAACGTCACATCAGAGGCATCTACGCCTTTTTTAGCAACCTTGCCGTTTTGATCGATAAGTTTCAGTTCCATTATTTAGCCCCTTTCGCTTTGATGGCTGGACGTACAACGACATTGCCACCTTTGGAGCCAGGCACGGAACCTTTAATCAACAACAGGTTACGCTCTACGTCTACACGGACGATTTCCAGGTTTTGGGTTGTGACTTTAGCATCCCCCAAATGACCAGGCATGCGCTTACCAGGGAATACTCGACCTGGATCCTGCGCCATACCGATAGAACCCGGTACATTGTGCGAACGTGAGTTACCGTGAGATGCACGGTTAGAGGAGAAGTTGTGACGCTTGATCGCACCGGCAAAACCTTTACCGATGGAAGTACCCGTCACATCAACCAACTGACCAACGGAGAAAATGTCTACAGTGACATTGCCACCCACCTGGAAGTTAGCCAATACATCTTCAGCCACATTGAATTCTTTAATACCAGCACCGGCAGCAACGCCAGCCTTGGCATAATGACCAGTCAACGCTTTGTTGATACGGCTAGCACGACGCTCACCATAAGCAACCTGAAGGCCAGTATAACCATCAGTTGCGACTGTCTTTACTTGTGTCACGCGGTTAGGAATCACTTCCAGCACTGTCACAGGAACGCTTGCGCCTTCTTCTGTAAAAATGCGGGTCATGCCCACCTTGCGACCAATAAGCCCTAAGCTCATGATCAGTTCCTTATAATAGTTAAAGTGAACGATTACAATTGACCGTCCACCGAAGAGCGCGGATTATACCGAACTATTCTTGATTTGACAATAACCTTTTCTTTCGAAAAGGTTATTTCTAATGACAACTTTAAAAATTAAAGCTTGATTTCTACATCTACGCCAGCTGGCAAATCCAATTTCATCAATGCATCTACAGTCTTGTCTGTAGGATCAACGATATCCATCAAACGCTGATGGGTACGGATTTCAAACTGGTCACGGGAGGTTTTGTTCACGTGTGGGGAACGCAGAATGTCAAAGCGTTCGATACGTGTTGGCAATGGCACTGGACCTTTTACAACTGCACCAGTACGTTTCGCAGTATCCACAATTTCCAAAGCAGATTGGTCGATCAAACGATAGTCAAATGCTTTCAGACGGATACGAATTTTTTGAGCTGCCATGTTTTTTCCTTAAAAAGAGCAAAAAGCGGCAGGATACTCCTGCCGCTCATAAAAAGAATTACTCGATGATTTTGGCAACGACGCCAGCACCAACGGTACGACCACCTTCACGAATCGCGAAGCGCAGACCATCTTCCATCGCGATAGGCGCGATCAATGTCACAGTGATAGATACGTTATCACCTGGCATCACCATTTCGGTACCTGCTGGCAATTCAACTGCACCAGTCACGTCAGTGGTACGGAAGTAGAACTGTGGACGGTAGCCGTTGAAGAATGGTGTATGACGACCACCTTCATCTTTACCCAACACGTAGATCTCAGCGGTGAACTTGGTGTGTGGTTTGATAGAACCGGATTTAGCCAGCACTTGACCACGCTCAACCTCTTCACGCTTGGTACCGCGCAGCAGTACGCCTACGTTGTCACCCGCTTGACCTTGGTCCAGCAGTTTGCGGAACATTTCAACACCAGTACAGGTGGTTTTCAAGGTTGGCTTCAGACCAACGATTTCGATTTCGTCGCCGACTTTAACGATACCACGCTCAACACGGCCTGTTACTACAGTACCACGACCAGAGATAGAGAATACGTCTTCTACTGGCATCAGGAAGGTACCGTCAATGGCACGCTCTGGGGTTGGGATGTAGCTGTCCAATGCGTCAGCCAATGCGAAGATCGCTGGTTCGCCGATTTCTGATTGGTCGCCTTCAAGGGCCAATTTAGCAGAACCTTTGATGATTGGGGTGTCATCACCTGGGAAGTCATACTTGCTCAGCAAGTCACGCACTTCCATTTCAACCAGTTCCAACAACTCAGCGTCGTCAACCATGTCGGCTTTGTTCAGGAACACAACGATGTATGGTACGCCAACTTGACGTGCCAACAGGATGTGCTCACGTGTTTGTGGCATAGGGCCGTCAGCTGCTGAACATACCAGAATCGCGCCGTCCATCTGGGCAGCACCGGTAATCATGTTTTTAACGTAGTCGGCGTGGCCTGGGCAGTCAACGTGTGCGTAGTGACGGCTTGCAGTCTCGTACTCAACGTGTGCTGTGTTGATGGTAATACCACGTGCTTTTTCTTCTGGTGCCGCGTCAATTTGGTCGTAAGCTTTTGCTTCGCCACCAAATTTCTTGGTCAACACTGTGGTGATCGCAGCTGTCAATGTTGTCTTACCGTGGTCAACGTGACCAATCGTACCAACGTTCACGTGTGGCTTGGTACGTTCAAATTTGCCTTTTGCCATGATGTTTTTCCTTTAATTCAATACTTTAAAAATCAATTATTTTTTGTTGATGATTGCATCAGCAACGTTTTTCGGCGCATCTGCGTAATGTTTGAATTCCATGCTATAGGTTGCACGACCTTGTGACAAGGAACGCACGACAGTGGAGTAACCAAACATCTCTGACAGCGGCACTTCAGCTTTAATCGCTTTACCGCCACCAGGCATATCATCCATGCCCTGAATGATGCCACGACGAGATGACAAGTCACCCATCACATCACCCATGTACTCTTCAGGCGTCTCAACTTCAACCGCCATCATTGGCTCCAGCAAGACTGGATCTGCTTTACGCATACCATCTTTGAAACCGATAGAAGCAGCCATCTTGAACGCGTTTTCGTTCGAGTCAACGTCATGGTAGGAACCATCAAACAAGGTCACTTTTACGTCGACCACTGGGAAGCCTGCCAGAACACCTGCTGGAATCGTTTCACGCAACCCTTTATCCACTGCAGGGATAAATTCACGTGGCACAGTACCGCCTTTAATGGCATCCACAAACTCGTAACCTTTACCAGCCTCATTTGGCTCCATTTTGAGCCATACGTGACCGTACTGACCTTTACCACCGGACTGTTTAACGAATTTACCTTCAACCTCAACCGCTTTACGGATCGCTTCACGGTAAGCCACTTGTGGCGCACCTACGTTGGCTTCAACATTGAATTCACGCTTCATACGGTCAACCAGAATTTCCAGGTGCAATTCGCCCATACCGGAAATAATGGTCTGGCCAGACTCTTCGTCAGAACGCACGCGGAAAGAAGGGTCTTCTTGTGCCAAACGACCCAAGGCCAAGCCCATTTTTTCCTGATCGCTCTTGGTTTTTGGCTCAACAGCCACGTGAATCACTGGCTCAGGGAATACCATGCGCTCAAGGATGATAGGCTTGTCTGGAGAGCACAGAGATTCACCTGTGGTCACTTCTTTCAAACCGATACAGGCTGCAATGTCGCCTGCCAACACTTCATCCACTTCTTCACGGTTATTCGCGTGCATCTGCACGATACGACCAATACGCTCTTTTTTACCCTTCACAGAGTTGAGCACGGTATCACCCTTGTTCAACACACCAGAGTAAACACGGATAAAGGTCAACTGACCGACAAACGGGTCTGTCATCAATTTAAATGCCAGTGCAGAGAACCCTTCTTTGTCATCGGCTTTACGGCTGGCTGGTTTGCCATCATCGTCTTCACCGGTCACATCAGGAATATCTACTGGAGATGGCAGGAACTGAATCACCGCATCCAGCATACGTTGCACGCCTTTGTTTTTAAAGGCAGAACCGCACAGCATCGGCTGAATTTCACCCGCAATGGTACGCGTACGCAGACCAAACACGATGTCTTTCTCTTCCAGATCACCGTTTTCCAGGTATTTGTTCATCAGATCTTCGCTGGCTTCAGCCGCAGATTCAACCATCTGCTCGCGCCATTTTTTAGCAGTCTCAACCAGATCAACCGGAATCTCACCGTAAGTAAATTTCATGCCTTGAGAAGCCTCATCCCAGATGATGGCTTTCATTTTCATGAGATCAACGACGCCAGTGAAAGTATCTTCACGGCCAATTGGGATCACCACAGGCACTGGGCTTGCGCGCAGACGCGTTTTCATCTGCTCAACCACTTTGAAGAAGTCGGCACCAGAACGGTCCATTTTGTTCACAAAGGCCAAGCGAGGCACTTTGTATTTGTTGGCCTGACGCCAAACAGTTTCAGATTGTGGTTGCACACCACCTACCGCACAGTACACCATGCAGGCGCCATCCAGCACACGCATGGAACGCTCAACTTCAATCGTGAAGTCTACGTGCCCAGGGGTATCAATAATATTGAATCGATGCTCAGGCAAAGACAGGTCCATGCCTTTCCAGAAACAGGTGGTCGCAGCGGAAGTAATGGTAATCCCACGCTCCTGCTCTTGCTCCATCCAGTCCATGGTCGCTGCACCATCGTGCACCTCACCAATTTTATGGTTCACACCAGTGTAGAACAGAATACGTTCTGTCGTGGTTGTTTTACCTGCGTCAATGTGCGCAGAAATACCAATATTACGGTAGCGTTCAATAGGGGTTTTACGTGCCACGATGCTTTACCTTTGCTATCAATTCAACTAATTATTAAAGAACGAGGTCGTTTAATTAAAAACGGAAGTGTGAGAAAGCCTTGTTGGCTTCTGCCATACGATGAACTTCTTCACGCTTCTTCATTGCGGCGCCGCGGCCTTCTGAGGCTTCAAGCAACTCAGCAGCCAGACGCAAGCCCATGGACTTTTCGCCACGCTTGCGCGCTGCATCACGCAACCAACGCATTGCCAAGGCGCTACGACGGCTAGGACGCACTTCAACAGGCACCTGATAGTTAGCACCACCGACGCGACGGCTTTTCACTTCAACGATAGGGCGCAGATTGTTCAACGCTGTGGTGAATAATTCCAGCGGATCTTTGCCACTCTTGCTGGCTACTTGATCAAATGCACCGTAAACAATACGCTCAGCAACAGATTTCTTACCACCTGTCATCAGTACGTTTACGAATTTGGATACTTCCTGGCTACCAAATTTTGGATCCGGCAAGATATTACGTTTGGGGACTTCTCTACGTCTAGGCATAACTATTCTCTTTCAATTAAATTTTGCTAGCTACAACACTGCAAGGCATTTCAGCCGCTATTAAAAATTGGACCAATGTCCGAAACCAACTTAACAAATTAAGCTTTGGCTTCTTTAGGACGTTTAGCACCGTATTTGGAACGTGACTGTTTACGATCTTTCACACCAGCCGTATCCAAGCTACCGCGCACCATGTGGTAACGCACACCTGGCAAGTCTTTTACACGACCACCGCGAATCAGCACCACAGAGTGCTCTTGCAGGTTATGGCCTTCACCGCCGATGTAGCTAATAACTTCGTAACCGTTAGTCAGGCGCACTTTGGCAACCTTACGCAACGCGGAGTTTGGCTTTTTAGGAGTAGTGGTGTACACACGGGTACATACACCACGCTTTTGTGGGCAAGATTCCAGGGCTGGAACCTTGCTCTTGGTTACCACTTTAACGCGTGGTTTACGTACTAACTGATTAATGGTTGGCATTGCCTTAACCTCTTCACCTTAAAAAATCCACCAACTGAGCAGGAAACTCAGGACTGGCAGCATATCAACAATAACACCTTATTGAGACAATAAGGCTATTCTGAGAAACCCAGCATTTTAATAAACGAGTCAAGGGGTGTCAAGCATTATTCACACTTGAACACCCCTTGTTTTATTACCCGGCCTGACGACCGGAAAAGCCTAAAATTACTCGGTCGCGTTGTCGTCCGTTGCGGTTTCTTCAACCACTTCTTCTGGTGCAAACATCGCTTCAGCGGCCAACATCGCTTCTGAAGGCTCAGCGACATTTGGCGTCAACGACGCAATTGCTGCACGCTTGCGAGACTCGTGATACGCCAAACCGGTACCGGCTGGAATCAGACGGCCGACAATCACGTTTTCTTTCAAGCCACGCAGATCGTCGCGTTTGCCCAAGATCGCAGCCTCGGTCAACACTCTTGTCGTTTCCTGGAAGGAGGCGGCAGAGATGAAGGAGTCCGTAGACAGCGATGCCTTGGTAATCCCCAGCAATACGTACTCGAATGTTGCCGGACGTTTGTTTTCGGCAATGACGCGTTCGTTTTCAGTCAACAAGTCTGCACGTTCTACCTGCTCACCCGGGATGAAGCTGGTATCACCGGCATCTTGCACTTTCACACGGCGCAACATCTGACGCACAATGACTTCAATGTGCTTGTCGTTAATCTTCACGCCCTGCAAACGATACACGTCTTGCACTTCGTCAATGATATAACGTGCCAGTGCCTCACGACCTTGCAGACGCAAGATGTCTTGCGGATCTGCCGGGCCGTCGACAATCGTTTCACCCTTGGTGACCACTTGACCATCGTGCGCGGTCACGTGCTTGTCCTTGGCAATCAGGAACTCGCTGGTAATACCGTCCAGGTCAGTAATGACCAGACGCTGCTTACCCTTGGTGTCCTTACCAAATGACACAGTACCGGTCACTTCTGCCAGCATGCCGGCATCTTTGGGTGAACGTGCTTCGAACAGCTCAGCCACACGTGGCAGACCCCCGGTAATATCCCGTGTTTTGGAGGATTCTTGAGGGATACGTGCCAGCACTTCACCCACACCAACTTCCTGACCATCTTTCACGGTAATGATACAACCCAGCTGGAAGGTGACGTTTACCGGCGTTTCAGTACCGGCAATTTTCACTTCCACACCATTTGCATCCAGCAATTTCACCTGTGGACGCAAGCCTTTAGTCGAGCCCGCTCTTTGTTTAGGATCAATCACCACCAGTGAGGACAAGCCAGTGACTTCATCCACCTGCTTGGCAACCGTGACGCCTTCTTCAACGTTCTCGAACTTCACGCGCCCCGCATACTCGGTAATAATCGGACGAGTATGTGGATCCCAAGTCGCCAAGGCCTGACCCGCTTTAACCGTCTTACCATCATTGATGGTCAGCGTCGCACCGTAAGGCACTTTATGACGCTCACGCTCACGGCCATTGTCGTCAGAAATCACAACCTCACCGTTACGGGAAATCACGATCTGCTCACCACGTGAGTTGGTCACGTAACGCATGGTAGAAGTGAAGCCAGCAGTACCGTTAGACTTGCTCTCTACTTGTGACACAGAAGCTGCACGGGATACCGCACCACCAATGTGGAATGTACGCATGGTCAACTGTGTACCAGGCTCACCGATGGACTGTGCCGCAATCACGCCGACAGACTCGCCGATACTGATCAGCTTGCCACGACCCAGGTCACGACCATAGCACTTAGCGCAGATACCGTAACGCGTGTCGCAAGTCAGGGCAGTACGCACTTTGACTTCATCAATGCCCAGGGCATCAATTTTCTCGACTTCGTCTTCACCCAGCAAAGTACCGGCTGCGAATACCACTTCCTGTGTTTCAGGATGCAAGATATCCAGAGCAGAGGTACGGCCTAGGATACGGTCATGCAAGGGCTCAACCACTTCACCGCCTTTAACCAGCGCCTTGGTGACCAAGCCTTCGGTGGTGCCACAATCCGTCTCGGTCACAACCAAGTCTTGTGTCACGTCTACCAGACGGCGTGTCAGGTAACCGGAGTTCGCTGTTTTCAGCGCCGTATCGGCCAGACCCTTACGCGCACCGTGGGTTGAAATAAAGTATTGCAACACATTCAAGCCATCACGGAAGTTCGCCTTGATCGGCGTTTCAATAATGGAACCATCTGGTTTCGCCATCAGGCCACGCATACCAGCCAGCTGACGCACCTGCGCTGCGGAACCCCGCGCACCAGAGTCAGCCATCATGTAAATCGCGTTAAAGGATTCCTGACGGACAGCTTTACCGTCTTTGGTGACCACGTTGCCGTCAGCGTCCTTGACATCTTCTTCGCGCAACTGCTTCATCATGGCCTCAGCCACTTTGTCTCCAGCACGACCCCAGATGTCGACCACCTTGTTGTAACGCTCACCCTGTGTCACCAGACCAGAGACATACTGGTCTTCGATCTCTTTCACTTCAGCATCGGCAGCCGCAATCAATTGCTCTTTCTCTGGTGGCACCAACATGTCATTGATGCTGATAGAGATACCGGCTTTGGTTGCGTATGAGTAACCGGTGTACATCAGTTTATCCGCGAAGATCACGGTTTCACGGATGCCTACCTTACGGAAGCTGGCGTTGATCAGGCGTGAAATTTCTTTTTTCTTCAGTGCCTTGTCAATGTAGCTGTATGGCATGCCTGGTGGCAGAATTTCAGACAGCAAAGCACGGCCAACGGTAGTGTTATACCGATTGAATTTCTCGGTTTTGTGACCGGTCACATCCATCTCGAACTCACGGATACGCACCGTAATCTTGGCGTGCAAATCGATCAGCCCCTGGTCGTACACACGTTGTACTTCCTTGATGTCACTGAAGATCATGCCTTCGCCACGTGCAGCCACTTTTTCGCGAGTCATGTAGTACAGACCCAACACGATATCCTGCGAAGGCACAATGATAGGCTCGCCGTTGGCTGGAGACAGTACGTTGTTGGAGGCCAGCATCAACGTGCGGGCTTCCATCTGTGCTTCCAGACTCAATGGCACGTGTACCGCCATCTGGTCACCGTCAAAGTCGGCGTTAAAGGCTGAACACACCAATGGGTGCAACTGGATCGCTTTACCTTCGATCAATACTGGCTCAAATGCCTGGATACCCAAACGGTGCAACGTAGGCGCACGGTTCAACAACACCGGATGCTCACGGATCACGTCCTCGAGGATATCCCAGACTTCTGGTCCTTCCTCTTCCACTTTCTTCTTGGCCGCTTTAATGGTGGTTGCCAGACCTAACACTTCCAGCTTGTGGAAAATGAAAGGCTTGAACAATTCCAGCGCCATTTTCTTAGGCAAACCGCACTGATGCAGTTTCAACTGCGGACCGACCACGATCACGGAACGGCCGGAGTAGTCCACACGTTTACCCAACAGGTTTTGACGGAAACGACCGCCCTTACCTTTGATCATGTCTGCCAGCGATTTGAGCGGACGCTTGTTAGCACCGGTCATGACTTTACCGCGACGGCCGTTATCCAGCAGAGAGTCAACAGCCTCTTGCAACATACGTTTTTCGTTACGGACGATGATTTCAGGCGCTTTCAGCTCTAACAAACGCTTCAAGCGGTTGTTACGGTTGATCACACGGCGATACAGGTCGTTCAGATCTGAGGTCGCAAAGCGGCCGCCATCCAATGGGACCAATGGACGCAGCTCTGGTGGCAACACTGGCAAGATTTCCAGGATCATCCACTCTGGCTTGATGCCGGATTTCTGGAACGCTTCCAGCACTTTCAGACGCTTGGCGATCTTCTTGATCTTGGCTTCAGAGCTGGTCGCGGACAGTTCGCTACGCAATGTTTCAATCTCGCGCTCAATGTCCATGGTGCGCAACAATTCACGCACGGCTTCAGCACCCATCACGGCGTTGAATTCGTCACCGTATTCTTCCACCTTGGCCAGATAGTCATCTTCAGTCAGCAACTGACCACGGGTCAGCGGCGTCATGCCTGGGTCAATCACGATGAATGCTTCAAAGTACAGCACACGTTCGATGTCGCGCAAAGCGATATCCAGCACCATACCCAAACGGCTAGGCAAGGATTTCAGGAACCAGATGTGGGCCACGGGTGAAGCCAGCTCGATGTGACCCATGCGTTCACGACGCACTTTGCTCAGTGTGACTTCAACGCCACATTTTTCACAAATCACACCGCGGTGTTTCAAACGCTTGTATTTACCGCACAAGCACTCGTAATCTTTGATCGGGCCAAAGATTTTGGAGCAGAACAAACCGTCCCGCTCAGGTTTGAAGGTACGGTAGTTGATGGTTTCTGGCTTTTTCACTTCGCCATAGGACCATGAACGGATTTTTTCAGGTGAAGCCAGCGCGATCTTGATCGCGTCGAACTCTTCTTCTTGCGTAACCTGTTTAAATAAATCTAATAACGCTTTCATAGAGACTCTCCTAATGGCGGGGCTTAGTTACGGTCCAAATCAATATCAATGGCCAGTGAACGGATTTCTTTCACCAGCACGTTGAATGATTCAGGCATACCCGCATCAATTTTGTGCTCACCTTTGACGATGTTTTCGTACACTTTGGTACGGCCATTCACGTCATCTGATTTCACGGTCAACATCTCTTGCAAGGTGTATGACGCACCATAGGCTTCCAGTGCCCACACTTCCATCTCACCGAAGCGCTGGCCACCGAACTGGGCTTTACCACCCAGCGGCTGCTGTGTCACCAGGCTGTAAGGACCGGTAGAACGTGCGTGCATCTTGTCGTCGACCAAGTGGTGCAGTTTCAGCACGTGCATGTAACCGACAGTCACTGGACGCTCGAACGCATCACCGGTACGGCCATCAAACAGTTTGACCTGTGTTTTGCCAGCGTGGAACTGCAATTTCTTGGTGTGCTCGTCATCATCAGGGAAAGCCAGATCCAGCATGGCTTTAATGTCAGACTCAGCGGCACCGTCAAACACTGGTGTCGCGAACGGCACGCCGTGTTTCAGGTTCTGCGCAAGGTCAATCACTTCCACATCTGTCAGACCAGCAATGTCTTCTTTCTTGCCAGTGCTGCTGTTATAGATCTTGTCCAGGAAGCCTCGGATTTCGGCCACTTTGGCTTCTGCTTGCAGCATATCGCCAATGCGTTTGCCCAGACCTTTGGCAGCCCAACCCAGGTGGGTTTCCAGAATCTGACCGATGTTCATCCGTGAAGGCACGCCCAGCGGGTTCAACACGATATCCAGCGGTGTACCATCAGCCATGTATGGCATGTCTTCGACCGGGCAGATTTTTGAAATCACACCCTTGTTACCGTGACGACCGGCCATCTTGTCACCAGGCTGAATACGACGTTTCACGGCCAGATAGACTTTGACCATTTTTTGTACACCTGGTGGCAGTTCGTCACCTTGTGTCAGTTTACGCTTCTTCTCTTCGAATTTGTTATCGAATTCGATGCGGGCCTGGCTCAAGCTGTCTTTCAACTGCTCAAGTTGACGGGCAGCCTCTTCATCGCTCAAACGGATGTCAAACCAGTCATAACGACCCACGCTCTCCAGATATTCCTGAGTCAGGGTGTCGCCTTTTTTCAGCTTGTTCGGACCACCTGTGGCCACTTTACCCGTCAACAGACGGCTGATGCGGCCAAAAGTATCGTCTTCTACAATACGCATCTGGTCGCCCAGATCTTTCTTGTAGTGAGATAACTGATCATCAATAATTTGTTGCGCACGGGCATCACGGTCGATACCTTCGCGTGTGAACACTTGTACGTCGATCACAGTACCGGTCATGCCAGAAGGCACGCGCAGTGAAGTGTCTTTCACGTCAGACGCTTTTTCACCGAAAATCGCACGCAGCAGCTTTTCTTCTGGCGTTAAAGTGGTTTCACCTTTAGGGGTCACTTTACCGACCAGCACGTCACCCGCTTCCACCTCGGCACCAATATAGATAATCCCGGAGTCATCCAGACGGCCCAGCATGCGCTCGGACAGATTGGAAATATCGCGGGTAATCTCTTCAGGTCCCAGTTTGGTATCACGTGCCACCACTGACAGCTCTTCAATGTGGATGGAGGTGTAACGGTCATCAGCCACTACGCGCTCGGAGATCAGAATCGAGTCTTCGTAGTTGTAACCGTTCCAAGGCATAAAGCCAACCAGCATGTTCTGACCCAGCGCCAACTCACCCATATCCGTAGAAGCACCATCCGCCACCACGTCGCCGCGGCTAATGATATCGCCTACTTTAACCAGCGGACGCTGGTTAATATTGGTGTTCTGGTTAGAACGGGTGTACTTGGTCAGGTTGTAGATATCCACACCCACTTCGCCGGCTTGCGCTTCAGCATCGTGGACACGAATCACAATACGGCCTGAGTCGACGTAATCGACCACGCCACCACGACGGGCAGTCACGACAGTCCCGGAGTCCACCGCGACTGTACGCTCAATGCCTGTACCGACCACGGCTTTTTCAGCACGCAGACAAGGCACGGCTTGACGTTGCATGTTGGCACCCATCAAGGCACGGTTCGCGTCATCGTGTTCCAGGAAAGGAATCAATGAAGCCGCAACAGACACGATCTGGCCTGGTGCGACGTCCATATACTGCACGCGCTCAGGTTGCGTCATGGTAAATTCGTTGTGGAAACGCGCAGAGACCAATTCCTCCTTGAAGCCACCGTCTGTAGACAGTTCGGTGTTAGCCTGTGCAATCACATACTGGCTTTCTTCAATGGCTGACAGGAAATCAATCTTGCCTGACACCTTGTTGCCTTCAACCAGACGATAGGGGGTTTCCAGGAAACCATATTCGTTGGTACGGGCATACAGCGCCAGTGAGTTGATCAAACCAATGTTTGGACCTTCAGGCGTTTCAATTGGACAAACTCGGCCATAATGGGTGGTGTGTACGTCACGCACCTCGAAGCCGGCACGCTCACGGGTCAAGCCACCTGGGCCCAAAGCGGAGATACGGCGTTTGTGCGTAATCTCGGACAATGGGTTAGTCTGGTCCATAAACTGCGACAACTGGCTAGAACCGAAAAACTCACGAATCGCACTGGAGACTGGCTTGGCGTTGATCAAGTCATGCGGCATCAGATTCTCGGACTCAGCCTGTGACAGACGCTCTTTGACGGCACGCTCAACACGGACCAGACCGGCACGGAACTGGTTCTCGGCCAATTCACCCACGGAACGGATACGACGGTTACCCAAGTGGTCAATATCGTCAATCTCGCCACGGCCATTGCGCAACTCAATCAGCACGCCAATGACAGCGAGGATATCTTCATTGGATAGCACATTGCTACCGGTATCGCCTTGTGGGCCGACTTTTTCGTAGAAACGACGCATCCAGGTTGCTGAACGTTCTTCCAGCTTGCTTGGATAAGCACGGCGGTTGAATTTCATACGCCCCACTACGGACAGGTCATAGCGATCTTCAGAGAAGAACAAACCATTAAACAAGGCCTCTACAGCCTCTTCGGTTGGCGGCTCGCCTGGGCGCATCATGCGGTAAATCGCTACACGTGCACTGTACTGGTCAGGAATCTCATCACTGCGCAATGTTTGCGAAATGAAATTACCATGATCCAAGTCGTTGGTGTAAATGGTGTCGATTTCTGAAATCTTTGCCGCGACCAATTTTTCAAGCAATGATGGTGTCACTTCATCATTGGCGTTAGCAATCAGCTCACCGGTTTCAGTATCAATAATGTTTTTGGCAACTGCGCGACCCATCATAAAGTCGGTCGGTACCGCCATGGTGGTTACGCCTGCTTTTTCGATGTCACGGATATGTTTAACGGTGATACGTTTGTCTTTGGCAACCAGCACATTACCGTCTTTGTCAGTAATGTCGAATTTGGCAACTTCACCACGCAGGCGGTCTGCCACCAACTCAAACTCCACGCCTTTCGGGCCGATGTGGAAAGTGTCGGTGTCGTGGAAGGTTTCCAGAATTTGTTCTGGGGTGTAGCCCAATGCCTTCAGCAGGATGGTCACTGGCATCTTGCGGCGACGATCCACACGGAAGTACAGATAATCTTTAGGGTCAAACTCAAAGTCTAACCAGGAGCCACGGTAAGGAATAATCCGTGCAGAGAACAACAACTTACCGGAGCTGTGGGTTTTACCACGATCGTGCTCAAAGAATACGCCAGGGCTACGGTGCAATTGGGACACAATGACACGCTCGGTACCATTAATCACGAAAGAGCCATTTTCGGTCATGAGCGGCAATTCACCCATGTAGACTTCTTGTTCTTTGACTTCTTTGACGGTTGGTTTGGACGCTTCACGGTCCATAATGGTCAGACGCACCTTGACACGCAGTGGCACGGCGTAAGTCAGCCCACGTTGCTGACATTCTTTCACGTCAAATGGCTCTGCGCCTAGTTGGTAGCTCACATAGTCCAGACGGGCATTCTCTGAATGACTCACAATCGGGAAAATGGAACGGAAAGTCGACTCTAGACCTTCGTTTTTACGTTGGTCCGCTGGTACATTTTCCTGCAGGAATGATTTATAGGACTCCAGCTGCATGGCCAGCAGATAAGGTACCTCTTGAACGCTGTCACGCTTGGCAAAGCTTTTGCGAAGGCGTTTCTTTTCGGTAAAGGAATAGCTCATAGCGTCTCCTGAAATTTTTGAGGGTAGAAGACAAAACACTTTTCATCCACTGCAATGTTTTGACATCTAACTTCGCATTTAAAATCAGCCACTTAAATTAGCCGGTTAGCTTATCTATATGTGGCCACAATACCGCTTTTACAACAGTCTTTCAGACAATTACAGTTTATTTACAATCTGCAACGCCAGAAATGGCGAAGGCCGACGGTCTCCCGTCAGCCCAGCCAGATTCACAATTGTGAATTATTTCATCTCAGCAGTAGCGCCCGCTTCGATCAATTTTTTCACAGCGGCTTCAGCGTCAGCTTTGCTTACGCCTTCTTTAACCGCTTTAGGTGCGCCGTCTACCAGGTCTTTAGCTTCTTTCAAGCCCAAACCTGTCAGTTCACGAACTGCTTTAATCACGCTCACTTTGTTGTCGCCAGCGCCGTTCAAGATGACGTTGAACTCAGTTTGCTCAGCAGCAGCTGGAGCAGCACCAGCAGCAGCGCCGCCAGCAGCCACTGCAACAGCAGCAGCAGAAACACCAAACTTCTCTTCGATTTCTTTGATGAACGCAGTCAGTTCCAATACGGTCATGCCACCGATTGCATCTAAGATGTCAGCATTAGAAATTGCCATGATATAAATTTCCTAAAATAATTTGATTAAAAATTAAGCCGCTTGCTTTTCTTTTTCGTCGCGTATTGCAGCAACGGCTCGAGCAAACTTGGTTGGGACTTCGTTGAGTGTGCCAGCCAATTTGGACAGCAACTCATCACGGCTCAATGTAGATGCCAACGCTTGTACGCCAGCCACATCAAGACGCTCATTAGGCATCGCGCCCGCTTTCAGTACGAACAATTCGTTATCTTTTGCGAAATTGTTCATGACTTTGGCGGCTGCAACTGGATCGGTAGAAATACCGTACACCAGTGGCCCAACCATGTCGTCAGCCAATGCGGCAAAAGGCGTACCTTCTACTGCACGACGAACCAAGGTGTTTTTCAACACACGCAGATACACACCTGCATTACGTGCATCAGCACGCAGTTTCGTCATATTGGCTACGCCAATACCACGATACTCAGCAAGTACGATTGCTTGTGCGTTTGCTACTTGCGCAGCAACCTCGGCAACGACTTCTTTTTTCTCTGTAAGATTAAGACTCAAGGTCTGTTCTCCTTCCGTTAATGAAAGCCCGGTTAAATCACCGGGCCACTCACGGCGTCCTTGTGCAGGGCATGGATATATCCTGTGTTGGGGATCGCCATCTGCGTTGGTTTCAAACTGCTGCAAACAGAGGATTGCTCACCCATTTGCATTCAATTTTCAATTAAGTAAAACACCAACGGTCTTTGATGTTCTTGAGTGCTTACAAAATTGCATAAACACTCAAGCCCAAAGTACTTGCCCGATCCATTAACGGACCGGGACTTGATTCAATGCTTAAGCAGCGACTGAAGCTTGGTCAACACGTACGCCAGGACCCATGGTGCTGGAGACGGACAATTTCTTCAGGTATACGCCTTTGGAGCTGGCTGGCTTGGCTTTGTTCAATGCTTCGATCAAAGCAGACAGGTTGCCTTGCAGTTGCTCAACAGTAAATGAAGCACGGCCGATGGTGCAGTGAACGATACCGCCTTTATCAGTACGGTATTGCACTTGACCAGCTTTAGCATTTTTAACTGCAGTCGCTGCGTCTGGTGTCACGGTACCCACTTTTGGGTTAGGCATCAAACCACGTGGGCCCAACACTTGACCCAACGCACCAACGATACGCATCGCATCAGGTGTAGCAATGGCTACATCAAAATCCAACATACCGCCTTTGACTTGCTCGGCCAGATCTTCAAAACCAACGATGTCAGCACCAGCTGCTTTTGCAGCTTCAGCTTGTGCGCCTTGTGCAAACACAGCCACACGCACTGTTTTACCAGTGCCGTTAGGCAATACGATCGCGCCACGCACCAGCTGGTCAGATTTACGTGGGTCGATACCCAAGTTAATCACTGCGTCTACAGATTCGTTAAATTTGGCAGTTGCGCCTTCTTTTACCAGGCTCAGCGCATCAACTACCGGGTACAGCTTGTTGCGGTCAATCTTTGCACGCAACGCATCAATTCTTTTAGCCATGTTATACACCCTCCACTTCGATACCCATGCTGCGTGCGCTACCAGCGATGGTGCGAACGGCTGCGTCCATGTCGGCAGCGGTCAGGTCAGGCATTTTTGTTTTGGCGATTTCTTCGGCTTGTGCACGAGTAATCTTGCCAACTTTGTCCGTATGAGGACGTGGAGACCCTTTTTCCAGCTTGGCTGCTTTTTTGATCAGCACAGTTGCAGGAGGGGTTTTCATCACGAATGTGAAGCTCTTGTCTGCAAACGCAGTGATCACCACTGGAATAGGCAGACCTGGTTCAACGCCTTGTGTTGCCGCGTTAAACGCTTTACAGAATTCCATGATGTTCAGACCACGTTGACCCAGTGCTGGACCGACTGGTGGGCTTGGGTTGGCTTTACCTGCAGGGATCTGCAGCTTGATATAGCCAATGACTTTCTTTGCCATGTTTGACTCCTTGAATGGGTAATAGCGCCTGTCGCAGGCTCCCCGTTAAAAAATATCGACTGCCAGTCAGGCCGTCGACACAATGCACAACTAGACTTCTTTTTCTACTTGTGCAAAATCCAGTTCAACCGGTGTCGCACGGCCAAAAATGACCACTGAAACACGCAGTTTGTTTTTGTCGTAGTTCACTTCCTCTACGCTGCCAGAGAAGTCCTTGAATGGACCATCGATCACACGAACACTCTCGCCCTTTTCAAAGGTCATCTTCTGTGTCGGATTAGATTTGCTGTCATCCATGCGACGCAGAATAATTTCGACTTCCTTATCCTTGATCGGGGTTGGACGTTGTGCAGTGCCACCGATGAATGAAGTCACCCTTGGTGTACTTCTCACCAAATGCCAACTTTCGTCAGTCATTTCCATTTGCACCAACACGTAACCGGGATACAAGCGACGCTCAGAAATGGTCTTCTGACCATTTTTCAGCTCAATCACCTCTTCTACCGGCACCAGAATGTCACCGAACTGATCCGGGATATTCGATCTTGCGACGCGCTCTTCCAAACCGGCCTTGACGGATTTCTCCATGCCGGAGAAGGCCTGAACTGCATACCAACGCATAGCCATTAAGCACCCCTACCCATAATCCATTGCACCATGTAGGCAAAACTGATGTCTACCAACGCCAAGAAAGCAGCCATGATCACAACCAGCACCACAACAGCCAGTGTCGTTTGCATAGTTTCCTGACGCGTTGGCCACACCACACGCTTGGCTTCAGCAACAGACTCATTAAAGAAAACCAGCGCCTGCTTACCTTGTGGCGCAGTCCACGCGACCGCTACAGACGCGACAATACCTGCCAACACGGCAAGTATCCTGATAACCATTGCTTTATCTTCAAAAAGATAAAAACCGGCAATCCCCAAAGCTAATAACAACAGGGATAAAGCCAGTTTGATTTTATCGATCATATACTTAACTTTATGATTAACACCACAGACTATTCTGGGTGTTTGGCAGGCCAAGAGGGTCTCGAACCCCCAACCCTCGGTTTTGGAGACCGATACTCTACCAATTGAGCTATTGGCCTGTACTCTTTAAAGCGAAAGCTGCACGGGTTGTAGCGCAGCTTTCACCTACATCAACAATTACTCGATGATTTTGGCAACGACGCCAGCACCAACGGTACGACCACCTTCACGAATCGCGAAGCGCAGACCATCTTCCATCGCGATAGGCGCGATCAATGTCACAGTGATAGATACGTTATCACCTGGCATCACCATTTCGGTACCTGCTGGCAATTCAACTGCACCAGTCACGTCAGTGGTACGGAAGTAGAACTGTGGACGGTAGCCGTTGAAGAATGGTGTATGACGACCACCTTCATCTTTACCCAACACGTAGATCTCAGCGGTGAACTTGGTGTGTGGTTTGATAGAACCGGATTTAGCCAGCACTTGACCACGCTCAACTTCTTCACGCTTGGTACCGCGCAGCAGTACGCCTACGTTGTCACCCGCTTGACCTTGGTCCAGCAGTTTACGGAACATTTCAACACCAGTACAGGTGGTTTTCAGTGTTGGCTTCAGACCAACGATTTCGATTTCGTCACCGACTTTAACGATACCACGCTCAACACGGCCTGTTACTACAGTACCACGACCAGAGATAGAGAATACGTCTTCTACTGGCATCAGGAAGGTACCGTCAATGGCACGCTCTGGGGTTGGGATGTAGCTGTCCAATGCGTCAGCCAATGCGAAGATCGCTGGTTCGCCGATTTCTGATTGGTCACCTTCAAGGGCCAATTTAGCAGAACCTTTGATGATTGGGGTGTCATCACCTGGGAAGTCATACTTGCTCAGCAAGTCACGCACTTCCATTTCAACCAGTTCCAACAACTCAGCGTCGTCAACCATGTCGGCTTTGTTCAGGAATACAACGATGTATGGTACACCAACCTGACGGGCCAACAGGATGTGCTCACGTGTTTGTGGCATAGGGCCGTCAGCAGCGGAACATACCAGGATCGCGCCGTCCATCTGGGCAGCACCGGTAATCATGTTTTTAACGTAGTCGGCGTGGCCTGGGCAGTCAACGTGCGCGTAGTGACGGCTTGCAGTCTCGTACTCAACGTGTGCTGTGTTGATGGTAATACCACGTGCTTTTTCTTCTGGTGCCGCGTCAATTTGGTCGTAAGCTTTTGCTTCGCCACCAAATTTCTTGGTCAACACTGTGGTGATCGCCGCTGTCAATGTTGTCTTACCGTGGTCAACGTGACCAATCGTACCAACGTTCACGTGTGGCTTGGTACGTTCAAATTTGCCTTTTGCCATGATGTTTTTCCTTTATTAGTACTAAATAAAGCCAATAATATTGTTTTCACAAATTATGCGACGCGGATGACAGCACCCTTGCGCGACTACTTACCAAGCCCCATATCACTACAGAGCGCATCTGGTGCCCATGGCGGGAATCGGACCCGCGACCTCTCCCTTACCAAGGGAGTGCTCTACCACTGAGCCACATGGGCGTTTTGCCTTTTGTTATTGTTGGAGCGGGCGACGAGGTTCGAACTCGCGACATCTTGCTTGGAAGGCAAGTGCTCTACCAACTGAGCTACACCCGCACTATGCAGAACACCCAAGGAAGGCTCTCACCAACCCGCTTTACAGCAACACCTACAGGCAATCATTTTTTGGTGGAGGGGGCTGGATTCGAACCAGCGTACTCAGAGAGAACGGATTTACAGTCCGTCGCCTTTAACCACTCGGCCACCCCTCCAAAAAATAGACCGCGATTATCGCGGTTTATGTCATCAACGTCAATGTCAACTGACATAAATTTGGTGCCGGGTATCGGAATCGAACTGATGACCTTCGCATTACAAGTGCGCTGCTCTACCAACTGAGCTAACCCGGCATTTCAGGAAGGCGCAACTATATCACTTTTTTTGGGATGTGATCTAGTGCTTTTATGATTTTTTTTATTTTTTGTTGAAAAAATTGCATTCAAAATGAAGCATCGGCTAAACACCGAGCACAGCAGCCTTACTTCACTACTTTAAGGTGTGACTTTTTCGCTTGCGCATCCACCGCAGACGCTACCGGGGACACCATTTTTTCAGGCGCTGGCGGCACGCCATCCACAACTTCAAAAAACATACCCTGCCCATTCTCCCTGGCAAATACGCCTCCGATCCGGTTGATCGGGACATAAATATGTTGCGCAACGCCATTAAAGCGCGCAGAGAACACAACCGCATCATTATCAATATGCAAATCTTTGACAGCAGTGTAGTTCACATTTAGCACAATCTCGCCATTTTTGACATAAGCCATCGGCACACGCGTCTGCGCATCCACTTTGACCAGCAAATGCGGCGTCAGATTATTATCCAGACACCATTCATGTATGGCGCGAATCAAATAAGCCGTGGTCGGAATCAATGTACTCATGTTGGACTTCCTTAAAAAAACAGCGCGAATATGGATTCGCGCTGTTTATGCATGACTGATGTTATTTACGCATCGCCTTTTCAGAGGGCGTCATAGCCTCTGCATACATTGGACGAGAGAACAAACGCTCGGCATACTTGAGCAATGGCGAAGCCTGGTTTGGCAACTCAATGCCATAATGCCCTAACCGCCATAACAATGGCGTGATCGCCACATCCAGCATGGAGTACTCGTCGCCCATCAGGTAGTTTTGCTTGCCAAAAATCGGCACCAACTGCGTCAGGTTATCGCGAATGACCTTGCGTGCACGATCCGCGGTTTCCTGGTTATCAGATTCAACATCCTTGATATGACTGAACAAGTCTTTTTCAAAGTTATACAAGAACAGTCTTGCACGTGCGCGCATGACCGGGTCAGCTGGCATGAGTTGAGGATGCGGAAAACGCTCATCGATATACTCATTGATGATATTGGCTTCTGACAAGACCAGGTCACGCTCGACCAACACCGGCACTTCACCATACGGATTCAAAATGGCCAGATCTTCAGTTTTATTGGTCAAGTCTACATCAATGACTTCAAAGTCCATGCCCTTCTCGAACAGCACGATACGGCAACGGTGACTGTAAGGATCAACGGTACCCGAATACAATCTCATCATAATTTATTTTCCCTATAAAAAAAGACACCAAGGCCTCACGCCTTGGTGTCAGACTTGGTTGGCAATTAGCGAATATCTTTCCAGTATTCGGCTTTGATTTTTTTCACCAAGAAGAACAATCCTGACAGGAACAGCAACACTGCCACCCCAATCCACAAACGGGATTGTTTGGCTGGCTCTGCCATAAATGCGAGGAAGTTAGTCAGATCACCGACAAACTGGTCATACTCTTGCGGATTGAGCTTACCGGCTTTGTCCAGTTTAAGGGTGTGCGTTTCGTGATCGAGTACTTGCACGCCTTGCAACTCATATAACACGTGCGGCATGGCGACCTTGTCAAACACCAGGTTATTCCAGCCAGTGGGACGTGACTCATCCTTGTAGAAGCTGCGCAGATAGGCATACACCCAATCCGCACCACGCGCACGCACTTCAACGCTCAAATCAGGCGGTGCAGCACCAAACCATTTTTTTGCATCTTTAGGGTTCATGCTAATGCGCATGGTTTCGCCCACCTTCTCACCGGCAAACAACAGATTGTCTTTAATCTCCTTGTCGGTCAGGCCAATGTCCTGCAAGCGGTTGTAACGCATGTAGTTGGCGCTGTGGCAATTCAGGCAATAATTTACAAAGATCTTGGCACCACGCTGCAATGACGCTTTATCCGTCATCTTGATTGGCGCCTTGACATCAATATGCACCTCATTTGCAAACGCCATCACTGACGCCAAGAGGGCCAGACCTGCAAAGGCCTGCAAAAACAATTTTTTCATCATTAGTATGTCACCCTTTCTGGCACAGGCTTGGTTTGATCTTTTTTGGTATACCAAGGCATCAAGACAAAGAATGCAAAGTACACCACTGAACAAATACGAGCCAACACAGTCGCGCGGTCTGCACGACCCATCCATGGTCCAAATTGACCCCAGACATCACCTGGCACGGTTCCCAAATAACCCAGGATCACGAAGCTGATCACAAAAGCGGCCAACCAGCGTTTGTACAACTTGCCACGGTAACGAATAGACTTCACCGGACTCTTGTCCAACCACGGCAAGAACGCAAAGGCCACGACTGACAAGCCCATGGCTACCACACCAGGGAATTGCGAGATACCGATAGGCGGCACTGCACGCAAAATGGAGTAGTAAGGCGTGAAATACCAGACTGGCGCAATATGCGGCGGTGTTTTCAAAGGATCTGCCGGAATAAAGTTATTCGCTTCGAGGAAGTAACCACCCATTTCAGGCATAAAGAACACAATCGCAAAGAACACCATCAGGAAGACAACTACACCCACCAGATCTTTCACAGAGTAGTAAGGGTGAAATGGAATGCCATCCAATGGAATACCGGTTGCCTTGTCTTTATAGGCCTTGATTTCAACGCCATCAGGGTTGTTAGAGCCCACTTCATGCAAAGCCACGATATGCACAGCAACCAGCCCCAGCAACACCAGCGGTAAGGCGATCACGTGGAAAGCAAAGAAACGGTTCAGGGTAGCATCGGAAACCAGATAGTCACCACGCAACCACTCAGACAAGTCAGGACCAATAAACGGCACAGTTGAGAACAGGTTCACAATCACCTGCGCACCCCAGTAAGACATTTGACCCCATGGCAGCAGGTAGCCAAAGAACGCTTCGCCCATCAGCACCAGGAAAATGCCCACACCAAACAACCAGATCAACTCACGCGGCGTGCGATAAGATCCGTAAATCAGGCCACGGAACATATGCAAATAGACCACCACAAAGAACATGGAGGCGCCGGTCGAGTGCATGTAACGGATAATGTTGCCGCCAAATACGTCCCGCATGATGTATTCCACCGAAGCAAAGGCCAACTCGGCATCCGGCTTGTAGTTCATGGTCAGAAAAATACCGGTGACAATTTGCAGCACCAGCACCAGCAAAGCCAATGATCCGAAGAAATACCAGAAGTTGAAATTTTTCGGTGCGTAATACTCGGTAAGGTGTCCCTTGATGGTACTGGTCAGCGGGAATCTGGCATCAAACCAGCCCAGTAAACCAGTGGCAGTTGTTTTTTTAGTCGTCGCCATGATAGTTAAGCCTCCGCCTTTTTGTCATCGCCAATCAGCAAGGTCGTGTCAGTCAGATATTGATGCGGCGGCACCAGCAGATTTTTTGGTGCCGGAGAGCCTTTGAACACACGGCCAGCCAAGTCAAATTTAGAGCCGTGGCAAGGACAGACAAAACCACCATCCCAGTCTGCTGTCATTGCAAAGTTGTCGTTTGGTGAACAACCCAGATGCGTACAGGTCCCCAACATGACCCCGAACTCTGGCTTGATAGAACGATCCTTGTTTTTACAATACTCAGGCTGTTGCGGCACCTCCAGATTCGGATCCGACAACTGGTCATCATGCTTGACCAACTTATCCAGCATTTCTGGCGTACGACGCACGATCCACACCGGTTGACCACGCCATTCAGCCGTCATTTTCTCGCCCGGCTTCAACTTGCTGATATCCACCTCGACAGGTGCGCCCGCCGCTTTGGCACGTTCACTTGGCAGCATGCTACCAACAAACGGTACCGCTACCGCAGCAACCCCAACAGCCCCGGTGGCGGCAGTCGCTTTCACCAAAAAATCGCGTTTTTGCAAATCCACCTCAGATGGCTGGCAAAACGACAAACAGTTGTTGTCAATTTTGTTTTCTGACATTGGCTTCCTTAATCTACCCTTTTGAGGTAACAGTGAGTATAAAACTTGAGTCGCGATTATACATTTTTCGCAGAAACAAGCCAAATTTATTTCAATAAGTCATTGATATTAATCAATTAAACAGGGTTACCCAACTCAACATAAACATGCTCCAAGCCATGCGTTTGTGCAAGCCACTGCCCAAGCGCCTGGACGCCATAACGCTCAGTGGCATGATGCCCGGCACTGAGGTAAGCCGTGCCTGATTCGCAGACGGTATGCCAGGTTTGCTCGGAGACTTCACCACTGATAAACAGGTCCACGCCAGCAGTGACCGCCTGTTGAATATAAGATTGGGCAGCGCCAGTACACCAGGAGACAGTGTGTACTAACTTATCAGGGGCCCCAAGCACTTGTGGCTGCCGCCCCAATCGTTGGGCAACATGCTCTGCCACCTGCGCCAGCGACATCGGTTGCGGCAAGGTGGTCACAGGCAGCATATTCTTATCATCGAGATAGCGTGTCACCGGCCAGCCGAACACCTGTCCCAGTTGCACATTGTTTCCCACCTGCGGATGTGCATCCAGCGGCAGGTGATACGCCAGCAGGCTGATATCATGTGTGAGCAAGCGCTTGAGGCGCTGACGCTTGAGCCCAGTCACCTCTGCTGGCTCGCCACGCCAGAAATAACCATGATGCACTAGAATCGCATCCGCATTGGCGGCAATGGCCGCCTCAATCAGCGCCTGACTGGCAGTTACGCCACTGATAATGCGCCGCACTTGCGGCCGCCCCTCCACCTGCAAACCGTTGGGGCAATAGTCCTGGAATTTGCTTACTTGCAAAAAATTAGCCAATTCACTAACAAGAAGATTCAATTCCATCTCTGAGTCTCATATACTAGTCGTTGTTAAAGACATTCACTTATTGCACATTCTCTCTTTTGGCATCTATGCGACATCTCTGGTCTATCTTCTCACAAGCAGTCACCGTTTGTCTGGGCATTTTGTTTGTCTTAAAACTTTTTTATCCCACCCTGCTCACGCAACCCGTGAACAAAACCCTGGTGATCAAGGAAACGGCCGCCACTAGCCAAGCCATGGTCGCGAAGTCCGGCTACCGCAATGCCGTCAGCAAGGCCATGCCCTCAGTGGTGAATATTTTCACCACGGCCCGCATGAGCCAGGATCCACACCGCGCATTGAAGAATGACCCATTGTTTCGTCATTTTTTCGGTGATGAAATAGAAGAAGAGGATGAGCAACCTGAAAACAGCCTCGGTAGCGGCGTGATTGTCAGTGCCGATGGCCTGATCCTGACCAATAACCATGTGATCAGCTCGGCCGATCAAATTGAAGTTGCGCTCAGCGATGGCAGCAAGTCCTCAGCCACAGTGGTCGGTACCGATCCCGAGACCGATCTGGCCGTACTCAAAATAGACCGCAAACAACTTCCCGCCATTACATTCAGCAATAGTGACCAGATGAAGGTAGGGGATGTCGTCCTGGCAATTGGCAACCCGTTTGGCGTTGGACAAACCGTGACCCAAGGCATTATTAGCGCACTGGGACGCAACCATCTGGGCATCAATACATTTGAGAACTTTATTCAAACCGATGCCTCCATTAACCCTGGCAACTCCGGTGGCGCGCTGATCGACGTCAACGGCAACCTGATCGGCATCAATAGTGCCATTTATTCCCGCAATGGCGGCAGCATGGGGATAGGCTTTGCTATTCCGGTCAGCATCGCCAAACAGGTCATGGAACAAATTACCTTTAATGGGTCGGTGACGCGTGGCTGGATAGGCATAGAAGCGCAAGACATTACGCCAGAACTGGCGGAATCCTTTAACCTCAAGAATGTCAACGGCTCCTTGATTGCCGGTGTGTTGTTAGACAGTCCGGCTGATCGCGCCGGCTTGCGTCCTGGCGACATCCTGATTGCCATCGACAACAAACCTGTATCTGACAGCCAGGCAATGCTAAATATAATCGCCATGCTCAAGCCACGTGACAAGGCAACATTGGCAATCTTGCGCGCAGGCAAGAAAATGGAGATCAGCCTGATCGTAGGTAAGCGCCCACTACCAAGCAAAGTAGCGCAATAACTAGAAAGTAGAATTATGTGGGCGTAGCACTGTCTGCTGGCAATTGCGGCAACCAGCGCACCACCAGCAGGCCCAGCTCATAGAGCAACCACAACGGGATGGCAAGCATGCATTGGGAGACAATGTCAGGGGGCGTAAAAATGGCGCCCAATACAAAAGCGCCTACGATTACATAAGAGCGCGCCTCCTTGAGTTGCGCCAAAGTCACCCACCCCATCAATGATAACAATATGACGGCGATGGGCACTTCAAACGCAAAGCCAAACGCCAGAAACATGCCGATGACAAAGTCCAGATACTCAGCAATATCTGTCATCACCGCAACACCCGCCGGCGCACTGCCCACCAGAAAGCCAAACACGACGGGGAACACGGCAAAATAGGCAAAGGCCATGCCCATAAAGAATAACCCGATGGCCGCCGCAAGCATGGGCCGAATCAATCGTTTTTCATGTGCGTATAACCCCGGTGCGATAAATGCCCAGCACTGATAAATCATCCATGGCAACGCGATCAAAAAGGCCGCCATCATGGTTACTTTCATCGGCACGAAGAAGGGCGTGGTGACTGCTGTCGCTATCATTTGCGCCCCTTGCGGCAGCTTTGCCAGCAAGGGTGCCGCAAGCAAATGATAAATGCGGTCAGCAAACGGAAATAAAGCCACAAAAATGACCAGCCAGCCCGCAACCGCACGCAACAAACGGTTACGCAGCTCAATCAGGTGGGAAATAAAACTTTCAGTAGGCGTCATAATTTATAAAGCGCGATCAAACTACAAACGCTTAGAGGATGGGTTCATTCGGTGGCGTATCGTTAGCCGCCTTCGCTGCCTGCCTAGTCCGACGCTGTCTCGGTTTTGCCGCAGGGGCTTCTGCAAATAACTCGGCTTGTGGCGCT
Organism: Methylophilus sp. DMC18; assembly: GCF_056314005.1. Lineage (NCBI taxonomy): Bacteria > Pseudomonadati > Pseudomonadota > Betaproteobacteria > Nitrosomonadales > Methylophilaceae > Methylophilus > Methylophilus sp. DMC18. Next base: position 214,553 of record NZ_JBQUZE010000003.1, on the reverse strand, counting down.
GGTGCAGGTTCAGAAACCACCAATGCGCTAGGCACTGCCGCTTCAGCAGACTGTTCATCGTTCACCGGTGTTGACTTGCGTTGTCGTGGTTTGCGCGGCGGTTTAACCGGCTCAACAACCTTCTCTGGCTGGACACTGGTTTCGGCGATCGAATTCTCAGGCAAAATATGCTGTGCCGCATCGTCATATACAGACTGCAAGCCCGACTTTACTTCGTCTTGCAGTTGTTGCAACTCGGCAAATCTGGCTTCACGATTGACCTCGTCTTTTACCTGGCTGACAAAGCGTTGCATGCGCCCAAAAAAAGCGCCCGCAGTGCGGGCGACTTTAGGCAGTTTTTCCGGCCCGATCACCACCAAGGCAACCAGCGCAATCACCAGTAATTCTGAAAACGAAATATCAAACACAATCGGTCAGTACTTACTTACTTTTGTCAGAAATCTCATCAGGCTTAGAGCCTTCTTTGCCGTCATTCATTGCTTTTTTAAACTCATTGACCGCGCCACCTACATCACCGCCAATATTACGCAGCTTTTTGGTACCAAACACCAGCACCACGATCAGTAACACGATCAACCAATGCCATAAACTGAATGAACCCATTGCAATCTCCTTAACGCGTCAACTTTTAAGCGGCAGGCCCGCCACCAAAGACATGCAGATGGATATGGAACACTTCCTGGCCACCCTCACGCCCGACATTCATCACTGTTTTATAGCCAACCAGCCCTTGCTCAGCAGCCAGCTTGGCACCCAGCAACATCATTTTGCCAAGAAGCGCCTGATGCTCGGCAGTACATTCTTTAAGCGTTTCAATATGTGCTTTGGGGACAATCAGAAAATGCACCCGCGCCAGTGGCCGAATATCATGAAATGCGATGACCTCTTCATCTTCATACAGCAATTTCGCCGGAATAGTGCCAGCAACAATTTTACAAAAAATGCAGTCTGCACTCATTCTTTTCTGCTCGCTTTCTCAACGATGCCCGACAGCCCTTCACGGCGCGCAAGCTCATTAAGCACATCCTGCGCCTGCAAGCCGGCATGACTTAACATCACTAGGGTATGAAACCATAAATCGGCGGTTTCATAAATCAGCTCTTCCTTGTTGCCGCCTTTGGCCGCAATCACTGTTTCCGTCGCTTCTTCACCCACTTTTTTGAGAATGCTGTCCATGCCTTTGGCATAGAGTTTGGCGACATAAGAGCTGGCCGGATCGGCACTTTTACGCGCTTCCAGCAACTCAGACAAGCGGCTTAATACGTCATCACTCATGATAAATCGCTTTCGGATCTTTGAGCACAGGCTCTACAGTCACCCAGGTATCGCCCTGTAATTGCTGAAAGAAACAGTTATGCCTACCTGTGTGACAGGCGATGCCACCCAATTGTTCGACCGTGATCAGCACGACATCATTATCGCAATCGAGACGAATGTCGTGCACGATTTGCGTGTGCCCAGACTCTTCACCTTTATGCCACAGCTTGTTGCGTGAGCGCGAATAGTAAACCGCATGACCAGAGTCCCTAGTCAACTGCAAGGCTTCGCGGTTCATCCAGGCAAACATGAGAATTTTACCGGTGTCTTTTTCCTGGGCGATGACCGGCACTAAGCCTTCTGCCGTCCAGGCCACTTGCTCCAGCCAGCTCATCGCACTTCTATCCCATGTTCACGCATATAGTCTTTCGCTTGCTGCACAGTGAATTCACCATAGTGAAAAATACTGGCAGCCAGAACAGCGTCGGCGCCACCAACGGTGACACCCTCCACCAGATGTTGCAGATTCCCCACGCCGCCGGAAGCAATCAATGGCACATCCACTGCTTCGCTGATCGCTTTGTTGAGCGGGTTATTAAATCCGATTTTGGTTCCATCGCGGTCCATGCTGGTGACCAGCAACTCACCGGCCCCCAGACTCACCATCTTTTGCGCCCATTTGACGGCATCGAGACCGGTCGGATTACGCCCGCCATGGGTGAACACTTCCCACTCAAACGGCTGGTTATCCACTTTTTTGGCATCAATCGCGACCACTATACACTGCGAACCAAAACGACCGGCAGCATCCTCCACCACTTGCGGATTGACCACGGCAGTGGTGTTGATGCTGACTTTATCGGCCCCCGCATTCAGCAACCGCCGCACATCTTCAACCTTGCGCACGCCGCCACCGACGGTTAACGGGATAAAAATCTGCTCGGCCACACGCTCAATAATGTGCAGAATCAAGTCACGATTGTCTGAGCTGGCGGTAATATCCAGAAACGTCAGTTCGTCCGCGCCCTGGTCGTTATAGCGCTGTGCGATTTCCACCGGATCGCCTGCATCGCGCAATTCCAGAAAGTTCACGCCTTTGACGACACGACCGTCAGTCACATCCAGGCAAGGAATAATGCGTTTGGCGCAGCCCATTTTTATTGACCACTCAGCTGGTCAGCTAATGCTTGCGCAGCAGAAAAGTCCAGTGTACCTTCATAAATGGCGCGGCCGGTAATGGCACCCATGATGCCTTCATCCTGCACGGCACACAAGTTGCGCACATCATCCAGATTGGTCACCCCGCCACTGGCGATCACCGGAATCGTTAATGCCTGCGCCAATGCTACAGTCGCTTCAATATTCACGCCGGTCAACATGCCATCCCGGCCGATATCCGTGTAAACAATACTTTCCACACCGTAATCTTCAAATTTCTTAGCCAGGTCAATCACATCATGCCCCGTCAACTTGGACCAGCCATCCACGGCTACTTTGCCGTCTTTGGCATCCAGCCCCACCATGATCTGGCCTGGGAAAGCATAGCAGGCCTCATGCAGAAAGCCCGGATTCTTCACAGCGGCGGTCCCAATAATGACATAGCTGATACCATCATCCAGATAGCGCTCTATCGTATCCAGATCACGGATGCCACCGCCTAATTGAATTGGGATATCCCCACCTATTGCAGCCACAATAGACTTGATCGCACCTTCATTGACAGGCTTGCCCGCAAAGGCCCCATTCAAGTCCACAAGGTGTAAACGCTTACCGCCTTTATCTGCCCAATGTCTGGCCATCGCTGCAGGATCTTCGGAAAATACGGTGGACTCTTCCATCAGTCCCTGCTTCAAACGCACGCAGTGGCCATCTTTTAAATCAATTGCTGGAATGATTAACATGTTGTTTTCAGTAGATAAATAACGAGTAGTGACTAAAACGACTGTAGCCCGTCTTAGGGCTTCCAGTTTACAAAATTACGTAAAAGTTGCAAGCCTGCACTGGCGCTCTTTTCCGGGTGAAACTGCACGGCAAATACATTGTCACGTGCAATCGCGCCGGTAAAATCAAATGGATAGGCGGTGGTCGCAGCGGTCAATGCCGTCTCATCCGGGACCACATAGTAGCTATGCACGTAGTAAAAACGGGCCTGGTCAGGAATCTCCTGCCACAAGGCATGCGGCTGAGTCTGATGTACCTGGCTCCAGCCCATGTGCGGGACCTTGAGCTTTTCACCATGCACATCCACCATTTTTGCCTGAGGAAAGCGCTTGACCTCGCCGGCATACACGCCTAGCCCAGGCACATTGCCTTCTTCAGAATGCTCAAACAACATTTGCAAACCAATACAAATGCCGAGGAAAGGCTTTTGCTGTGTTGCATCAAGCACTGCCTGGCGCAAATTGCGCGCATCCAGTTCACGAATGCAATCCGGCATGGCGCCCTGCCCCGGAAACACTACCCGCTCCGCCTGGGCAATTTGCGCAGGATCGCTGGTGACTGCAACCGTGGTATCAGGCGCTACCGCTTTGAAAGCATTGGCAACTGAACGGAGGTTTCCCATGCCATAATCAACAATGGCGACTTGCAAACGATTCATCATAAACAATCGGGCTATAACGCACCTTTGGTTGATGGCATCAAGCCGGCCATGCGAGGATCTTGGGTGGCCGCCATACGCAAGGCACGGCCAAACGCTTTAAAAATCGTTTCCGCCTGGTGATGAGCGTTTTGGCCTTTGAGATTATCAATGTGCAGCGTGACCAGTGCATGATTGACAAAGCCCTGGAAAAATTCGTGAATCAGATCTACATCAAACTCACCGATCATGGCACGCGTAAAGGTGCAATCAAACGCCAAGCCCGGACGACCGGACAAATCCAGCGCCACACGGCTCAAGGCTTCATCCAGCGGGACATAGCTATGCCCGTAGCGCGTCAAGCCTTTTTTGTCGCCCAACGCTTTGCTGAATGCCTGACCCAAGGTAATCCCAATATCTTCAACCGTATGGTGGGCATCAATATGCAAATCGCCTTTGGCATGCACTTTCAGGTCTATCATGCCATGACGGGCGATTTGATCCAGCATGTGATCCAAAAAGCCCAGCCCACTGTCCAATTCAGACTGCCCTGAACCATCGAGATTAATCGACACAGTAATTTGGGTTTCTAGCGTATTACGCGTAACTTCGGCTTGACGTGACATATGAGAGAGGAAGGTGATCACTGAGAGTTTGCAAGTATTACACGCATTTTACAGCAAGTCTTGGCAGACAGGCAAAACCAGTTGTGAAAAACAAAAAAGCAGCCCAATGGACTGCTTTTTTGAATCGTGCATTTATCAGAAATAAAAGCGGATTATTTTGCTTCTTCAGTCGCTGGCGCAGCTTCTGCAGCAGGTGCTTCAGCGGCTGGAGCAGCTTCTTCAGCAGCAGGTGCTTCGGCAGCAGGCGCCTCAGCAGCTGGGGCAGCCTCTTCAGCAGCTGGTGCTTCTGCAGCAGGCGCAGCTTCTTCAGATTTTTTACCCAACAAAGAGAATACCAATACTGCAGCAACTGCAGCAATAATCCATGGCAGCAACTTGTTACCACCTTTAGCAGCACCAGCACCTGCACCGTGTGCAATTTTGGTGATTTCTGTTGCAGCAGCAGCAGGATCAGCAGCACCGTAGATCGCTGCACCAGCAACGACGATATCAGCACCAGCGTCAACCACTTGTTTAGTCGTTGCAGCTTTTACACCACCAGCTACAGACACTTTAGCGCCTGTTTTCAGACCGGACACCAGGCCCAAGTCAGCGAATGGAGTTTGACCAGCCGCTTGTTGGTCCAAGCCAGTGTGCACGCCGATGATGTGTGCACCCAACTTAACAACTTCCAGCGTACGGGCTTTTTTGTCTTTTACGTTGATCAGGTCGATTTGCGCTTCTTTGCCATATTTGTTGGCAGCATCAATCACGCCTTTGATGGTACCGATGTCAGCAGTGCCCAAAACGGTACAAATGTCAGCACCTGCTTTGTAGAATGGCTCAGCTTCGTAGAAGCCAGCATCCATGGTTTTCAGGTCAACCAAAATTTTGTTGTTAGGGAATTTTGCACGCAGTGCTTTCAACAGTTCGATACCGTTGTGCTTGATGCAAGGGGTACCGATTTCCAAGATATCAACGTGTGGCGCCACTTTAGCTGCTAAAGCGATCGTCGCGTCAAAATCCAATGAGTCCAATGCCATCTGGGTTTGTGCCATTTTTCTTCCTCCGAGTTTGCTCTATTTTCAATCCAATGAATCTATGCGCAGCAATCATGCAAACGCAACCGTCACTGCACATTATGTACAATAGGGTGCATCATAACCGGATTTGCCACACAATGACAATATTCGCTGGATATTTTTATGTGCGATTACAATCAATTAACCGCGATTAGCCCGTAATTTAGTACAAATCCCGCGCTTTTGACGACATCAGGCTTGCACAAGCGCACGTATTGCCTGCATCAAGGCCTGATTTTGCGACTCGTTACCGATGGTAATCCGTAAAAAATCAGAAATTCTGGCTGGTTTTTTGAAATGGCGGACGATCACGGCGCGTTCACGCAGCCCTGCGGCCAACTGCTCACCCGCATACGCCGGGTGACGGGTAAAAATAAAGTTTGCCCCGGAAGGCAACACTTCAAATCCCAATGCTTCTAGCGCACTGACCAGGTTAGTACGCGATGCCATGACCTGTTGACGCGTTTGCTGAAAGTAAGCTTCATCCTGCAATGCCGCAATGGCACCCGCCTCGGCAAAACGATCAATCGGATATGAGTTAAAGCTGTCCTTGACCCGGATTAATGCCTCAATCAGCGCGGCATTGCCCAACGCATAGCCCACGCGCAAGCCTGCTAACGAACGTGATTTGGAATAGGTATGCGTCACCAGCAGATTTGCGTAACGATGAATCAGTGCGACCGCGGATTCGGTGCCAAAGTCAACATAGGCCTCATCGACCACCACCACAGATTGCGTATTGTGGGCCAGCAAGCGCTCAATTTCGCTTAATGGCAGCGGAATGCCGGTTGGCGCGTTGGGGTTAGGGAAAATAATCCCGCCATTGGGGCGCAAATAATCGTCTATCGCCACTTCAAACTGCGCATTGAGCGCAACGGTTTCAAAGTGGATGCCGTACAAGCCGCAGTAGACCGGATAGAAACTGTAACTAATATCAGGAAACAACAAAGGCAAGTCGTGCTTGAGCAAGGCCTGAAACACGTGCGCCAACACCTCATCGGAACCGTTGCCGACAAACACCTGATTGGCTTGCAGCCCATGATATTCAGCCAACGCCGCCTTGAGGCGACTGGAATCCGGATCGGGATACAGGCGCAAACTGTCTGCAGCTTCTGCCTGCAAGGCAGCAATCACCTTGGGGCTGGGACCATAAGGATTTTCATTGGTATTAAGCTTGACCAGATTTTGCAACTTGGGCTGTTCGCCCGGCACATAAGGGGTCAACTTATGAACAATCTTGCTCCAATATTGACTCATGGCTGCCTCTTATTTCAAGCGATACTCAGCACTGCGCGCGTGCGCCTGCAGGCCTTCGCCATACGCCAACGTCGCAGCAATCTTGCCCAGTGTTTGCGCCCCCGCAGACGACACCATAATCAGGCTGGAACGCTTCTGGAAATCATAGACCCCCAACGGCGAACTGAATCGGGCGGTACGTGAGGTCGGCAGCACATGGTTGGGGCCGGCGCAATAATCGCCCAGCGCCTCACAGGTATCACGCCCCATAAAGATCGCCCCGGCATGCTTGATCTGCTTGCTAAAGGCCAAGGCATCGTCCATGGATAACTCCAGGTGTTCTGGCGCGATGTAGTTACAAATCTCTGCGGCCTCAGCCAGGTCCTTTACTTGTATCAGTGCACCCCGGTTTTGCAGCGAGGTACGAATAATCTCCTGGCGCGGCATGTCGACCACCTGACGGGCAATACTGGCCTCCACCTGATCCAGAAATTCTGCGCTTGGCGACAGCAATATCGCCTGTGCCAACTCGTCATGTTCCGCCTGACTGAACAGATCCATGGCTGTCCAGTCTGGATTGCTCTTGCCATCGCTGATGACCAGAATCTCTGAGGGGCCTGCCACCATATCAATACCGACGACCCCGAACACCCGGCGCTTGGCCGCAGCCACATAGGCATTGCCTGGCCCGACAATCTTGTCTACCTGTGGCACGGTTTCAGTGCCATATGCCAGCGCCCCCACGGCTTGTGCACCGCCAATACAGAACACGCGATCCACGCCACAGACCGCTGCCGCAGCCAGTACCAATGAATTTTTCTCGCCATTCGGCGTAGGCACAACCATCACCAACTCTTGCACACCCGCCACCTTGGCAGGGATCGCATTCATCAGCACAGAAGAAGGATAAGCCGCCTTACCGCCAGGCACATACAAACCCACGCGATCCAGCGCCGTCACCTGTTGACCAAGCAAGGTGCCATCAGCCTCGGTATATTGCCAGGACTGCATGACCTGCTTTTCGTGATAGCTACGCACCCGGTCAGCTGCTGCCTGCAAAGCCTCGCGCTGTGCCGCCGGCAGGCTGGTTAAGGCCGCTTGCAACTCCGCTTGAGGAATTTCCAATGCCGCCAGACTGGAGGCATTGGTTTTATCAAAGCGGTTGGTATATTCAAGCACAGCTGCATCGCCGCGTGCCTTCACATCCTTGAGAATGTTGGCGACCACCAGGTCTATGCTGTCATCTTGCGCGGTCTCAAAAGCCAGCAATGCCTTCAATTCGGCATCAAAGCCCTGATCCTGTGTATTTAAGCGTTTAATCTTCATCATTTTCTAAACATTAATCTTTGCGGACAGCGCCCGCAAAGCTATCAATAATCGGCTGCAACAAAGGCCGATTCACTTTGTAAGAGGCCTGATTGACCACCAGCCGTGAGCTGATGGCGCCAATCTCTTCTACTGCTTTGAGCTTGTTGGCGCGTAAAGTTCCACCGGTGCTGACCAAATCCACAATCGCATCGGCCAAGCCGACCAAAGGGCCCAATTCCATCGAGCCATAAAGCTTGATCAAATCCACATGCATGCCTTTGGCGGCAAAATGCTCGCGTGCAGTTTTCACATACTTGGTCACCACCTTGAGGCGCGCGCCCTGACGGATGCTGGCTTCATAATCGAAGTCATCACGCACCGCCACCATCATTTTGCAGCGCGCAATATTCAAGTCCAGCGGTTGATACAAGCCTTCTCCACCATGCTCATCCAGGACATCCTTACCGGCAATACCAATATCTGCTGCACCATATTGCACATAAGTGGGCACATCGGTCGCACGGACGATCACCAACCGGACATCCTCACGGTTGGTAGGCAAAATCAGTTTGCGTGAGGACTCAGGGTCTTCTAATGCCTGAATCCCTGCTGCGGCCAACAATGGCGTGGTTTCCTCAAAAATACGCCCCTTGCTGAGTGCGATAGTAATCATGATTAATTCGATCTGCGCACTTTGGCGCCCAGTTGATTCAATTTTTCTTCGAGCTTTTCGTAGCCGCGGTCCAGATGGTAAATCCGATCTATCACGGTTTCCCCCTCAGCGACCAGGCCAGCCAGAACCAAGCCGGCAGACGCACGCAAATCGGTGGCCATCACATTTGCGCCTTCCAGTACGGAGACACCTTTCACCAGTGCAGTATTGCCCTGCACATCAATATTGGCCCCCATGCGCTGCAACTCTTGCACATGCATAAAGCGGTTTTCAAAAATGGTTTCAATCACCGTAGATACGCCCTCTGCCACCGTATTCATGGCCATGAACTGCGCCTGCATATCAGTAGGAAAGGCAGGATGCGGCGCCGTACGCACATTGACGGCTTTGAGTTTGCCATCACTTTTGACCGTAATACTGTTCGCGTCATGACTGATTTGGGCACCGGCTTCACGCAGTTTTTCGATCACCGCCTCGAGCAAATCAGGACGTGCGTTTTTCAAGGTCACTTCACCACCGGTCATGGCAGCGGCTACCATATAGGTGCCGGCTTCAATACGATCACACACAATATGATGCTGTGCGCCAAGCAAACGCTCCACCCCTTCGATGGTAATCGTGTCTGTGCCAGCGCCTTTAATGTTGGCACCCATTTTATTCAGGCACTCGGCCAGATCAACCACCTCTGGCTCTTTGGCGGCGTTTTCCAGCACTGTCGTGCCTTGCGCCAGCGCAGCGGCCATCATGAGGTTTTCTGTGCCGGTGACAGTCACCAGATCCATATAATACTTAGCGCCTTGCAGGCGGCGGTTAGGCAAGTGCAAGGTGCTGGCCTGGATGTAACCGTGCGTGATATGCATGGCAGCACCCATGGCTTGCAGCCCTTTGATATGCAAATCGACAGGCCGCGAACCAATAGCGCATCCCCCAGGCAAAGACACGCGTGCAGTGCCAAAACGGGCCAGCAATGGCCCCAGTACCAGAATCGAGGCACGCATGGTTTTCACCATGTCATAGGTGGCTTCAAAAGAGGCGACATCGCTGGCATCCAGTATGACCTGATCCGCCTGTTTGCTGACCTTGACGCCCATGGTGTCCAGCAGCTTCAGCGTAGACGCCACGTCACGTAACTCAGGCACCCCCGTGAGCGTAAAAGGCGTTTCCGCCAGCAAGCCAGCGCACAAAATTGGCAACGCGGCATTCTTGGCGCCAGACACGACGACTTCGCCGTGCAGAGGCACGCCACCTTCAATAATCAGTTTATCCAAAATTACGCTTTCGCCAACAGTTCTTGCAATTCACCACTCTGGTACATGCTGCGCATAATGTCGGCACCACCGATAAACTCCCCGCCTACATACAGTTGCGGAATAGTCGGCCAGTTAGCAAATTGTTTGATGCCTTCACGCACCTCCATGTCTTGCAACACGTCTACCGCAACAAACTCGGCACCACAGGCGTTGAGGATTTGCGCAGCCACGCTTGAAAAACCGCATTGCGGAAACTTGGGGCTGCCTTTCATATACAGCACCACCTTGTTGCTGGTCACTGTTTCTTTGATTTTTGCTTGTACATCCATGATTAATCACTCCATCGTGTTAAGAACGCTTCAGGCCTGCAGTTGCTGCCATTGCGTCGGGGTATAGGTTTGCATAGACAGCGCATGGATTTCAGCGCGCATCCGGTCTCCCAGTGCGGCATAGACAAGCTGGTGCTGCTGCACCATGCGTTTACCTTCAAATGCCGGACTGACTATCACCGCATCAAAATGCGTGCCGTCATCGCCATTGACTTTCAGGTAATCGCACTCCAACCCGTTGCGGATATAAGCCTCTAATTGCGCTGCTGTTAACACAAAACCTCTCTTGTTCTACAAAATACAGTTGAATCTAGCCAGGGGTCTGGCCAGCTAACTGCGTAATTTATAACCGGATTTTAACATCTTTAGGCATAGCCACGCCAATCCGAGCAAGAAGCTAGCCACCACTGCCAAACTCAGCCATGGCGACACGTCCCCCTGCCCGAAGAAGCCATAACGAAAACCGTCTATCATGTAAAAAAATGGATTCAATTGCGAGACCGCCTGCCAGAAAGGGGGGAGCGAGTGAATCGAATAAAAAACACCGGATAAAAACGTCAGCGGCATGATGACAAAGTTTTGAAAAGCGGCCATCTGGTCGAACTTGTCCGCCCAGATACCGGCAATAACACCAAACGTGCCCAGCAATGCGCTACCACAAAGGGCGAACGTGATAATCCACCCTGGATGCACTGTTGGTACCGACACAAAACACAACGCAACCAGATAAATACTCAACCCAACCACTAAACCACGGATCATGGATGCCGCCAGAAAAGCGATAAAAAACTCCATGGTCGTCAGCGGCGTAAGTAGCAAAAAGACAATGTTACCCATCACTTTAGACTGGATCAGGCTCGATGAGCTATTGGCAAAGGCATTCTGCAACAAGGACATCATCATCAGGCCGGGCACCAGAAACGCGGTATAACTGACCTGATCGTAGACTTTGACGTGGGACTCCAGCACATGCGAAAAAATCAGCAGGTATAATAATGCCGTCAGAATGGGCGAAGCAATGGTTTGAAATGCCACGCGCCAAAAACGCAACAGCTCTTTTTTAAACAGCGTATAAACGCCGCGACGCTGCGGGCTGATTTTGTCATCCAGCCAAAAAAATGGATTCAGCCACTTCATGCCAGCACTCCTTGCTGATTCCCCACCAGGTTAAGAAAGACATCTTCCAGATCCGCCTCCTGCAGTTGCATGTCCAGCACATGCACGCCCGCCTGACGCAACGCAGTCAGCACCGCTTCCACCTGCGTTAACTCCGTGATCGCCAGGACGACCTCCTCCCCGTTTTGCTGCTTGAGTAGCGGCTGTAACACGGCGGGCAAGGCCGCCGACAAGCGTAACGACAACTGCTTTGCGGCATGGCTCTTGAGCAAAGCGCGCGTGCTGTCTAGCGCCACAACGCGGCCTTGCTTCATCATTGCCACGCGCTGACACAAAGCCTCAGCCTCTTCGAGATAATGCGTGGTCAAAATAATCGTATGCCCTTGCTGATTCAGTGTTTGAATAAAGGCCCACAGCATTTGCCGCAATTCGACATCCACCCCTGCGGTTGGCTCATCGAGCACGATGACGGGAGGCTTGTGCGCCAGCGCCTGCGCAATCAGGGCCCGACGCTTCATGCCGCCCGACAGTTTTCGCATATTGGTATAGGCTTTGTCAGTGAGCCCCAGCCCTTCGATAATCTCATCGACCCAGACATCATTCTCGGGGCCATGCCCGAAATAACCAGCCTGGAAACGCAGCATTTCACGCACATTGAAAAACGGATCAAATACCAGCTCTTGCGGCACCACGCCCAATGCCTGACGCGCACGCTGATAATCAGACTGCACATCGTGCCCCATGATGCGGATGCTGCCGCTCGTGGGTTGCAACAACCCCGCCATCAAATTGATCAGCGTGGATTTGCCTGCCCCGTTAGGGCCAAGTAAGGCAAAAAACTCGCCTTGCTCAATCTGCAAATCCACGCCCCTTAGGGCTTCAAACTGACCAAACCGTTTGGTAATTCCTGTGATTTCTATGGCAGCGGCCACGTCTATCCTTTCGCTATCCCAAAAAAAACGAAACCCCACCTCGTCTGAGCTGGGGCTGTTCGATTTTGTGAGTGGTTAATTCAACAAGAATCCATCGACACCGTATAGCTGCATTAAACTTCGCAGATTGTCTGGCACCCCGACGACTGACATGTTACCCGGGTGCGTATAGTCATGATTAAGTCTGCGCTGTATCTCAAGAATCATACTGATCGCCACCGTATCCACCTCTTTCACCCCTGAAAAGTCCAGGGTCAGTGGCGAGGCCAGCTGCAATTTTTGGAAGTCAGCTAAAGTTTCGCTGACATTGGCAATCAGCAAATCACCTTTAAAGTGCAAACTATTTTGTTGTTGCGTCAGTTGAGCCACCCGTTTCTCCCGATTTTTTCAGACCACGCAGTTATTTACCTGTGGCTGCCTTGTTCTTGTCCGCCAGTTTTTTCGTCAGGCTATCCAGACCATTTTGGCGAATTTCTTGTGCAAACTGGCTACGGTAGTTAGTGACCAGACTCACGCCTTCAATGACGATATCAAACACTTTCCAGTCGTCGCCTTTTTTACCCAACGTGTAATCAACGGCAATCGGATCGCCACCAGGCTGCTGTATCGCCGTTTTGACGGTTGCTGTATCCGCCCCGGACTCCATGCGGAAAGGCTTGTATTCAATTACCTGATTTTTGTATTTAGACAATGCAGTAGCATAAGTGCGTAACAGCAGCGTCTTGAACTCAGCCTGGAAAGCGGTTTTCTGATCTGGGCTCGCATTGGTCCAGTTTTTACCTAACACCAGACGTGACACTTTCTCAAAATCAAAGTTTGGCAGTATCTTTTCTTCTGCCAGACTGAAAATCTTTTGCTGGTTGCCCGCTTGAATATCCTTATCGCTTTTGATGACTTCAATCACATCGTCGGCGGTCTTTTTCACCAGTTGATCGGGCGCCATTGCTGCCATTGCTACACCACTGACCAACCATATGGCTGCTGCCATCCACCACTTTTTCATCGCTATCCCTTTATATCGTTTGAGTTATTTGCCCACTTTATCAAGCGGGCTGGCATCTAACGCATCAACTGTACTTTCGGTTGATGCAGCTGCCGTTTTATTTCCATTCTCGTTACTTTCTGTCGCCTTGCTATACAAAAACTGACTAATCAGTTTTTCCAGCACAACCGCATCCTGGGTCTGTGTGATCTTGTCCCCATTTTTGAGGTTGATTTCGTCACCACCGGCTTCGAGCCCAACGTATTGCTCACCCAGCAAGCCTGCAGTGTAAATGTTGGCGAACGTATCTTTGGGGAATGCATAACGGGCATCAATGTTGAGACTGACGACGGCCTCATAAGTTTTAGGATCAAACACAATATCATTGACGCGACCGACCACCACCCCTGCGCTTTTCACAGGGGCGCGAGGTTTGAGGCCGCCGATATTTTCAAAATTCGCCGTCACGGTATAGGTCTGGCCAATATTACTGGTAGTGAGATTGCCCACTTTCATGGCCAAGCCCAATAAAGCGGCCAATCCTAATGCCACAAAGATCCCTACCCATAAATCAATTGTTGTTCTTTCCATTGCTGCTCCCGCAAATATCTCGTACGTTGTCCTGCTAAACCGCGATCATGAACGAGGTTAATATAAAATCCAGTCCCAATACCGCCAGTGACGAACTCACCACTGTGCGTGTTGTGGCCCGGCTGACCCCCTCAGCGGTCGGCGGTGCATCATAGCCCTCAAACAAGGCAATCATGGTACAAGCAACGCCAAACACCAGGCTCTTCAACACGCCATTCAGGATGTCATACTGCCAGTCCACATTGGCTTGCATCTGTGACCAGAATGCGCCAGCGTCAACGCCAATCAAGGGCACTGCCACCAAATAGCCCCCCAAAATACCCACCATCGAGAACAGGGCCGCCAATATCGGCATGGCAATCACCCCCGCCCAGAAACGCGGGGCAATGACGCGTGCGATAGGACTGACCGCCATCATTTCCATTGCAGAAAGCTGCTCTGTCGCCTTCATCAAGCCGATTTCAGCAGTAATGGCGGTACCGGCACGTCCGGCAAATAACAAGGCCGTAACCACCGGCCCCAACTCGCGCACCAGGGCCAACGAAACCAATACGCCAATCGCTTCCGACGAGCCGTATTTTTGCAACGTGTTATAGCCCTGTAACGCCAGCACCATGCCGACGAAAAACGCGGAGACCAGAATAATGATCAGCGAGAGGACGCCAGTAAAATAAACTTCGCGGATCGTGAGCCGAAAGCGGCGAAAGCTCTCGCCGGAGGAAATCAGCGTTAACCACAACAGGCGACCACCCGCTCCCAGACGCCAGATTTTATTGATAAAGCCCGCCCCCAGCTTGGTCAGCAGCCGCTTGATTTTATGCACAATCATTAACGCGCCCCTCTTAACAAACTGGCATGATATTCAGGCGCCGCATAATGGAAAGGAACCGGACCGTCTTTTTCACCATGCACAAATTGATGGATAAACGGCAACTCGGACTGGCGCAGCTCATCGGGCGTGCCCTCGGCAGCGACAATGCCGTCGGCGACGAAATAGACGTAGTCAGCAAACTGGAAAGTCTCTTCAACATCATGCGTGACGATGATAGAAGTTGCCCCCAGCACGTCATTCAGGCTGCGAATGAGGTCGCAAATAACAGCCATGGAAATCGGATCCAATCCGGCAAATGGCTCGTCATACATGATAATGCTGGGATCCAGGGCAATCGCGCGCGCCAGTGCAACACGTCTGGCCATACCGCCTGACAGCTCTGTAGGCATCAGGGCATGTGCACCCCGCAAACCAACCGCATTCAACTTCATCAGCACCAGGTCACGAATCATGCTTTCGGGCAAGCTGGTATGCTCACGCATCGGAAACGCAACATTTTCATACACGGATAAATCGGTGAACAAGGCACCATGTTGAAACAACATGCCCATTTTCCGGCGCAATCGGTAAATGCCTTCACGATCTTGCTCATGAACGACCTCACCAACCACTTTGACTTGCCCCTTGGTCGGCTTTAACTGCCCACCGATCAAACGCAACAATGTGGTTTTACCGCTGCCACTGCCGCCCATGATGGCAACCACCTTACCTTTGGGAAACGTCATGTTGATGCCTTTATGCAACAATCGGCCTTTGTAGCCGAAAGACAGGTCTTGAATTTCTACAATTGCGTTCGCCATAGGAAGTGGGAGTTGTAAATCGGCTCTTATTCTAAAACAGATTCAAATTGAAAAGATGTATGTAAACCTCATAATACAAAAAGCCTGAAAAACCAGGCTTTTTGTATTAGCAATCTGTTGTATTCTACACTAAAAACTCATGCACACTAAGTAGGCCGTGCCGGGTAGCGGTGTGGCAACGCCGGCACTAGGTGTGCCATTTAGGACAACACGCATGGCGCCAGTATTGCCTACACCGTCATCCAGCATGGTATCCAATTGCGCCGCATAACGCCCTAAAATCGCATCGGAACACATGGCGTGCGCACTGCTAAACGCGCCTGCGGTGACCGCTGTCAAAGCTGTCACGTTGCTGACACCCAACTGCCCGCCTTCGCTATTACGTGGCACATACTGCGTACTGGTGGGGTCGGTTGATCCGGTAGCCAAGCCCGCCAATCGCAGGTGTTGCCAGATTAAAAATGATTCATCCGTATCCGTGTTTGAATTCCAAGCACCCTGAATCAAGCCATTTTGTGTTTGCCCGTTCGTAGTCGCATTGGTGCCGTTGACATGGATATCCGCCGCATGATCATCCCCGGGCAAGACGCGAAAACGGTCTTGATAGCCATAAAAATAAGTGGGGATATTTCTAAAGTCACTGGCGAGACTTTTCACCTTGGCGTTGGCAATCAATTCTTGCCCGCGCATCACCCCGGCCAATAGCAACCCGGCGATCACCAGCACAATCGCCAATTCAATCAAAGTAAACCCTTGTTGTGTTTTCATGTTAAATCCTCCTGATAGCTTAAACCTGTTGTTAAAAGCATGACCCAAGACGCATCTGCACCGATGCTATGAATAGACCGGCACAGCAACAACTTTAACATTAATTAAATATATTTAACAAATAAAACACCAGGAATCTAGCAAAAAGACCAAAGAAAACGGGCAGATGTGTAAACATCTGCCCGTTGAAATGGCTACTTAAAATTAAAGCGTACCGTAAGAATGCAGCCCGCTTAAAAACATATTCACGCCCAAAAATGCAAACGTTGTCACCAGTAGCCCCACCAGCGCCCACCAGGCCAACATGCTGCCGCGCAAGCCCTTCATGAGACGCAAATGCAGCCAGGCCGCATAATTTAGCCAGACAATCAGTGCCCAGGTTTCTTTAGGGTCCCATGACCAGTAGCCTCCCCAAGCCTCTGCGGCCCACATTGCCCCTAAAATCGTTGCAATCGTGAAAAATGCAAAACCGACCGCAATCGCTTTATACATCAGATCATCCAGCACATGCGGCGCGGGCAAGCGACTCGCCAGAATGCCCCGCTTTGCCAGCAGGTAAGCCCCGGCAACCATCGCCGCCAGCGAGAAGGCGCCATAGCCAATAAAATTGGCGGGCACATGAATTTTCATCCAGTAACTTTGCAAGGCAGGCACCAATGGCTGAATCTCGTTGGCATGACGATCGAAGGTATACCAGAGAATAAAGCCCACCGCGGCATTGATCACCACCAGCACAAAACCACCCAATTGGCGCGTTTTAAACAATTGCTCATAGTGCAAATACAACAAAGCCGTGATCAGGCAAAACAGGATAAACACTTCGTATAAATTGCTGATCGGAATATGGCCGATATCGGGTGCAATCAGGTAGGACTCATACCAGCGCACCATCAGGCCGACAAACCCAAACAAGGTCGCCGTCCATGTCAGGGCCGAGGCCACTTTGGCGGTGAACTCTGATTTTTGGAACATGGCCAGCCAATAGGTCAGCATAGCCAATACAAACAGCACATTCATCCACATGATGGCAGACTGGCTGGCCAACAGAAACTTGAGCAAGAAGCGTTGACCACCCTGACTCAAGTCGCCCTGATAAACGTAGACGCCAATCAGGCTCAGCACAGCCACACCCAAGACCAGGCGGGCAATGGCTGACCAGCGCCAGCCCAAATAACTAAATACCGCGACTGCCCCAAACAGAAAGCTGACCTCGTAAATATCCATGAAGCCTGCATAGCGCTGATACGAAAACACCGCACCCGCCAGCAACAGAATGGCATAGACCCAATCAAACTTGCTTAACGACTGCCAGAAGGATACTGGCTTGGATAACGTTGACGTATTCATCTTATTCCCCGATTCAATAACGCATTATGCTGAAGGTGCTTGCAACAGCGTTGAAAGTTGCTGGCGCGCACGCGCAAAATCCTGATCCAAGTCCATATTTTTACGGTTAGACGACATGGCCACCAGGACTTCGTGCTGTGCAGGTTTGATCAATAACCACAAGCGACGTTCCTTAATATAGAACATGGCAAAAATACCCAGTACCAACATCACCGAACCCAGATATACCCAATTCTGCCCAGGCGAGCGCGTCAGTTGGAAACCACTGGCTTGTTTCAGCGTGTAATTCTTGAGCTGAAAATAATACGGTGTGCCATAAAAGAATAAGTCATTCATGGCATTCAGGCTATCCTGTATAAAGATGGCGCTGGTCTGATCCTCTGCGATAGGCTGCAAGTGACGTTGTGCACGGCTCATTTGATATGCCTGCATCGCTGCACGGTTCAACAATTTGAGATAAGTTTGTGCCGCTTGCTCGCGCTGGTCTTTGGGCACAGCGCTTTCAATAATGCGCGACAACTCACTGTAGCCGCCACGCTTGAAGGTCATTAGCAATTGCTGCAAGCTTTGCTCAAACTGCGCTCGTAATGTGGGGTTATTACCTGGCATTTGCGCGGCCACCTGCTGCGCGATCGCCTGAATCGACTTGTCATCGCGCAAGGTTTGGCGCAATCGCATAAAACCGGTGATTTCCATGTCGTCATCTGCGGGAATGCGCAAGTACTTGAAGTCCTCCTGCACGGTCTCACGCATGCCAGAGACGAAATAAGCGCGGCCATCCAGTATCAGAGGCTGCATGTAATTGACATACTCACGTGCCTGGCCACTGGCATTGCGCAATTTGAACGTGGTGTTTGGACCCACATTGTGCGGCTTACCTTTACCATCCGCCGACAGATTCAGGATATTAAACTGGCGAAACTCGTTGAATTCGACTGTCAGCT
Source organism: Methylophilus sp. DMC18 (assembly GCF_056314005.1). Taxonomy (NCBI): domain Bacteria; kingdom Pseudomonadati; phylum Pseudomonadota; class Betaproteobacteria; order Nitrosomonadales; family Methylophilaceae; genus Methylophilus; species Methylophilus sp. DMC18. The sequence continues at coordinate 195,923 of NZ_JBQUZE010000003.1, read as the reverse complement.
TTTGCGCGCCGTCACCGAGCGAGCCTTTTTGCAAGATCACGCCATCCACATCAAATCCATCCTGCTGGTTAGCGGCCAAATCCCAGAGTTTGAATTTGAGCTGTGAGCCACCATCCTGAAAGTCAGATTGGTAAATCGCAATCCCTTTGTAAATAAAAGGATGATTCACTCTGACCGTCGCCTCAATCGGTTGCTTCAGGTCTGAATCAGTGATGAGGATATCGCTTTCAAACGATTTCGGCATCCCGGTCGGGTAATGCTCGATACGGAAGTCCTTGAGCATGACCGTAAAAGGTAATTCTTGGACCAGATAGCCATCACGCACCCGCAAGAAAGACACGTTATCACGTTCGCCTTCCGGCAAGGTCATATTGGCGCGGAATGAAAGGTTGCCCACTCCCAGCCGACTCTCAGGCGGCACCTGGCGTGAAGGAATATCGCGCGTCTCAACCTTTTTGTAACCCAGCAATTCTTGAATCTTGAACGGCAAATTGCCATCGAGCAGGCCACCAAAACAAATCACCACAATCGCGGCATGCGTAAAGATATAGCCCAAGCGCTGATGCGTCCCCAATTTGGCCGCAATCAGCACATCGCCATTACTTTGTGGCGTGGTCTTAAAAGTGTAACGCTCTGCCGACAACCAGGCGGACAACTGTGACTGTAAGGCGGTTGCTGCCGAAGCCGTCGTCAGACTGGCCTGATGCTCAAATAAACGTAAGGACTTTTCAGTGGCATGCTCTTTATAGGTTTTCCATTCCTTGAGCATGAGCGGTGTATTCCGCAGCACGCACAAGGTGGTTGAAATCACCAAAAACAGTAAAATCACCAAAAACCACGCCGCATGATAGACATCCAGCAACCCCAGCAATTCGAACAATTCAAACCAGAATTGACCGAACTTGACGATGTAATTGGTATAGGGCTCATTCTGCTTGAGCACGGTACCAATAATCGACGCAACGCCCAACAGCGTTAACAAGCTCACGGCAAAACGCATGGAACTCAGTAACTCATAAACACGCCGGGAAAATGAAGCTGGAGATTTCAAATCGTTCTCGTCAAAAAGATGGATAAGTTTGGTTGCTGGTCAGTCACGGTCTTAACGCAAGGCCCGCTGTTGTGGACGACACAAAACTGCAAAGGTTGCATACGGCTACAGTAAAAAAGGTGGCCAAAGCCACCTTTTTCGAGCAGTCAAAAATTAACGCAAACCTTGGATATAGTCTGCAACAGCCTGCATCTCGGCATCGCTCATTTTACCGGCGATGGTCATCATCATTGGTGCATTGGCGCGCTCACCCGTGCGGAAAGTACGCAGTTGCTGCAAGGTGTAATCTGCATGCTGCCCGGCCAAGCGCGGAAACTGCTTGGGCAAGCCGGCACCTGTTGCGCCATGACAAGCTGCACAGGCAGGCACTTGCGTTGCAGCAATCCCGCCGCGATAGATCTTCTCGCCCAGTGAGCCTTTGCCATTACTTTTCGCCTTGTTCAGCTTAATGCTTTGGGAAGAAAAGTATTTTGCCAAGCCTTCCATGTCTTCCTGGCTTAAGGCACCGGCCATGCCGGACATCACTGCGTTGGCACGCGTGCCTTCTTTAAAATTAGTCAACTGCTTGACCAAGTACTCAGGATGCTGACCCGCCAACTTGGGGTTGGTCGTAATCACACTGTTACCATCTGCGCCATGACAAGCCGCACAGACGTTCTGCACGATTTTCTCAGGGCCATTGACCGCTGGTGCCGCCGCCGCAGGGGCCGCTTCCTCAGCAAAAACAGGCTGCAAGCCAGTTGCCAGCAATAAAAACAATCCCGCTTTAAAACTCTTTAACATATCTGAATGCCCCAACGTTTTTATTCTGCAGCATTTTATCAAACAAAGCCTGTTCGTGATAGCATGCAAGCCTGAATAGTCCACAAATCTTGAGTCAGCTCAACGCCATCATGCCTGTTTTCCAAAATGCCAGCTTTCACCTCTCTGCACACCACCTGCGGGACTTGCCCCCAGCCAGTGGCATTGAAGTAGCGTTTGCCGGCCGGTCTAACGCCGGAAAATCGAGCGCGCTGAACACTTTGGCCAACCACAACCGGCTCGCGTTTGTGAGCAAGCAACCAGGCCGCACACAGCTGATTAACTTTTTCACCCTAGGCGATGACAAGCACCTGGTTGACCTGCCTGGCTACGGTTACGCCAAGGTGCCTGAAGCCATGCGCATGCATTGGCAAAACGTGCTGTCCCGCTACCTGAGCGAACGCAGCAGCCTGGCCGGCCTGGTACTGGTCATGGATAGCCGTCACCCACTCACACCACTAGACCGGCAAATGCTGGACTGGTTCTGCCCCAGCGGCAAACCTGTGCACGTACTGCTGACCAAAAGCGACAAATTGTCGCGCAGCGAATCTACTATCACCTTAGGTAAAGTCCGCAAAGAGCTCCAAGCCAACTGGGGCAATGCCATCACCGTGCAACTCTTTTCCAGCCTGAAAAAGCAAGGGGTGGATGAAGCAGAAAAAGTGCTGGGCGAATGGTTTTTTGGCGGCGACACCCAAACGGAAGCGGTGGCGCCAGCCAGCGAATAAAAAAGGCAGACGCACAGTCTGCCTTTTTAGTGGGCCTTAAACGCGCCTGAATACCAAATCCCACACCCCGTGTCCCAACTTGAGACCCCGGTTTTCAAACTTGGTGAGCGGACGGTAGGCCGGTTTCTCGGCGTAATCTGCCGCAGTATTCTGCAACTGTGACTCTGCGCGCAATACCTCAAGTACCCACTCGGCATACTCCTGCCAGTCAGTCGCCACATGAATGTAAGCGCCCGCTTTCAATTTTGAGCACAACAGCTTTACAAACTCAGCCTGGATCAATCGACGTTTGTGATGACGTTTTTTGTGCCAGGGATCGGGAAAGAAAATGTGTACGCCATCCAGCGAACCGTCTGCCAACATCTGCTGTAACACCTCAACCGCATCATGCTGAATAATACGGATATTCTGGATATCCCCCTCCTGCATCAACTTGAGCAAACTCCCCACGCCTGGGGTATGCACCTCGACTGCCAGAAAGTCATAGTCAGGCAAGGTTTGTGCAATCTTTGCCGTCGCATCCCCCATGCCAAAACCGATCTCAAGGATTTTTTTGCTCTCGCTACGCCCGAATGCGTGATTCAGATCGAGCGGCTGCGCTGCATACTCGATCCCGAATTGCGGCCAGGCCGTTTGTAATGCGCGCTCCTGGCCCTTGGTCAAGCGGCCCTGACGCAGCACAAAACTGCGGATACGGCGTTGATAAGGCGCTTCGTCAATGGGGAGGGTTTGGTCTAATTCACTCATGGGGCGCATTATACTTGAGAGGCATGCTTTTGATTTTGTGATTTTTACGGTCTGCGCTTTCAGCTTCATTGCAACCACTCGCGAGTACAACAATGTGTCAATCAAGGTTGCATTCACTCAAGCGCAAACATGGCTGTTTCAAGCATACACGGCCGCCATCAACCAGCCCAAACTTAAAGCTGATGCCGCTTATCCCCTTGCAAAAAGCCCAGCAATGGCAACGAGATCCCTTTACTCAAAGCCAATACCTTGAATAGTTCGCCCATCTCCGCCGGTGACAACAGCTTTTGCACCGCAGCCACCTGCGGCAAATAATGAGCACTGTCTTCGGGATTAACCTGCTGTAGCAATTGCAGAATGCCGCAATTGATCAAAAATTGGGCTTGATTGGTGTATCCCGCGCAATCGAGTCCATGTGCCAATGCCGTTTCGGCCATGGCGGTAAAATCGACGTGGGCGGTGATGTCTTGCAAGCCGGGATACCGCAACGGATCATCATGCGCATAGTGCTGATAATGACACATCAGCGTGCCCTGGTTGCGCTGCGGGTGATAGTACTCGCGGGCACTGAAGCCGTAATCAGGCAGCAAGATCAATCCTTGCTGTAGCATCGCGGCTAGACTGGCGATCAATCCTTGTGCCGCAGGATTAACTTCGGTGAGATAGCCTTCTGGCAACTGAGCGGCGTCGATGTGTGCGACGCCTGCCTCATTTTGCAAAGGGCGCGTTTGCCATACAAACCCATGTTCATAGCCAACCCCGCGCTCTAGCCAGCGGCCGCCATGCCACTCCACCAGCTGTACCGGGATCGCATCCAGCACTTCATTGCCAATCACCACGCCCGTGAATTGTTCAGGCAAACGATCCAGCCATTGCACCCGTGCATAAAGCTCGGCTGGCAAGCCTGCCTGCAAGCTTTCTTGCTGGCGCATCCGTAAGTTGGCACTTACCTCAAGGATAGAGTAGTGTGGGAGTAGCTGGTGCTGGGTATGCAGCGCTTGCAGCAAGCCTTGCGCCAATCTGCCGGTGCCTGCGCCTAGCTCCAAAATAGCCCCCCCGGTTTCTAACAGCACAGGGGCGAGCTGGTTGGCGATGGCCTGCGCAAAGAGAGGCGAAATTTGGGGAGCAGTCACAAAATCGCCGCCTATACCGAACTTATTGCCGCCGCCGCTGTAATATCCGAGGTGTGGCGTATACAAGGCTTGCTGCATGTAATCCGCAAAGGAAATCCAGCCGCCTTGTTGCTCAATATGCGCTTTGATCTGTTGGTGCAGGGCGTCGCTGTGCGCCTGCATCAGCGCATCCGGCACAGGCAAGCGGGAAGAAGTGGGTTGAACAGTCATTCAATCATTATAATGTGAGCCGTTTAGAAAAGAGTACAACGTGAAATTCAGCCCTAACAATAAAGTGGTATTGATTACTGGCGGTGCCAAACGGGTAGGCGCCGCCATCACCCGCGCCTTGCACCAGCAAGGGGCCAATGTGATGTTGCACTACCACACCAGTCAGCGAGAAGCCGAAACACTGCAAGCAGAGCTCAACCAGACGCGTGCCGACAGTGTAGCGATCATGCAGGCCAACCTACTGCAAACGGCAGATTTACCCAAACTGATCCAAGCCACCTTGCAACAATTCGGCCGACTCGATGCACTGATCAACAACGCTTCCAGCTATTATGCGACACCCCTCGGTGGCATTAGCGAAGCACAATGGGACGAACTCACCGGCAGCAACATTAAAGCGCCCTTATTTTTAAGCCAGGCCGCCGCCGATGCCCTGTTCGCCAGCCGGGGATGCATCGTCAACATCACTGACATGCACATAGAGCGCCCGAAAAAGCATTACATCATTTACAGTGCCGCAAAAGCCGGTCTGGTCAACCTGACCAAATCGCTGGCGCAGGAGTTGGCGCCCAATGTACGCGTCAATGCGGTTGCACCAGGGCCAGTGTTGTGGCCAGAAGACAATCAGGAGTTTGATGAAACCTACCGGCAACAGGTCGTCAACCAGACCCTGCTTAAGCGCACAGGCGAACCGGATGACATTGCCAAGGCGGTCAAGTTTCTGGTGTATGACGCGCCGTTTATCACCGGCCATGTGCTGGCCGTGGATGGCGGCCGCCATTTAAGTATTTAACTTAGCGATGCGGATTAAAGAGCAAACCATCACCATCCATGCTGCTGCGCCCCCCAAACCCGAATTGGGGGCAGCCTGTAATGGCTGTGGTGTCTGTTGTGCGGCCGAGCCCTGCCCGGTGAGTCTGACCCTGCTCTGGCCGCATCAAACCCCATGCCGCGCCCTGATCTGGAGTGATGTTGAAAAACGTTATTTTTGCGGCATGGTCAGTGCGCCGGCGCAGTTTTTAAGCTGGCTGCCGACCAGGCTCAACCGTGCGGCCAGCCGATTATTCAGACGCTGGATTGCTGCAGATACGCGATGCGATGCAGATGTTACGCTGGAATAAACAAAATCACCTCAAATAATCAAACACTTACCATTTTTACGCCCGGCTTTCCGCTATAATGCGCGCCTATGAAGATCAAACATTACCCTGACGATGTCAGCCAGAATTTTTTAAAGCTGCGCAACCAGTTGATTAGTGCCACCGGTAAAGCCATTGGTGACTACAACATGATTGAGGAAGGCGATACCGTGCTGGTGTGCATGAGCGGCGGCAAAGACAGCCATGCCATGCTCATGATTCTGCTGGCGCTGCAAGAACGCGCGCCGATCAACTTCAAACTGATTGCGATGAATCTGGACCAGAAACAGCCGGGCTTTCCAGCCGACATTCTGCCGGCCTACTTTGAAAAACTGGGGGTGGAATATCGCATCGTCGAGGCGGACACCTATTCCATCGTCAAGGAAAAAATCCCTGAGGGTAAAACCACTTGCAGCCTGTGTTCACGCCTGCGTCGTGGCATTATTTACACCACGGCGCAGCAACTGGGTGCTAACAAGATTGCGCTGGGACACCATCGCGATGACATTGTGCAAACCTTGTTCTTAAACATGTTTTACGGGGCCAAGATGAAGGCGATGCCGCCCAAGCTGGCGACCAACCGTGGCGAATTCATGGTGATCCGCCCGCTGGCATATTGTGCCGAAAAAGACATTGCCGCTTATGCACGCGGCATGCAGTTTCCGATTATTCCGTGTGATTTGTGCGGCAGCCAGGAAAACTTGCAGCGGCAAAAAGTGAAAGACATGCTTAACAACTGGGAGCGTGAACAACCAGGGCGCATCAATAATATTTTCCGTGCCATTGGTAATGTGGAGCCCTCACACTTGGCAGATTTTGACTTGTATGACTTCAAGCATTTGAGCCAGGCCAAAGAGGAGGATGAAGATCCCATGTTTGACCACGAGAAATTTTCGAGCAACGACATGGCGCTGACCATTGCCACACAAGACGAAAAACATATTGCCTTTGCACGCAAACCGTTTCCAGTTGCGGTGTCCACTGAAGAATAAAACAACTATTTGAGGATGGCAGGTGTATAAAACGGCACTTTCTTGTATGGAAGGTTGTCTAGCCGTTGCAACGCTTGCTATTATCTAGCCAACGCTTAAACAGACTACGCAATGTCCAAACTACTGATTGTAGAATCCCCTTCCAAAGCCAAAACCCTAAAAAAGTATTTGGGCGGCGACTTTGAAGTCTTGGCCTCTTACGGGCATGTACGAGACCTGATTCCGAAAAATGGCGCCGTCGATCCAAGCCAGCAGTTTGCCATGAAGTACGGCATTATCGACCGCAACAGCAAGCATGTAGATGCGATTGCCAAAGCAGTCAAAAATGCAGACAGCATTTATCTGGCAACCGACCCGGATCGCGAAGGCGAGGCCATCTCCTGGCATATTGCCGAGATTCTGGCCGAGAAAAAGCTGATCAAGAACAAATTGCTCAAACGCGTTGAGTTTAACGAAATCACGCAAACCGCCGTCAAGTATGCGATTGATCATCCGCGCGACATTTCGATGGACCTGGTCAATGCGCAGCAGGCGCGCCGCGCGCTGGACTATCTGGTTGGCTTTAATTTATCGCCACTACTATGGAAAAAGATCCGCCGCGGCCTCTCGGCTGGCCGCGTGCAGAGCCCGGCCTTGCGCCTGATTGTTGAACGCGAGCTCGAAATCGAAGCCTTTAGCAGTCAGGAATACTGGAGCATCCATATGGGTGCGCTCAAGCATGCGCATGGTTTTGAAGCCAAGCTGGTGCAGCTCAATGGGGTAAAAGTCGAACAGTTCACCGTCATCAATCATGACCAGCAAGCCGATATCGTCGGCAAACTGCTGCTGGCGTCTGCCGGCAAAACAACGGTCACCCGCGTTGAGAAAAAACAACGCAGCCGGAGTCCGGCCGCCCCCTTCACCACGTCAACCTTGCAACAAGAGGCCGTGCGCAAGCTGGGCTTTACCACCAGCCGCGCCATGCGTGTTGCACAACAACTGTATGAAGGGGTAGACGTGGGTAGCGGCACCGTCGGTTTGATTACCTACATGCGTACCGACTCATTCAGCCTGGCCACTGAAGCAGTCATGCAAATCCGCGACTACGTGAAAAAGCATTTTGACGCAGACTACCTGCCTAAAGCGCCCATCATGTACAAAACCAAAGCCAAGAATGCCCAAGAGGCACACGAGGCGATCCGCCCAACCGATATTACACGGACGCCAGCCAGTGTGCGTCAATATCTGAATGACGAGCAGTTCAAACTGTATGAAATGATCTGGAAGCGCACGCTGGCTTGTCAGATGACACAGGCCAAATATGACGCGGTCAGTGTTGATCTGGCCGTCGGCTCCGAGGCTAATCTGTTCCGTGCCAGTGGGCAAACGCTGGTCTTCCCTGGCTTTATTGCCGTCTATATGGAAGGCAAGGACGACGACAAAGACGACGAAGATGCCGAGGCCAAACTACCGCACCTGGAAACAGGCGAAGTGCTGAACGTTGAGCGTATTTATGGCGAGCAACATTTTACCGAGCCGCCGCCGCGTTACTCTGAGGCCAGCCTGGTCAAAGCACTGGAAGAATACGGTATTGGCCGCCCCTCGACGTATGCGAGCATTATCTCCACCTTGCAAGACCGCGAGTATGTGCTACTGGATAAGAAACGCTTTACCCCTACGGACGTAGGTCGTGTCGTCAACAAGTTTTTGACCGAGCACTTTACCCAGTATGTGGATTATGACTTTACCGCCAAACTCGAAAACGAGCTCGATGAAATTGCGGAGGGGAATTTAGACTGGGTGCCCGTCATGGACAAATTCTGGCAAGGGTTTAACCAGCAGATTCAGGTCAAGGCCGATGTCGAACGTCCGGGCAATGAGCTCATCGATGAACAATGTCCCAAATGTGGCCGCCAGTTGCAGAAACAACTGAGCCGCTATGGTAGCTTTATCGGTTGTACCGGCTACAACGCCACCCCCAAATGTGATTACAAACGCAGCCTGGATGGTGAAACCAATGCCGCCGCCGAACCGGTCGTCATCGGTCAGGACACGGAAACCCAAAAAGACATTTACCTGATGAACGGCCCTTATGGCCCCTATTTGCAGGTAGGTCAGCCCGTGGAAGGCGAAAAGAAAAAACCAAAACGCGTCAGCATCCCCAAAGAGATCCCCCTCAGCCAGATCAATATTGATACGGCGCACATGCTGCTCAGCCTGCCTCGGGACCTGGGCGCACACCCGGAAACCGGTAAAAAAATCGTCGCCAATATTGGCCGCTTTGGCCCCTACGTCAATCACGACGGCAAGTTCAAGTCCATCCCAAAAACTGAAAGCGTGTTCAGCATTACGCTGGAAGGCGCAGTCGCACTGTTGGCGGCTGCCGGGGGCCCGGCACCGCTGGCTGATTTGGGGGCGCACCCTTCAGGCGAGGGGCGTATTGAGGTATTCTCAGGACGTTATGGTCCTTATGTACAACATAGCGGGATCCGCGCCACACTGCCAAAGAGTGTGACGCCGGAAGAGTTAACCGTTGAGCAAGCGCTAGAGTTATTGGCCGAAAAGGCAGCGAAAGACGGCGGCACTAAAACTGGTAAAAAAACGACAGCTAAAAAAGCGCCTGCCAAAAAGACAACAACCAAGACAACCACCAGCAAACGCACAAAAAAAACCGAAGCAGAATAAATAAAGGGAGCTAAGCTCCCTTTATTTATTGTTGCTGCGATGGCGAGGACTAATGATTCGTCCATAAATGATCAATGTTGTCTACACCCCAGGCTGCAGCGGACTCATTGCCTACAATCTCATCCATTCCCTTGGATAAATCTAATTCAACCACGGGAATACGCGTTTTGGATTTTGTGGAGAAAAACACCTTCACGACCGGCTTGAGTAAACTGTCAGGCGATTGCCTGACCACGACAGCCAAACGGCCAGACTTCAAAATTACCACAGTCCCCACAGGATAAATACCCAAGCTCTTGACGAAAGCCTTAAAGATGACCGGATCAAAATGCCCGGCCCAACTGGCCATACGTTTGAGTGCCATACCTGGCTCCCAAGCCGGTTTATATGAACGGGTCGACGTAACGGCGTCATACACGTCACAAATAGCGCCCATCTTGGCAAAAATACTAATGCGGTCTCCAGACAGTCGCTTGGGATAGCCGCTTCCGTCCACTTTCTCATGATGATGCAAACAAACATCGAGCGTGACTTCATCGGCAACATTCGCTTTAAGCAACATATCGTAGCCCAACTGCGGATGCTGGCGGACGATATCAAACTCCTGATCAGAGAGTGCGCCAGGTTTATTCAAAATATCCAGCGGAATCGCAGCTTTGCCCATATCATGCATTAATCCGGCCAATCCGGCTTTACGGATCTCTGCATCAGAAAGTTTGAGCTCTTTTGCCAGGGCCGCCATCAGTGCGCATACCGCCACCGAGTGCATATACGTGTAATCATCTACCGTTTTTAGCCGTACCAGACTAATCAGCGCATGCGAATTACGTGTAACAGAGTCAGAAATCTCCTCCACGATGGGCATCACTGCTTCTGCCTCTATCGCTTTTCCCAGGCGCAAGTCCTGAAACATTGAGCTAATGGCTTTGCGCGAAGAAGCAATGATCTTAACCGCTTGCTCTCGCTCAGCCTCAATCGTGGTCGGGGTGTGTCTATTCGGATCAGGTGAGGCGGGCGGTGGGGACGGTGCAGGACCATCCAGCTCAAGCATGACCAGTTCCTTATCGGACAAGGCTGGCTGCGGAGGGGGTTCGGACAAGGTTTTTTTGGCCTTAGCAACATCGAGGCCCTGGCTGATATCAATCACTACCTCTTGGATGCGGCTGGCAAGGAGTTTTTGCAAGTCTTCAGGGTCTTTGAGCACAAACTTGCTGCGCCAAAATGGATGATCCATCCACGGCCCCTTGAGCTCATGAATGTACATGCCTAGGCGCACGTCCTTCACTTTAATTGTTTTAAGCATCCCGTTTACAACCCCCATACAACTGCTAACAATTTTACAATTGATTCAGGTCAAATAGCCATAAAAAAAGAGGGCAAATGCCCTCTTCAAAATTACTTTTACGTGAATGTTGTTTACAATCCTGCCGCCGCGCGCAGTGCTGCCGCCTTGTCGGTATTTTCCCAGCTGAACTCGGGTTCATCGCGGCCAAAGTGACCATATGCTGCTGTTTTGCTGTAAATAGGTCGCAACAGGTCCAACATTTTGACAATGCCTTTGGGACGCAAGTCAAAATGCTCGCGTACCAATTGTGTCAGACGTTCATCAGACACCTTGCCGGTACCATAGGTCTCGACCATGATAGAGGTCGGTTGCGCCACGCCAATCGCATAGCTCACCTGTACCAGACACTTATCTGCCAAGCCTGCAGCCACAATGTTTTTGGCGACATAACGACCTGCATAAGCGGCTGAGCGGTCGACTTTGGAAGGGTCTTTGCCAGAGAATGCGCCACCACCATGGGGTGCAGCACCGCCATAGGTATCCACAATAATTTTTCGGCCAGTGAGGCCGCAATCACCTTGCGGGCCGCCTATGACAAAACGACCGGTCGGATTGACCAGATACTTGATCTCGCCTTTGATCAATTCTGCGGGCAAGGTCGGTTTGATAATTTCTTCAATGACAGCTTCACGAATAGCTTCTAAATTCATCTCGGGGGCATGCTGGGTAGACACCAGCACGGTGTCAATTTTATGCGGTTTGCCATCGACATACTGGATAGTGACTTGTGATTTGGCATCCGGACGCAGCCAAGGCAAGCGGCCATCTTTACGCAGTTGCGATTGACGCTCCATGACACGGTGGCTCAACCAGATGGGCAAAGGCATCAGTTGTGGCGTTTCGTTCACGGCATAGCCAAACATCAGACCCTGATCACCCGCGCCCTGATCCAGAGGATCATCATTGGCGTTATCGACGCCTTGCGCAATGTCCGGGGACTGTTTGTCATAAGCCACCAGTACCGCGCAACCTTTGTAGTCAATGCCGTAATCCGTATTGTCGTAGCCGATGCGTTTCACCGTATCGCGCGCGACTTTGATGTAATCAACATTGGCTGTCGTCGTAATCTCACCGGCCAACACAATCAGGCCGGTATTTGCCAGAGTTTCCGCCGCCACACGTGCTGTCGGATCTTGGGCGAGAATGGCATCGAGAATGCTGTCAGAAACTTGATCGGCCAGTTTGTCAGGATGACCTTCGGAAACGGATTCCGAAGTAAAAAGATATTCACTCATGTTTGACGCCTTGAAAAGTATAAAGAGTTGATAAAAGCGATCGACTAAAGGCTAAAGCCGACCGCAAAATTGGGAACGAAGATTCTACCCGAGTTTAACGGCAACAAGGAATAAATATGCGGACCATGGATGCCTTCAACGGCGTGATAAGGTATTATCTTGAGCTATGAAATTAAGATTCACCAAAATGCAGGGCGCCGGCAATGACTTTGTCGTCATTGATGCGACTCGCGCACCCGTCAACCTCTCCCATGCCCAAATCCAGCACATCGCCAACCGCTATTTTGGCGTGGGTTGCGACCAGTTATTGATGGTCGAGTCGACGACCACGCCTGACGTGGACTTTCGTTACCGCATTTTTAATGCAGATGGTGGCGAAGTTGAGCAATGCGGCAATGGGGCCAGGTGTTTTGTGCGATTTGTCGTGGATAAAGGGCTCACTGACAAACACGAAATCAAGGTCGAAACCGCCAGTGGCGTGATTACGCTCAAATTACAAGAAGACGGACAAGTCACAGTGAATATGGGCGCGCCTCGTTTTACACCCGCGCAGATCCCATTTGAGGCTGAGCAACAAGCAACCACTTATGAATTGCCATTGGCGAGCGAAACCATCACAGTCAGCGCAGTATCCATGGGCAACCCGCATGCAGTCATGCTGGTAGACAATGTGCATACGGCCGAAGTCGCCAGCCTTGGTCCGCAAATAGAATCGCATCCTCAATTTCCGCAACGCGTGAATGCGGGTTTTATGCAGGTCCTGAACGAGCATGAGATCAATTTGCGTGTCTATGAACGCGGCAGTGGTGAAACGCTGGCTTGCGGCACTGGCGCCTGCGCGGCAGCCGTCAGTGGCATCCAACTGGGTACACTACAAAGCCCGATCAAAGTTCATACCCGTGGCGGCATCCTCACCATCCAATGGGCAGGCGGAGAGTCGCCCGTCTTGATGACCGGGCCGGCAGAGATTGTATTTGACGGCGAAATTGAAATTTAAAACAAAGAACTTAAGATAAAGAACAGCAGTATCATGGAAGAAAGCATCAACGAAAACGACATCAAGCATTACCTCAAAGCACACCCTGACTTCTTTGAGCGTCATGCCCACTTACTGGCAGAGCTGTTCCTGCCCAGCCCACATGGCAAAGGCACCATTTCACTGGCAGAACGTCAGCAAATCGCCCAGCGCGACAAAATCCGCGTGCTGGAGTCTAGATTTACCGAGCTGATCCTGACTGCTGAAGAAAACGAAACCACGGCCAACAAGGTGCACGAGCTGACTTTAGGCTTACTGTATGCCAAAGACGTGCCGGCCTTGCATGCGCATCTGGTCGAGTTTTTGTCCAGCCAGTTTCAGTTGCCAAATACGCAACTCAAACTATGGGCCAATGACGCCCATGCGCCAGACAGCCTGTTTATTGCGGCAGAAGACTCGCTCAAAAACTGGGCCAAAGACTTGAGCCAACCTTACTGTGGCACGCTGCCGACCATGGATATTGCTGGCTGGTTTAGTGAAACTCCGGCTTCGCTGGCCGTGATTCCGATGCGCTACCAGGAAGTGACGTTTGGTTTGATGGCCATCCCCAGCGAACAACGCAGCCGCTTTTATGCGGGCATGGGCACCCTGTTCCTTAACCGCATTGGTGAACTGGTCAGCGCCTCGCTGGCACGCTATATCGTATGAAAGCCCCCGCTGAGGTTTCCGCCAAGAGGGATCTTCTTGCGGCAATTGTCAGCGTAAATCAACCATGGCAACGCAGCCAGATTGCCGCGTTGGCTGTGACCCAGAGTCCGCATGAACAAGCATGGTCACTCCAACTGCGGCGGGCACTGGCTACCGCTGACTCATATTTAAAGTACTGCGGATACTCGCATGCATGAATTGCTAGATGACTACCTCGATTTTCTGCATTTCGAGCGTGGTCTCAGTGAACACACCCGCAACAACTACCAGCGTGACCTAGAACAACTGCTCGCGCAACACGGGCACACGCTGCAATCGATCACCCCGCAACACATCCGTCGAAGCATCGCCACCCTGCATAGCCAAGGCCTGAGTGGCCGCAGCATCGCGCGCATGCTCTCCAGCTGGCGCGGCTTCTTCCGTTATCTGGTCCTGCATCACCAATTCCCCTCCAATCCTGTCATCGGCTTGCGCGCACCCAAAGCCGCCAAAACGCTGCCACACGCGTTATCCATCGAGCAAACCATCAAACTGGTCGAACTGGAGGGCGATACCGCCATCATTGTGCGCGACCGCGCCATGCTGGAACTGTTCTACTCCTCAGGCTTGCGACTGAGCGAACTGGTCGGCCTCAACCTGGACCGGCTGGATTTAAATGAAGGCATGGTCACCGTCACCGGCAAAGGCAATAAAACACGGATGGTCCCGCTGGGTAGCAAAGCCGTTGCTGCACTGAAGGCCTGGTTGGCCCAGCGACCACTGTGGCTGCTCAAACAGCCACAGCAACCCGCGGTCTTCATTAGCCAGCAAGGTCGCCGCCTCAATGGTCGCAGCATCCAAAAGCGCATCAGTGACTGGGCCATCAAGCAGGGCCTGCATAACCAGGTGCATCCTCATATGCTGCGTCACAGCTTTGCCAGTCACGTACTCCAAAGTAGCGGTGACTTACGTGCCGTACAAGAAATGCTTGGGCACGCCAATATCAGCACCACCCAGGTGTATACACATCTGGATTTTCAGCATTTGAGCAAAGTGTATGACGCTGCACACCCGCGTGCCAAAAAAAAATAAATGGCTGAATCAATGGCCTAGCCTTTACCCTAGTCCTCACATGGTTTTGCAAGTGCATAAATTGTGGCAAAATAACCCTACTAAATTGGTAAACTTTCTACCAGTCTCGTGACTCTAAAGTCACATCGCCTGCGTTTAGTCATGACAGGCAGTTATTTCAATCAAACCTAAAAAAGGAAATTCCATGGAACACGTCTTACCAGCATTGCCTTTTGCAAAAAATGCATTAGCCCCACACATGTCTGAAGAAACTTTTGACTATCACTATGGCAAACACCACCAAGCCTACGTCACCAACCTCAACAACCTGATCAAAGGCACCGAGTTTGAAAATGCCAGCCTGGAAGAGATTGTGAAAAAATCTTCTGCTGGCATCTACAACAACTCTGCACAAATCTGGAACCATACCTTCTTCTGGAACTGCCTGTCTCCAAACGGTGGTGGTGAGCCAACAGGTGCATTGGCTGCAGCCATCAATGCCAAATGGGGCTCTTATGAAGAGTTCAAAAAAGCTTTCCAAGCTTCAGCAGTCGGCAACTTTGGTTCAGGCTGGACCTGGTTGGTGAAAAAAGCCGACGGTTCTGTAGACATCGTCAACATGGGCGCCGCGGGCACCCCATTGACCACAGGCGACACTGCATTGTTGACCATCGACGTTTGGGAACACGCCTACTACATCGACCACCGCAATGCCCGTCCTAAATTCGTTGAAACATTCCTCAATCACCTGGTGAACTGGGAATTTGCAGCAAAAAACTTTGCTTAATTCGCAGAGTCGTTGGCGACAATAAACTAAAAGTCGCAAACATTAACCTGTATATTAAAAGCGTTGTTTGGTGATACCAAACACCTGCGCTAAAGCCCCGGACCTTCTGGGGCTTTATTTTTTCCTGGTTGATCAGTTTGAATAGAGACGCTTGGTAAGCATGCCTTTGTGAGGTGAGGCTGACTCTCTCTGAAAGTATTTTCTCTGTCATTTACCAGTGAATGATTGCATTTTTATCGTATTGCACGATTTTAATCACGCCCAAACTTGGACTTAACGCACTATCAAAGTGCATAAATATTGATCACTTTTATAGGAAATCCATTTAAAACAAGGATTTACTGACTGGCATATTAGTTGCTAGTTTAGTCATGTGGGGCAGCAGGTATGAACGCTGCATTACCTAATGGTTGGCTAGGGTTCCGGCTTACGTGAGTGAGTGCTGGTCCGAGAGCTGACGACCTCCAAGAGGTTACACGGCGGGATAAAAGCCCGGGAGATAGCAACATTTTGAATGTTAGCTGCTCCCTTGCCGAATAATTTACTTGGAGTTCTCCTATGCTAGTTCGACGCTTTACAATCGCACTGACGCTGCTTTGCTTTTCTTTGTTCAATACCACAGCATTCGCTGCTGACTCAAAAAAACAATTCAATATTTGCTGGACCATTTATGCTGGATGGATGCCATGGGATTATGCGCAAGCAAAAGGCATCGTCGCCAAATGGGCAAAGAAATACGGTATCACGATTAAAGTTACTCAGTTGAACGATTATGCTGAGTCCATTAATCAATATACCGCAGGGCAATTTGATGGTTGCAGTATGGCCAATCTGGATGCATTGGTTGTGCCAGCGGCGGGTGGCGTTGACTCCACCGCATTAATTGTCGGCGACTATTCAAATGGTAACGACGGTATTGTCATTAAGGGTGCGAATAAACAGATCAAGGACCTCAAGGGGCAAAGCGTACACTTGGTTCAATATTCTGTATCGCATTACTTACTGGCAAGGGCTCTGGAACAGGCCGGACTCACCCAAAAGGACTTGAAGTTAGTCAATGTCTCAGATGCAGATGTTGTCGCCGCCTTTAGCACACCCTCTGTGAAAGCAATGGCAACTTGGAACCCTCAACTCTCTGAGTTAGCCGCGCTGCCAAATACCTCAAAAGCATTCACCTCCAGCCAGATTCCTGGCGAAATCATCGACTTGATGGTCGTCAATACAGACACTTTACGAAAAAACCCATCGCTAGGGAAAGCTTTAACGGGCGCATGGTTTGAAGTGATGGCACTCATGAAAGCAAAAGATAAAGAGGCGTTGCAATACATGGCAAAGCACTCTGGCACAACCCTGGATTCATACATGCAGCAAATTTCCACCACCGCCCTGTTTTATGAACCTGCTGCCTCACTGGCCTTTGTCAGGGACGCGAAACTGCCAACGGTGATGCAAAAGGTCTCTAGTTTTTCTTTCGAGAATGGATTGCTGGGGCCTGCAGCAAAATCCGCAACCGCCATTGGCATTGAATATCCCAACGGCGTCGTCACCGGTAATAGCAAAAATATCAAACTCAGATTCACTGACACGTATCTGCAAATGGCGGTTGATGGCAAGCTCTAAACAGGTCAATCATGAGATTAATTAATCAACACCCCAGCAGGGGGACGAGATGGATGCTTGCCGCAATACCAATGATCTTGATCATTGTTGTGTATTTGGTGAACTCACATCTTCGCCTGGTTGAAAATCCAGAGGACAAGCTCCTGCCTAGTGTTTCTCAAATGTGGGAAGCCCTGAAGCTGATGGCCTTTACAGAAGATCCCTCCACAGGGACCTTTCTGATGCTGGATGACACCTTGTCCAGTTTGAAGCGACTAGGGATGAGCTTAGCCATTGTTGCATCGCTTGGGTTAACGCTCGGTATTTTATTAGGGTCGATCCCGTTGTTACGGGCATCACTCTCCCCCTTGGTCGCGATCATCTCCATGGTGCCGCCGCTGGCGATTCTTCCCATCCTGTTTATCGTGTTTGGCCTGGATGAGCTCTCTAAAGTCATGCTGATCGTGATCGGACTCACGCCCATGCTGGCGCGCGACCTCGAACAACGGGCACGAGAATTGCCCAAGGAAATCATCATTAAAGCACAGACATTAGGCGCTAACTCATGGACGTTAATGATACGGGTGGTACTACCGCAATTGCTGGCTAGACTGATGACTTCCCTGCGCTTACTGATGGGCTCAGCCTGGTTGTTTCTGATTTCTGCGGAAGCTATCTCATCCACAGAAGGCCTGGGATATCGCATCTTTCTAGTGCGTAGATATCTGGCAATGGATGTGATCTTGCCCTATGTTTTGTGGATCACCTTGCTGGCTTGGCTGACAGATTATGCCCTCAAAAAACTGCATCAAGTCTGCTTTCCTTGGGCGGAAGGAGCAGACGCATGAGCTTTATAGAGTTTAAGAATGTGTGGCGAAGCTACGGAGACCATGTCGTTTTAGAAGGCCTGAATCTTAAGGTCGAAGAAGGCGAGTTTTGCACGCTGGTAGGCGCTTCCGGCTGCGGAAAATCTACATTCCTGCGCATGCTGCTGGGCCAGGAGACCCCCACCAAAGGTGAGATTCTTTTGGATGGGCAAAAACTCCCGGCAGAGCCAGACCCATCCCGCGGGGTGGTATTCCAAAAATACTCGGTGTTCCCGCACCTGACGGTTCTGGAGAATGTAGTCATAGGTATGGAGTTTTCAGCATCGCCTTTTTGGGGGCGCCTGTGGGGAGCTAAAAAGAAAGAAGCAAGACGCAAGGCTACGCAAATTCTCAGCCGTGTCGGGCTGGATCACCATTTGCATCAATACCCGTCTGCGCTATCTGGCGGCATGCAGCAACGCCTCGCCATCGCGCAGGCTTTGATCGCTCAACCACGTATCCTGTTGCTGGATGAACCCTTTGGCGCGCTGGATCCTGGTATTCGCAAAGATATGCATGCACTCATGTTAGAGCTATGCAAAGAGACAAAATTGACGGTCTTCATGGTCACCCATGACTTGTCTGAGGGCTTTCATTTGGGCACCCGATTGATGGTATTTGATAAGGTCAGAGTCGATCCACATGCACCCAAAGCCTACGGTGCGCGTATCACCTACGACATCAAGCTCAATCAGGACAGACGCCAGCAACAAGCGCAGGTGGCGACCTTGCCCACCCATGTGCTTAATCAAACGAATTAAAAGGTTTACCGATGAACAACGATACAAATACATCTAGCATCCTCTACGAAGAGCTTGTTCCAGGCGGAGGTCACACCTCCTTCATCCTGAAAAAAGACCAGGTTTTGCGCATGACCGACGTCGAAGGTCACGCCAATGTCAGCCTCATGATGTTGAATGCACATCAACACAGCGAGCGGCTGAACTTACCAGACACCTTAAAAGCGCAACACACGGCCAAGCTCACAAAAGGACATTGCTTTTACTCGGACATGGGGAGAGTACTCGCCGCCATCACAGAGGATACATGCGGTTGGCATGACAGTTTGGGCGGGGTGTTAAACGCTCAAGAAGTCCTAGCGAAATATGGCGTTGGCCGCTATCAGGAACTCAGAAATAATTTCTATCGTAATGGCACGGATAATCTGTTGGTTGAGATGGGTAAATGGAACCTTGATCTTCAAGACTTGCTCATGGTCGTCAACTTTTTTAGCAAAGTGACCGTGGATGACGAGGGATCCCTGTTCTTTGAGCCCAACCATTCTTGTGCAGGTGATTACGTGGAGTTGTATGCACCAATGGACACCTTGGTGATTCTGACCGCCATTCAACATCCATTGGATCCCAATCCTGAGTATCACCCCCGCCCCGTGCAACTGTCATGGCGCAACGCAGAGAGCGAAAGTATCAGTGAAGTGTGTCGACAGTCACGGCCAGAAAACGGTCGTGCTTTCCATAACACTGAACGCTTCTACCTGTGAGGAAAGAATCAATATGAACATCATCTCAAGCCCATTAGCTGCTGAAAAAGCCTTTTTTCACCATGTCATTCCGGCAGGCGAACCTTATTTGTTTGAAGTCAAAGCAGGACAGACATTCAGGCTGTTAGACACTGAAGGTAACCAGGCCGTGGATACCCTTTTTTATAGCGCGAGCAATCCAAGAGAGCGTTATGACGCGCAACGGACCATGCGTAATCAGAACAAGGTTTACCTGACGACCGGTACAACGCTGTACTCAAATCTGGGCAATCCATTAGCCACGATTGTGGCAGATACCTGCGGTCGCCACGACACCCTGGGAGGCGCATGCGCTCAGGAAAGTAATACCGTACGTTATTCACTCGACAAGCGCTACATGCATAGTTGCAGAGACAATTTCATGTGCGCCTGTTTGCATGATGGCAGATTGAACAAGCGGGATATTGGCGCAAACATTAACTTCTTCATGAACGTTCCGGTCACTCCGGAGGGCGGCTTGACCTTTGCAGATGGCATTTCAGCGCCAGGCAAATATGTGGAATTAAAAGCGCACCAGGATTTAATTGTGTTGATCTCGAATTGCCCACAACTGAACAACCCATGTAATGGATGGAACCCAACCCAAGCGGAGGTGTTTGTATGGAACTAACATTCAAAAAGAAGATGATACGCGTCTTTCGAAAAGTGCTTGATGCCTTGTATCAAGGCATGACAGCAAGAGCAGACTTCTCTAAATAAACATGATTTAGTCAGTCACTTAACGGCTATCCAAATACTCACCTAGCCAGTGGATCCCGCTGTGGACGACCTCAGCGCGGTTTCGTATATGCGGGACGACCCGCCCTCAGAAGATCATTTGTATGTTCAATAAACTACTGATTGCAAATCGAGGGGCGATTGCTTGCCGCATCCTCCGCACCCTAAAAGCCCTGAACGTGAAAGGGGTGGCGGTTTATTCAGAATCGGATATTGCCAGTTTACATATTCAGCAGGCCGACGAGGCGATTAGCCTAGGTGATGGCCCCGCTGCAAATACTTATCTCAATGTAGCGCGAATACTTGAAGTCGCAAAAACCACAGGGGCGACTGCCATTCATCCTGGGTATGGATTTTTATCTGAGAATGCAGCGTTCGCAGAAGCCTGCGAACAAGCAGGCATCGCCTTTATTGGCCCAACCCCGGAACAATTACGCGTTTTCGGGCTTAAGCACACGGCAAGGGCCATTGCAAAAGCCCATCAGGTGCCCATGCTGGAGGGCACTGAGTTGTTGGAGAGCGTGCACGAGGCGACCGCTGCAGCCAAGCAGGTAGGTTACCCGGTCATGCTGAAAAGTACCGCAGGGGGTGGTGGCATAGGTATGCGCGTGTGCTGGAACGAACGCGACCTTGCCGAAGCGTTTGAAGCCGTGAGGCGCCTGGGACAGAACAACTTTAGTGACTCTGGCGTGTTTATTGAAAAATACATTGAACGCGCCAGACACTTAGAGGTTCAGGTGTTTGGGGATGGCAACGGTGAGGTCATTGCCTTGGGGGTGCGTGATTGCTCAGTGCAGCGCAGAAACCAAAAAGTATTAGAAGAAACCCCGGCGCCCAATTTGCCGGACGGCATGGCGCAGGCGCTATGTGAAGCGGCGATTAAATTAGCAACAGCGGTTAATTACCGCAGTGCGGGCACCGTAGAATTTGTGTATGACAGCCTTGCCGAGCAATTTTATTTCCTCGAAGTGAATACCCGCTTACAGGTAGAGCATGGTATTACCGAGCAAGTATGGGGCGTTGACCTGGTGCGTTGGATGATTGAATTGGCGGCTGGCGACTTACCGCCTTTGTCAGACATTCGCCAAACACTGCACCCCCAAGGCCATTCAATACAAGCGCGCCTGTATGCAGAAGATCCAGGGAAAGACTTTCAACCCAGCCCTGGTTTGTTGACCAATGTTGCGTTTCCACATGCGGATGGAAAAGCATTGCGTGTAGACACCTGGGTTGAGGCGGGATGCGAAGTGCCGCCCTATTTTGACCCCATGATTGCAAAAGTGATTAGCTGGTCAACCACCAGGGAGGAAGCCAGAAAGCGTCTGGATGACGCGCTCGCAGAGACCGTGCTATACGGCGTAGAGACCAACCGTGACTACCTCAGACAAATATTATCCGACCGGCCATTTTCAGAAGGTCATCCCTGGACGCGCTGCCTTGAGGGGTTGGCGTATCAATCTCACACATTTGAAGTCCTTGTTCCGGGCACGCAAACCACTATCCAGGATTATCCTGGCCGCCAGGGATATTGGGCCGTCGGTGTTCCGCCCTCAGGCCCAATGGATAGCCTGGCGTTCCGTTTGGGGAACCGTTTGCTGGGGAACGAGGAACGTGCCGCCGGATTGGAAATCACCATGAGTGGTCCCACCTTGCGCTTCAATACGGATGCCGTTGTCGCTATCACGGGTGCAACCATCCCGGTAAAAGTGGATGGAGAGCAGGTGCCACACAATGTCTCTCTCCACATCAAGCGAGGGTCAACGTTAACCTTAGGCAAAATTGCCGAAACAGGCGCCCGCAGCTATTTGCTTTTCAGGGGCGGCCTGGAGATTCCTGAATATTTGGGCAGTAAAAGTACGTTTACGCTGGGCCAATTCGGCGGGCATGCCGGGCGCGCTTTAAGGGCCGGGGATGTCATCCACCTGCCAGCATTAGAGGATGCTGCTGCGGGCATCGCGCTACCGCCAGACCTCTACCCCCCCCTTGCTGAGACCAGACAGATCCGAGTCATTTATGGCCCGCATGGCGCCCCGGAATATTTCACTCAGCGCTACATCGAACAGTTTTTAAGCACAGATTGGGAAGTACATTTCAACTCCAGCAGAACCGGTGTTCGCCTGATTGGACCTAAACCTGAGTGGGTCCGAGAAAGCGGCGGTGAAGCGGGTTTACACCCTTCCAATATTCACGATAATCCCTATGCGATAGGTGCGGTTGATTTCACCGGTGACATGCCGGTGATTCTCGGACCTGACGGGCCCAGCCTGGGCGGCTTTGTCTGCCCGGTGACGATGATTGAAGCGGACTTGTGGCACCTGGGACAACTCAAGGCAGGAGACAAAGTTCGCTTTATCCCGGTGACCATCGCCACCGCCAGACAGGCTTTTAAAGAACAACAGCAACAAATTGCAGGCCTGAGTCCAATCACTGCATCCTGGCAGGCGGCAGAACTGCAGACCCCTATCGTGCTGGAAATTGGGGAAAAGGAGTCCAAGCTCGTCGCAAGACTATCTGGCGATACGCACTTGTTGATTGAGATCGGTGCCCCTGAGCTAGACCTTGTCTTACGATTCAAAGCGCATGCTTTGATGCAAGCCATCGAACAAAGTAATCCTGCAGGCATTATTGACCTCACCCCTGGCATACGCTCCTTGCAAGTGCATTACCAGCCTGAACAGCTGCCATTAAAAACATTATTGGCGTTGATCCAAGAAATTTGGGGCAAACTCAGTTCAACGCAAGACATTACCGTGCCATCCAGGGTAGTGCATTTGCCATTGTCCTGGGACGATCCCGCTTGCCAATTGGCGATCGAAAAATATATGACCACCGTGCGTAAAGATGCGCCTTGGTGCCCGAGCAACCTGGAGTTTATCCGCCGCATTAATGAATTGCCGGATATTCAAAAAGTGCAGGAAATCGTTTTTGACGCCAGTTACCTGGTCATGGGGCTGGGTGATGTTTACCTTGGCGCGCCAGTCGCGACCCCTTTGGATCCAAGGCACAGATTAGTCACTACCAAATACAACCCGGCCAGAACCTGGACGGCCGAGAACTCCGTCGGCATTGGCGGCGCTTACATGTGCGTTTACGGTATGGAGGGCCCAGGGGGTTACCAGTTTGTGGGTCGCACCCTGCAAATGTGGAGTCGCTATAAAAAGGTAGCTGCGTTTGAAGGAAAGCCATGGTTATTGAATTTCTTTGACCAGATTCGCTTTTACCCCGTGTCGGCCGAAGAATTACTTGTCATCCGGCGTGATTTTCCACTCGGTCGCTATCCATTAAAGATTGAAGAGACCAGCCTCAATCTTTCGCAATATCAGTCCTTCTTGGCGCGGGAAGCATCATCGATTCAAGCGTTCAGAACCCATCAAAAAAAGGCATTCGATGCGGAGCGTCAGCGCTGGATTGACACTGGCCAGGCCAATTTTGAAATAGATGAACACTTAACCAGTGACACTGAAGAATCCACCTTAACCGAGGGTCAGGTCGGCGTAGAAAGTCATATTGCCGGCAATTTATGGCAAGTCGTTGTGCAGATTGGGCAACAGGTGACCGCTGGCGAATCTTTAGTCATTCTTGAATCCATGAAAATGGAAATTGAAATCCAAGCACCTGTCGATGGTGTCGTGGCAGAGATACGGGTCTCCCCTGGCTCACCAGTCAAAGCCGGGCAGTGTGTGGTCGTGATTAACGAAGCTTAAAGGACATTGAAATGAAACACCCATATAACCTGCAATTGGATGCCCTTAAAAATGCGTATGCCAAGCATGCGTTCTCACCCCGTGAACTCATTCAAGCATTGCGCGAAAGAGCCCTCCAGTTAAATCCAGAATACAAGCTCTTCATCCACATTCTGACCGAAGAAGAATTAGCGCCTTATCTGGCAAATCTAGAGGCAACCGGGCCGGAAAGCTTACCGCTGTATGGCGTCCCATTTGCGGTCAAGGATAACATCGACCTGGCAGGTGTCCCGACCACGGCGGCATGTCCTGCGTTTAGTTACATCCCGGCAAAAAATGCCACCATTGTTGCGCAGTTGATCGCACTAGGCGCGATCCCCATCGGTAAAACGAATCTTGATCAGTTCGCGACTGGCCTTAACGGCACCCGCTCCCCCTATGGACTCTGCCGCAATAGCGTCCTTGCTGAATATCCCAGTGGCGGCTCCAGTGCAGGCTCCGCGCTGGCAGTGGCATTGGGACTGGCATCGTTTGCACTCGGAACGGATACCGCAGGCAGCGGGCGTGTTCCGGCAGCGCTCAATAACCTGATTGGATTGAAAGCCACCAAGGGCTTAATTTCAACGGCTGGCGTGGTGCCAGCTTGTCGCACACTGGATTGCACGACCTTTTTTACCGCGACTGCATTGGAAGCAAGCAAACTGCTAGCACTCACTGCGCATAAGGATCCAGAAGACGAATACAGTCGTGCCAATGTTGGCTGGAACACGGGCAGATCGTTTGGTATCCCCGCCTCCGGATTTAAGTTTGGCGTCCCTAAACAATTAGAGTTTCTAGGTTGCGCTGAAAGTCAGGCCCTCTTTGAGCGTTCAGTCTCCACCCTTGAGACCATGGGGGGCATTGCCATTGAAATAGACTTCAGTGCCTTTCTGGAGGCTGCGAAGCTTCTTTACGAAGGCCCTTGGGTCGCTGAAAGATACAGCGTCGTTGGCGAGTTGATTGAGAATAATCCAGAAGCGGTGCTGCCTGTCATCAGAGATGTGCTGCAGAAAGCACCAACTGCCACGGCGGTGCAAGCGTTTAGAGCGCAATACAAATTACAAGCGCTAAAAGTCAAGACGGATGCCATTCTTGCCAACCTGGATTTCATGATCACACCGGCCTACCCCCGCCCAGTCACCTTGGTCGAGCTAGCGGCAGAGCCTGTGAAACGTAACTCTGATTTGGGGACTTACACCAACTTCATGAATCTGCTCGACTATGCGGCGGTAGCGGTTCCGGCTGGATTCATGCGGAATGGCCTGCCTTCCGGGGTGACTTTTTTTGGGCGTGCATTCTGTGACCAATATCTTTTAAGTATTGCGGACAGTTTTCAGCGCACCTCAAAACTACCGCTGATTGGTCAATTCGAACACATGGCCGCGCCCCCTACCACCTTGGCAAAAAATGATCGCTCACAGCTGCTGGTGTGTGGCGCACATTTAGACGGTTTACCCTTGAATTGGCAATTAAAAGATAAAGGCGGGCAATTGCTCAAAAAAACACAGACCTCCCCTGCTTACCAGTTTTATGCCTTGGCGGGCTCACCGCCCAAACGACCAGGGTTAAGAAGAGTTGCAACCGGTGGCCGGTCATTTGAGGTGGAAATCTGGGAAATCCCCACCCAAGAGCTAGGCGCCTTTCTAAATGATATTCCGGCGCCATTAGGACTGGGCAAGGTTGAACTGATAGATGGCTCATGGGTCACCGGATTTATTTGTGAGGATTACGCCCTGGAAACTGCAGATGAAATTTCTCAGTTTTCTGGATGGCGAGATTACTTGCAACACCAATAGCTTTGCTGGGTCTGTCAGCGGACCGCTGACATTTCCCTGATCCATTCAAAAATATTTTTTGCTTTTAATAGGGATGTTGCACAAAAAGATGACTATCTTTAGCGCAGTGGGGAAGCCATCCAGCCATTGCGTTTTCACAGGACGGCTTGGCTTCACTTTAGGACAATTTATGGCTTGGTTACAACTTTTCGCCGCTGGCATTCTGGAAATCATCTTCGCTTACGCGATCAAAGAGTCTGATGGTTTTTCAAAACTGCTACCGTCACTCATGACGCTGCTTACCGTGATAGGAAGCTTTTGGTTGCTGTCTTCAGCGATGCGCACCATCCCCATGGGCACTGCTTACACTGTTTGGACGGGGATTGGTGGCGTTGGTGCATTTATCGTTGGCATCACGGTGCTCTCTGAACCCATCACAATGTTGCGATTGCTTGCGGCAACCTTAATCATTTCTGGGCTGATACTCATGAAAGTTGGCGGATCATAAGCCATGAAATGGCAACAGCACTCGCCCTAAAGGGTCGCTCACTTAACGCTCACCTTGCGTGAGACGACGTATTTATTCTTTCAACATCGCGTCTGTGATCAAGCAGACTCTGCTGATGTAGCTTACTTCGTTGCAATTACCCAAGCTTGTACGACTCAAGCCCAACCTTAGGTAATCTATAGCGCGCAACCCATCATTGCGAAAATGGGATAGTTGAATTCACGCGAAACTCGCATGATACGACCATGATTTTTAATTGCTAGGGGAAGCTGTCATGAGCGTATCGTTAAAGCCAACGCTGAATGGTTGGCATTTATGGGGACTGGCCGTCGGGCTGGTGATTTCTGGTGAATATTTTGGCTGGAGTTACGGCTGGGATAAAGCGGGAACCTTGGGTTTTTTGGTGACCACGCTCTTTATCGCGCTGATGTACACCACCTTTATTTTCAGTTTTACCGAACTGACTACTTCTATTCCGCATGCCGGTGGGCCGTTTGCTTACGCCAGACGGGCTTTTGGTCCTAAGATGGCGTATGTTGCCGGTTATGCCACCTTGATTGAGTTTTTATTCGCACCGCCGGCCATTGCGATGGCGATTGGCGCCTATCTGAATGTGCAATATCCGGGCATAGACCCCAAGCTTTTTGCCGTGGGTGCTTATATTGTATTTGTCAGTTTGAATATTGTTGGAGTGCATATCGCTGCCACCTTTGAACTGCTGGTCACCTTGCTCGCGATTATTGAGTTATTGGTGTTTATGGGCGTGGTTGCCCCCGGTTTCTCGATGACAAACTTTGTCGCACATGGCTGGGCAGGTAATGACGTTTTTAGCAGCGCAGCG
Organism: Methylophilus sp. DMC18; assembly: GCF_056314005.1. NCBI lineage: Bacteria > Pseudomonadati > Pseudomonadota > Betaproteobacteria > Nitrosomonadales > Methylophilaceae > Methylophilus > Methylophilus sp. DMC18. The sequence continues at coordinate 168,789 of NZ_JBQUZE010000003.1, read as the reverse complement.
ATTCCAGGCATGGTGGCGGCGATTCCATTTGCCATTTGGTTTTTTCTCGCCATTGAAGGCGTGGCCATGGCGGCAGAAGAAGCCAAAGATCCGAGAAGAACGATCCCCAAAGCCTATATTGCCGGGATTCTGACGCTGGTGTTTCTGGCCATAGGCGTGATGTTATATGCAGGTGGCGTAGGTGACTGGAGAACCCTGGCCAATGTCAATGATCCTATTCCACAGGCAATGAAAGTGGTGGTGGGTGAGAACAGTGGCTGGTTACATATGCTGGTTTGGATTGGCTTGCTAGGATTGATCGCCTCTTTTCACGGAATTTTGCTTGGTTGCTCACGGCAGATTTTTGCCCTGGCACGCGCCGGATTTATGCCCAAATACTTTGAAGCCACGCATGCGCGCTTTAGAACCCCACATCGCGCGTTGATCGCTGGGGCCGTGGTCGGCCTGGCAGCTATTTTGAGTGATGACTTACAGTTTAATGGCATGACGCTCACGGCAAACTTGATCACGATGGCGGTATTCGGGGCCATCGTCATGTATATCGTTTCGATGCTGAGCTTTTTTGCGCTGAGAAAAAATGAGCCTAAGCTTGAACGCCCGTTCCGAACCATGGGTTATCCGCTGTTTCCGGCCATTGCCTTGAGCCTTGCCGTGATCAGTTTGCTGACCATGGTCTACTACAATCAGGCATTGGCGCTGGTGTTTGCCGTGCTGATGGCAGTGGGCTATATTTATTTCAGCCTGACAAAAGGGCAACGCGACACCGCGACTGACCGTTAAACGCGGACAATCCATGCAAGGTACGTAAAGGAGTCCCCTGTTGATTCCTTGGAGAGTGAGAAAAAGATGGCTTACAGTTACAGCGTCGGAGTACATCAGTATCAGTTTAAAGACTTGAAAGAAGTGATGGCAAAAGCCTCACCGCCGCGCTCTGGCGACTTTCTCGCAGGCGTGGCTGCAGAGACTTATGTTGAGCGCATGGCCGCCAGGATGTGCCTTGCCAGTGTGCCGCTCAAACGCTTTTTAGAGGAGTTGCTGCTGCCTTATGAACAAGACGAAGTGACGCGCTTGATCATTGATACGCATGATGCGCAGGCATTTAGTGAGATCAGCCATTTAACCGTAGGCGATTTTCGAGACTGGCTGTTGCTGGATACCACGGATACCGCCACGCTGACGCGGGTTGCCAAAGGCATCACACCGGAAATGGCGGCTGCGGTCAGCAAGCTGATGCGCAACCAGGACTTGATCCTGGTTGCCAAAAAATGCCAAGTGACGACCGCATTTCGAAATACCATCGGCCTGCCAGGTCGTTTGTCTGTGCGCTTGCAGCCCAACCACCCGACCGACGATGCCCGCGGTATTGCCGCTTCTCTGCTCGACGGATTATTGTATGGCTCAGGGGATGCCGTGATCGGCATCAACCCGGCCACCGATAGCATTCCTGGCTTGATGAACTTATATTACCTGGTTGATGAAGTCATTAACCAATATGAGATTCCCACCCAGTCGTGCATCCTGACCCATGTCACCAACCAGATTCAACTCATCGAAAAAGGTGCGCCGATTGATTTGGTGTTTCAGTCGATTGCCGGCACCGAACAAGCCAATAAAACGTTTGGTATTAATCTTTCGATTCTGGATGAAGCGTATTCTGCAGCCTTGTCACTGCAACGCGGCACGGTAGGCCAAAACGTCATGTATTTTGAAACCGGCCAGGGCTCGGCACTGTCGGCCAACGCCAATTTTGGCATGGACCAGCAAACTTGCGAGGCACGTGCCTATGCCGTCGCCCGCCACTTTTCTCCCTTACTCACCAATACGGTGGTGGGCTTTATCGGGCCTGAATACCTGTACGATGGCAAACAGATCATCCGCGCCGGTCTGGAAGACCATTTCTGCGGTAAGTTGCTGGGCCTGCCGTTGGGGTGTGATGTCTGCTATACCAACCATGCCGAGGCAGATCAAGACGACATGGACACCTTGATGACCTTGCTGTCTGTGGCTGGTATTACCTTCATCATGGGCATTCCAGGGGCGGATGACATCATGCTTAATTATCAGACCACCTCCTTTCACGACGCCCTCTATTTGCGTAAAACACTCAACCTGAAGCCAGCACCGGAGTTTGAGCAGTGGCTACAACGCATGAACCTGATGGATCACACCGGCATGATCCGCCCGGTAGACAATAGCCATGCCTTGTTACAAAATAAACCCAAGCAATTAATGAGTGCCCCTTAATATGGATCAGCCTCCTGCAGCCCCTAGCACAGGCATCGTCAGCGAAGATCCCTGGTCACAGCTTAAAAGCTTTACGCAAGCGCGGATTGCACTCGGCAGGGTAGGTAGCAGCCTGCCTACGCAAGAAGTCCTGGATTTCAGCTTGAGCCATGCATTGGCCAGGGATGCGGTTCATCTTGGCCTGGATACCCAGGCGTTGATGGCGCAAATTCAAGCGACATTGTCAGTCGATGTCCATCAGGTTCAGAGCAAGGCACCAGACCGGGCTTCTTATTTATTAAGACCCGATTGGGGCCGTCAACTGAGTGAGGACAGCGGGCTACACCTCAAAGCTGCCAAACCAAAACAAGCGATTGATTTATTACTGGTGGTGGCGGATGGCTTGTCTTCACTGGCAATCAAAAATCACGCGCTGCCGTTATTGCAAGAAATTCATGCGCAAGCCCCTGCGGAATGGCATCTGGGGCCGGTGGTGATTGCCTCCCAGGCCAGGGTTGCACTGGCCGATGAAGTGGGCGAAATGCTAGGCGCAAACATGGTAGCCATGCTGATTGGTGAGCGGCCTGGACTCAGCTCGCCGGATAGTCTGGGGATTTATTTGACGCATCAGCCACGGCGTGGCCGCAGTGATGCGGACAGAAACTGTATTTCCAATGTCAGGCCAGATGGCCTGGGTTATGCCGCCGCCGCAAAAAAATTGTTATGGCTGGCAAAAGAAGCCAACCGTTTAAAATTGTCAGGCGTTGCGCTCAAAGATGAAAGCGATGTCGTTATGATTCAAGACGCGCCTTCGAGCCAATAAAGCTAAATCACTGCATTACTCATGAAAGCGCTTGAAGGTTGTAGAGGGCGCTTCACCAAACATCTTTTTATATTCCTGCGAAAAATGTCCAAAATGCCAGAACCCCCATGACGTGGCTGCCTCCGTCACAGAATTGGCGTGCCTCAGCATTTGGCGGACACCATTGAGCCGCTCGGTGCGCAGGTAGACGATCGGACTTTTCTCCAGGGTTCTTTGAAAATGATATTGCAAGGTGCGGTGGCTCATGGCCAAAGACTCGCACAACTCGACGACGGTGATAGGATCATCCTGGCGTTCACGCACGATTTTTCGGGTTTTGGTGACCACTTGCCAGGATTGATGCTGATAATAAACGGTCCTCGGCGCCGAATCGTCACAGAGCAATGTATCGGCCACCATTTGCAAAGCCATCATTTGTGTTTCTTGCACCAGCGTAGGGTATTGAATAAAGCCAGGCAGGGCCTTGAGCGTCGTGAAAACAGAACGCACAAATCGGACCAGGTTCTGATACTTTGTTTGGCTCAAATATAAAATCTTGGCACTCTTGCACTGCTGGTCCAGTCGCTCCTGATCGTCATCTGACAAGTACTGCATCAGAAATTTTCTCGAAATCACAATCAGGCCGATGGTGAGGTTTGCGGGCGAGACAAACTCAAAACCGTTTCTGCCAGAAAAAATATGCACCGCCTGCTGTTCGCAGAGGCTGCCACAAAACATACCCTTTTCAATGCTATTCATCGGCACCCCGATGGAGATTTTTTCCTCATCCAGATAGCCTTGTTGATGGAGTTGCTGATTAGTAAACTCAAGGAATAATGACACCTCAGGCAAGTGCACATGGGTCAAAAAGCCATTAAAGTGCCCGGCCGAGAGCTGTGAGTAATCCTGATGCCAGCCTTGCAGGAACTGAGACTGCTCATCAAAATCCTGACTTTCCCTATGCAAATATTTTGACTGTGGCAGCGTCAATAATGCCGCAGTGCGCGCGCAGTGTTCTAACATTATGGTATCCCTGAGTCTGCTTTATTATTGTGTGAGCTAACTGTAGTGCTGTGTTAGCAAATAACATTCCAACTCTCCTGTTTTAGCACACCGCCCAGCATTCAGCTCGCCATGCAGGTTTACAAAGCATTTCCTGCGCGCTTTTATTTCGTAGCATTGGTTACCCTCATCACAAAGTTATCAATCCAGGTGCAATTAGGCATGCTGCGCCTATTTTTAGTGCATTGCATGGGCGCAAAAAGCACTGTCTGCGCATCAGGTTGCTCACCTAATCCTCAAACCTCCCATTGCCATTTTTATCTGCATCTTTGCCGATTTGGGATAGCCGCAGGGCACTGCAGTCCGCAGAATGAGCTCACATTATTTATTAACAGGGACCCTCTTTATGCGTAAATCTATCCTTTTTGCTCTTGCACTCGTCTCCGCAAGTTTCGTCTCCACGCTTAGCCAGGCAGAAGAAAAGTCTGCCTGGACATTGTCCAGAAATGTGGCCTTTGTGTCGGACTACTACTCCCGCGGCATTTCTCAGTCATGGCACAAGCCTGCCGTTCAGGCCGGGATGGATCTTGCCCATGAGAGCGGCTTTTATGCAGGCGTTTGGGGGTCTAGTATCACGCCACAAACCTATGTCGACAGCACCACCGAGATTGATATTTACACGGGCTACAATGGCAATTTCGCTGCAGTTGAAAAGCTCGCCTGGTCAGCTGGGCTGATTGGCTACCTCTATCCAGGCGGCAATTGGAACAAATGTAACTGTAAACGCAGCGACGGGGTTACCAGAGTGGGTAGCCAGCGCTTTGACACTTATGAAGCAAATGTTGCCCTCAGTTATGACTGGATTAGTGCAAAAGCGTCTGTCACGCTCACGGACTGGTTTGGCGCCAATAAGAGTACCGGTTTTGACAGTGATAGCCGTGGCTCCACTTACATCGAGTTAAATGCCAACTATCCGCTGCCGTTTTATGACCTGATTCTGGTGGGACACGTTGGGATGCTTGATGTAGCGGCCAAGGTAACACCACTCTCTTATGGTGACTACTCTGCTGGTAAAGGGAATCCAGACAACACTGACTACAAAATTGGATTGAGTAAAACGCTGGCAGTAGCGAATACGACTGGGCTGAACCTTGGCGTGTACTATGTGGGGGCGAATGACACTGGCTACTGGAGTCCCCAAGGTTACGGTGGCTCCAGTTTTAACGGCGGAAGCCGGTCCAAAGACCTGACAGATAATCGCTGGATAATCACGCTGAGTTCTACCTTCTGATCAACACCGCGTTTGATCCGTGGTCGCGCGTCAGTCTGATGCGACTGGCGCAGCCTGGAGCGCCACTCCAGGCCGTTAGCGACCAATCACAGTCCTCTCTCATACTCCCGGTTAACCGGGAGTTTTTTTATGTAAGGTGCGTGAGAGGCTGGCGCTGCCAAGCATCAGCCTGTCATGACAGACCGTCCGGTTGCGACCAAACGTTCAAAATCCTGCGTACGCTGCGGAACAGAGAAATAATAGCCCTGGAACGTATTACATCCCAAACGTGTGAGAAGGTCGAGCTGCGCCTCGGTCTCCACCCCTTCAGCCAATACGTCGAGTTGCAGGCTGATCCCTAGTGAAATAATGGCATTGACGATACTTTGATGATCCTGGCCCTGCAACATGTCGCGTACAAACGACTGGTCGATCTTGAGCTGATCAAACGGGAAGCGCTTGAGATAAGACAGTGAAGAATAGCCCGTGCCAAAATCATCCAGCGAGAAACTGACACCTGCTGCTTTGAGCGCGGTCATTTTGGCGATGATATCTTCCACATTGTCGATCAACATGCTTTCCGTCAACTCAAGTTGAAGTCGGCCCGGGGCAATGTTGGCCTCGGTCAGCAATTGCTGCACCTCCGTGACAAATGCTGATTGCAGGTACTGCTTGGGGCTGACATTCACGGCCAGCACCATTTGACTGAGTTGCGGATGGAATGCCCACTGCTGCAATAAGGCACAGGCCTGCTGCAAGACCCAGCGCCCCAGGGCGACAATTTGTCCGCTAGCCTCGGCGAGGGCAATAAACTCACCGGGCATGATCAGGCCACGTTCAGGATGTTGCCAGCGCAACAGTGCTTCTGCACCGACCATCTGATGCTGTCTGTTATATTGCGGCTGCAAATGCAAGACAAACTCCCGCTTTTGTATGGCCTCATGTAACTCAGCCTCCAGCGCCACACGCTGCCTAAGCTCGGTTTCCATCTGCACATCAAAAAATCGGTAGCCATTTCTGCCGGCCTCTTTGGCTTTATACATGGCCATATCGGCGCGTCTGAGCAGTTCATCGGTCTGACTCATGTCAGGATCAAACAGGACGACGCCGATGCTGGGGGTCGTGTAATGCTGGTAGTGATCGAGTTTGAACGGCTTTTTAAAGGCGCCTACGATCTTTTCACAGATTTTGCGCGCCTGCTTTTCCGCTTGGTCCGCCGCGGATGACAAACTATCGAGCACCACTACAAATTCGTCACCGCCCAGGCGACTGACTGTATCCTGCCGCCGCACAGAGTGTTTAATGCGTTTGGCGACCTCAATCAGTAAGGCATCACCTACCGCATGGCCATGGGTATCGTTGAGTGTTTTGAAGTTATCAATATCGATAAACATCAAGGCACCACCGGTTTTTTTAAGTTGGGATTTATGGATATGGGCCGCCAGCCTGTCTTGCAGCAACAGCCGGTTGGGGAGGCCGGTCATGGTGTCGTAGTAGGCCAATTGGCGAATTTGCGCATCGGTGCGCTTGCGTTCACTGATGTCCCTGAGTACAGCCACCCAATGCGTCACACGGCCACGCTTGTCATGCAGCGGCAAGGCATCCATTTCCAATGAAATGCCGTTACCTTGATGATCGACAGTCACCACTTCTGTTTTAATCGGTAATTGCTGTTGCCAGGCTTCCTTAATGCGTTGCAAATCGTTGGCAGGCGTACTGTTTTTAAACAGCTCAAACGGCGAAAGATGATTGTACTGGTCCACGGCCAAGCCGGTGATACGTGTAAACGCTTCATTTAAAAAGACAATTTTTTGCTGTAACGGGGTGTGTACCGGCGCCTCAGTGATCATCACCATATCATTCAGCCGTGATACACCACTTTGTAACAGCTTCAATTGTTCATCGGCCTGCTCGCGCTCAATCGCCAACCCGAGAATATGGGCATAACTCTCGACCATGTCCAACTCGGCTGTCTCTGGCAAGTGGCGAGACTGACGATACATTGCCAGCATGCCAAGCACCCGTTGGCTGCGTGAGAAAATGGGCAGACTCCAGCAGGCACGCAAGCCATGTTTCAGCGCAAGGTCTGCATAGTCAGCCCATAGCGGATGCGTGCTGATGTCTTCGGCTATCACCCGGTTCTGCGTCAAACTGAGCATCCCATAGCCTGCAACAGGTAGCTGACTCATCGCTTGTGCGTAGCTGGCTGGCAAGCGGTGCGAGGCGGCATGATGCAGATGCCGCCCATCTTGGTCCATCTGCAAAATCACACAATACACCTCGGAAAAATGCGCCTCGATGAGCTGCACGGCCGCATGCAAAATCTCAGGTAAAGGGATATCCGCGAGCAGCATCGCCTGTATTTTGTCTTGTCCCTGCTTGATCGCTTCAAGTTGTTTTTGTACCGTAATATCCTGTAACGAGCCTTGCACCTGAACAATCCGGCCGTGCTCATCGCGCAACGCCTGCCCCATTGCGCGCACCCAGAACCGGCGGCCATGCACGGTGACCTTTTCCAGCTCCAGATCATAAGGGGTTCCCTCCGACATGCATTTCTCAAGCGCGCTGGACATGATCGCCCGATAGGCTGGTACAAAAAGACCCATGCCTTCCTCAAGGCTGGGAGAGTATCCAGGTGGCAATTCATGTAAGGCCGCCACTTCGTCAGACCAGCGCATACGCTTTGTAGGCAGGTCTATGACCCAGCCACCGATTTTTGCCACATTGCCCGCCACTTTGAGCAAATACTCAGTCTGGCGCCGCTGATCTATTTCCTCTTGCAAGGCCCGCGTTCGCTCAGAGACCTGCCGGCGCATTTGCAGGTTCCACAACACGGTGACAGCCACCACCAGCACGAGTGTAAACACCCCGCGTATCAGCCAGTTCACATAGGGGCGTTCTATAGAAACATCATGGTGGTAGATAAAGCCTTGTAGTTGCGCATTGGCAGGAACCAGCCCCAGCGCGGCATAGGTCTGGGCAATCGACTGCCAGCGCTCTTCATTCATATGTCCCCAGGGCACCACCTCAGACAACACATAAGGCGCCATTAAACGCGCCTCCTGCAACAGAGACTGTTGATTGATGTCGCGTTGCGCAACGCCAGGCATGCTGGCTATCGCATTGGCCATGGCCTCTTGATGATTGAACGCGTACTTCCAGCCTTTTTTGGTGGCGCGCAAAAAAGCCTCAACCCGTGCAGGATGTTGCAACAGCTCCTGTTCAGTCGTGAACAGTACATCGCCATAAAAATCTGCGCCATAGGCCTGGTTGCTAAGAATAGCGGGGGCATAGCCTCTTTGCTGTAATTGCATGGGCTCATCCATCGCATAGGCCATCATGGCGTCCACGCGCCCCTCAATCAAATCATCCAGATTTGAGCGATAAGGCAGAAGCGTCATTTGGTGAATATCCAGATGTTGCTTGAATAGCATGGCCTGAAATTGCAAACGGCCATGTTCACCCGAAAGCATAATGCGTTTGCCGATCAGGTCTTGAGGCCGCTTGATTCCGCTGTTTTGCAAACTCAGTAACACATACGGGGAGTGCTGAAAAATGGCGGCCAGAGCGATTAGCGGCTGGCCAGACAAGCGTGAAATCAGAATTTCGGAATCGCCGATGGCGTAATCTGCTTGATCAGACAAGACCTGCTTTAAGGGATCGATGGACTGGTTACCCTCGATAATCTCGACCGCCAACCCTTCATCACGGTAGTAACCCTGTTGCAAGGCAGCGTAATAACCAGCGAATTGAAACTGGTGATGCCATTTGAGTTGTAAGCGGATAGGCTCAGCCGGGGGTGCCGCATAGGCGAATGCTGACCAAACCATGGCCAGCAGCGAGGTGCAGACTAAAACAATCCATCGGCGTGTCATGCGGATCCAGACAACATGAAAGATATCCTGACTGGATGCGAGGTGTTCTGTCAGGCCCAACTGTATTTATACGGCAGTGGTATGCAAACAGATTGCAGAAATAAACACAGAATCCATGAGGTATCCGGAGAATTGATCTCATTAATGCTCCGGGTGTGAGTTAACAAGCCGGTTTAGACCGGCATGCAGGCATTGCCTGTGATCTCAGTTGCTCGTGTAAAATAGCGGCAAATCAACGTCAGCACGGCTTGTTGCACTGAATTTAAGGGGAAGATGGTTGAAACTCGCTACTTGGAATATTAACTCGCTGACCGTGCGTTTGCCGCATGTGCTGGACTGGCTCAGTGCGAATCAACCGGATGTACTGTGCTTGCAGGAAACCAAACAGGAAGATAGCAAGTTTCCGTATGCGGCGCTCAAAGAGGCTGGCTACAATGCCGTGCATAACGGCCAGAAAACCTATAATGGCGTGGCGATCCTAAGCCCGCATGCAATAGAGGCTGTTCACCTGGACTTGCCAGACTATGCTGACACGCAAAAACGCATAATTGCGGCCACCATACAAGGCATTCGGGTGATTTGCGCCTATGTCGTCAATGGCCAGGCAGTAGACTCAGACAAATACCATTACAAGCTGGCATGGCTTAATGGACTGCAAAGCTGGCTTCAAGCAGAACTGAGTCAACATGAAAAACTGGTAGTTCTTGGCGATTACAATATTGCACCAGACGACCGTGACTGCCACGACCCGCAGGCCTGGCTGGGCCAGGTGCTGGTAAGTCCGGCTGAGCGGGCCGCCTTTCAGCAATTGCTGGCCTTAGGCTTGCATGATAGCTTCAGGTTGTTTAATGATCAGGCAGGCGAGTTTAGCTGGTGGGATTACCGCATGGCCGCCTTCCGCCGCAATATGGGCATGCGGATTGATCACATTCTCGTCAGCAACGCCCTCAAACCACACTGCGAAAGCTGTGTGATAGATAAAACACCACGCAAGCTCGAACGCCCCAGCGACCATACGCCCGTGGTGCTGACCCTGGCCAACGCAAGCCCTTAAACCGTTGGCATCACAAACTTGATGCCCTGCAACACCTCCAGAATGCGTGACTTAAGCCGTTTGTTCATGTCTTCTTCCATCACCTGCAGTTGCATCGCCACCAAGGCAGCGACTTTTTCTTGCATGCTGGCAGCATTGACCGACAAGTCGTCCTGCATGCCCTGCTTGAAGGCCTCCAGTTGTTGTGCAGACAGTTCGTTAAACACTTGCTGCAACGATTGTTTATAGTCTGCAGCCAGAGTCGCCGCAGCCAGCTCGTGGCTGGCGGACAAGCGAGACTTGGCTTGTTCCTGTAATTGCTGCAAATGCGTCTCCAACGCTGCTTCCAGTTGGCTACGCAATGCCAATACTCTGCTTTCGAGTTCGGTTTGCTGTTGCGCCAACAAACTGGCGAGCCGTTCATCCAGCCATTGCTGGCTATTGGCCTCCAACCGCTCAAGCAGTGTTTGTTCGGTGGTGGCAAATGTGGCCTGCTGCGACGCATTCAGCTGGACCAGCTTATCTTCGACCGCCTGCAACTGTTGCTCGGACTGACTTTCCAGCGCCTCGGTAAACGCTTGTTCCCGTTGTTGCATCTGAGCGAGCTGCCCCTCTGTCAGCGCGCTCAGGCGCGCCTCCAGACCCTCCACCTGTTGCTTGCTGACATTGCCCATCGCTTCACGAAAAGCTTGCTCAATCGACTGTATGCTTTCGCCGATTTGGGTTTGTGCCTGTGACAACACGGTCTGTTGCAACGCGTTGGCATACTGGGTCAGCCCTTGCTGGTGCTGCGCGAGCGACTCACTGGACTGCTCGGCCAACTGCGTCGTGATGAGTTGCGTGATCTCAGGCAATAAAGCCTGTTTGAGCTGTGCCACCAGTTCGTTCATGTCTGGCATCACCACCTCGGCCACTGGCGCCGCAGATTTTTGAACAACTTTGGTTAACACCGGAATTTCTGAAGTTTCCACACACCCTCCCCGTTATGCTTGTGACTGCATGGACTTGATATGCTGAATCTCATAGCCCCGATCACGGTAAAACGCCCAGCGCTGGCGACCAGTCGCTTTTTCAGTTTCGTCTTGCCCAATGATTTCGAACACATGCCGAAAACGGCTAAAAAACTTGGGCAATGCTGTTTGGCAGTTAAACAATAAATCATCCTGCCGGATCTGCTCAGGCGCCCAGGCAATCTGCACAGGCGTCAGCGCTGCATGGTCGGCATCGGCGAGCACATGCGGTAAAAAGCCTTCAACCGGCTGCTGCCAAAGCTGAGTACTCAACTGCTCAGCCTGCTGACGATCTGACAAATAGACGGTGACACTGCGCTGCCTGGAAAACGCCTGCGATATTAAATGTTGCATCAATGCAGGCGTATCCGGCACATCCGTATAAAAACGAATTTTGGTCATGCCTTTTATTGTGCGGCTTGCGCCAACAGATAACTCATGAGCAAAGGCACTGGCCGGCCAGTGCCACCTTTTTCCTTGCCAGATTTCCAGGCAGTGCCTGCGATATCCAGATGTGCCCAGTCATACTTTTTGGTATAGCGCGACAGGAAGCAGGCGGCTGTAATACTGCCGGCGGCGCGCCCGCCAATATTGGCCATGTCGGCAAAATTACTGTCCAGTTGTGCTTGATAGTCATCCCACAGCGGCATTTGCCAGGCACGGTCACCGGCTTGCTCCCCCGCCTCCAGCAACGCTTTGGCCAGCTGGTCATTATTGGCAAACAAGCCACTGACATGATGGCCGAGTGCAATCACGCAGGCACCGGTCAAGGTTGCAATATCAATCACCGCGGCAGGCTCAAAGCGCTCGGCATAGGTCAAGGCATCACACAGAATCAAACGGCCTTCGGCGTCGGTATTCAATACTTCTATTGTTTGGCCAGACATACTGGTCAAAATATCGCCAGGTTTGGTCGCGCGGCCGCTTGGCATATTCTCACAGGTCGGGATCAAGCCAACCACGTTGAGTGGCAGCTTCAACTCACCCAAGGCCTTGAACACGCCAAACACGGATGCCGCGCCGCACATGTCATACTTCATCTCATCCATCTCAGCCCCTGGCTTGAGTGAAATGCCGCCAGTATCAAACGTAATGCCTTTACCCACCAGCACCACCGGTTTTTGCGATTTTTTACCGTGCAAATGCTGCATGACAATAAAGCGCGGCGGCTCTTCGCTGCCACGGGTCACGCCTAAAAATGAGCCCATATTGAGTTTTTCAATCGCAGCCTGATCCAGCACTTCGACCTTGAAGCCATATTCCTTGGCTAACTTTTCAGCCTGCTTGCCCAAATAGCTGGGCGTACAGATATTTGGTGGCAAATTGCCCAGGTCTTTGGCCAACGCCACGCCCTGGCCAACGCTCTGCCCTTGTTTCAGCCCCAGCTCGGCCTCGGCTTGTGCGGATTTTTCAAGCAACACGCTGACGGATTGCAGCGGATGCGGCTCCACCGATTTCTCTTTGACCGCATTCACTTTGTAAGTGGCATCGAGCGCCACCTCAGCCAAAGCTGCCGTTTTTTGCTGCACACTGACTTTTTTCAACGCAAGCGCGGCAAAGTCGGTGGCGAGGTGATCTACGCCTGCTGGCAACGCTTTAATCGCGGCGCGGAAACTGGCACGCAATCCTTTGAGATTCAGCTCATCGGCTTTACCCAAGCCGACCAGCAGCACTCTGGGCGCCGCGACGCCTGCCAACTGGCGCAACATCAGAGTGGTACCAGCCTTACCTTCCATATCGCCAGACTTGACGGCCGCCGAGATGGCTTTCTCAGTGGCGCCATCCAGCAGCTTGGCTAAATCGCTGAGTTTACGGCCTTCAAAAATGCCCACCAGCAAGCAATCTGTACGCAATTTTTCCGGGGAAGTGCTTTTTATGCTAAATTCCATCTTTATCCTTTTTGGTTCCATGCAACTAGCTTAAGTGATGGTTGTATTATCTAGTGTTTTATGCTGATTTCAAAGCGGTGCATTTAAATTGAAAATTTTCAAACGTGCATTGTCTGCAGAGCTGATGTCTTCTGCCTCTGCCATCTTCCTGATTATCCTCGGCATCGTTGTCGCCCAGCGCGCGGGCAATATCGTACGCCAGGTCTCCAGAGGCATTTTACCTAACGATGCCATTGGCACCATCCTGACCTTTAGCCTGGTGCAATTCATGCCCATGATGATGTCGCTCGCCGTTTTTCTGGCCGTGCTATTGACGCTGACACGCTGGCACCGCGACTCGGAAATGGTGATCTGGATGTCCGCAGGGCTGAGTTTAAGGCAATGGGTCTTGCCTATCATGCGGTTTCTGGCGCCGATTGTGCTCATCATCAGTCTGTTCAGCCTGATAATTATGCCTTGGGCCAGTGGCAAGGCTGACAGCTACCGCGAGCAGCTCAAAAAACGGGACGAACTGTCATCAATCAGCCCCGGGACCTTTAAGGAGTCGAGCGCGGGCGATCGCATTTACTTTATTGAGAGCTTTGACAAGCTTGGCTACGAAGTCAAAAACGTGTTCGTCCAATCCAAACAAAACGGCAAAATTGGCATTATTACTGCGAATCGTGGCAGCCGCTACAAAGCCAGCAACGGTGATAATTTTTTACGGCTGGAACATGGCCGGCGTTATGAAACAACGCCCAACAGTCTGGAGGTCATGACCACCGAGTTTGAGCGCTATGATATCCGGGTCGAAGCCAAAGAGACTGCGCCCGCCACCACCACCGCGCAGATCAAGTCCACGCAATCGCTGCTGAGCGATGCCAGCGCCGCAGACCATGCCGAGCTGCACTGGCGCATGGCGATTCCGATCTCAACCATCGTCATGGTCCTGCTTGCCATCCCGCTCAGCTTTGTCGATCCACGCGCAGGCCGCTCGCTCAACATCATGTTTGCGATCCTGATATTTATTATCTACAACAACCTGCTCAGCATTTTTCAGGCCTGGATTACGCAAGGCAAAATTTCGGTACTGGTGGGATTGTGGCCCGTGCACCTAAGCTTTATCCTGCTCGGCTGGTATCTTTACCACCGACGCAAACATCTGAAACCGTTGATGCCGGGCTGGCTCAAACGCACCCCCAAAATCGCTAAGCCATGACCCTGACCCGTTTAAACCGTTATTTCTGGCAAGAGATCAGCTTCAGCATCATGCTGGTGCTGTTGGGCCTGCTTGCCATGTTTTCGTTCTTTGACCTGCTACAGGAGCTGGACAGCCTGGGACGAGGTCACTATGGCATCAACAGCATGCTCACCTATGTCGCTCTCAGTATCCCAGGCCATATATATGAGGTGGCGCCAGTCGCCGTATTGCTGGGCATCGTTTACACCTTGGGCGCGATGGCCGGGAACTCGGAGCTGATTGTCATGCGCACCAGCGGCATTTCGTTGCAATCCATTGCCATGATTCTGCTTAAAATCGGCCTAGTATTTGCATTGGTGACCTTTCTGATTGGCGAGATCATTGCACCCATCAGTGAAAAACTGGCGCAGCGCATCCGTATTCAAGCCACTGATTCCGTCGTCGCGCAGGACTTTCAATCCGGACTCTGGATTAAAGACGGCAGCAGTTTTGTCAATGTCAGCTCGGTCATGCCAGACACCAGCCTGGTCGATATCCGCATTTATGATTTCGACCCCCAGTTCAAGTTAAAGCACATCAGCCATGCAGAGAAAGGCTACTTTCAGGATGACCACTGGGTACTGTCTAACGTCACCCAGACCAATATCAATCACAGCAAACAGATTCAGGATAACTCGATCACCTCACAGTTTTTCAAGCAGACGCGCTGGGAGTCACTGATCCGGCCAGAACTGTTGAATGTGCTGCTGGTATTGCCAGAAAAAATGTCGGCCTGGAACCTGTATAGCTTCATTCAATACTTACATCAAAATGGACAACGCAGTACCCGCTATCAGGTCGCACTGTGGGCTAAGCTGGTCTATCCACTGGCCTGTTTGGTGATGGTGGTACTGGCCTTACCGTTTGGCTTTTTGCAACAGCGTGCCGGTGGCATCAGCGCCAAAATCTTTGCCGGTATTTTTCTGGGCGTGGTCTACCAGATCATGAACCGCGTGTTCGTGCATTTGGGTGTGCTCAATGACTGGCCACCGCTGGTGAGTGCCATCAGCCCGACGCTACTGTTTTTGCTGGTCGGCCTGGGCATGCTTTACTACGTAGAGCGGCGTTAAAACCCGCCTGACTCGTGCTTATGTGATGCTGATTATCCGCGTGCCAAGCAGCCGGTCATGCAAAAACTGCTGCTCGCGATCCAGTACTGCCCACCACAATGTCAGCCCAGCCGGGAGCAACAACAGTGTTGCCACCCCATAGCGCAGCAAAGCCAGGCGCCAGTCCAGCAAACGGCCCTCGGCATCTACCACTTTCAGCTTCCAGGTCTGGCTGGCCAGCGTTTGGCCGGTCACCACCCAACAGCGCACAAAGTAAGCGCCTATCGACAGCCACAACAGCATCTGCAAACCTAAACGCCGCCAGCCATGACTGGCATCCCCCACCACCAGCACATAAGCGGCGGTCAGTGCCAAGGCCAAGGCCAGCATCAACAAGGCTTCATAAATCACGGCCAGATATCGTTTAATTAAATATTTCATTGCGCGTCTGCCCACTTTCGCCGGATAACAAAAACCCCGCACATGCGGGGCCTATCTCACACAGGATAAACGGGGGATCCTGACTTATTTCTGATCCCAGCTATCTTCCCACATGCAGTGCTTGATTTTGTGACGGTTAGCAATCAGCTCATCAATGCTAGGCTCGTCGTTCAACGCGCGTTTCAAGGCCAGCTTGATCGCTTCGTAGTTGTTTTTGTACAGATCGGCTTTGTCCAGATTGGCTTCTTTGGCACAGCCCGGATCAATCCACAGCAAGGCAATAATGCACAGATCATTGACCAGCTCTTTAGGAACAATGCCTTCGATCACTGCATCGGTAATGCCATCAGCCACACCGGCTTGCACCACACCACCGAACAATTCGATATTCAAGGAGTCTTTCAAGGTGACTTTTGGCACCATCATGGTCGCTGGGCGCACCATCTGGTTGATGTCACGCACGGCAAACATGGCTGTGTGGCCTTTGGTTTGCGCCATCATGTTCGCGAAAGCCGTACCCACTGGGCCGTCCACGGCACCGATCACGATTTCTGGCATCGCGGCAGTCACGTCCTTGCCTTCGGAAAACACGGTAGCTTCACCCGCTTTAAATACGATTTTTGACATGAGAATTCCTTTGTATGTCTGGATGTTGGAGAAAATTCAAACCGTGATTATATCAGTTCAAGCTGCATATCGACATGCAGGATATTGGCATCCAGATAAGGTTCGCTGGTGACTTTGAATCCAGCACGCCTGTAAAAATCGATCGCATGCACTTGGGCAGAAAGCCGTACGCAGGGCACAGATAACGCTCGCCCCCCCTCTATCGCAGACTGCAACATGCAAAGGCCAACACCCTGCCGTCGCCACTCGTGCAAGACGGCCATACGCCCGATATACCCGTTATATAAAACACGCGCACACGCAATCGGGGTACCATGTTTAATGCCTAGTAAATGCATTGCGCCCCCATCTTCAGCATCCCACTCCAGCGCCTCTGGCACACGCTGCTCTTCAATAAACACAGTCTGGCGAATGGCTTGGCACTTGGGCCAGCGATCATCTGGAAGGTAAAATTGCTCGATACGAAAATGAGTCACAATATTCAAGATCTGACCGATCTAATTTAAAAAAATAGCTATTTCTAGCCTTTTAACTATTAAAAATATTTAAAGTAGAATTTATTGTTTCATAAAATTAATATTTTAATCTAAAATTTGATAAATTATCATTAAAATCAACAGGGTAAATAAATTGGATAGTGTCAAAGTATTTAGAGCGCAAAATAATCGCATTCCTCAGGACCAGGAGGTACTGAGTACCAAGGATGCGTCAAAACTGCTTGACCTGTCTGTTGCCACCGTTCAGAAACTGGTTGAGAATGGTTTGCTGGAGGCCTGGAAAACCAAGGGGGGGCACCGCAGAATCTTGAAAAGTTCGATCATTAACTACGCCTCCTCCATCAACAAAACGGATCTCGCCTCAGCCGCCAAACTTTCAGTCCTGATTGTTGAAGATAATCAGGAGCTTGCCAGGTTATATGCATTGAAAATCGCTGAGTGGCAACTGGATATCGAGCTGGAAATTGTAAACTCAGGCATAGAAGGGCTTATTCAGCTGGTGAAATCTGTGCCTGACATCCTGATCACCGACTTAAAAATGCAAGGGATAGACGGTTTTCAATTACTGTCCATCCTCAAAGAAGACTACTCGCTACAGGGCATTAATATCATTGTGGCGACTGGACTCACTCCGGCCCAAATAGAAGGCAAAATACCAGACTCAGGGATTACCGTCCTGCACAAACCGATCAATTTTGAGTTTTTACATGGCTATTTTGTTGCCCAGATCAGCCACAAACTCAAAACATGTTTCAACAGGCTATGACCGCTGCCTAGGCAAGAAAATCGTCGCGGCGGTCCCTTTATCCTTCTCGCTGCTTATTTCTACGCGGCCATTAAAAAGCTCTACAATTTCCCTCACCAACACCAAGCCCAAGCCAGTGCCTTCAATGGCTTGATCAGCCTTGGCACGCCAGTATTTTTTAAATAGATGCTTTTGCTGTTCGCAAGTGATACCAATCCCGTAATCAATGACGGTAATGGCAACCTCATGCTCAGCGCTAGGCGCATTCACTTTGACAATCACACGCCCACTCGAGTACTTGTAAGCATTACTGATCAAGTTATACAGCGCTTGTTTGAATTTATTGACATCCATGACAACTTCTATCCTGCGTGTGGCAGGGACAAACTCGATAGGCGTTCTATTGGCAGGCGGAAAGTAGTAGTCTGTCATTTTTCTCACTTCCGTATTCAGCTCAACCTTTTGTAACTCCATCTCACTCCCGGCATTGATCTCAAATTGATTGAGGCTCAATAAGTCTTTGAGGACTTGATTCAGAAAACCGGATTGGGAGTGAATGGCATCCACGAGAAATGCGTTCTCATCCTGAGCACATAGTTTCGTTTTTAGTATTTCAGAGAAGCCTAAAATATTTCCAATCAGATTTCTTAGCTCATGCGCTGCTGCCAGCAGGTGCTCAGACTTCGTAACATTCGAATGATACTCATACGTAATGTCTCGGTAATAAATAATCTCTTTCACGGCGCCATCTGATGGATGACGGACGATTTTTTGCAGCACGCGAAACTCCGGGGTCTCGGTGAATAGTTGATTCACTCGATCAGTTTTACGCCGATAAAACTTATGCGGATTATTGAAGTTATCCTGGCGTAATTTGTAGAGTAGCCCCACCCGCCCTTTCTCAATCACCCGACTACTGAGCCGGGTCAGAATATCATTCAATACTTGCTGATCTTGAGAAAGTATCTGTTCTTTTTTGATCCCGGTGAGCAAGGTAAAACTTTCATTGACGAATTTCACCGTATCATCATGGCAAATCACGATGATGCCATCTGGTGAATATTCTAAGGCAGAGCGTAAGTCCTCATCAGGCCGCATGGCGGTCTGCCAATAAGGCGCGCGCGCGTCTTTGACACGATGCTCATATGAAATGTTTTCCAAAATTTGCCCCGCCATATTCAACGTTTCTACCTGACAACTATTTATCAAAAAAACTCAAAGCAGAGTATTTAAGCATTTGCTCGTAAGAAATCGCCTTCTGATCAATATGCTTTTTCAATCGCTCAAATTGCTTATAGTGCTTTAAAAAAACTTCCGTTAACGCGGGGTCAAAATGTGTACCCGCAAGTTTCTCTATCTGCTGATAGGTCTCCTCATAGCTAAACGCTTTTCGATAACATCTATCCATGGTCAGTGCATCAAAAAAATCGACCAGTGCCACAATGCGCCCCACCAGAGGGATTGCTTCTTTTGCCAACCCTCGCGGATAGCCTGTGCCGTCGTATTTCTCGTGATGTGTTAACGAAATCAACGCGGCCAATTTAAACAAGGGGAGTTCGTCCATGAGTATCTTCTCACCGATTTCCGCGTGCTGATTCATGATCAGCCGCTCATCCACCGTGAGCGCTCCTCGTTTTTTCAAAATGTCATCAGGCACCCCGACTTTGCCGATGTCATGCATGGGCGCGGCCAACCTCACCATGCAACAAAAATCCTGAGGCTTGTTTAATAAATGGCAGAGATACTCTGAGAGGTAACCGACGCGGGTAATATGCACGCCGGTGTCATCATCTTTACTGGCTGCCACCCGTGCCAACTTACATAAGGTGGTGTGATGCGCACTGACCAGCGCATCGTGATTAGCCTCTTTTTCACCCTTTAGCACCGAAAAATCCTGCGCCAATTTAAGCAGTTGCTCAACCAAGTTAGAACTGGAAGCCTCAACCATCTCGTGAATAAATGCTGTGCCAAGTTGCAGTTTACTTGCCATATGTACTCCTTATTCTGGAAACCCGTTCCAATAAATCTATGGGACTAAAGGGTTTTTCAATAAAATCATTAGCCCCGGCCAGCAAAACATCAAACTTTGTTTGCGTATCGGTCATGCCACTCAAGACATAAATCAAAGAATCATTTAAAGCAGGTAAGGCTCGCAGTTGTTTACACAACATTAACCCATCGACACGATCCATTAAAATCAAATCGATAATAATCAGATGCGGCAGATGATGTTCGGCCAGATAAAGGGCCGACACCGCATTCTCTGCACACTCGACTTGATAATCCTCTTCAGCAAATAATGTTTTCAATAGCAATCGCGTGTGGAGCTGATCATCCACAACCAGTATTCTCTTTCTTTGCGCAGTTGAATCAATAAATTGCGTCAGCTTCCACCACTCATTCTGTTTATCGGACATCAAAGGCGCTTCTTTCTCAAATCACAAGGAGTCTCTGCCATGCGGGATTGGACGCAAGGCGGATTGCATTTCCTCAAACAGCAGATTTAATGCTGCATCAGAAACAGCCACAATCAAATTAAAACGCGTGTCATTGAAATTTTGGTTAATTTCTCTCGACAACTGGTCTTTCAATGCACGCAGCTTTTCAATTGAGTCATCTTCGATATTCATAATTAATCAAATTTAATATTTTATTTAATAATAATATTAAATTAATAGATTATCAATTTAAGGAGTAATTTTATACAACGCAAGGGAAAATTTCACTACAGATAAGGCATAAATGTGGAAATTTTGCTCAAGCAAGGACGGGGCATGCGCATGAAGGGAGCGAAATGGCCAAGGCGGTGGTCAAATATTGCAATTATCTGACCCCCCAGGCATCATACGTCCTTTATTAAAACAGGACTTGAGGAAAAGTTATGTGTCGTTTTCAAACCGCAGCGGCCAGGATTTTACTGGGGCTGGTGTTTTTTGGGGTGGTGATTTTAAAGCTGATGGCCATTTTAAATACGCCTGATGGCTATCTGCAATACCAGATGATGTTAGGCCAATTTGGCCTGCCAGCCGTGTTTGCACCATTGCTGATTTTCATTCAGTTTGTGTTTGGTCTGTTGCTGATCGTGGGGTACAAAACCCAACTCTCTGCGCGCGTTTTAGGCGTGTTGGCGGTATTTATGGCACTGGTGCTGGGCCAGGCTTCGCTGGACGCGTTTTTTGCCTACCTGGGCATCGCCGGTGGCATGTGGTTGTTGAGTATTTATCCGCAAACTGCTTGCAGTCTGGATAACCGCAACAAATAAACGATTCAGTCGTAAAAAGCCGGGTTAGCCCGGCTTTTTTTATCCCTTGATTTTGATCCCCAGCTGTTTGAGCTTGCGATAGAGGTGTGTCCGCTCCAGCCCCGAAATTTCTGACAACCGGCTCATATTATTTTTGACCAGCCGCATATGGTACTGGAAGTAAAAACGCTCGAAGTCATCGCGCGCTTCACGCAAGGGCTGGTCCAGATTAAGCGGCATATGCTGCTCAGACGACTCGCCGCGCTGCCCTTGAAAATTGGCCAGAACACGCTGCACATCGGTCTGGGTAATGCTTTCACCCAAACTGGTCATGAGCAGGTTCTGCACGACGGACTCCAGCTCGTCCAAATCACCTGGCCAGTCAGCATTGCGCAGCGCATTCAGCGCCGCCACATCAAACGCCTTGTAGTCAATCTTGCTGGCTTCAACCATCAGGGTCGCCATCGCATTGACCAGATCGGGAATATCCTCTTTGTGCTCATCCAGGCAAGGCACCTTCACCGCTGACCCAGCCAGCGTTTGCAGCAAGGCCTGCTCAAGCATGGCTTTTTCAATCAGTTGCGGCAAGCCATGCTCACTGGCGCAAATCACGCGTACGCCGTATTTTTCGGATTTATTGATGAGCAGGTGCAGGCCTTTTTGTTCGGTCTTGCCCAGTCTGGTGACTTCATCGACAAACACCACGCCTTCGCGGGCCTGCTCGAGAATTTCCATCGGTGCGGTGACCAGCTTCTCATACTCGGTCAAGGCCACCCACGGCGTATTCTGCGGACGCAAAAACTTGGCGCACAATGGCACGCTGCCACCTTTTTTACCAATCAGGAACAAGGTGTTTTTATGGCGCGCCAGCTGCTCCAAGCGCTGCTTGAGCTCCTGAATGACGGCACTTTTGCCAAAGCTGGACAGGTTAATTTCGGTATGCGCCAGATGCTCGGTATGCTTGATCGCTGCGCCTACGGTTTTGAGCAGCTTTTGCAAGGCAATCGGTTTTTCGAGGAAGTCGAACGCCCCGAGGCGAGTGGCCTCGACCGCGGTATCTATGGTGCCATGCCCAGACATCATGATCACCGGCATGGTCAGCAAGCCGGCATTGGCCCATTCTTTAAGCAGACTGATGCCATCGCAATCAGGCATCCAGATGTCAAGCAACACCAGATCCGGTCGCTGCTTGAGCCGCTCGTCCCTGGCAATTTGTGCATTTTCTGCCAGGCGCACGACGTGCCCCTCATCCCGCAAGATATCGCTTAATAACTCCCTGATGCCGATTTCATCATCGACGACCAAAATATTACGTGAAGCCATGGTACTTCCTTACACGATGCGCTCAACGCGCCGACGTTGTTGTTGTTTATCGACCGGCAAGCTGATGGTGACGCTGGCGCCCCCTTGTGGCAGATTATCAATGCGTATCTGTCCACGCTGCTCTTCTATCATTTTTTTGACAATGGCTAATCCCAACCCGGTACCGTGTGACTTGGTTGTGACGTAAGGTTCGAACACCCTCGCCATCACCTCGGTGGGAAAACCACTGCCGTTATCCGTCACTGACAATTTTATACGCTCGCCATCATAATCGGTCAAGATCACAATTTGCGGTTGTTCAGTTTGCACCAATGCATCCTGGGCATTTTGCAGCAGGTTATGCAGGATTTGGCGCATCATGGTGGCATCGGCATAAATCTCGGGCAGCTGCTCATGCAGGGACAGTACCAGCTTGACCACAGAGGCGTTATAAAGGCGGCTCACATCGCGGATCAAGGCATTCAAATCCAGCCTTACCAGTTGGGCGGCAGGCGTTCTGGCATACTCACTAAATTCGTTGACCATATTCTTCATCGCCTGCACCTGGTTGACGATGGTATCGGTAGACTTAAACAGCATCTCCGCATCCTTTTCTTCCAGTTTGTCGCGCAGCTTCAGCTGCAAGCGCTCGGCAGACAGCTGTATCGGTGTCAGCGGATTCTTGATTTCGTGCGCCAGCCGTCTGGCTACCTCGGCCCAGGCGGCATCGCGCTGGGCTTGCGCCATGGCGGTCACATCATCAAACACCACTACCAGGCCGTGCCCCGCCCCTTCCGGCAACCGCGTCACCCGCAGCATCAGCATCTGCTTGCCATGCACCCCTTCAATTTCGATCTGGCTGCTTAAATGCCGCTCATGGTGGTCAAATTGCAACGTGTCTTCATAGTGCTGCATCACCAACGCTGTAAAAGGCGTGAGGTAATCATTTTCGGCCGCAATGTCGGTAAAGACTTTGTTTTTAAAGCCCACCAGCGAAATCCCCAAAATATTGGTGGCAGCCAGATTGTAAACACGCAGTTCCGCCTGTTCATTAATGGTCATCACGCCTGAGCTTAGGTGCGACAAAATAGCTTCCAGGTAGGCACGTGCAGACTCCACATGCTGACGGCTCTGTTCGGAGGCATTTTTCGCTTCCTGCAACTGTCGCGTCATGCTGTTGAACGACTTCACCAGCACACTCAGCTCATCCTTGCCAAATGAGGGCAGCTGCTGCGAATAATCGCCACTGGCAATCAGCCGGGTCCCCTCCGCCAGTACCGTCAAGGGTTGCGCCATGCGCCGACTCAGTGCAAATGCGATGGTCAATGCGCCCAGCATGGACAGCAGCAAAATCATGGTCAGCGTAAGCATGAAAATGTCTTTGAGTGACTGCCGGCTGTACGACAAGGTCTGGTACTCGCGGTAGACCTCCTGCACCGATTCGGCAGTATTCGAGAGCGCCTTGGGCACCGGTTGCATCAATTGCAGAATCCGCATCTCGCCCGTGATCCCCAAGGACTCCACCGGAATCAGCACACGCATGTAGAGGCCTTTGCCGGGGATAGGCTCGATTTTGCCGTAGATACGACTACGTGCCTGGCGCAACTGCGGCACAGAAGGCAGTTCGGGTAAAAAGCTGCTGGGGTCAGAGCTGCTGACAGCCAGAATCGCACCTTGCGGGGTCAGCAATGCCGCATCCTGAACGCCGGCTTTTTCACGCAGATCGTTCAGTTGTCCATAATGTGAGCGGGCCGTTTGCAGTGATAGCGAGACCGCCATGCTTTGCGCCTTTTCCTTGACGTCCTCCAGCATGATATCCAGCGCCCGTTGCCCCAGATTCAGCCCCCCATCCAGTGCGGATTCGACCTTAACGTTAAACCAAGACTCAATCGAGCGTGACAGGAAGTTCACGGAAACCAGATAGACGATCATGCCTGGAATCAACGCCATCAGGGCAAAAGACACCAGCAATCTGAAATTCAGCTTGCTGCCTACCTGTTTGGCTTTGGTGGTCTGGTAAAGATGGCGTAACTGATAGGCAATCACCCCCAGCAACAACACGGCGAGGCCAGCATTGATATACAGCAGGATCAGGTAATAATCCCCACTGATGGCGGTGTTGGCACTGGCGAGAGACAGCAGGTACAGCAGGGCTGCCGCCAGTAGAATGGACAAAATCAGGACATACCGCATAGGGCTAACGCTGGGTGTCCTTTACCCACCAGCTAAACGTCGGCGTGACCAGCTCCCAGTCACTTTCGCCCAGGGCATCCAGCTGCAAGGCTTTAGGCAGCTTGCTGGTATCCAGATGCATTTTGAGCGCCGCCTGATAGGGCTGATTTTTTTCTAGTGTGGCATGCGGCGTCAAGCGCCAGTCGCGGATCAGGCCCAACTCACGCCTGGCTTCAGCCAGGCTGTCGAATCCTTTTTGCTGTTGCGGATAATTAAGCAGATATTGCTTGGTCAGCGCGTGATAGTTGAGCGTGACGGCGCGACGCTCGGTCACCACCTCATCATCAAACCAGTACTTCATGGGTTTGATGATCTGGCATTCATACAAAAATGTCAGGGCGATGCCCTTACTCAAAGCTTCCTCAAGCGCGCGGCCAAAATGGATGTCCAGATCCGCATCCAGCGCCCAGGTATCTTCACGCAATACCAGCTCGGCACTTTTGACATGGGCATGATTGTTATTGGCAGCCAGTGCCAATGCTGTCATGGTCAGCAGAAAAAAAAGCGCCGAATAATATTTAATGTTTTTGTAAAAGCGCATAAAACAATCCGTCATGCGCGGCAGTGGGCAGCAATTGCCCGCCAATTGACTGCTGGCAAGGGAGGCCCGAGGCATCAAACTGCACTGGCAACCTGACCGCATCTGCATGCATGGTTAAAAACTGTTGAATCTGCATTTCATTTTCTTGTTGAAAAATCGAACAGGTGACGTACAGCAATTTACCGCCTTTTGCCAGCATATGCCACAAATTCAATAATATTTGCTGTTGCATCTGGGCAAATACCGTCAAATCCTGTGGCCGACGCAACCATTTCATATCGACATGCCTGCGCACGATGCCTGAGGCGCTACAGGGCACATCAGCCAGAATGCGGTCAAATAACTGACCATCAAACCAGTCGGCTTTTGCCGCATCGCCTGTCCTGACCTTGGCTTGCAAGCCCAGACGCTGCAGGTTGTCGTGGACACGGCGCAGGCGCTCTGCCTCCACATCCAGGGCAAGCAAGTCAATATCACTGGCTTCAAGCAAGTGACAAGTTTTACCGCCCGGCGCGCTACAGGCATCCAGCACGCGCATGCCTGCTTGCACATCCAGCAAAGGAACCGCCCACTGTGCGCCGGCATCCTGCACACTGAGCCAGCCTTGATCAAAATACGGCAGCTTGTGCACCGGCAACGGCTGCTGCAACTGAATCGCCGTACCGCCCAGCGCTTGCGCCGCAATCCCCGCATCATCCAGCGCCTGCATATAGCTGGCGACATCCGTTTTGCGCAGATTAATGCGCAACGTCATGGGGGGGTGGCTGTTGCCTATGGTCAGAATCGACTGCCAATGCTGAGGATATTGTTGTTTGAGGGTATCAATCCACCATTGCGGATAGTTAAATTGCACCGCTTCCGACTGACTCACTTGCGCCTGCAAGGCTGACCGTTGGCGCAAAAAATTACGCAATACCGCATTAACCAGCCCTTTTGCCCAGCGCAGCCCGGTTTTGCCCGCGGCTTCCACAGCCTGATTGACCACCGTAAAATCATCTTCGGCCCCATGCAACAGCTGCGACAGGGCAACCAGCAACAGCGCGTGTACACGTGCATCCGTCACGGGCTTGGCCGTCAGCGCCTGCAAATAAGCCGCGGCTTCGGCATACAAGCGCAAGGTGAGGTAACTGTAATCCTGTGCAGCCGCCTGCTGTTGCGGCGTCGCTGACTTGACCCTGCGCAATGCCTTGGGCATGGAAACAGTCAGGTTATGTCCGGCCAACACTTCGGCCACCGCAGATGCGGCTATGAGCTGGGCAACTTGCAAAAGAATACTCTGGTGAAAAAAAGACTATTCTACTTGATGCGCCCAAAATACACAGACAAAAACTCACGCAATAAAAAAGGCTTTCTTGCGAAAGCCTTTTTTGTCTGTTGAAATCGCGTTTAATACTGGTTAGCCAACGCCAGCAAACGGCGGATCCGCTCTTCGGTCTGCGGGTGGGTGCTGAACAACCCCGCCAGGTCTGCGCCTGATAAGGGGTTGATAATCATCATCTGCCCGGTTTCCGGGTGTTGCTCGGCAGTCATATTGGGAATCTGGTGCGCATAATTGTGGATTTTCTCCAGCGCGGCTGCCAAGGCTTTCGGGTCGCGGCTGATCTCAGCCCCCATGCGGTCTGCTTCATATTCGCGCGACCGTGAAATCGCCATCTGGATCAGCGAAGCGGCCAACGGTGCCAGAATCATAATCAAAATACCAATAATGGGATTGGGTCGGTCTTCGCCCTCCCGATGCCCGCCAAACATCAGGCCAAATTGCGCAATCGATGAAATGGCCCCGGCCACGGTGGCGGAGATAGTAGAGATCAAGGTATCGCGGTGTTTCACGTGCGCCAGCTCATGTGCCATCACACCGCGCAATTCGCGCTCACTCAAAATCTGCATGATGCCGGTAGTAGCTGCCACGGCAGCGTTCTCGGGGTTGCGGCCGGTCGCAAACGCATTCGGCTGGCTTTCATTGATCACGAACACACGCGGCATGGGTAATTGGGCCCGCTCGGCAAGCTCTTTGACCATGTTGTAATAGTTGCGGAACTGCCCATTGCCAAAATTATTTTCAGCATTGATCTCAACTGCGCCATACATTTTCAGCACCGCCTGGTCGCTAAACCAGTAGGCATAAAAGTTCATGCCGCCTGCCAGCAACAGCGCCAGCAACATGCCGCCCTGGCCACCCAGCGCGCCGCCCACCGCAACAAACAGGGCAGTAATCGCGGCCATCAACACAAAGGTTTTGGTCCAGTTACCTAACATAGTGACTCCTTCACAATTCGGTGAGTAATATCGACTTTAATATGCGGGGATGACAGGCATTTTTCAATGCCTGCACCAGATTGACTAGAAAAAGCGGTCGCCGACTTGCACATGCTGACCTTGCACAAACTGTTGTGCCGTTTGGCGCTTGCCACCCGGCATCTGCAACTCATGCAATTCTAATGCGCCGTCGCCACAGGCCACCTGCAGCGGATGAGTCTGCAACACAGTGCCTGGCTCGCCTTGACCCGCCACGGCTTGAGCAAACCACAGTTTGCAGACTTGATCATTAAATTTGGCTGTAGCGACCGGAAAGGGATTAAATGCACGAACCTGACGTGACAGTTGCTGAGCAGATTGCGTCCAGTCAATGGCTGACTCGGCTTTTTCGAGCTTGTGCGCATAGGTCACCAGCGCCTCGTCCTGTACTTCAGAGGCCAGACGACCGGTAGCTTGCAAGGTCTGCATCGCCTCGACCATCAAGCGCGCCCCTTCGCGACTGATCGCATCATGCAAGGTCTGCGTGGTATCGGCTGCAGTAATCGCCACCGACCATTTACTGATCATATTGCCGGCATCCAGCTTGGGCACCACCTCCATGATGGTGACGCCCGTCTCGGCGTCCCCAGCCAGAATGGCCCGGTGGATGGGCGCAGCCCCGCGCCAGCGTGGCAGCAAGGAGCCATGGATGTTGTAACAGCCTCGCGTCGGGATGTTCAGCACCGCGGTCGGAATAATCAGGCCATAGGCCGCAACGATCAGCACCTCGGCGTTGACCGCGGCAATCTCGGACTGCACCTCGGCGGGCTTAAGGCTTTCTGGCTGAAAAACACGTAAGCCGTGTTGCAAGGCGAGCTGTTTGACCGGACTCGCTTTTAACTGCATGCCACGGCCCGCGGGGCGGTCTGGTTGCGTCAACACCATGACGATGTCATGGCCCGCGTCTATGAGTCCTTGCAAAGCCGGTACTGCAAACTCCGGGGTCCCGGCATAAATAATACGCATGCAACCTTCCTGACTTAATAACTGTTGCGCTCGATTTCGCGCGCGTGCTTGACCATTCTGGTCCGGATACGGTTACGTTTGAGCGTGGAGAGATACTCCACAAACACCTTGCCCAGCAAATGATCCATTTCATGCTGGATACAGACGCTCAGCAAACCATCCGCATCCAACCTGAAAGTGTTGCCATGCACATCTTTCGCTTCGACGGTAATAAATTCAGCGCGCGTCACACTTTCATAGATGCCGGGCACTGACAGGCAACCCTCTTCATAATCCTGGCTACCTGACTGGGCAATGATTTTAGGATTGATCAGCACCAGCAAATCGTCTTTTTCCTTGCTCAAGTCAATCACGATCAACTGGATGTGCTGGTCGACCTGCGTAGCAGCCAAGCCTATGCCTGGCGCATCATACATGGTCTCAGCCATATCGCTGACCAGTTGCTGTAATGCCTCATCAAATACTTGCACCGGTTTGGCCACCGTATGCAGGCGTGGATCCGGATATTGCAAAATTGGAAGTAGTGCCATGCTCTACAAATCTTTCCATTCAAATAGTTTGTGCAAAAACAGGGCAAAACGCCTGCTTTTTCACCTTGATCAGAACTTTAAAGCCATGCTAGATTGGTTGATATTGCGCAGTGGCTGTGCGCAGGTACAGCCCATCCATTTGTGTCGCATAAAACAGAGACGCCACATGACGAAAATTGTTCAAATTATAACCTCGCTTGCGCTGGCTTGTAGCAGCTTATTGTTACAGGCAGAAGAAATTCCGTTGCGGCCGCAGCACCCCGACCGGCATGTCGTCGTCAAAGGCGATACCTTGTGGGATATTTCGGCCAAGTTTCTGAAAAATCCATGGCAATGGCCACAGATTTGGCAATTAAACCGGTCTAGCATTAAAGATCCGCACTGGATTTATCCGGGGGATGTCATCGTGCTCGACACCAGCAGCGGCCAACCCGTACTCAAACTGGTGCGCGAATCTGTCACCCTGGAGCCTGGCATGATCGTCACGCCAATCAAAGGCGATGCCATCCCCGCCATACAGCCCAATATCATCCAGCCCTTTTTGACCAAGCCCATGCTGATTGCGCCAGAGGCGCTCAAGTCGGCGCCCAGAATTGTGGCGGCGCAGGAAGAACGTGAGATTCTGAGCCCAGGCACACGCATTTATGTGCAGGGCCTGCCAGACGCTCCACGCAACGCCTGGGCGATCTACCGCGAGGGGGAGGCGATCAAAAACCCTGAAAATGGTGAGCTGCTGGGCACAGAAGCGCATTATCTGGGGGAGGCCAAACTGCTGCGCTCAGGCCAGCCTGCCACCTTGACCGTAACCCAGGCCAAAGAGGAAATTGCGGTTAAAGACAAACTGATTGCGATGGAAGACTCCCTTAGCCCGCCTTATCTGCCGCATGCGCCCGAACGCCAGATTGAAGGCCAGATTGCACGCGTGAGCGAAGGCATCAACGAGACTGGCTATGGCCGCGTGGTGGTGCTCAATCGCGGCGAAGCGCAAGGCCTGGAGCGCGGTCACGTGCTTTCGGTGCTGCGCAAAGGCGCCAGCATGGTAGACCCCGAATCCGCAGACCCTAAGCATCCTGTCATGATCCAGTTGCCGGATGAGCCTGTCGGCTTGGTGATGGTCTTCAAAACCTTTCCCAAGCTGTCATACGCGCTCGTCATGCAAGCGTCGCAACCTATCCATGTAGAAGACGTGGTGCGCACCCCCTGATCTCCGCACTGATGGTCACAGATACTGAAGAGAGCGCAGCCTGGATTGCCTTAAGCCTGGTCGAAGGGCTGGGCAGTGTCACCTATTGCCAGCTGTTGCTGCACTTTAAAACCCCGCAGGCGATTCTGGCCGCCTCCTATAGCAGCTTGTGCGAACTGGTCAGCAAAGACGTCGCCGAAGGGATACAAAAAGCGCCAGAAGACCCGCATATTGCCAAGACACTAGACTGGCTCTCACAACCAGATAACCACCTGATCACACTGGCGGATGCCTACTATCCGCAACGCCTGCTCAGCATAGACCAGCCGCCGCCCGTGCTCTATGCCAAAGGCAACCTGCAAATGCTCAAGCGGCCTGGCCTGGCCATTGTCGGCAGCCGCCACGCCACACCGCAAGGCGAGTCTACCGCCGAACAATTTGCCGAAAGCTTGTGCCGGGCCGGATTTGCCGTGGTCAGCGGGCTGGCATTAGGCATAGACGGCGCCGCACACAGAGGCGCGCTCAAAGCAGATGGTGCCACGATTGCTGTGGTCGGCACGGGGCTGGATATTGTCTATCCGGCACGGCATAAAGCCCTGGCCCACCAGATTGTGCAGTATGGCTTGTTGCTCTCCGAGTACCCACTAGGGACGCCATCTTTGACGCACAACTTTCCCAGACGCAACCGCATTATCAGCGGCCTGTCTGAAGGCTGTCTGGTGGTAGAGGCCAATATTGATAGCGGCTCACTCATCACTGCACGCCTAGCGATCGAACAGGGCCGTGAAGTCTTCGCCATTCCCGGCTCCATTCATTCGCCGGTGTCCAAAGGGTGCCATGCGCTGATCAAACAAGGGGCAAAGCTCGTCGAGTCCACCGAGGACATTGTCAGCGAATTGAAGCATGTCCGCCTGCCCAACCCCGCACTTTCGATTAGCCCGAATGGGTCACTACCCGATTGGACTAATCTACCCGCCGAAGCCAGTCCTGTCCTGGCTTGCATGGGGTTTGACCCCATCTTTGCAGAGCTCATTGCGGCCCGCGCCGGGTTGACGCCCGAACAAGTTTCCACCATGCTAACACTACTTGAATTAGAAGGTGTGGTCAGCCATCTCGCCAACGGCCAATTCCAGCGATTGGTTTAAAGCTCGGTTCAGACCCACCCCAGTATCGCTGCTATTCACTACTAATAGCGGAGCAGCGTGTTTGAGGAGAATTTAGACATGTTGGAAGTACTGATATTTATCTATCAAAATTATTGGGATAAGCATGATGCGTTTGAGCTGAAAGAAACAGACGAAACCATCATGGCCTATGAGCTCTCCCAGGCCGGGTTTAACCACCAGGATATTTTACATGCCGTGGGCTGGGTGAAAGACCTGCGTCGCTCGGTGCAACAGCCGCAATACCAGCACGACCCGTTTGCGATTCGCGTCTATTGCGAGATGGAACGCAACAAGATCAGTGACGACAGTCTGAACTTTCTGGGCTTGCTACAAAGAAGCGACATCATCACGGCTTATGAGCGCGACCTGATTATTGATCGTGCCATGGTCTTGCCGCAAGAAACCTTGAGCATGGAAGATATCCGCTGGATCACCATGATGGTGCTGTGGGACGAAACGCGCAAGCAGGATTACCTGTTTGTTGAAGATGCCTTGTTTAACCCGCAAGGTTTGTCATTGCAATAACCCAACAGAGCGACACAAAAAAAAGCGCGGCTGATTCAGTCCGCGCTTTTTTGTTTACCAGTATTTTTACGACTACAGTTGCCGGATAATCTGGCCAATAATGCCCGCCTGGTTCAGGGTGTAGAAGTGCATTTTATCTACGCCTGCCTCAATCAGTTTGGTACAGATATCAGTGACCACCTCCGCGCCAAAAGCGCGCAATGAAGCCATATCATCGCCATAGGCTTCCAGCCGCATACGCAGCCAGCGTGGAATCTCGGCACCACACACACTGGAGAAGCGCGCCAGTTGCGTATAGTTATAAATCGGCATGATGCCGGGAATAATCGGTGCAGTGACACCCAGCTTCTGCGCCGCTTCTACAAAACGGAAATAGGCATCCACATTGTAAAAATACTGTGTAATGGCCGAATCTGCGCCAGCATCGATTTTACGCTTGAAGTTTTCAAGGTCTTTTTGTGCCGAGCCGGCTTCCGGGTGAAACTCGGGGTAAGCCGCCACCTCCAGGTGAAACCAGTCGCCGGTCTCGGCGCGGATAAAACTCACCAACTCATTGGCATATTTAAAATCCCCCGCACTCACTTCGCCTGAGGGAATATCGCCACGCAAGGTCACCAGTCTATTGATGCCTTTCGCCTGATAGGCTTGCAGCAATTCGCGGATTTCTTCTTTGCTGGAAGAAATACAGGAGATATGTGGGGCTGCACCATGGCCTTCAGCCTGGATTTCGAGCACACTGTCCATGGTACGGTCGCGGGTTGAGCCCCCCGCACCAAACGTGACGGAAAAAAACTCGGGAGAGAATACGGCCAGCTCTTTGCGTACTTGACGCAGGTTCGCCATGCCTTCCGCCGTTTTGGGCGGAAAAAACTCAAAACTGTAAGCGATTTTTTGATTCACTGTTTTCTCTTTTATTTCTAAACGCGTGATTTCAGGCAGATGCGGGGATGGTCAGGGGTCAGTCTTTTTCGTTGAACACAATCGCACTCAGTATCCAGGCAATCACGCTATACACCAGGGCGCCTATGACGCCAGTCATCACACTATTGACGACAAAGCCTTGCAACAGGTGGCCGACAAACCAGAAGAGCAGACCATTGATGACTAACAGAAACAGTCCCAACGTCAGCAAGGTAATCGGCAAGGTCAAAAGCACCAGAATCGGCTTCACCAGCATATTGGCCAGACCAATCACGACAGCAGCCACCAGCGCAGCGCTGAAATTGGCCACTTGAATGCCTGGGACCAGATAAGCCACGGCCATCAGTGCCAATGCATTGAGTACCCAAACAACCAGTAGTTTAAACATGCCGCCTCCTTGGATGAAAGATGAGGCAAAGTGTACACCAAATCTGCGCCAGAACATCTGGCGCAGGGCGGCATGGTTTAGCGCACGCTGAAAAGCGCGTGATTAATAGCGATAATGCTCAGGTTTGAATGGGCCGGTTTTGCTTACGCCAATATAGGCTGCTTGTGCATCGGTCAAGGTGGTCAATTGCGCATTGAGTTTCTTCAACTGCAAGATCGCCACTTTTTCATCCAGATGTTTAGGCAGGGTGTAAACGCCAACCGGATACTTGTCGGCCTGGGTAAACAATTCAATCTGCGCAATGGTCTGGTTGGCAAAGCTGGAGCTCATCACATAGCTTGGATGACCTGTGCCGCAGCCCAAATTGACCAGGCGGCCCTTGGCCAGCAAGATGATGCGCTTGCCGTCCGGGAAAATCACGTGATCGACTTGTGGCTTGATCTCTTCCCACTGGTATTTTTCGATGCTGGCAACATCGATTTCATTGTCGAAGTGACCAATGTTACACACAATCGCCTGATCCTTCATTTTGGCCATGTGCTCATGCGTAATCACATGGTAGTTACCCGTCGCTGTAACAAAAATGTCCGCATGTTCAGCCGCATAATCCATGGTCACAACGCGGTAGCCTTCCATCGCGGCTTGCAGGGCACAAATCGGGTCAATCTCGGTCACCCAAACCTGGGCTGACAAAGCACGCAACGCTTGTGCAGACCCTTTACCCACGTCACCGTAACCGGCAACAACGGCAATCTTGCCTGCGATCATGACATCGGTCGCACGCTTGATGCCATCCACCAGAGACTCACGGCAACCATACAAGTTATCAAACTTGGACTTGGTCACAGAGTCATTCACGTTAATCGCAGGGAAAGCCAACTTGCCTTCTTTATGCATTTGATACAAACGGTGCACGCCCGTGGTGGTTTCTTCGGTCACGCCTTTAATCGCAGCCAACCGCACGGAGTACCAGGTCGGGTCTGTTTTCAGCTTGGCCTTGATGGCGTTGAACAAGCAGATTTCTTCTTCTGAAGTGGGGTTCGCCACCACAGACACATCTTTTTCGGCACGGCTACCCAAATGCAGCAACAGGGTCGCATCGCCACCATCATCCAGAATCATGTTGGAGTAGCCACCATCCGTCCACTCAAAAATACGGTGGGTGTAATCCCAATACTCTTCCAGCGTTTCGCCTTTCACGGCAAACACGGCAGTGCCCGTCGCGGCAATCGCAGCGGCGGCATGGTCCTGGGTTGAGAAAATATTGCAAGAAGCCCAGCGCACTTCAGCACCCAAGTCCTTCAGGGTTTCAATCAGTACAGCGGTCTGGATAGTCATATGCAGAGAGCCAGTAATGCGCGCGCCTTTCAGTGGCTGTTGCGCCGCGTACTCTTCGCGGATTGCCATCAGGCCAGGCATTTCAGTCTCGGCAATCGCAATTTCCTTGCGACCCCAGGCGGCCAGGCCCATATCTGCGACTACATAATCTTTGATATCAGCTACAGTATTCATGTTTCAAATCCTTAAAAAAATGAAAACTGAGCAGGAAAAGTTCGATAAGAACCGGTGGCAACGTTGTTCACCTTTTTTCCGTGCTCGCACAGTGAAAAGTGAACGCCGTTGAGATGCTTTACAGCAAATGCTCTGAGCCTGGGAGTCGAGTGACTCTCGCAGCGTTCCTCAGAAGTTGCGAATTATACGCGAACCCAAGGATTTTACAAAAAACAAATCCTGAGCAATCAAAGAACAACCACTGAAAACCTGCTCAAATAGCGGCCTAGAAATACCCTTTTTACCGATTCATTAAATTGACCGAATTACCTGCTGCTACTCTGTCAAATCAGTTTCACCCGCCTGTGCCATGATGACATCACGTTCTCAAATATCCTCATTTAGTATAGAAAGGTGATTACTATGACCATGTATCAAGTAATGGATGAAGAAAATCATTGCATCGCAACCTTTCATCATTTTCAGGAAGCCATGTATACCGCACAAGACTTCACCCTGTGGGATGATGAACATTACTATCATGTCGAAGAGCTGGATCTGGCCGTCGCCTAAGCAAACCGTCCCGACATCAAAAGAAAAAAGCGCCAGTTAAGGCGCTTTTGTATTGGGGCTGACACAACACCGCCAGCCTCGCATCAAGGCAAGGTTTTCATCGCCACTTTGAGCTCTTCAGCCTTTTCGGCATCCAGCTGTGTCAGCGTATCCACATTGGCCAAGGCTTCTATATGTTTACCGTTGGACTCCGCAATCAGGCCCAGGTAATAAAAAGCCTGACTATGCTGATCGTTCATGCTGACGACACGGTGCAAGTGTTGCTCAGCCATGGTGAGATCCTTGGTTTCATATTCAGCTGCAGCCAGATAAAACCAGGCTTCTGTATTATGAGGTTCCTGAGTCGTCCATTGCTGGGCAATCGCTTTCAGGCCATCCCAGTCCTTGTGCAGGTAAGGAAACACCACTTTCATGAAATAAGGCCATTCAGCTGCTGGCTTGCCCCAGAAAGGCAGCTCGCTTTTTACCACAATCGGGCCCGCTGGCTGCGCGATCAAAGCCTGAACCCAGTCAATCGACATGTAATAGTAGTAGGCATCTTTACCAGGGCTCTTGAGTGTAATCAGGCCGACCAACGCGCCCGTCTCATCAAACAGACCACCACCACTGGCGCCTTGTCTGAAACTGCTGGTTGCCCGCACAATCACGGAGTCATCCATGGCAAACAGCCCCTTGACCACCCCTTGGCTGCTTACAGGCGCGGCGACAAAACTCGGATAGCCGATATTAAACACTGCCTGTTCGTATTTGAGATCGCGGCTGGACTTCATGGTGACTGGGCTAATCGGCAGGTCATCCATTTGCAGCATGCAAACATCATGCTTCCAGTCCGGTTTGACACCCACGGCATGGTAAGCCGCCCCGCCACTGACTACGCTGATACTGGTGGCATTGGCAACCACATGGCAGTTGGTCACAACCTGATTTTCAGCCACCACGACGCCTGAACCCAGCCCGTATTGCCCATTTTTCAGGCCGACCTGCACACGTAGCACGCGGCTGTTCAACGCCTGCATGAGCTCGGCAGAAGGCTCTGCCATCAATGGGATTGCCAGGCAACCTAACAAACATCCGATCAACCATTTTGCCATGTCTTGCTCCAATCTGCGAAGGTAGGCAACAAGGAATGCACTACCTGTAATACGTTTTGGAAAGCTTCTTAAACTGTTTATAGCAAAACGTATTCCAAGCTGGAGAATGCGGGCTCACTTCCCGCCAGACTATGGGGAGACCATGAGAAAGAAAGGAGAGATTTTATATTTACATTTAAAAATCAATGAGATACGTAAAAATAACTATCGTATCACTGTAGTCGCTCAGTCGACTGCTTGAGCGAGCGGCCAGAAGTGCCGCAGCAGACCGCTCAGCACACGCACAAAATCAGTGCGCAAAATCAGTGCATGCACTACCGAGTCGCACGCCTTATCGGTTTCGCAAACATCAGCAACGGGTGAAAGGCTAAAACTGCAGTGAAAGCTGGGATGCTGCCGGGCTTTGTGCACTCACGGAAGCCGTACTCCGATTTGATTTTTTGCGGAGACTGCCACGGTCTACCTTGGGAAAATGGCGCGATTTGCGCGAAGCATGCCGCTGCAAAATATCTGCGACAGCATGCGCTGGCATGGTCTGCCTGATTGCAAACCAATCCTGCTTGGCTGTCTGGATGGCCTCGCCAATATCAACCATGGGCGCAGGATAGTCGCGGCCAATCAGGCAGCCATACCGCCGCTGTAAACTCGTAGGCATGCGCCAGGGTTCAAAAATCCAGCTGTCTGGCACCTGTCGCAAAACAGGCAGCCACTGGCGGACAAACACCCCCTGAGGGTCCTGAGTCAAGGCTTGTTTAACCGGATGGTAAATGCGCAATGTATTGATGCCGGTCGTGCCAGACTGCATTTGCACTTGCGGCCAATGAATCCCCGGCTCGTAATCAACAAAAGCTCTGGCCAGATGCAACCCGCTTTGCCGCCAGGGCAGTTGCAACAAATAGCTGGCGGTACTCATGAGCATGGCGCGCATGCGAAAATTCAGCCACCCGCTTTGATTGAGCATCTGCATGCAGGCATCTACCAGTGGCCAGCCAGTCTGGGCATCCTGCCAGGCTTGTAAACGTAAGGCGACCCCAGCATCGGGTAACCGGGACTGTAGTGCCTCGAAGCCCCGGTAAAAACTCTGGTGTTCAATCCGCGGTTCGCTTTCAAGCTTTTGCATAAAATGGCAATGCCAGTGCAAGCGGCTTTCAAAACTGTGCAGCTGACGGCGCTGTTGCACGTTTTCAGTCTGCTGCGCACGGGCCCGGGTAGCCTGTACCACGGTACGCAGGCTCACAGCGCCCCATGCCAGATAAGGTGACAGGCGGCTACAGGCTTGGACAGCACTGAGCGGGCTGGAAATCCCCCGCTGATAACCATGTACGCGGCGCGTCAAAAAATCCGCCATCACCGCCTCAGCCACTCCTATACCGCCAACCTGACGTTCCGCTTGCGCGTGGCCAGCCACTGCTGGCAACCGCTCCAAGCCATGATCCGGTAACCGAACAGCAAGCCCGGATGCAGGCACCGCAATGACAGGCGCCTGCATGCGTAACGCCCACTGCGCTTGCCACTGTTGCCGGTCTGACAGGCGTCTCACCACCCCATTCTGAGGCCATTCCTGCCAGACGATTCCTTGCATCCTGCACCACGCTTGCACCTGCCGGTCGATGGTGTAGGTGTGTTGATTCCCGGTTTCTTCATGGCTATACAGTCCGGCGATCCCGAATTTTGCATGCAGCCTCTGTAACAGCGTCAAGGGGTCGTGATGATAGACATGCAAATGCAATCCCAGCTGTTGCAAGGCATCTGCAAGGTCCTGCAAACAGTCGCGCACGAACATGGCCTGACTGAGGCTGGCATCCTCTGCCGACCACACTTGTGGAGCCCAGATAAAGAGCGGCAAAACCGGCCCAGCCTCACAGGCGGCAGACAGCGCGGCATGATCCGCGACACGTAAATCGCGCTTAAACCAGACCACATGCACATCACGCAGAGGCATGCTGGCCAATCCAGTCGCAAATATCTTGCAGCAATGGACTGTTGCCGCGCAGGGGTCTGGCCAGCTTGGCGACCATATCCACATGGTTGTAGTTGGCATAAGTCAGCAACTTGACCTCGCTGCCTTGCGCCTCAAGCGCACGCGCCAGATTGATCGAGTTTCTGGGCCAAACGGTTTGGTCTTTCAGGCCGGCAAGCAGTAGTAAAGGCGGATGTTGGCCGCTGACAAAACGGATAGGCTGTGATTGCCACTCCTGCTCAGCAGGTGCAAAAATCGCGCGTAACGTATCCGAGGTGAGCGGCAAAAAGTCATAAGGTCCGGCCAGGCCTATGGTGCCTTTAATCGCGGTGGGTGATAATCCTACAGCCGCCAGATAGGCAGCATTCAAGGTCAGCATGACGGCCAGATGTGCGCCCGCAGAATGCCCCATCAAGAAGACACGCGACGCATCGCCTTGATACTCGGCCACGTGTTGCTTGACCCATTGCAATGCCAGCGCGGGGTCTTGCATCAATTGCGGAAACTTAAGTTCGGGATAGAGCCTGTAATCGGCAATCACAACCAGCATGCCTTGCGACGTCAACGCCTCTGCCACAAACAGGTAATCTTGCTTGCTGCCAGACTCCCAGCTACCGCCATAAAAAAACAACACCACAGGGCGTGGTGTTGCAGCATGGTCACGTGGCTGATAAATATCCAGGCGCTGCCTGCTGTGCGGCCCAAAAGCGATATCGCGATGGATGCGCATACCTTTATCGGGAATCACCGCGTTTAACAAAGTGACTGGCCGACAGGCCGAAAGCAGCAGACCGGCCAAGCCAGTCAACCAGCTACGCCGCGTCAATTGAGGATTTTGCAGATTCATAGGCATTGATGACCATGCCCAAGATAGAAAATTCCCGCCGCAATAATGATCGCTATCGTTAATGGTTGGCAATATAGACGCGGTTACGGCCCTGCTGCTTGGCCGTGTACAAAGCAAAGTCTGCCATTTTCATCAGCTGCGTCAAGCCATCTTGCGTCCCCAGTTGCGCGGTAGACACTAACCCAAAAGAGGCCGTGTAATGAATTTGCTCTCCTTGCTCGCTCATCACACTGTGATCAATTTCTGAGCGCAAGCGCTCAATCACATGTGCCGCTTCATGCAGGTCCGTCATCGGCATCAGAATGCCAAACTCTTCGCCCCCCAGGCGCCCAACCATGTCGCTGGTGCGCAAGGCACTCACGCAGCGCAGGCAAAAATTCTGCAAAACCAGGTCGCCAGCATGATGTCCGTATTGGTCATTAATCTTTTTAAAAAAGTCGATGTCCACCATGGCAAATGAAAACGAGGAGCCGTAACGCTGATAGCGCCGGATTTCTGACTCCAACTCATGAATGAAGTGCCGCCGGTTGGCGATCCCGGTTAAAAAGTCAGTAAAGGCAAATTTGTCTGCTTCAAGATGCAAATGGTATATGCGGCCCCCAACAAAGAGGCCTACCAGCAAAAACAGGGTCACCAGCAGCGCTGCGTAAGTGATGCCTTGATGGGTGTGCCGCTCCATGCGCTTTTCACTTTCGGCCACATACTCGTTGGCGCGCAAGTCCGCATGCGCGAGGATGGCTTCGTTGAGTTTTGCCACCTTGGCAAAGCGCGCATTCCAGGCCGTCTCAATCAGGGTGCTTGCTTCGGTATACCGTCCCTCAGCCAATTGCTTGATTACCGAGGCTGTCATTTCGTCCAGCGCTTGAATATTCTGTTTGAGCAGCGGTAATGGCGCGCGATCTCCCGAATAATTACGTTCTATGCTGGCGATTTTTTGTTGGGCAGCGGCCTCATGCCCCTTAATCGCCGCCACGGTATTGATCAAATGCACGCTGTCTGCCTGAATCAGCGTGGCATAGAGCAAGTCACTTCGGATCTGATGCAGCTGAGACTCCAGCGCCTGCGCAGCGTTGGAAACCGTAAAAGACTGCTCATAGAAATTGCGAGTGGTCTGGTGCATCTCCCGCATACTGGAAAAATAAATCCAGAGGAACAGCAGCACACCGATCAGAACGATCATAAAACCGGCGACAAGGATATACAAGACTGCTTTTCTACGCCTGATACTCATATCATGTACGCCACCAAAGTCGCCAAAGAAAAGGTTATGTGCTGAGCAGGGCCGTGATAAACGCCCACTCTTTGGGATCGACCGGGGTAATAGACAAGCGGTTCCCTTTTTGCAAGACACGCATGGTGGCCAGGGCGGGCGTTTCCCGCATCTCTTTCAAACTCAGCAATCGCGTTTTGCGCACCAGCTTGACATCTACATTCACCCAGCGTGGACTTTCCGGTGTAGACTTGGGATCAAAATACTTGTGCCCTTGCACAAACTGAAAACGGTCGGGATAGGCCAAGGTGCTGACCTCGCAAATGCCGACGATGCCAGGCTCAGCACAATTGGAGTGATAAAACAACACGCCATCGCCCACCTTCATCTGGTCACGCATGAAGTTTCGCGCCTGATAATTGCGTATCCCATACCAGTCTACAGTTTGATTGGGGAATCCCGCCAAATCATCAATGGAGACATCCGAGGGTTCGGATTTCATTAACCAGTAACGCGCCATGCCTGAAAACCTTCTTTACACATCTAAATGCCAGTATCATAAACCAAGTTAGAGCACAGTTGAAAATCATGACAAAAAACGTTTTAGGCACTCTTCTGATCCCTTGCAGTATGCAACCAGTCACAGGCTTTATGCGTGATGGTTGTTGCAGTCACCACCCGGAAGATTTAGGTAAACATACCGTCTGCGCAGAAATGACAGATGAGTTTCTGGCGTTTTCGCAAGCGCAAGGCAATGACTTGTCCACCCCCAGACCAGACTATGCATTTCCCGGGCTCAAGGCTGGTGATCGGTGGTGCCTGTGTGCGAGAAGATGGCTGGAAGCCAGTGAAGCGGGTTATGCGCCGCCAGTGATTCTGGAGTCTTGCCACGAAAACTGCCTGGAAATCATTAGCCTGGCGGACTTGAAATACCATGCCTTAAGATAACAAGACAAAGGTGCGAGAGGGGATGTGCTAAGGGGTTACCTGAGCCGCTAATCCTGAACCAAAAAAGTTCAGGTGGTAACAGCCTAAGGTACATTAGGTTCGCACGCCAAGGGCGTCTTAAAAGACCGCCCAACTTAGTGCGATCGCACCGCACCTGATGAGCCGAAACCTATAACAAAGACTAGTTCAAGGAATTTTGGACTCAGGCAACGCCTTAGCACACCACTTTTATGATACGTCATTTAATACTAATGACGGTTAAAATTTTGTGAAATGAAGCGGATTACAATAATTTGTGCTGG
This sequence comes from Methylophilus sp. DMC18, assembly GCF_056314005.1. Classification (NCBI taxonomy): domain Bacteria; kingdom Pseudomonadati; phylum Pseudomonadota; class Betaproteobacteria; order Nitrosomonadales; family Methylophilaceae; genus Methylophilus; species Methylophilus sp. DMC18. The sequence goes on along the minus strand of NZ_JBQUZE010000003.1, from coordinate 127,395 downwards.
CCGGACAAAACATCATCGATCTGCTGCTGCATGGTAGAAATGCGCTTTTTCACATCGCCCACATCAACCCCGCCGCTACGCGTATTCAACAACTCATGGGTAATGTTCAGCGCGGCCATGATCGCAATGCGCTCCACACTCACCATCTTGCCCACATCACGAATTTCGCGCATTTTACCATCAAGGTAACCCACCGCCTGCAATAAAATGTCGCGCTCTTCGTCGGTACAGGTCACGCTAAACGCGCGGCCCATGATCTCGATATCAATCGGCTGTTTGGCCATGACTAACGACCTTCCTCAGGCAATGCCGACAACAACCGCTCCAGCTGTACACTGGCTTGCGTCATGTTCAGCTTTAGAGATTGTGACTCCTGATGCAAACGCGTGACCTCCTGACGTAACTCCACGTTTTCGTCACGCAGCTGGCTGCACAAAGCAATCAGCTTCGTCACACGCTCTTCAAGACTTTTTAAATCGGCATCCATCAGCCCATTATCTTTTAAAAAAACGAGTGTGGTCAATAGCTAAGCGCATTTTTTCAAAGTAAATTAAGAATTTGAAGCCCCTCGCAAGACACCTTGCAACTGGTCAAAGTCACCGCTTTAGACTAGAATGCCGAACAGTTGTCAGGTGCCTGCGTCTGCGTTCTTGCAGACAAGGGTGAAACTGGGAAACAGGTGCGCGAACCTCGTTCGCAATGCCTGTGCTGCCCCCGCAACGGTAAGCAAGTGCGGGTCTATCCACACGCCACTGAGTAAAAACTTGGGAAGGCGATAGACCAAAACTTGCCAGCCCGGAGACCGGCCTTATAACTTAAATAAGCATGGAAATACCGCGGGGTGACGGTTTCAAAACGAATGACATTCTCAAGCTATTAAATGTCTCCATCAATGTCTTTGATGTTGAGCCTGTCTACCTTGCGTTTCCTTTTTACTTTTTGCATGCGGGGTCGCATGCATTATCGGAAACAATCATGAATAAAAAAATCATTTTGGGACTCATCGCCCTTTCTCCTACGCTTACTCAAGCGCAAGAAGTCTTTTCAAATAGTAGTAGTGAAATTGCTTCACTGTCTTTGGATGAAGTTACTGTAACGGCAGCCAGGGTTCCCGTTTCGACTAAAACAGCTACTGGAGATGTTACTGTCATTACTCACGATGAAATTGATCGTTTAAAAGGCAGTTCACTTCCTGACTTGCTCAGATTGCAACCGGGTTTACAAATTTCCACCAATGGAGGCATGGGAACCGCAAGCAATGTATTTTTACGTGGCACCAATGCGGAACAGGTTGTGATTTTAGTGGATGGCTTGCGCATTAATTCGGCAACATTGGGTACGACTGCGATTGAAAACCTGCCGCTTGCGTTGATAGATAGAATAGAAATTCTTCGTGGCCCAGCTTCCAGCCTGTATGGCGCAGATGCCATTGGCGGAGTTATTCAGATATTTACTCGGCGGGGGAAAACCGATCAAACAAGATTTTTTGGTAGCGTAGGCGCAGGTAGCTATGATACCTACACAGGTAGCGCAGGGTTTGGCAGCCGCTATCGTGCCTTGCAATTTGGGGGGCAAATAAACAGCTATGACACACGCGGCATATCTGCCAAGAAACACCCACCTCAAGCCATTGATCGCGATCGGGACGGCTATCGTAACTTGAGTGGAAGTGCCTATGCCGACTTAGAGTTCAGAGAAGGACACAGCCTGGGCGTCAACTTCATGGAATCTGATGGACGGAATGATTTTGACAATGCATATAACAACTACTCTACAACCAATCAGCAGGCCTATGGCGCAACGCTCAAAAATCAACTTACTGAACATTGGAACAGTACCTTAAAATATGGAATCGGTCGCGAGCGCTCGTTTAGCCTGAATAGCGCTACCAGTAATAGTAAATTCGACTCAAAGCAGACGCAGATCACATGGCAACACGATTACTCCCTAGCTGTTGGGACCTTAACATTTGCCTACGATAGACTCGAACAAGATGTAGATACTTTGTCAAATGGCATTCCAAGCATTAGCAGAACAAGAAATGATGACGGCTTTCTTGTGAGCTTTGTGGGAAACCGTGCTGCACACAGCACCCAGATGTCAGTGCGTGAAGACCATAACAGTCAATATGGCAACTACGTTACGGGCGGTTTTGGTTATGGTTATACATTTTCGCCAGAATGGAAAGTCACTGCTCAATATGGTTCTGCGTTTAGAGCACCTACATTTAACCAATTGTATTTCCCTAGCTTTGGTGATCCAACGCTCAAACCAGAAAAGTCTGATAACTTTGAAACGAGCCTGCGGTACCAAAACACCGCCATACAGGCCAAAATGACTGTATTTGAGAATCACATTCGCGACCTGATTCAGAACGTTGGGCCTGCAACCTCAGGATGTTCCTTTACAGGATTCTGCCCCGTCAATGCCGGTAAAGTTGTTATTCAAGGACTAACCATCGAGGGAGGTGCCATGCTGGACGATGAATGGCAACTCGCTGGAAACCTCACTATTCAGTCCCCAAGAAGCGATGATACAAATAAACTGCTGCCAAGAAGAAGTCAGCGCTATGGCAATTTGCAGTTGCTATATAAATCAGGCAATTGGAATGCTAGCACCGAACTCTCAGCATCATCAGCTCGTTACAACGACTCGGAAAATAATTTCAGATTAGGGGGCTACACTTTATTAAACGCTTCGCTTGGCTATCAGTTAGCTTCCCACTGGAAACTTCTCGCGCGGGCAAACAACCTTTTGAATAAAGATTATGTATTGGCAACCACCAAGAGCTCGTTTTCGCCCAACGCGCCTGATTACAACACCATGGGTACCAACGTCTTTATCAGCCTGAATTACGATATGAAGTAAACCGGGAACGGGGGATTTTGCCCAAGCCCGTGCGAATTGGGCTAAAATCCACGTCTTATAATTAACCTTAATTTTGGAGTCGTTGGCATGCCACGTAACCTTTCAACTCAGTCTCTGGCAATTGGCTTTCTCATTGCCTTGATGGTCATTATCACGCGTGGTCATCATTTTGCTTCGATTGATTTTTTACCGAGCGCTTCTTATGCAGCGTTTTTTATCGCGGGTTATTACCTGCGCTCAACACTGGTGTTTGTGGCCTTGCTGGGATTGTGTGCTGCGCTGGATATGGCAGCCATCACCTGGGGCGGTGTGAGTAATTTCTGCGTGACCCCTGCTTATGGCTTTTTGTTGCCGGCTTATGGCAGCATGTGGCTGGCTGGCCGTTGGGCTGCGTCGAACACCACCTGGCAATTAAGCAGCCTGTTCAAGCTGACAGGTGCGGTATTGGTGGGATCTGTGCTTGCTGAGCTGTTCTCCAGCGGTGGGTTTTACTTCTTTGGTGGCCGCTACGCCGAACCGACCCTGGTTGAGTTTGGCGCGCGTCTGGTCAAATACTTCCCGAAACAAATTGAAGCGATTGCATTTTGGGTTGTGGTTGCAGTGATTGCACATGTGGCATTTGGCCTGGCCAAGCGCTCCGTGCGCGAAAACGCTTAAGTATTACGCACCATGGAAACCAATGATCGCGACAGTCGCCACAAGGCGCGCATGATCCGCAAAAAAGCGGTCATTGACGAAAAAATCGAGCAGGCCAACCAAGAAAAAGGCCTGCTACTCATCCTCACAGGCAACGGCAAAGGCAAAAGCTCTTCTGCCTTTGGCATGGTGGCCCGCTCGCTGGGCCACGGCATGCGTGTTGGTGTCGCCCAATTTATCAAAGGCCGTTCAGATACGGGCGAAGAAGCCTTTTTTCGCCAGCACCCTGCTGTGACCTGGCATGTGCTGGGCGAAGGCTTTACCTGGAACACACAAGACCGCCAACGCGACACCGAAACCGCCATGCATGGCTGGCAGATTGTGGCCAGGATGCTGCAAGATCCGGCCATCCATCTGGTGGTGCTGGATGAGCTCACCTACACCTTCAAATATGGCTACCTTGATGAACAAATGGTGTTGGATGCCATCGCCAACCGCCCACCCATGCAGCACGTGGTCATCACTGGCCGCGGCGCTTCCGAGGCATTGAGAAACGCTGCCGATACGGTGTCTGAACTGATGGATGTCAAGCATGCCTGGCGTGCAGGCATCAAGGCCCAGGCCGGGATAGATCTGTAATGCTAGCAACGGCGGCAAGCTGCCGGGCCATGTTAATGGCGGCCCCGGCGTCTGGGCAAGGCAAAACCATAGCTACCGCGGCCTTGGCCCGGGCTTATAAAAACCGCGGCTTACGCGTGCAGGCGTTCAAATGCGGGCCGGACTTTATCGACGGCATGATTCTGCAAGTGGCAACTGGCAAGCCAGTGTATAACCTCGACCTTGGCATGTGTGGTGAAGCCGATGCACAACGGCTGCTGCACAAGGCCGCCCAAGACAATGACGTGATTCTGCTCGAAGGGGTGATGGGGCTGTATGATGGCAAGCCTTCATGCGCCGATATTGCCGAGCGCTTTGGCATCCCTGTCGCACTGGTGCTCAATGCCAAAGCCATGGCACAGACCTGTGCCGCGGTCGCCTATGGTTTGTATGGCTTTCGGCCCGCCCTGCAGCGCGCCGGAGTGATTGCCAACCAGGTCGGCAGCGAGGGTCATGCCAATATGATTAAAGAAGCACTCCCCACGGACATCCCCTGGCTGGGTGCCATGAAATATGACACGCAACTGAGCTTGCCAGAGCGCCATCTGGGCTTGCATCTTGCCCAGGAAATCACGGATATAGACCAGCGCATAGAAGCTGCTGCGCAATTACTGGGGCAAGACATGCCATTGCCGCCGAGCGTGCAGTTTGCCGCACCCGAACAGCAGGCGATAACACCATTATTGCAAGGCAAAACCATTGCCGTGGCTAAAGATGCTGCTTTCTGCTTTACCTATCAGGCCAATTTGGATCTGCTACAGACACTAGGCGCACAGATTGCATTTTTTTCACCCTTGCAAGATACGCAATTACCGGCTGCGGATGCTTACTGGCTGCCGGGTGGCTACCCGGAATTGCATCTGGAGCGACTGCTCCACAACCACAGCATGCGTGAAGGATTACGCGCAGCCGCCGAATCAGGCAAACCCATATTGGCCGAATGTGGCGGCATGCTGGCACTCGGTGAAACACTAAATGGACAACCCGCCTTCGGCCTGCTCCCCGGCAGCGCCGCGCTTCAGCCCAAATTGCAAGGCCTGGGGACGCAGCATGCAACCTTTTCAGCGGCTGACAACAGCGCAACTGGCGATGACGCGGCGATGATAGGCGCGCACACTTTTCACTATGCCCGCTTTGACACCGACTTGCCGGTCATTGCGCAAGGCAAAGGTAAATATGGCGCGGGCGAGCCAGTCTATCGGCACCAATCCATCACTGCCAGCTTTCTGCACTTTTACTTCCCATCCAATCCGGCGTTGGCCGCCCAGTTTTTCCTGTCATGAGTTTTGCTTACCCTGACGCCGATAAAGCGGCGATTTACAAAGTGATTGCCGAACGACGCGATATGCGGCATTTTTTACCCACGCCTATCGCCCCCGAGTTATTGCAGAAATTACTGCAAGCCGCCCATCACGCGCCCAGTGTCGGCCTGATGCAGCCATGGCGGTTTATCCGCATCAGCGATGTCGCATTGCGAAAAGCCATCCACACGCTGGTCGATGAAGAACGCAAACTCACGGCCCAGGCCATCGGCGAAGTTGAAGACACGGCACGCATGGCCGAATTCATGCGGCTCAAGGTGGAAGGCATTTTGGACTGTGGCGAGGTGCTGGTCGCCACCCTGTGCGACCAGCGTGAAAAACATATTTTTGGCCGTCGTACACTGCCGGAAATGGACCTGGCCTCGGTCAGCTGTGCGATTCAAAACTTGTGGCTGGCTGCACGTGCAGAAGGCATAGGCATGGGCTGGGTCAGCCTGTTTGACCCACACCAACTGGCGCAATTATTGAATCTGCCTGAGGGCGCCAAACCAGTCGCCATTTTATGCTTGGGCTATGTGAATACGTTTTACAAATCGCCCATGCTGGTGGAAGAAGGCTGGACGACAGAAAAACCGCTCGCTGACATGCTGATGGAAAACGGCTGGCAACCTCATGAAAGTACACACACATGAAACGCTGGCCACAACGCATTGTCTGCCTGACTACCGAAACGGTGGAGGTACTCTACTTGCTGGGCGAGCAGGACCGTATTGTCGGTATTTCAGGCTTTACCACGCGCCCGGCCATCGCCCGCAAAGAAAAACCCAAGATCAGTGCCTTTACCAGTGCCAATATTGAGAAAATCCTGGCGCTGCAGCCTGACCTAGTGCTGTGTTTCTCTAACTTGCAGGCCGATATCGCGGCCTCACTGATCAAAGCCGGTTGCCAGGTGCATGTGTTTAACCAGCGCAGCCTGGATGAAACACTGCAGATGATACTCACCGTCGGTAATCTGGTCGGGGCCAGCGAAAAAGCAGAAGATTTAGTAGCACGCTACCAGGCACAATTGGGGGCAGCCCGCCAGCAGGCAGCCAATTGGCCGCGCAAACCCAAGGTCTATTTTGAAGAGTGGGATGAACCCATGATGTGCAGCATCCGCTGGGCGGCGGAGCTGATCGCTGCTGCCGGTGGGCAAGATTGCTTCCCTGAATTGAGCCAGTTTCACAGTGCCAGGAACCGCCAGGTCACCGCAGCGCAAGTGATCGCAGCACAACCGGACATCATCATCGGCTCCTGGTGCGGTAAGAAATTCCAGCCGGAAAAAGTCAAAGCCCGCCCAGGCTGGCAAGCCATGCCTGCGATCCGCGACGGGCATGTGTACGAAATCAAGTCGGTCGATATTCTGCAACCGGGGCCAGCTTTGTTTAGCGAAGGCCTGGTGCAATTGCAAACCATTATTCAACGCTGGCAACACCAAGGGGGTCACGCATGACTACGCACCTGATTTTAGGCGGGGCACGCAGCGGCAAAAGCGCCTATGCCGAGCGGCTGGCCTCGGCACTTGAATGCCCGGTCACCTATATCGCGACTGCCCAAGTCTACGATGACGAATTTGCCAAACGCGTGGAGCATCACAAAACCCGCCGTCCGCCTTACTGGGGATTGGTCGAAGCGCCATTCAACCTCGGGCAGACCTTGCTAGACAACGACGCACCAGACACCTGCCTGATTGTCGATTGTTTAACCTTGTGGCTGGCGCAATGCATCTGCCCGGACTGCGACAAACCGGAACGCTTGGACTGGCAGGCAGAAAAACAGGCGCTGCTGGCGGCCTTGCCGCAATTGCAAGCACACGTATTCTTAGTGAGCAACGAGGTCGGCATGGGCATTGTGCCCTTGGGTGAAATCAACCGCCAGTTTCAGGATGAACAAGGTCGCCTCAACCAGCACGTGGCAGCGGTTGCAAACCACGTGAGTTTTATTGCCGCAGGCTTGCCATTAACACTTAAATAACAAGAAAGACCTGTATGAAAAGATTGTCCCTCGCCCTGCTCGCTTTAGTCACCGCTTTGGCTGCCGAGGCGCATGTGCCGTTTTTAAAACCCAACCAGTTTAATGTCACGCATCACCGCCTGACCATTGAATCTGCGTTTACCGAGTTTCCATTCCAGGCTGACTTTGCCATGGACTCGCCTAACTTCACCATCACGTCGCCTGCCGGCGAAGTGACTGCCATCAAACCGATCGCCAAAACCAAGGCGGCGGTTTATCTGGAGCCGGAACTCAAAGAAGAAGGCACTTACCGTATCAGCACCGGCCAGCGTGTAGGGCCTATTTATAAAGCGGTGGAGACGCCGGACAAAAAACTGTATTTTGCGGCAGATATGAAACGGGTTAGTGGCAAGCCGACCACCATGAACTATTACAGTTATGCCGACACTTATATTTTCAAAGGACAACAGAAATACAAACCTGTGCCTTTAAACAAAGGCCTGGAAATTATCCCCTTGGCCTCGCCCAATGGTGTGCTATTAGGGGGTGAACTCAGCTTGCAAGTCCTCGAACATGGCAAGCCGGTGCCTAATGCCCGCATTATCGTGGTTACCGATAACGAGCACTTTAGCAAGCGCCGCATAGAGGACCTTTACGATGTTGAAAACGTCAGGCCGTCCAACCTCCATGCCAATCAGCAAGGCGAGTTTACCTTCAAACCGCATAAAGCCGGGTTGAACTTCCTGTTTGTGACGGTCCATCACCAGCTCAATGAACATCTGTGGGAAAGCCTGAATGCTTCACTGACCCTGGAAGTGAATTTACCGCCAGAGACGGCAAACAAGCCTTAAAATGACTGCTTTCAGGCATTGAAGGGAAACACAGCATGCAAACGACGACTTTTGAACTGAGAGGCGAATACATCGCACTCTGTGACTTGCTCAAACTCGAAGGGGTGGCCGACAGTGGCGGTCAGGGTAAGTCTATGGTGGCGGAAGGATTGATCAAGGTTGATGGCGAAATTGAACGCCGAAAAACCGCCAAAATCCGCGCCGGGCAAGTGGTGCAGGCGTTTGAACAGACCATCCAGGTCGTGGCTGCTTAATCTGGCTTAAAGTCTTGCGGCAGATAAGCCGCCAGCGCAGACCAGTTGAAGTGCTGCTGCACACTGTCTGCCAATTTTTCCAGGCTCTGCTCGCGCAATTGCGTGTAATCGTAAGCCACTTGCTCAGATAAACCGGCCCATTGTAACCAGGCAGCGCAAGCTTGCGGATGGTCAAACAGGCCATGGATATAACTGCCTGCCACCTGGCCATCTTCGGATAACGCTCCCTCTGCCAGGCCACTCAGCAGATGCACCGGGCGTGCTAATGCCCGTCCGGTACTGACGCCCATATGAATTTCATAGCCTTGCAATTGGGCATTGGCAAACGCCAACTGACCTGACACCTGCTTGAGCTGTTTGTGCGCCTCAAGGGTGGTTTCCATTTCCAGCCAGCCCAAGCCGGCACTACTACCTACCTCGCCCTCCAGCCCTAGTGGATCATGCAATTGCTGGCCCAGCATCTGAAAGCCACCGCAAATGCCCAGCACTTTGCCACCATAACGCAAATGGCGCGCGATCCGTGGCTCCCAGCCATGTTCACGCAAGGCCGCCAAGTCACCGCGTACATTTTTGCTACCAGGCAGGATGATAAGATCAGCCGCCGGCATCTCTTCACTCAACCGCACAAACCTGAGATCGACCTGCGGGTGCAAACGCAAGGCATCAAAATCAGTATGGTTGGCGATATGCGGCAATACGGGTACCACAACCGTCAGTTGTGTACCCACTTTTTTCGTGTCGCTCTTGGCAACCGCATCTTCGGCTTCCAGATGCAAGTCATGCAGATACGGCAATACGCCAATCACGGGCTTGCCTGTGCGTTGCTCCAGCCAATCCAGCCCTGGTTGCAGCAAGGCAAGATCGCCGCGGAATTTGTTAATCACAAAGCCGACCACTCTGGCCTGTTCGCTTGCCGATAACAACGCCAGCGTACCAACCAGGTGGGCAAATACGCCCCCCTTATCAATATCAGCCACCAGAATGACGGGGCAATCCACCGCCTCAGCAAAGCCCATATTGGCAATATCGTTAGCGCGCAGGTTAATTTCAGCCGGGCTGCCCGCGCCTTCGACCATAATGCATGCATATTGCTGCTGCAAACGCGCATAGGATTGCAGCACCGCTTGCATGGCGGTCTTTTTGTAGTCGTGGTAAGTACTCGCTTCCTGGTTACCCACCACCCGGCCATGAATGATCACCTGGCAGCCGGTATCCGAGTTAGGCTTGAGCAAGACCGGATTCATATCGGTATGCGGCGGCAATCCGCAGGCCATGGCCTGCACCGCTTGCGCACGGCCAATCTCGCCGCCGTCTTCAGTCACCGCCGCATTGAGCGCCATGTTTTGCGGCTTGAATGGCGCCACCGCCACCCCGCTGCGGTACAATACGCGGCACAATCCGGCCACCAGCGTACTTTTACCGGCATCCGACGTGGTGCCTTGAACCATTAATGTTTTCACTGCCTGCTTATCCATCCCCTGATTATCTCACACTCGCCGGGCTTGCCTGTGGCGCGGTGCTGCTCGATTTCTGGCTTGGCGAACCCAGGCGCTGGCACCCATTAGTCGGTTTTGGCTGGTTAGCGTCCAGGCTTGAAAAACGGTTGAATCCTTTATCTAGGCAACCGTTACGCGGCCAATATATCAGTGGTATCGTTGGTGTGCTCCTGCTGGTGTTGCCAGTGCTGATTGCGGTGGTATTACTGATGCAAGTCTCCGTCTGGCTCGCGCTCGCATTGCATGTGTATTGCCTGTATTTTGCCATTGGTCAGCGCAGCTTGCGCCAGCATGGGCTGGCTGTTTATCAGGCCTTGCTAGCCGGGCAATTTAAGCAGGCACAGCTTGCCACCTCGTATATGGTCAGCCGCGATGTGGAGGCGATAGAGCCGGTCAGCGCAACCATAGAATCCGTGTTGGAAAATGGCAACGATAGTGTATTCGGCGCCCTGTTCTGGTTTTTTGTCGCGGGCGGCCCGGGCGCGCTGGCTTACCGCCTTGTGAATACGCTGGACGCCATGTGGGGCTATAAAACATCACGTTATTTTTATTTTGGCTGGGCCGCCGCACGGCTGGATGATGTATTGAATTACATTCCGGCCCGCCTCACAGCCATCACCTATGCATTGCTCGGACACACCCGCCTTGCCTGGCAATCCTGGCGATCCCAGGCACCGTTATGGGATAGCCCGAACGCAGGCCCGGTCATGTCCGCAGGGGCAGGCGCACTCAACGTGCAGCTGGGCGGGCGCGCCCGCTACCATGGCGAATGGCATGAACGCCCACGCCTGGGCACCCACACACCGCCCACCGCCGAGGATATCCCACGCGCCTTGCAACTGGTGCGCAATGGCATGCTGAGCTGGCTGATGGTGGCGCTATTGATTGGAGGGTTAGCCTATGCTTGAGCACGGCGGCAATCTGCAGCAAGCGGCGCAGCAATACGACAGACCACTGGCCGACTGGCTGGATCTCTCGACCGGCATCAACCCGCAACATTACCCGATCGCCGCACTGCCTGCCGACTTGTTTCATCGGCTGCCTGCTGCGGCGGACAGTTTGCACGCCATGGCAAAAGCCTATTACGGCGCACCGCATGTGCTCGCCTGTGCGGGCTCACAAGCGGCCCTGCAAGTGTTGCCGCGTTTGCGCGCGCCTTGCCACGTCGCCATGCCGCGCACCATGTATAAGGAACACGCACATGCCTGGCAACAAGCTGGCCACCAAGTGCACTTTTTTGAACAGTCCCCAGACGACGTCCTGTTGCAACAATGCGAGGTGTTAGTGGTCTGCAACCCCAACAACCCGACCGGCCAGAAGTACGCCGCTAAGACACTGCTTGCCTGGCATGCCGCATTAGCGCGGCGGGGCGGCTGGCTGGTGGTGGATGAAGCGTTTATGGACAGCACGCCACAACACAGCCTCGCCAGCCAGAGCGGTCAGGCAGGGTTATGGGTGTTGCGTTCACTAGGCAAGTTTTTTGGACTGGCCGGGCTCAGGGTCGGCTTTTTACTGGGGGAGCCTACGGCCCTGGCGCAAGTGGCCGCCCTGCTTGGCCCCTGGACCCTTGCCGGCCCCAGCCAATACCTGGCCGAGTTAGCCCTGGCGGATCGGTCATGGCAGCAACAGATGCGTGCACAGTTGCCTGTGCAATCGGCGAACTTAGCGCAACTGCTTACGCAATATGGACTGACCCCTTACGGCGGCACGGATTTATTTCAATATGTGCAACATCCTTGTGCGCACCAGTTTCACCAGTCTTTGGCCCAATATGGTGTGTGGACGCGTTATTTTGCCGCGCCACAAGCGCTACGGTTTGGATTGCCCTCTGAGGCCGACTGGCCGCGGTTGGCGCAGGCGCTAGGATCACTTGCCGTTTAACCCATTCACCGCCTGCACAATGGCAGCCAGGTCCCTGGCATGCGGTGCCTCACTTGCCTGCAAGCCCTGCCATACGCCTTGCTGATTCTCCAGCGGCTGATTCTGGCTCACCTTCCATTTGCCAGTCAGTTGCATGATTTCTATCGAGATGCCCACGGTCGCCTGCATCATCCGCTCAATATCGTCAGCCGGTGCATCTTCAAGCTGCCACGGATGTTCAAACTCGGCCTCATGCTGCGCAGTCAGCGCCCGCAAATGCTCGCGCAACCAATCCGCCTCTTCAATCAACCGTAATTGACCTTGCACGTGGACCACCATGTAATTCCAGGTAGGCACCCCTTTTCCACGCTGCGTTTTGCTGGGGTACCAGGAGGGCGAAACATACGCATGCGGACCATGAAAAACCGCCATCACGGCTTGCGCTGACGCATTCTGTTGCCAGTGTTGCCAAAGCGGATTGGCACGCGCCAAATGCCCGCATAAGCGACCGGCCTGCAAAGACAGCGGCAGGTGGTTCACCTCCAGTCCGGTCGGCAACGATGCAATCAATGTCGCAAAAGGATAGCGATGGATCAATGACAGCAGGGCTTCGTCACTCGGTGCAGAAAAATGTTTAGGGAGATACATTTGATTCATCCTGCGACTGAGCCTTAGCCTGTGACTGACTTGTGACCTGCGATTGATTGGTGACAGGCGATACCCACAACACCTGCCCCCTGACCATCACAGCCGCCTGTCGTGTTCGGTTACCAGGGTCGCACCCCAGAGGGCGAGTCAGGTTTTGCAGGCATACCGGCGGCTGGCTGGGGGATAGCGCTTGTTGGTGAAAGGGATGTGCAGGGATCACACATGCAGCCAGTAGTGTCAGCACCAGCACACTACTCAGAACCAAAGACATGATGACGCTCCTTGATGAAAGACAGCGTGATCGTAATCGCCAAAACCAGTACACTACATATACACTTTATGCATCAATCTACAAAACTGTACAGGCCCATCTACCATGCCAGTCACACAGCCGCTAATCACCATTAACCCGCTTGAACCGATACCACTGGTTGAGCAAATTGTCAGCGGGATCCAGCAACAGATCGCACAGCGGGTGCTACGCACCGGTGCGCGCCTGCCGTCTATCCGTGATTTTGCCGCGCAACATGGGGTCAGCCGCTTTACCGTGGTCGATGCTTATGATCGCCTGGTCGCGCTGGGCTACCTGCTGTCGCGGCGCGGTTCTGGCTTTTATGTGGCGCCCGTCACCCCCTTGCAAACGGCGGTAACGGACACGTCTTATCTGGAGCGGGCAGATGATGTATTGTGGCTGTTGCATAACACGTTCAGGGATGTGCCAGAGGCGATCCGGCCGGGCTGCGGCTGGCTACCCAAGGATTGGCTGGATCAAAAAGTCATTCAAAAAAGCCTGAATGAATTATCCAGAAAGTCTGGCGGTTTTTTAACCAGTTATGGCGACGTCAGCGGCTATTTACCGCTCAGGCAGTTGCTCGCCCAAAAAATCCTGGGCGAGATCGGTATCCACGCTGAGGCCTCGCAACTGCTCATCACCAACGGCGCTTCGCATGGGCTAGACCTGATCGCCAGACTCATGATCAAAGCGGGCGATGTGGTGCTGGTGGATGATCCCGGCTATTACACCTTATTTGGCCTGCTCAAATCCATGGGCGCCCAGATTGTTGGCGTGCCGCGCGGACTCCATGGTCCCGATATCGCACAGCTGGAGCAGCTGTTGCACATACACAAGCCCAAGCTGTTTTTCACCAACACCGTGCTGCATAACCCGACCGGCACCAGCACCAGCCTGGCGGTGGCACACCAGTTGTTACAGCTGGCAGAAAAATATGGTTTTTATCTGGTGGAAGACGATATTTATGGTGACTTTCACCCACAGACGGCGGTCAGGCTCGCCGCCCTGGACCAGCTCAACCGCGTCATTTATGTCAGTAGTTACTCCAAAACCATTTCTGCCAGCCTGCGTGTGGGCTTTATCGCCTGCCAGGCAGAATTGGCGCGCAGGCTGCTAGACCTCAAGCTCCTGACAGGGCTGACCAGCTCTGAAATCAACCAGCGCGTGATGTACCAAATCCTGGTGGAGGGCAGGTATCGCAAGCATATGGAGAAAGTACGCAACCGCCTGGCAGTCAAAAGAGGGCAAGTCATTCAGGCACTAGAGCAATGCGGGCTGACGCTTTACACCGAACCGGCCGGAGGCATGTTCGTCTGGGCCAGCCTGGGCCATGGCAGACAGGCGGCCGAAATCGCCAGTCTGGCGACCAGACAGAACGTCATGCTGGCCCCTGGCAACTTGTTCAGACCGTATCAGGAGCCTTCATCGTGGTTGCGCTTTAACGTGGCGCATTGCGAGGGCGACAAGGTATTTGAGCTATTAAGCACCGCCTAGCGTCTTAACGGGTTTACAAAACCGACCTTGGGAATCGCACCTGACACATTCAGGTGGCGATGCTGGCAACGTGACGCTGCTGCCGCTCAGGTTAACAGGCCACCCAAGAGTAGGCGTCGGCGGCCCGCCCTGCCCCATGGAGGCCTTGGCGTTAAGAGCACCCGGGCCGGTCAGGCAACTGGTGCTGTGCCTGATCTTCGATGACCACGCGCCGATTGGGTTGCAAACATAGAATCAGTGGCTCTCCATGTATGCCCTGACAGCTGACTTTGGGATCGGCCTCGCCTTTGCCTACACTTTTCAGTCGGCCGGACGCTACGCCTGCCTGCACCAGATAGTCTTTGACCTGATTGGCTCTTTGTTCAGAAAGCCGCTGATTGTATTGTTGCTTGCCGATGCGATCGCTGTAGCCGGTCACCATCACCAGCTCAAATTCAGGATGCGCGTTTAACTTGCTCACCACGTCATCCAGCAATGGTTTTGCGCCTTCACGCATCTGGGCTTTATCAAAATCAAACAGCTTTTCTGCCGACAGCGTAATTGTTTCAAACTGGGCTTTGCAATCAGGAGGCGGCGCGGCGACCGGGAGAGTCGCCGTTGTTCTGGGCTCAGTTTGTGTGGCTGGTGGCATGGGGCGTGTGACCGGGGCATTGGGTGGCGGCATGTCGTTTGCAGCTAGGATGGCCGGCGGCGGTGCGCCAAAACGCCACATGCCGCCGATATTGAACAGATCGTTAGCAATGGTGCCTGAGGTATCCACGCTGGTACCCGGTGCATGGGCATCAGACTTTGACCATTGACGTCGCCAATCCACCTGTACGCCAAAGCGATCGCTGATGATCCATTGCGCGCCCAAACCGGCATTGCCCATCCAGGAGGTGCGCATTTCATGATGCAAGCCAGGCAGATTGCTGTAATCCACATTATTACGTGCGACGCCGCCGCCTATCAGTAAAAATGGCCGTAGCGCCTGACGGCTGAACAGATATAACACGTCAGCACCCAGGGTGATTTGTTTGTAATGCCCGCCGACGCCGGCGATACCGGTATCTTCAGCCACGCGATTGTAAGTAAAACCGCCCTGCACATCCCAGTCAGGCGAGAGCTCCTTGCCCAGCTTGATAAAAAAGCCGCCGCCATGCTGTTTGGCATCCAGCTGGTCATCGGTGCGCATGCTGCTGGCACCCGGTAACACATACCAGTCGCCCTGATACATCTGCCCGGCATGTACCATGCCGATATTCAGGGATAACAAGGTGGCTACAGCGATAGTTTTAAGCGGAACATTCATGACAGCAGGATGCATACGATGCCTTAAGTAAGTAAAAATGGGTTGCATGAACCAGTGCGCAAGCCTGGCCACGCGACATGTTGTCAGTCAATTAAATCCGTCCGGTCAACAGCAAGATGAGCAACACCAGCAATATCACCCCCAGCCCGCCGCTGGGCAGATAGCCCCAGTTCTGGCTATGTGGCCAGCGCGGCAAGGCACCAATCAGCATCAATATAAAAACAAGGATCAAAATCTGTATCATGGTCATGGTCTTCTCCGTAGGCAGCGTCAGCAAGTGCGCTTATTGGTGCGTGATGTTGTCACGCAAGGCATCAATCTGGTCATGCGTGAGCGTGCACTCTGCCGCTGTATGGTTTCGAGTGATTTTCAATATGAACCCGGCGCATCTCCGCGCCTGAGTTTTGTCTCTGTTAAAAAACTACTGTATCTTCAATTGATTATCGACTTTGCTCACCTCGGGCATCGCTTGCGCAATCTCCACAGCCTTATCGCGGCTGGCCAGCGAAGTGACCACCCCATTCAGAGTAACGACCCCGTTGAGGGTGCTGACCGCGATATCCATGCTGGCAATACTGGACTCGGCCAGAAACGCAGCTTTAACCTTAGTGGTAATAGCCGTATCAGAGAGCGCTTCCTTTGCGGCATCCGTCTTGTTTTCCAGTGGGTCTTGGGCCTGGCCCAGACGCTGCTCGGCACTTTCGACGGCCTGGTCTATCTCCTTACCCACATCCGGTGCGTTCTTGGGGTCATTGCAGGCGGTCACGGCAAGACCACACAGCCCGGCGATAAAAATATGCCTGATTGCTAAACGATTCATTCCCTGCTCCTCAATTTTTTAACTGCAGCCAGGTGACGATTGCATCACGCCTGCCCGGCCATGCTGAAAACACAAGCTGCGTGTTGATTGCTGCCATTATTGGAATGAATGCACCCGGGGTCTGTGCGTTAGCGCGCTTAGCGGGCAGCCACCGGAATCATGGTCAGCCACTGCATCTACAGCTAGCGCACAGACCGGGTGTTGATGCGGAGATAAGCTCTTTGTCTACGCTTACTCAACCCTGACTCAAGAGGTCTCAACATGAATACGATGAATCACAAAAGCAACAAGCTGCTGGCTGCCATACTGTTTATATTGCTGACAGGATGCAGTGGCATGACCACACGAGATAAAAGTACAGCGATTGGCGCTGGTATGGGCGGTGTGGCAGGTGCAGTGCTGACGGGTGGAGGTGCACTGGGTACGGTGGGTGGGGCAGCCGTTGGTGGCATCATTGGCAACCAGATTGGCAAAGACAAAAAATAAGCGGCTACGCATGCCGGAGCGTCCTCGGACGCTGTCGCCCCACACAAAAAAACATCCCCCGCGGCGGATGCCAACAAGAGATGCAAGACGATGCGCTACACTACTTTAGTTGGCCGATGCCGAGCTTTTCCAATCCTTCATGGCTTGCTCACCAGAGCGATCTACCTGAATCTGATTGTTTTCTGTTGAAACGACCCAGCTCAGCGGGATAAAGTGGTGCTGGCCGCTTTTATCCTTCATTAATTTAATCGTTTGCTCACCTTCCATATGGTCGACCTTGGCAAACTCATTGTTTTGCGAACAGACCACCGACATATCCGGCTTGATGTCACTTGCTTTGACTGTATTCATTGTTCTCCATTCCACTTGTACCAAGTGTTTGCGTTTAGGGCCTTAGAGTGTCGCAGCCTTTTTAAGCCCCGACTGTACGCTAGCCCACGCTTGGTCAGACAGCGACGAAGCGGGATTCCCCTCCGGCCAATGGCAGAACAGACTGTTTTTTGAGGCGCAGCGTGGTGACCCACATGGAGAGCGTGCATGCAGGTGATACAAGCCTGATACTAACGATTCACAAACGTAATTTTGGGAATGTCCCCGAAAAATTCCATGCGGGTCAAACTGGCGTAATCGATATGCAACCGGAACAAGCCTTTGAGTTGCATATTCAGCACATGCGCAATCAGCGCGCGTATCATGCCGCCGTGGGTGACCACCAGCACATGTTCACCGGCATGGCGGGCTTGTATCTCTTGCAAAAAGTCCACACCGCGCGCCTGTAACTGGGCAAAGGTTTCGCCTTGTGGCGGCGAAAGTTCGGCATAGTTTTGGGCCCAGACATCAAATCGCTCACGCGGAATATCGTTCCAGGCCTGCATCTCCCATTCGCCAAAGTGCAGCTCCTTGAGGCGTGCGTCGGCCTGAATGTCTCCGGCATGCCCCAGTCCGTGGGCCAGACCCAGTGCGAGTTTGTGGCAGCGCTGCAAAGGGCTGGTATAGAGCGCGTGGAAAGCATCGACTTGCAGCTTTTGCTGCACGCTGGCCAACTCGTGATGAAAGTTGGCCGAGACATCGACATCGCTTTGTCCGTAACAGATGCCTTCAGCGATTTGTAAACTGGTGTGTCTCACCAACGTCAATTTCATGCCAAGCGCTCCCAGGCCAGCAGGCCCAAATAAAAAGCGACTTCAGTCAGTTGCTGTGTCGCACCCAGCGTATCGCCGGTATACCCTTGAATCTGTCGTAACATCGTTTGCCGCCACATCTGCCAGACCACAAGCACAGGCAAGCTGGTGATCAGTAAAAAATGTCCGGCAGCCATCAATGACTGATTGATGCCCAGCATCAGGGCGAAGCCCAGCCAGCACAGCAGGCCGAAGACGCTGGCGTACACAATATCCTGCCGGGTCAGCGTGGTGGCTAGCGGTTTGGCCTTGCCCGCAGTGCGCACATAGTTGGCCGTCGCCATCACATACACCGCCGCCAGTCGGCTCAGGGCATGGCTGGCAATCAGTGCAAACGGCAAGATGGCGGGCGCAAGCGCAGACAAAGCCTCAAACTTGAACAGCAAGATGCCCACCAGCGCAATGGCGCCGTAGCTACCAAGGCGAGAGTCATGCATGATCTCCAGCTTGCGCTCGCGCGTCATGCCTCCGCCCAAGCCGTCCGCACTGTCGGCCAGGCCATCTTCATGAAAGGCGCCTGTGGCAAGGATGGTGGCAGCCATGCTGCACAACACGGCCAATGCCGGGTTGAACAGCCCGTGCGCCAGCCACCAGACCATGGCGGCCAGTAAGCCCACCAACAGGCCGACTAGCGGAAAATAGCGGGCCGCCTGATTCAGATCACTTTCTTTAAAATCAGGCAGTGCAGGCACCGGGATACGCGTAAAGAAGCCCACGGCCAGCAAAAAGGAACGCCATTGCGATTTCACTGCACTTGCTCGCTGACGCCAGCACTCTCAAAGCTGGCCATTTCGGTGAGAAAGGCGATGGCAGACTGCAGCAAGGGATAAGCCAGTACGGCGCCGGTGCCTTCACCCAGACGCAAAGACAAATGCAGCAAGGGCTGCGCCTTGAGGTGTGCCAGCATGATGCCATGGCCACTTTCGTCAGAGCAATGTGCAAAAACGCAATAGTCGACCACCTGCGGATACAGCTTGGCGGCTACCAGCAAGGCCGAGGTGGCAATAAAACCATCAATGAGCAAGGTGACACGGGCTTCGGCAGCGGCAAGCAATGCCCCAACCATCATGGCGACTTCAAAGCCGCCAAAAACGGCCAATGCATGCAGAGGATCGCTGGCAGGCACATGATGCGCTTGCAAGGCAGAAGTGAGAACAGCCAGTTTGTGCTGCAACCCTTTGTCGCTGACACCGGTGCCACGCCCCACACATTGATGCATGGGCAAGCCACACAACACGCTCATGAGGCAACTGGCGCTGGAGGTATTGCCGATGCCCATTTCGCCTAGTGCCAGCACATTGCAACCTTGTGCAATGGCATCCCTGGCAATTTGCGAGCCGCGGTAAATCGCCTGAGCGCATTGCTCGGCCGTCATCGCTGGCTGATGCAGAAAACTGGCGGTGCCCATGCCCACCTTGGCATCAATCAACTTGGGGTGCGGGGCGAATACGGCATTGACGCCGCTATCCACCACATGCAACTCAAACCCATGCTGGCGCGCAAACACATTGATGGCGGCGCCGCCATTTAAAAAGTTAAACACCATTTGCGCCGTCACCGCTTGCGGATAAGGGCTGACGCCTTCGGCAACGATGCCATGATCGCCCGCAAACACCAGCATGGTGGGCTGCTGCAACACCGGATGTACGGTTTGCTGGATCAGCCCCAGTTGCATGGCCAGGGCTTCCAGCCGCCCAAGAGCACCTAAGGGTTTGGTTTTTTGGTTGATCTGCTGGGCCAGCGCGGCTTGCAGGGTCTGGTCTTCGATGGGGGTGATTTGAAATGTTTGCATATTGTTATTTTACCGGGCAAAAAGGTCAGTCTGGCAGAATTGTTAAACGCTTTGGCGTCTACACCGCTGCCTGAATAAAAAAGCCCCGCAACTGCGGGGCAAATGGCTAAGGAAGCAACACGTGAATCAACCTATTTTAACGGGAACATAGAGTTTGCTGTCCCCACGCATGACCAGTAGCGCTACATTCTTGCTGTTTTGCGTTAACTTGTCCTGCAACTGGCTGACGCTTTTCACCTGATCGCCATTAACGGCCAGAATGACGTCACCTGGCTGGATGCCGGCATTGGCGGCAGGACCCTTACCCACCTCTTCCACCAGCAAGCCCTGCTTAAGTTGCGTCTGCGCCAGCTCTTGCGAAGTGAGCGGGCGCACACTCACCCCTAATCTGGCTTGCTTGCTATCCATGCTTGCAGCAGGGTCTGCCTGCGCGGTTTGCATTTCATCAATACGCACAGTCAGTTTTTTGAGCTGTTTGTTGCGCCAGACTTCAACGCTGACCGTACTGCCCGGCTTGATACTGCCCACCATGGGCGGCAAGTCGCTGGAGCGGTCTATGCTCTGACCATTAAACTTCAAGATCACATCGCCAGGTTCTAGGCCGGCTTTATCCGCAGGGCCATTTTTCTCGACATTGCTGACCAGGGCACCATTGGGGGCCTGCAAGCCAAATGAAGAAGCTAAATCCTGGTTAATGGCTTGCACACCAATGCCCAGACGGCCACGGCTGACTTTACCTTTTTCGAGCAACTGCTGCTCAATGCCCATGGCCACATCAATCGGGATCGCAAATGACAGGCCCTGATAGCCACCGCTACGGCTGTAAATTTGCGAGTTAATGCCAATGACCTCACCATTCAGGTTGAAGAGCGGCCCGCCAGAGTTACCGGGGTTAATAGCCACGTCAGTCTGCAGGAAAGGCACATAGCCCTCGTCTGGCAAGGCGCGGGATTTGGCCGAGATAATGCCTGCCGTCACCGTGTTGTCAAAGCCGAAGGGCGAGCCTATTGCCACGACCCAGTCCCCCACATTGCTGCTTTTGGTACTGCCAATACGGACAGTCGGCAAATCTTTGGCATCAATTTTCAGCACCGCCACATCGGTCAGCTTGTCCACGCCGACCACCTTGGCTTGGAACTCACGCTTGTCAGACAGTTTGACGGTCACCACATCGGCTTTATCCACCACGTGGGCATTGGTCAGGATCACGCCATCAGACTTGACGATAAAGCCTGAACCCAGGCCATTCATCGGCGTTTCGGTTTGTGGCATATTGGGCTGAAACCGGCGGAATAACTCAAACATGGGGTCGCTAGGATCCATGCCCGGAATCCCGGCGGTTTTCACGGTGCCACTGACGCTGATATTCACCACTGCAGCGCCCTGGGTAGACGCGATACTGGCAAAGTTAGGCAGCGTGATATAAGCACTTGGCGCGGTCATGGTTTTGGCCGACACCGGCGCAGTCGCCTGCGCATGATTCACCAGCGTGTAGCCTTTCATCCAGTAGCCAGCACCAAACAGTGCTGCCACGGCCAAAGGCACAGACACCCAATGCGTCAATTTTGATTGTAAGAACGATTGCATCACAGTTTCCTTTCTTCTGCATCAATCAAGTTGTGTCCTTTCTTGCAGGACCATTCAGCGCTTATGAGCTTTAAAACAGGGCCTAAGTTTCCGAATTTTTGTAACCGAATTGTATCGGGAGAAATTCCCGCTCATCGTCACACCAACATCACCCCTAAAAAGGGTCCGTGTTACACTGCGGTCTTTGCTTTTTTGAATTGGAATGGCAAACCTCGCCCGTTTTTTAAAGCCTTATTGGCCGCGGCGCATGACCGGGTCGTTGCGCGATTACGCACGGGCGGCGCTGGGCGCGGGCCTGGGGATTTTGCTCACTGGCGGGATGGCCGGCCTGGTCATCGCAGAAGCGCCAGCTGCAGACTGGCATACTGCTGTGTTCCTGATTGCGCCCATGGGGGCCTCCGCTGTCATTTTGTTTTGTTTGCCATCCAGCCCGCTGGCACAACCGTGGGCCTTGCTGGCAGGCAATACGCTTGCCGCCTTAAGCGGGGTATTGTTTGCGCAATGGTTGCCAGATTTTCCGGTCACCGCCGCAGCGCTTGCCATGCTGTCGGCCATTGCGTTGATGTTTGCCTTTCGTTGCCTGCATCCGCCTAGCGGCGCGGTGGCCCTGACTGCCGTGTTGGGCGGCGAACCAATCTGGCAACTCGGCTTTGGCTTTATCTGGTGGCCGGTGCTGGCAAACAGCCTGTTACTGGTACTCACAGCCTGGATTTACCATCGTCTGACCGGCTATCGATACCCGGTGGCGGATCATGACCATGCCGCAGCGACGCCCACGCATATGCGCTACCAGTTTGGATTCACGCCTGAAGATTTGCAGCAGGCACTGGGGCAGTCTCACGAAGTGCTGGACATTCACCCCTCGCAATTACAACACCTGCTTGAGCAAACCGAATTGATTGCCTACCACCGTAAACTGGAGGCGATTACCTGCGAACAGATCATGCGGCCAGTGGAGACCACCTTTGAATATGGCGACCCTCTGGAAGCCGCCTGGCACACCATGCTGGCGCAGACCGAACCTGCGGTGCCTGTAGTCAACAAGGCAAAGCTGGTGATAGGGATATTGAGCCTGTCAGACTTTTTGCGGCATGCCCAGGCGAGCAGTTATCGCGAAGTGGGGCCTGCCCTGCAGCGACTGATCCGCTGGTCACCCACCACCCATAGCGACAAAGCGGAAGTTGTCGGCCAAATCATGACCACGCCAGCTATCACCATCCAGGCCCAGATGCATCTCATGCATACCATTCCGCTCATGACCAGCCATCACTTGCAACTGTTGCCCGTGGTGGATGCCTCCAACAAACTGGTCGGCCTGCTGACACAAACCGACGTGATCCGCGCACTTTACCGCTAGGACTTGCCCGCCTGCTTGCGCGCCGGTTTTTCCAATTGCTGATACGGCACGATCACTTCGCGTGAGGCAAGCACAATCTCGCGCAAGAAACACAGCAGTCCCAATATCAGTGACGCCATCGAGATAATAAACGACACCATCACCAGGTGCGGCAAGCGCAAGCCGGTTTCCACCGAAATAAACATGCTGGCGATGGAGACACAAATACACAAGGCGGCAAACGTGGCCAGGCCAATCGCCCGGCGTAGCCATTTGGTGCGCCTGACAATAATCTTGAGCTCATCCTTGAACCGCTCACGCTTCTCCTCCGGCGTATCGGTTAAAAACCTGGCACGGTCAATCGAGCGGCCCAGGCGGCCAATTAACACGCCGAGAATAGACCCGATGCCAGTGAGTAAAAACACGGGCGCCACCGCATCACGGATCGCTTCCGACACACTGTGGATTTCTATCATGGTATTAATCATGCGCTGGCGAACTCAGGAAAAAGGAAGGCCTATTTTGACATGAAAAACACCAGACACGCGTGCACCATTTTAGCCAACTGCGCACCAACACAAGGCATGCGCGCAAAGCAGGTAGCGTTTATTTGACCAATCACCAGCGAAATCATGTCCCTCAGGTTTTAATATTTAAATAAAAGCATTTTTCTTGCCATTGTTTTGCAATTCGACCCCGCTAAATGGGAACCATTCTTGCTATAAATAGGCGGAATTAATTGCAATCATGGAAGAACACTAGAAATATATGCACCCACAACCTTTGACTGAAGAGCTCGCCAGCCATTTTAAAAAGGTCAACGATTTCCGTTCACACATCTACCAGCTACAAAATGCCTGGGACAGTCTTGCGCTGATGGCGCAACTGTCTGGCACAGGCTCCGAAATGGAAGAAACACGCACGGCATTCAACAAAATCTCGAATGCCGTGTTACGCCACCTGTCAGAAGAAACCTTGCACAAAACGGCGGCACAGCTGACATCCAAGGCATTTGAGGTCATTAACCTGCTGATCCGCAACCTGTTTGAACGCACGGCGGATATCGGCTTTTTTGCCACCGACGATGATGTCAGGGGCTACCTTGAAAAACATGCGGCAGGCGCAGTCACGGCGCATGAGCAATCGCGTATCACGCACCGTTTTCAGGAATATCAAAAGAAATATACCGTCTACGAAAATATTGCCCTTTTTGATATGGCGGGCAACTTGCTGCATCAGCTGGATGCCTCCCAGCAGACGCTGGTAGACCAACACGCAATTTTCAAGCTGGCAGCACAATCCAGCGCGCCGTATGTCGAGTATTTTTATGAAACGGAAATCAACGGCAAACCTTACCAATCCCTGATGTATGCGCATGAAGTGCGCAGCAGTGATGGCCTGCGGTCTTTAGGCGTCCTGTGCTTGTGCTTCAAGTTTGTGAACGAACTGCAAACCATTTTTCAAAACCTGATTTCTGGCTCGGACTGGACCATAGGCATCCTGCTGGATGAGCATCGTCACGTGATTGCCTCTAGCGATCCACACCAAATCCCCATTGGCATCACCCTCTGTGCAGACACGGACAAGGACTGGTTTGTGGCGCGATTTGCGGGCCGTGAATACCTGTGTGTCACCAAGCAGGCCGAGAATTATCAAGGCTACTCAGGGCCAGGCTGGCTGGGACAAGCCATGATTCCGCTTGAGTATGCATTCAACCAGAGCATGCAGGGCATGATCAGCAATATTGATGCGGAAATCTTGCGCAAGGTGATGCGCAGCCCGCTGATTTTTTCTGAAAGCCTGCTGAATATTCCAAAACAGGCGGCCAACATTCAGAGCAAGCTGAACCAGTCGGTGTGGAACGGCAATATCTGGCAGAGCAACTACGTCAACACCCAGCAAAAGAACTTCTCCAAGAGCCTGCTCTCGGAGATCAGCAATACCGGACATAAAACCCAGCAAATTATTGAGGGCATGGTCTCTGAGCTGTATCAGACCGTGGTCTCGGTGATGCTCGAAAACTCCAGTTTTTATGCGCAGCTGGCGGTAGAGATCATGGACCGCAACCTGTACGAGCGAGCGAATGACGTCCGTTGGTGGGCACTCACCCACGTCTTCAGAGAGTGCCTGGGTAATGCCCAGCTCTCTGCACAGGATAAAAACCAGATCAGCTCAATTCTGCGCTACATCAATGGCTTGTATACTGTTTACGACAACCTGATCGTCTTTGACCGGCAAGGCACGGTGATTGCAGTGTCCAACCCACGTTACAATGAGTTGATCGACAGCCAGCTCACCGAAGAATGGGTAGGCCGCACGCGCAGCTGCACTTCAAGCCAGGACTATGTGGTGTCGCAGTTTGAACCGACGCCCTTGTACAACCATCAGGCAACCTATATTTACGCAGCGCCGATCCGGCATTTGGATGGCAACAGTATTGTCGGTGGCATAGGCATTGTGTTTGACAGCAAGCCGCAATTCCAGGCCATGCTCCGTGATGTGATTCCACGGGACAAAACCGATACCCCGGTCAGCGGCAGCTTTACGCTGTTTGTCAACGAGCAGCTCAAGGTGATCTCCAGCACGCATGCAGACTTTGTCACCGGCGATGACTTTGCATTGATGCCGGAAATCAGCACACTCAACGAAGGCCAGCGACTGTTTGATATTGCCATTTACCATCACACCTACTATGCGGTGGGGGTGCATGCGGCGTATGGTTATCGTGAATTCAAGGGGGCAGAAGACAACTACCGGAATAAAGTCTTTGCCTTGATCTTTACCCCACTCGGCAATGTCAACGAAATCAACCAGCGCATCACGGCAGAGTCGCAGGTCATCCACAACAAATTTAACCCTAACCTGTTCCTGCAAAATGCTGAAGACAGCCAGGAGTACGCAACCTTTTATGTCGGCAACAGCTGGCTAGGGATAGAGGCCCGCTTTGTCCGCGAAGCGATTGACGAAGTGCAGTTACGCACGCTGCCAGAGTCGGCGCCCTTTATAGCGGGCATGCACCCCTATGGCGATCAGGTCATCCCTATTATCGACCTGGCGCGCATGCTGGGTCACGCGCACTACTTTACCGATTACCGGCAGATTGTGGTGATTGAAGACAAGGCCGTCGCCCTCAAATTCGGGGTCTTTGTCTCGGCGCTGGGCGAGATTCCTTACCTTGCCCCCAACCAGATTCAGCCCATGAATACTTTTTTCAAGGGGATTAGCAACAACCCCGGCATTGCCATTGCCAATCTCGCCCAGCAAAGCATGCTGACCCTGATCAATGCCCAAAGCCTGTGGGAAAAAGTCACTATCGGCCAGCAAAGGCAAACTGAACAGGCGATGCTGTAATGCGTGGCCAGATCAACTGGGACATGATGCAAACACAAATCGTCGATGCCTTAATGACCTCACAGCAACAACGGCTGTTGGATACGCTACTGGATAATCTGGATGGCATGATATACCGCTGCCTGTATGATGATCAGTGGACCATGATTTATGTCAGCAAAGGCTGTGAGTCGCTGACCGGCTATGCTCCGCAAGACTTGATCCTGAACAAGGTCAAGTCCTACGAACGGATCACGCACACTGAAGACCGTGCACAGGCGCGCAAAATCATTCATGAAGCGGTCAGTCGCAAACAACGGTTTGCACTTGAATACCGCATTGTGCGTGCCGATGGCGAAATCAGCTGGGTGGCCGAACGCGGCAGTGGCGTCTTTGATCCCGAGGGCAAACCCGTCGCCCTTGAAGGCATTATTCAAGACATCACTGAACGCAAACGCATTGAGCAGGCGCTCTACAGCACCGAGCAAAAATACCGCTCCATGTTTGAGAACTCGACGCTAGGCATGTTCCAAACCACAGAATCTGGCACCTACCTGAATGCCAACCTGGCGCTGGCCAAGCTCTATGGCTATGCCTCGCCGGCGGAGCTGATCAGCGACCTCAACAATATCAGCACGCAACTGTATGTAGAAGACAGCCGCCGTCACGACTTTACCGAAGCCATCCGCCTGCAGGGGCGTGTGCAGAATTTTGAGTCGCAAGTCTACCGGCTGAATGGCGAAACCATCTGGATCTCGGAAAACGCGCATGCCGTCTATGATGCACAAGGCAGTATTCTTTACTACGAGGGCACGGTCGAAGACATCACCGACCGTAAAAACTATGAGTTGCAAATCCGCCAACTGGCGGTGACAGACAACCTGACCGGGTTGTTAAACCGCCATGCCTTCAGTGGCAAACTGGCCAGCCTGATTGCGGAAGCCGACAAGTTTCACTACAAAATAGCGATTGCCTTTATTGACCTCGACCATTTCAAACTCATTAACGACACGCTGGGCCACCGTGCCGGTGACAAGCTGCTGGAGAACGTCGCGCAACGGCTGATTCAGAGTACACGCCCGACGGATGCCATTGTGCGGTTTGGCGGCGATGAGTTTGTCATGCTCTACCCCGGCATGCGCTCGGCAGAAGATGCCCAACCCTTGCTGTCACGCGTGATGGAAGCCATTTCGCAACCGATTGCCATTGGCGACTATGTGTTTAACATGACTTGTAGCGTTGGCGTCAGCATCTACCCGGACCATGCCCAAGACATTGATACCTTGCTGACGTGCGCCGACTCTGCACTGTATAGCGCTAAAAATGCCGGTAAAAATAAAGTGCAAATGTTTAGTGGCTCCCTGGCACAGCAACTGGGCGAACGTAACGAAATTGAATATGGCCTCGGACATGCCCTGCAACGGCAAGAACTCATGCTGTATTACCAGCCGCAAATCAATATGCAGCACGGCAATATCAGCGCCCTGGAAGCCCTGATCCGCTGGCAGCACCCGGAGCGCGGCCTGATCCCGCCTGACCAGTTTATTCCGGTGGCCGAAGAAACCGGCCATATTTTTGCCATTGGTGAGTGGGTCTTGCAGACTGCCTGCAAGAAAATCAAAGCCATGCAAACCGAATGGGGCTATCTGGTGCCGATTGCGGTCAACGTCTCGCCTATCCAGTTTTTGCGCGGCAACCTGGTGGAGACGGTGCAGCGGGTCTTACGGCAGGAACGCGTCCCGCCACACTTGATTACGCTGGAAGTGACCGAGAATGCGCGCTTTAAGGATGAAGCCATGTTTACGCGGACACTGGAGCAACTCAAACGCCTGGGCGTTTGTATTGCCATTGATGACTTCGGCATCGGCTACTCCAATATGGCCTATCTGAAAAACTATCCGATTGACGAACTCAAGATTGACAAAGCGTTTGTGCAGGACCTGGAACAAAGCGTGACCAATGGCAATATCCTGCTGGCATTGATCAATCTGGGTAAAAGCTTGCATAAATCAGTGACCGCAGAAGGCATAGAAAACGAGTATCAGCACCGCTTTTTATTGCACAGCGGCTGCGATGTCGGCCAGGGCTATTATTACAGCAAGCCCTTGTCGGATGAAGCGCTGGCAGAGTTCATGCGCGAGCAACGGCCCAAGTTTGACCATTTGCAGGTGAGCCGCTAGGCGGTCACCTGCGATATCCAGCTTGCAACCGACTAAGCGTTGCTGCGTTCGATTTCAGGCAGGGCCTCGTGTTTAATGGCGGCTTCAAATGCGGTCAACCGTTTGTAAACCGACAGCAGCTCGACAATGGTGGTCCAGGAGTTGACCAGATATTGAAACGAGTTACTCACTTGTGAGAACGCCGTCAGAATCTGCTGCAAAATACCAAACGTGATTTTACCCGCAGCAATGGTAGGCACCAGAATCAAGTAGGCAAAGATATTATCCGCCTGCAAATACAGGCTGCGCGCGACATTGAAATACATATAGTGAAAATACAAGCGGAAGTAGTTTTTACGCACATCCAGAAACAAGGCTTTTAGCGTCTCAGGTTGCGCGCGTGCCGGGTCATCTTCGCCATACACCAGCTCTTTACGATACGCGGCTTCTACCCGCTGGTTTCTGAATTCCAGGCCTGGCAACTTAATCCCGACCGCAGCCAACAAAAAGGTACCGAACACAGACCAGGCAATTGCCGCCGTGAACAGCGGCGCAGGCACCGCCCCAAACACGGGCAGCTCACTTACATACGCAGACAAGCTCCACAACACCGGCAAAAACGCAAACAAGGTCATCACCGCCTCCACCATAGACACGCCCAGGCCCTCCATGATGGTCGCAAAGCGCATAGTGTCTTCCTGTACCCGTTGCGATGCCCCTTCAATGTTGCGCACCTGCGGCCACTGGTGGGTATAAAAATCGTTCATCGCCGTACGCCAGCGGAAAATATAGTGGCTGACAAAAAAGCGAGTCAGGACATAAATAAAAATGGCCACGAACGCGATTTCGGCAAACTGCAACATGAGGATATACAACTGCGCGGTCGTGACCTTGGAGTTGGGCGAAAGCGCCGCTTGCACCGCATCAAAGAAAGGCCGGCGCCAGTTATTGAGCGCTACCGATACCTGCACAGAATAATAGGTCGAGAACAAAATAAACGCGCTACCGACAATCGACCACCATTGCCAGCGGCTAG
Source organism: Methylophilus sp. DMC18 (assembly GCF_056314005.1). Taxonomy (NCBI): domain Bacteria; kingdom Pseudomonadati; phylum Pseudomonadota; class Betaproteobacteria; order Nitrosomonadales; family Methylophilaceae; genus Methylophilus; species Methylophilus sp. DMC18. The sequence goes on along the minus strand of NZ_JBQUZE010000003.1, from coordinate 98,067 downwards.
GTTTAAGCTTGAACCACATCAGCGCAAAAATCGCGACGCTCACCAGGTAATACAGATAAAACAGCTTGAACGGGTCAGTGACAAAATGCCCGAGTCCGATCACCGGCTCCTTCTCTACCATGGATAAACCCAATGCCGTGCCAATGGCAGAAGAATACTCGAACCATATGCCGCAACAGACCATTGCCCACAGAATGACAGACGGCCAGAACCAGCGGGAGTCGGGAAAAAAGGATTTGAACATAGGCGATTGATATTCTTATTAACAAGTGTTCAGTGTATTGGCTCTTGCCCTGGCCTGCAACAAGGTCATGCAATCAGATTCATCAAGTTTTGCAGATCAAATAACGTCCGGCAACAAAAAAGCCCCCATGTGGGAGCTTGAGTATTGTGCGGGGAAAATGTTCAAAATCTTTTACATAGCCGACTTTAAAACGGTCGTGTTAACTGTAATTGCCTCTAAAGCAGCACCCTAAAGGGGAGTTGCTTTGATAGCTGGCGCGTTGAAGCATGACTTTAGCCTTGGGTGAAGATTTGTGGCTGACCAGCCGCCGTTTTACCGGCGCTTTTCTTGCAGACTCCACCTTACCGGGTGTGGCTTGAACTGGCGTGGCTTGTGCGGCATCAGCCATGGCGTCACTAGCCTCAGCCAATTGCACGCGCTGCTCAGGCTCAGGCTTAGCCCCTTCACCTGCATTCACAGCTTTAAGAAAATAACGGTTATCGGCAGGCGCTTCATGTTCAAAGGTAATCATCATCAAGGCCAACATGTTGAGGAAAATCAGTTTGGGAAGCATGTACGATTTGTGGGAATGCATTTTATGCTCAATATTTGAAGGTTGAGTCAGGCACCATCTTAATGGTAAGCGCCGCACTTAGCCGTAGGCTGCCGCTGATTTGCCTGTCAGAAAATGCTTACTCGTACCGCCCCGAAAACGTTTTTGATCCTGACAGGTCTTACCGCTTAAGAATTTTTTACTAAACTATCCGACAGACCTAAATAAAGAATAGAGGGGTTATGAAGTCAATCTTGCTCACCAGCTTGCTTTTGCTGACCAATGTTTTAAATGCTCAGCCCAGTATTGTTGATACGCTGGAACTCGGACACTCGATTGTCATGGTCACCACCGATTTGCCGGATGGCTCAAACGGCAGGGGCTCTGGTGTAGTGGTCAGCCCCGAATACGTGGCGACCAACTGTCATGTGATTGCCAATAGCAAAGGTGTGAATATCGCCAAATTTAGAGATGGTTATCAGCCGATAGGCCTGAAAGCCAACTGGAAGCGCGATGTCTGCCTGCTCAAGTTTGACCCGCTGCCATTCAAACCCATCCCCATGCGAGACAGTCAAAGCCTGCAATATGAAGAAGAAGTCTTTAGCATGAGTTTTCCAGCCGGTGCGCCAGTGCCCCAGCTGTCTTATGGCGCGATCAAGGGCATTTATCCGTTTGATGGCAGCCTGATTGTGCGCTCGAACGCCTCTTTTTACATGGGCTCTAGCGGCGGCGCCTTGTTTGACCAGCACTACAACCTGATTGGCCTGACCACGTTCAAAAGCCCGGGCCAACCAGCGTTTTATTACAGCCTACCGGTCGAGTGGATCAAGGAGCTGATGGCGGCGCCTGAAACCACGTCACTCAAAACCAATGATGTCCCTTTCTGGGCGTTGCCGCTGGAACAACGGCCTTATTTCATGCAGGTGGTAATTCCCTACCAAAATGCAGACTGGCGTGATTTGAAAATCATTGCCGGACAATGGACGGGCCAAGAACCGGCTTCTGCCGATGCCTGGTATTTTTTGGGGCTGGCGGAAGAAGGCTTGCAGCATTATGTGCAGGCAGAGCAGGACCTGAAAAAAGCCTATGACCTTAACCAGCGCGATGTTGATGCCATGCTTGCGCTGTCCAGAGTCGCTTTTGTGCAAAAAGATCTGGCGACATTAGAGTCTATCCAGCCAGCGATTCAGGCGATAGACCCGGAACAAGGCGAAAAAGTCACGCAACAAATCCAGGCCTTAAAGCAAGCCAGTCCCTGAGCCGGTCTAATCTGACGCTGGCCTGGCTTTTAAAACTGCAACACCAGCATCGCGCACAAACACACTGTCACCAGCAGCGTGATTTGTGTGCGCAACTGGTAAAACCAGCGTTCAATCAGCCCCTCAGCCACCAGCTTGCGGTCTATCAGCCATAAAACGATAAAGGCGGCGATCTGCACCAGATATTGGGTGACCGGCACCACAAAAAACAGGGTAGCCCAGGCAAGTAGGGCCAGCAAATTGCTGGTGACCAGCAAATTCAGGCGGGTGTCTTGGGCATGGTTCAAAAACAAGCCCCAGTGTATCCCACATAAAAATGAGATAATAACGGCGCCATAGGTCAGCGCCAGATAGCCGGTATGATAATGCGCCATCCCCTGCATTTGCGCCACCACGGCGCCCGCAAAAGGCAGCGCGCCCATAAAGGTCAATGTTTTAGCCAGCTGAATATGTATAGGTCGCATGTGTTTTCTCCTCTTTGCAGCGATGTGACCATGGTCAATCATTTTGGTTTTGGGGCTGCAGACGAAAAAGCCTGTATGGCATGCGGGAACTAAATCAGCAGTTAAGCGCTCATGCCATCAACATAAAATAATATACGGATACACACCATGAACTTTCATCGCGCATTGCCCGTGGTTGGCACTTGTATGGCCATCACCTTCTTCAGTCCCCTTACGTCTGCCGAATCCCGCATAGACCGGCAAACAGAAACTGCCGTGCCCAGAGCACAAAACCTGTATGGGATTGGCGTTGGCGTCCTGCCAAAGACCTCTGGCTCGGATGAATACCGCGCGCTGGTCTTGCCCATTATTAACGCGAATTATGGCGACCGTTTTTTTATCAATGCCCTGCAAGCGGGCGCCTGGTTAGTGGATAGCGAGGATAAACGCTTACGCTTTGGCCTGTCTGCCGAGGCCAAGTTTGGCTGGGATGCCAGTAAGGGCGACCGTACGCGCGGCATGGATGACCGCGACTTTTCGATTTTTGTTGGGCCGCTGCTCCGCTGGCAAACAGACTATGGCACATTGAATGCGCAATGGACCACGGATGCCAGTGGCAACAGTAACGGCCAGCAGTTTCAGGTGCAATACATCAAGAGCCTGTTAAGGTCGCCAAACTTGCGCCTGAACGGCCTGGTGGGGGCGACCTGGAACAGCCAGAAATTCAACAACTATTACTTTGGGGTGCGCAACAATGAAGTCAACGCCAGTCGGCCGTTTTACCGCGCGGGATCCGGCGTTGAATGGCAGGCAGGCATCAATGGCATGATGCCTGTGATGACGAATCACTCACTGCTTTTTGGTGCATTCATCACCCGACTCAGTGATGAACAATACGACAGCCCGATCACAGAAACACGCATACAACCCATGGCTTACGTCGGCTATAGCATCCCGTTTTAACATAAACAGCCCAGCGCGGCGTACATGCCGACGGAGGCTTAATGGCGGCCATTGGCATTGAAAAAGGCCCAGACCACATCGTTGGCGTCAATCGCCGTTGATCCAGCCTCCCCACCACGGGGTTTGCTGCCCCCCGGCCAGGCATGTCCGCCACTGTCGGTGACACAAAGCTGCACGGGCGCCAACCCGCCACGATGCACCTCACAATAGGCACCGCTGACTTCAAGGATACGCTCCGCCTGTGGATTGGCCTGGTTGAGCTTTACCCATTTCTGTATAGTGGCAGGCACCGAATTAAAACTGACATCTGTCATGGATTTCTCGCCCGGACCACCATTGAATGGGACATGGTCATCGTCTTTGGCGTGAATATGCAAAATCGCCACCGGTTTGCTGGGCAGACATTGCCTGGTATTGTCTGTCCCGGCGACAGCCGCAATCGCACTGATGGTGTCTGACAACTCGCAGGCCAGCCGATAAGACATCATGCCACCATTGGACATGCCATCGACAAAAATGCGGTTGGCATCAATGGCTGTCTTTTGCTGCATGGCTTGAATCATGGCCCGGATCACACTCACATCATCACTTTGTTTTTTGAGCGCTGGACCACAACAGTTACCGGCATTCCAGGTGGCGAACTTGCCGCCCGGCAACCGGCTGTAACCATTAGGAAACACGGCAATATAGCCATGTTTTTCGGCCGCAGAAATCTGGTGATAAAACCGTTCGGTGGCCTGTACCTGCATATTGCCCATCCCGCCATGCAGCACCAGCACCATGGGCAAGGCCTGGCCTGCGCCGACCTGCTTGGGCACATGCACGAGATACTCGCGCGTCTCACCACCAACATTGACCTCAAAGGCATAATCGCCAGAGGCGAGATTTGCCCGGCACAGGGCGGGCAAACAGGTTACACTGCACAGCAAATACACCATCAAGCGCCGAAACCAGGACATGGGGACCCCCTCAACCAGAACAGAATATTGTCATGAACGCTCAAGTATACGATGATGTTGACGCAGCGCTGTAGCTGAACCCACCGCCTTATGTTAGAAAAGCATTTTTTAGACGATCAGGCCCAGATGCATACGCACCTTCCCTCTGACGCCCCCCCTGTAGGCCTGCTGTTAGCCGCTGGCTTCTCCCGCCGGTTTGGTGCGCAAAACAAACTCTTACAGCCCTTGCCTAATGGTGAGTGCATGGCAGTAGTGGCCGCCCGCAGCCTGATCACCGCCTTGCCTCACAGTGTCGCCGTGATACGCGCCAATGTGCCTGAGTTGAGTGCCGCACTCAAGGCCTTGGGATTGATAGTGGTCGAATGTGGCGAGCAGGAGCAGGTCATGGCCGATAGTCTCAAGCTGGGGTTGAACACCGTGTTAACGGCCTTTCCGCAGTACGCCGGCGTGGTGATTGCCTTGGCAGACATGCCCTTTATCCAGCCGCAGACCATACAGCATGTCGCGAATGCCTTGGCTCAGCATCCATTGGCACAACCGGTCATGGCAGGCAAAGCCGGTCATCCGGTGGGTTTCAGCCGTGCGCTGATTCCTGAATTACTCCGGGTGGAAGGCGACCAGGGCGCGCGGGAGGTGGTGCGCGCCCATCAGGGACAGAGCATACACATTGCGTGCGAGGACACGGGCATCTTCAGGGATATTGATACCCCCGCCGACCTGAAATGATCAGGCCATCGCCAGCCTGTGCGCCCGTGAGACCAGGCCCGTTTGCTGCAACTGTGCGCGTTCCTGAATCAACTCAGCCAGGATAGACACGGCAATTTCGGCCGGCGTGCGGCTGCCGATACGCAGACCGACCGGGCCATGCAGGCGGTTCACCTCTTGCTCGGTGAGGTCAAAACTGCGCAAGCGCTGTTTGCGTTTTTCCTGATTTTTGACGGAGCCCAAGGCGCCAATATAAAACGCGTCTGACTTGAGCGCTTCAAGCAACGCCATGTCGTCCAGTTTGGGATCATGGGTGACGGCCACAATCGCCGTGTGTGGATCAGGCGCCATCTCCAGCACCACATCATCCGGCATGCCGGGCAACCAGTCTGCGCCTTCCACATGCCATTCAGCACGCATTTCCTCACGCGGATCGCAGATCATGACGTGAAAATCCAGCGCTTGTGCCATGGCCGCCAACACGGAGCCCAGTTGGTTGGCGCCAATAATCAGCAGCCGCCATTGCGGGCCAAAATAGCTGTGAAACCAGTCACTTTCCAGATAAGGCTGACCTTCAGGCAACACGTATTGATGCCGCACTTCGCCGCGATGCACATGCACCGATCGTTTGAGCAAGCGTCGCTGTGACAAGCTCTCAAGCATGGGCGTTAATTGCGCCGCCTGCGTCAGTGGCTCGGCAAAAATCTTGAGCTGGCCACCACAAGGGATGCCAAAACGCTGTGCTTCTGCCTGATTGACGCCATACTCCATGATTGCAGGCTGCGCGGGCAGTTGTTGATGGCGGGCTTTGTCTGCCAGATCATCTTCAATACAGCCGCCAGAGACAGAGCCGACCAAATGGCCATCTTCACGCACCACCAGTATCGCACCCGGCAACCGGGGGGCAGAGCCCCAGGTCTGGATCACGGTAAACAGATGTGCGCCATAGCCGTGGTCCAGCCAGTCACGGGCACGTTGTAACACTTCCCAATCAGAGGACTGCATGGCTTAAGCCAGCTGATCACCAATCGGCAACCGGCGGATACGCTTGCCAGTCGCAGCAAAAATGGCGTTGGTCACGGCAGGTGCCAGCGGCGGCACGCCCGGCTCCCCCACCCCGCCCATTTTTTCGGTGCTAGGCACAATATGCACCTCCACTTTGGGCATATCTTTCATGCGTAACACCTGGTAGTTGTGGAAGTTGGATTGTTCTACCTGGCCGTCTTTGAAGCTCACCTCGCTACTGAGCGCGGCACCCAGCGCAAAGGCGACACAAGACTCCATCTGCGCTTTGACACCATCCGGGTTCACGGCCAGCCCGCAATCAATCGCCATCACCACGCGGTGCACTTTGACCTCGCCGCCTTTGACGGACACTTCGGCCACCTGTGCCACATAACTGCCAAACGATTCGTGGACGGCAATGCCACGGAACACGCCCGCAGGCAACGGTTTGCCCCAGCCCGCTTTATCGGCCGCCAGATTGAGTGCCGCCAGATGACGGGGATGGTCTTTCAGCAACTGGCGGCGATACGCCAGCGGATCCTGTTTGCTGGCATGCGCCAGTTCATCAATCAGGCTTTCCATGACAAAGGCAGAATGACTATGCCCGACCGAGCGCCACCACAACACCGGCACCTCACTTTGCACCGAGTGCAACTGCACCTCATGATGCGGAGTGCCTTTCACATAGGGCGAATCAGCCACGCCTTCCACCGAGGTGGCATCAATGCCGTCCTTGATCATAACGCCTTCAAAGGGCGTGCCTTTGATAATGGACTGTCCGACCAGCGTCTGTTGCCAGGCCAGCGGTTTGCCCTGTGTGTCGAGCGCGATACTGGCTTTGTGAACAAACATCGGCCGGTAGAACCCCCCCTTGATATCGTCTTCGCGGCTCCAAACCGTTTTCACCGGCATGCCTGCCGCTTTGGCCACTTCAACCGCTTCAGACACAAAGTCTGCACGGGGATTGGCACGACGGCCAAAACCGCCCCCCAAAAACAGCGTGTGAATTTTCACTTGTTCTGGTTTCAAGCCCAGAATCTTGGCAGCTGACGCCTGGTCCGTGGTTTGCATTTGCGTCCCGGTCCAGATTTCACAGCCCTGATCAGAGATTTTGACGGCACAGTTCAAAGGTTCCATCGGTGCATGCGCCAGATAAGGCAACACATATTCCGCATGTATGGTTTGCTTGGCCTGCTTGCTGGCCGTGGCGACATCGCCCGCTTTCGCAGCCTGCAAGCCTGGCTTTTGCGCCAGCGCCTGATATTGCTTGAGCAAGGCAGGGGTATCCGGTTTGTCATGCCCGGCCAGCGCCCATTCCAGCTTGAGAGCCTCGCGCCCCTGCTTGGCGGCCCAGTAATGCTCGGCAATCACGGCAACCCCCGTGGGCACTTTGACCACCTTGATCACGCCCGGCACTTTGCGTGCAGCGGCATCATCCAGGCTTTTGAGTGTGGTGCCAAACACCGGCGCACGTGCCACCATGGCGACTTTGAGTCCTTCAAACTGCACATCCTGACCAAACTTGGCCGTGCCATTGATTTTTTCTGCGCTGTCCAGACGCTTGGTGGCCTTGCCGATCAATTTCCACTGCTCCGGTTTTTTAAGCGTGACGCTGGTCGGTGTCGGCAATTGGCTGGCGGTCTCCACTAGCTTGCCATAACTGAGCTTTTGCGTACCGTTGATGACAAAACCATTTTCGGTGCGCAAGCCAGCTACTGGCACCTTCCATTGCTTGGCCGCCGCCTCCAGCAACAGAACACGTGTCAATGCGCCCGCCTGGCGATAGCGGTCAAACTCTGACCATGTGGTGGAAGAGCCGCCGGTAATCTGGATACCATAGGCGGTATGCACATAAGCAGGCGCCGCAGGCGCATGCTCGACCTTGATCTTGCTCCAGTCGGCATCCAGCTCATCTGCAATCAGCATGGGCAAGGTGGTCCACACGCCCTGCCCCATTTCGCTATGCGCCAACATCACGGTAATACTGTCATCGGCGCCGATGCGCAAAAAGGCATTGGGCGCAGGCAGCGGCAGCGCTTCTGCCGCATTGGCTACGCCCATAAAGCGTTTGGCTTGCGGAATACTGAATGCCACCACAAGGCCGCCAGCGACCAGGGCCGTACTTTTGATAAAACTGCGGCGGGAGAGATTAATGAGATCATTCATGGGGTCTCTCCTTAAGCCAGTTTGGCAGCGGCTTCGTGGATTGCTGCCCGGATACGTTGATAAGTCCCGCAACGGCAAATATTGCCACTCATGGCCGCATCAATATCGGCGTCGCTGGGTTTAGGGTTTTGCTTGAGCAGTGAGGTCGCAGACATGATCTGGCCGGATTGGCAGTAGCCACACTGCACCACATCAATCTGTTGCCAGGCGGCTTGTACGGCCTGGCCCACCTTGTCGTCATGCATGGCTTCTATGGTGGTGATTTTTTTACCCGCGGCCGCACTGACCGGGGTCACACAAGAGCGAATGGCCTGACCATCCAGGTGCACAGTACAGGCTCCACATTGCGCCATGCCACAGCCAAACTTGGTGCCGGTCATGCCAGCCACATCGCGGATTGCCCATAAAAGAGGCATGTCATCGCTCACGTTGAGCTCGGTCTCTTTGCCATTGATATTGAGTTTCATCGTGTTTGTTCCTTTTTAAAATCTGATGCTGCAGTCGCAAAACCAATTTAAGGTTGGCTATCGTGAAAATATACTAACATACATGATTGTATGTATGGGCGTCCCGGAGCTGCATAAATTTAAATTTAATCGTGTTAAGTCTACAGCGTGCAGCCCGTGATTTAGCTGGTCACGCAGCCGCTTTACATCTGTCGATCCAATCAGGACGAGATCCTGAAACAGTCTTTACATTGGCTTCACTCCCGTCCGCCTGCTGGTGCCGGGCGATTTACTTTGTCTGCAAGTCAGGGCAGAATCAAGCGCTTACCGTGAACATTTATCCTTATAAATGCAATCCCCATGTCACGCTTGATTAGGAGAACGCCATGACGAAAGCCATTATTCTGCAACCGGGCGGCGGCTACCAAAATGTCACCGTCGGCACACGCGAAGCGCCTGCGCCAACTGCCGGGCAAATCACGGTCAGGCTGCATGCCAACTCGCTCAATTACCATGATTTTGCCGTGGTCAGCGGCATGTGGGGGCCCAGCGAGCCGCGTATCCCGATGGCGGATGGCGCGGGTGAAGTAGTCGCGGTCGGCGCAGGCGTCACCGAATTCAAAGTAGGCGATGCCGTGGTCAGTACTTTTTTCCCCACCTGGCAAGTGGGTGAACCGCTGGTTGAAGGCTTTGCCACCGTGCCAGGCGATGGTGTGGATGGCTATGCGCGTGAAATCGTCACCGCCAGCGTGGAATCTTTTACGCTGGCCCCCAAAGGCTGGAGCCATATCGAATCTTCCACCTTGACTACCGCCGCCCTGACGGCCTGGCGCGCACTGATGTCTGATGATCAGCTCACCCCTGGCAATACTGTGCTGGTGCAAGGCACGGGTGGCGTTTCCCTCTTTGCCTTGCAATTTGCCAAGCTGGCAGGCGCAACCGTGATTGCCACCTCGTCCAGCGAAGCCAAGCTGGAAAAACTCAAGGCCATGGGTGCAGATCACCTGATCAATTACAAAACCACCCCGGCCTGGGGAACGCTGGCGCGCGAACTGACGGGCGGCCGTGGCGTCGATCACGTGGTCGAGGTGGGCGGTCCGGCCACCCTCGAACAGTCCATGCTGGCGGCGCGCGTCGGTGGCCATGTCTCTGTCATTGGTATTTTGACCGGCTTGGCGGGCGACTTTCCCCTGGTCACGGCCCTGATCAAGCAACTGCGCCTGCAAGGCGTGCTGGTGGGTAGCCGCAGCATGCAGCAAGCCATGATCAAGGCCATAGACGCGAATGGCCTGAAACCGGTGGTGGATAAGGTGTTTGCGCTGGAGGAAATGGTGCAGGCCTTCCAGTATCAGGAGACCAATCAGCACTTTGGCAAAATTTGCCTGCAGATTTAACGGAGTAAAGCCCCCTGCTGCCGAAAAGCACGGGGGGCGTCGCCAAACTGCTGCTTAAAGGCCCGGCTGAAATGTGCAAAATCGTTAAAGCCGCAAGCCAGCGCGATCTCGGAAATGCTCCGGTGCTGCCAGGCCGGTTGCTTGAGGTATTGCGCACTCAGCGCCAGCCGCTGTTGCCAGACATAGCGCATCAAAGACGTCTGTTCATCGGCAAACAATTGATTGATATACCGGCTGGAAAATCCGGTGGCAGCGGCAATGGCGTCACTATCCAGGTCTGCATCCTGTAGGTGCTTACTGAGCCACTGCTTGATTTGCAACAATGACAAACTGCGGCCAGGCGAACGCGGCAGCGTATGGTCTTGCAAGGTTTCAAGCGCATTGCCCAGCATGTCTAGCATGGGCGCCGCGCTGGCATCGAATGCCTGCATGGAGAGTTGATTCAGCTGACGCTTGAGCTGTTGCAAAAACGGCGACAACATGGCGGTCATGCCGTGCTGCAATCGCATGGGCATCGCCGTCAGATGCCCGGCCTGCGGCAAACGCTGATGCAACAAGGTTCTTGGGATAGAAACAATCAGCTTGGAAAACGCCTCTGGACAATGGATATAGTGCGGCACCGTGGCATCATAAATAGTCATGTCGCCAGGGCGCAAAAACACTTCCCGCCCTTGCTGTTGCAGACAATACCGGCCTTGCAGCAACAGGACGGCAAAATAATTATCCAACTGCGGACGACTGATTTCTCGCGTCCCGCGCTGGATGGTCAGGCTGTTGGAGTGGATCACGGATAGTTGCAACGCCTGCCAAGGATAGAGCGTCATCTCGTTGTAAAGTGGGGCTGCCGTGGGCGGGACGATGTCCACCTCCGCATATTCACGTCCAATCACCTCACACAACCATGCCTTGCGCTGACTGGGTGCGACCAGATCGGAGCTATATTTTCGACCTGTCGCTGCGACTACTGTCCTTGCTTGCTGCGCCATGACCCTCTCCTTTGCTGAGCGAAATTAAGTCACAAACAGCTAGATTTCGCAAGCGAGTCATCTCCGTTTCAGTCAAGCGTGAGCTCCGTCCAGATCAAGCAAACCATGACAGATGGGCTATGCTGGGGACACGATATCCCCCAGGAGACTTTGATGCAATCGACCCCACAAGCCCACCAGATGTTATTGAAAGGGGCCGCATGCTGGCTGCTGATGGCGTTGTTACTGGCATGGTGTATGGTGGGCCTGAACTTTGGTGTGGCCCCACTCAAGGCGATTTTCGCGGGAAAATTCACGCGGCTGTTGCAAGCACATATCGATTTTCTGCTGATGACCGCCCTCATTTTTGGCATTGCGGCCAGCCGGGTCTCGTTGCCATGGCATGTACGCTGGGCGATGGTGATAGGCGCATTTACCAACTCCAGCCTGTTTTTACTGATGGCCATTTTCCCGGCGCTGGACAATCCTGAGCTCCCGCCGCCCTTGCTGTTTCAGGGCTATTTGTTTGCCAGCCTCTTTACCACCAGCTATGGTTTTGGCAAAGCCTCTGTGCTGATTTTAAAGTCTGGGTTGCAAACAACCCCTCACCGAGAACCTTAGCGACGGTTAATCTTGAGCAAGGCATAAAGCGGGCACCACTGGATCAGCCCGGTCGCCAGCGGCACCAGCCCAAACCAGCCCCAGGTGGGACCCTGGAAAAACAGGGTCCACATCAGCAATCCGGCGCCGATAATCACTCTTAAATACTGTTCCAATTGCCCGATATTATCTGCCATGGCAGCCTCCTATATTTAGCGGCGATCAACGCCGTTAATGACAGGACAGCGCTGCATAAGCCTGATGTTGGGTCAGATAAATCTCACCATTGAGCTGCTGCCTGAGTGGAGCATGTTGCAACATGTCCATCACCGGGCCTTTGACCTCGGACAAATGAAAGCCAATTCCCAATGCAGATAAATGGTGGTTGATGACTTCCAGCACCTCCAGGGCACTGCCATCTACCTCGTTGACGGCGGAGCACATCAGGATCACATGTTTCAATGCCGTGTTATCGGCGACCACTTCGAGCACTTTTTGCTCGAGATAGCGCGCATTGGCAAAATACAAGCTCTCATCCACACGCAAAGTAATCACATCCGGGCACACACTGACCGCATGCCGCGCCACGTTTCTAAAATGCTCGGTACCCGGCACCTGCCCGACAATGGCAATGTGCGGCCGACTGCTGCGGTATAGATGCATGGCCATGGACAGCAACACGCCTGCACTGATGCCATGTTCAATATCGACCAGCAAGGTGATCATAAAAGTCACCAGCAAGGCGGCAAAGTCACTGCGGTTACGCCGCCAGGTCTCGATAAACACGCGTCCGTCCACCAGGCTCATCACCGCAACGATAATCGTGCTGGCCAAAATAAATCTGGGTAACGCACTGAGCCACGAGGCCAGGAAAACCGTGGCCAACCACATGCCCAATGCGGTAAACAAACCCGCTGCCGGCGTTTGCGCACCCGCATCCATATTCACCACCGAGCGCGACACGCCGCCGGTGACCGGCTGCCCCCCACTCAGGCTGGCCGCCAGATTGGCGCCACCCAAGGCAATCAACTCCTGGTCAGGGTCTATGCGTTCACGCCGTTTCATGGCCAGACTCTGCGCCACAGAAATCGACTCCACCGTGCCGATGATGGAAATCAGCAAGGCCGGGGCCAATAAAGATTGCCACATTGCCAGACTCCCATGCGGCAAGGCCAGCGCAGGCAGCCCGGCGGGAATCTGCCCTACGGTGCGCACCCCGGTGAGCAGGGCCCAACCGGCATGCATGGCAATCGTCCCGATCAACACCAGCAGCGCAGGCACTGCCCGCACCAACGCCTGCGCCCAAAACGGCGAGCAGCCCAGACTTAGCAACAGCGATTGCCCTTGCCGCCTGGCCAGCACCAGCAATAGCAGGGTGAGCACTGACAGCATAGCCGTAGCAAGATGAATCTGCGGCCATTGCCCCAGCATACTCTGCCAGAGCGCCAGCACATGACTGCCCTCGGCCCGGATGCCAAGCAAGGTGGGCAGCTGACTACTGGCAATCACCAGGCTGGCGCCAGCAATAAAGCCGCTCATGACGGGGTGGGATAGAAAATTTGCCAGAAAGCCTAATTTGAACATCCCGGCCAGCATCAGAAACAGACCAGACAAACACGCCAGGATCAGCGCCGCTTGCAGCCCCAGCGCGGGACTCTGTGCTGAATAAGGCGCTACTGCGGTCGCAGTCATCAGTGCCGCCACCGCCACCGGGCCTACGGCCAACGTCGCACTGGTGCCTAACAGGGCATAGACGATCAACGGCAACAGGCTGGCATACAGGCCGACTTGTGGCGGCAAGCCCGCCAGGATGGCATAAGCCAGCGCCTGCGGAACCAGCATCAGGGTCACCGTCAGCGCCGCCATCAGGTCATGCATGGCCTGCTCGCGCCGATAATGCGGCCCCCAGCGGAGGGCGGGCACGTAACGGGCCAGCCGAGTCAACATCGCTGTGCTCATGCCGACTGCTTGATCATCACTTGCCCACAGGCCTGGTTGGCAGGCAGGGCCACATCAATTTGCTTGGGATACGCCAGCTTGAGATTGGCCATGATATTGATAAATTCCGCGCGGGAAATCTGCCCGCCCAGCCGCTTGTTTTCACGCTTCTCGTGGCCGACCGTGGAGACCGTCCTGCCTTGATAATCGTGGCCGGGAAAAATCAGCGTATCTTCTGGCAAGCTGAAAATTTTGGCATGTATGCTGTCATACAATTGCCCGGCATCGCCTTGCTGAAAGTCGGTGCGGCCACAGCCATCAATCAGTAAGGCATCGCCGGTAAAAATGCGGTCACCGACCAGATAACTGACGCAGCCGTTGGTGTGCCCGGGCGTGTAACGGACCTCGATATCCAGCGTGCCAACTTGCAAGTGCACGCCATCGGTCACCAGCACATCGCCGCATTGCGCGCCAGCATCACGATGCACCACACTTTTACTGCCTAGACGCTCGCGCAAGGTGGCGGCAGCGGTGACATGATCGGCGTGCACATGCGTTTCCAGGGTAAACACCAGCGTCAACCCATGCTGTTGCAAAGCCGCCACATACTTGTCTACCTCGCTGCCTACGGTATCAATCATCACCGCCTGCCGGGTTTCTTCACAGCCTAGCAGATAGGTATAAGTGCTACTTTCAGGCTCAAAAAATTGCTTGAAAATCATCCGCGTGCTCCTTATCAAGATGGCGTTGATTCAGCAAAACCAGTGCCAATGTTTCAATAAAAATTTAAAAACAGTCAAATCAATGACTTATATAAAAATATCACTTGCCCACCCCCGCCAAAAATGTTTCAATGAAACACAAAACCACAATCATGAAACGTTTCAAATAAAAAAATGGAACAAACCACCCCCGATTTTTTCAGCCAGCAGGCCGGTCTGAGCCGGGCACAGGGCGAATCGCTGGCCCGCATGATTTCATTGATCATGCCAGATGCAGCCGTGTTTACCGTCGATGCTCAAAAGCGGATCAGCTACTGGAGCCCGGGTGCCGAAAAACTGCTAGGCTTCACTCAGGCTACGCTCCTGGGTGAAAACTGCCTGACCGCCAACCGCTGCGAACAGTGTATGCGCGGCTGTGGGCTCACCGAGTCTGGCAAAGTCGAGGGCGCTCCCCTGCTGCTGCACCGGTCTGATGGTGAACGACAGGCAGTGTTGAAATATGCCATGGCCTACCTGCCAGAAGATGGCGCGTTTGCGGGCGGCCTCGAAATCCTGCTGCCCCAGCAGGCGGACGCAGGCAAGACCGCAGGACAATCCTCGCTGGGTGAAAAATATGGCTTGATCAGCCATGCGCCGGAAATGCAAAAAGTGTTTGAAATGATACGCCGCGTGGCAGTGACAGATATCCCGGTGTTGATCCGCGGCGACTCCGGCACGGGCAAAGAGCTGGTGGCCCGCGCCATTCATGGCGAGAGTCCGCGTCAACGCGGCGCCTTTGTCGCCATCAACTGTGCCACGCTCAATGCGGGCATGCTGGAGAGTGAGCTGTTTGGCCACGTCAAGGGTGCCTTCACCGGTGCCATTCGAGATCATCAGGGCCTGTTTGGCCGAGCCGAGGGCGGCACGCTGTTTCTGGATGAAATCGCCGAACTGCCTTACGAATTACAGGCCAAACTGTTGCGCGTACTCGAAACCGGTGAATACCTGCCCGTCGGGGCCAGTCAGTCCATGCAGGCCAATGTCCGCATTGTTGCCGCCACACATAAAGCCTTGCGCGAAGAGGTTAAAGCCGGACGTTTCCGGCAGGACTTGTTGTTCCGCTTGCGCGTGGTGCCCATCTTCTTACCCAGCTTGCAGGCGCGCAAACAGGATATTCCGCTCATCGTGCGTCACCTGCTTAAACAGCAATTTACCGGGGAACAGCTGCCCGTAGTGAAGGCCGCCGCCATGCAGCAACTGATGGCCTATGACTGGCCAGGCAATGTGCGCGAACTGCGCAATGTGTTGAATTACGCACTGGTGATGTCGGATGGCAAACAGATCGACACCGCAGACTTGCCGCCCGAACTACAAGCGATACCCGCGTCAACACATGCAATGGTAGCGCCAGTCGCCAAACCGGGCCGCCAGGCGCTTTCAGAAGCCGCCATCGTGCAAGCCGTCACTGACTGCCAGGGCAACCTGACCCAGGCGGCCAAACAACTCGGGATTGGCCGCACCACACTGTGGCGTTACCGCAAACTTTGGCAAAAAGACTGATACGGTCACAACCAGCCGCGACGCACCGCCAGCGTATGCACGGCCATTCCCGCCAGCATGCTGGCGACAAACAGCCAGACCGCCGGGCCACCCGTCAAGAGTGAGGCGATGGCTGGGCCGGGACAAAATCCGGCAATGCCCCAGCCGGTGCCAAAGATCACCGCCCCCAGCACCAGTTTGCGGTCAATCAGGCGCGTGCCTGGTAACTGCACAGGCAGGCCCAAGACACTGGTGGAGTGCCTGGCCGCAGACTTGAAGGCAAAAAAGCCCACCGCAATCGCACCCATCATCACAAATGCCAGTGACGGATCCCAGTCACCGGTCACATCCAGAAAGGCCAGTACCTTGGCTGGATTGGTCATCCCGCCCACAATCAACCCCACGCCGAAGATCAGCCCGGCGATTAATGCCATCATATTTGCCATCTTGCTTCTACCCTATCATCCACACATGGCGCCAAAGCCAGACCACCAGCATCGCCACCAGCATAAACGTCAACGTCGCCACCAGCGAGCGTGGCGACAGCCGTGACAAGCCGCAAACCCCATGACCACTGGTGCACCCCGACCCCAGGCGACTACCGAAGCCCACCAGCAATCCCGCCACGATCAACCAGGGCGTGGACGCCTGAATCTCCACCATAGGCAACGGCCGTGCCAGCACATAAACCAATGGCGACAGCACCAGACCCGCGACAAAAGCCAGGCGCCAGGCCCGGTCACCGGCGGCGGCCGACCAGACCTGACCCACAATGCCACTGATGCCAGTGACCTTGCCCAGCCAGCGGATCATCAGCAAGGTGGAAAATCCTATGAGCAATCCACCCATCAGTGATTGCCAGGGGGTAAAAGAAATCATGCTTTTTTCTACATCCTCAACAGCGTTTATGAACAGGCCTAGCCAGCGTGATCACTCCTCAATCGACTTCGTCGGCCATGTCCTCATGGGCGGGTTCCGCAAGCTGGTTACATTCAAAACCGGCTTTTTCCAGCGCAACCCGATACTCGCAGCCGGGCAAATGCCCTTCCAGCTTGCCGTTGATATGGGTGGTTTCCTGCTTGCAGTAGGCGCAACGGTAACGGTGGGCCTGGCCTTCAAAGTGCTCTTGCGGATAGTCGATATAAAACAGTCGTTTCATGTTAATTGCTCCTCATCACAGCACTAGACAAGACCTATGCTACGCTGTCGCCAGGAGGCTGGCAATACACAAAAAATCGCCTTGAGCAAGATTTTTCATCAAATAATTTTAACGTGCAGATTTTAATCAGGTCTAATTTAATACATAAAATCAAATAGTTAAGACACTCACCCACAGCTCACCATAAAAGTTATCCACAAAAAATGTGGACAGGCGCCCTTAACCTCGGCTATGTAACGCAGCGATTTCCTGAATGTCCAGATCACGTTCCATCAGATGCAGCAACTCGTCATGAATCTGCCCCGAGCGATGCAGTTTAAGTAGCTCTTCGCGACCGGCCGCCACGGCAGCCAGCACTACATTAAAATGCGCTTTGCGGAGGTCGTCGGGCAGACTGTCTTCATGTTTATGTTTGTCTGACAGGCTTTGCCGGTAGCTGTACTGTTCCAGCAACCGCGGGTGCATTAATGCACCATGTTCGTTATAGGCCAGTTTGTTAACCACTGAAAACTGTGCCTGCTCAATCCGGGCCCACACCTGCGGCTCATTAAGGTAAATGTGCTCATGCTTGGTCGCCTTCAGTTTAAATGCGCGGATCACCTGACCAATTGTCGTCCCCTGCACCACCACCGTCACCAGGATCACAGCAAACGCGCACATCAGCATCAAATCGCGTCCGGGCACCTGAGCAGGCACCGCCAGTGCCGCCGCCAGCGTGACCACGCCACGCATGCCTGCCCAGCTTTTGACAAAAGACTCGCCCCAGGTGCTGTGTCCATGCGCCGCATGCGGCTTGCGGATGAGTCTGGCCAACCCATCAATCATGAAAATCCAGACAAAGCGCGACAAGATCACCACGGCCAGCACCAGCAACACTTCCAGTCCATAGGCCCCCAGGGACTTGTCGGCATGGGCGACACGCTCCCAGACGCCGCGCAAAGAGAGGCCGATAAAGATAAATACCAGCGACTCAAAGATAAAAATCATGATTTCCCAAAACGCGGCACCGCGCCGGCGCGCTGTGGCCGACATGATTTCATGCTGGTGCCAGCCCAGCATCATGCCGTAGGTGACCGTGGCGATCACGCCTGAAACACCGATGTGCTCGCCCACAACATAACAAATCCACCCCGGCAAGGCCGAGGCCAGCACCATGAGTTTAGTGCCATGCAGATAGCGCAGGGTTTTAAACACCAGATAGCCCATAGCCGCGCCAAACAATACGCCCCCAACACTGAGCCAGGCAAAAGTTTCGAGCGCACCGCTCAGTGAAAACACGCCGGTCAGCAAGGCGACAATCGAAAACTTGTACAGCACCAGCCCGGTGGCGTCATTGAGCAAGCTCTCGCCTTCGAGCAACACCAGCAGCTTGCGTGGCAAGGCCACGCGTTGCAGCACGGCTTTGGCGGCAATCGCATCCGGCGGTGACACAATTGCGCCCAAGGCAAAACAGGCCGCCCACGGCAGGCTGGGATTGAAGCTATGCAAGGCCAGCCCCACCGCCAGCGTGGTGAACAGCACCGCACCAATCGCCAGCAGTAAAATGCCGCCCAGGTGCCGCCTGAACTCATGCCAGACCGTGAAATAGGCACCTGCCATCAGCAACGGCGGTAAAAACACCTCCATGACCAGGGCAGGATCAATCTCAAAAGCCGGTAATTCTGGCACCAGGGCAATCAGGGCACCACCCGCCAGCTGTGCTACCGCAGGCGGCCAGCGCAGCCTGTTGGCCAGGACCTCGAGTGCAATAATCGCCACCAGAAAAAACAGGATTAAATTGAAATAAAACGAATTACTCATGATAGACCGAGAGGGTCAGGCCCTCATGTAAACAGATGAAACCGCACCACTGAGGCGCGCCAGTGCCGCTAATCTAACACAGGCAGCTTGCGCCAGGCTTGCGTTAACAGGATTTGTCTGTTGTGAGTGTGCGGGGGAAGCGCCTGTTTGACGCGGGCTTGAACTTGCATGCCCGCAATGGCTCAAACCAAAGAGTGTCCTTTTCAAAGATGAAGTGGCCGCACTGAATACCGTCAAGTTGGAGTAAGATGACGGCAGTCCGGCACAGGATAAGGAGTAAACATGTTTAGCTTGAAAAAATGGATATGGCGGCAATGGCAGGCCTGGCGCGGTGCAGATCGGGCGTATGCCAAATATCTGGCGCATTTTCAGCATTACCAGTCGCAAGTGGTGGATCCCGCCTTGCAACAAAGTTTGCAACTGCAGCCCATGAGCAAAGAAGCGTTTTTGCAAGCCTGGCAACAAAAAGGCCTCAAGCCTGCGGGTAAATCCTGCGGCTGCAAACCCGGCTGCTGCGGCTAGGCCCTGATGGACATGATCAACATCCATGCCGGCAAGTTGCGGGCGATTGGCTATGATGCAGGCAAGCGGGCGTTGCGCGTGAGGCTGGAAGACGGCAGCACCCTCGAATATACCAATGTCGGCGAAAGCGTCTGGCGCAGCTTCAAAAGCGCCAGCGCCCAGTGGAGCTACTACCGCGATAATATCGAAGAAGCATACGGTTGCCAACGGGTGAGCACCCCAGTCACCTTGGCCACGACCGTGAGCCGCAACCCGCTGGATGATTTGTTCCAGTAACCGCGGGTACAGATAATCATTCAAGTCCCCGCCTGCAAGCCTGCCGCAGATTGAGCAGCCGTTTGCCTGGCCTGTTGCCACCACAACAATATCGCCAGCACCGCCACCCCCGTTAGTAAGGTAAAACTCATGGCGTAGCCATAACGCTGCGCGACCCAGCCTGCCATGGCCGGACTCAAGGCTGCCCCCAGGCCCTGGATGGTCAACACAAATCCCAGCCCGACATTGAAATGCCCACTGCCTTGCAACATCTTGGCCACCAGTCCTGGCAAAGCCACCCCTAACAGCCCCGCGCCGACGCCATCCAGTAACTGCACGGGCACCACCGCCCAGGGCGAGTTCCAGGTGGACGCAATCACGCCGCGCACCGGCAAGGCAAGCAAGGCCAGCGTGACCAGCCGTTCGTAACTAAACTGCTCGGCATAACGCCCGGCTAGCAATGCCATGGGGATCATCACCAGTTGCGCAATCATTACCGTCAAAGCCGTAAACAGGCTGGCGTTGACCAGACCTTGTGACACCATGGTTTGCCCCAGCAAAGGTAGCATGGCAGCATTGGCCAAATGAAACAGCATCATGATGCAAGCCAGCATCAATAACGGGCGTGACTGCAGCAAGGCCTTCCATACGGCACGGCTAGAATCACTGACCGCAGCATGTGACTCCAGACCGCGCGCCGCATGGTAATCAATCTCCTGCGGGCGAATGCGGCGGATGCACAGCAGCGCCAGCACCGCCATCACCGCCAGTAGCATAAAGACGGCAGACAAGCCCCAGAAATAACCGAGCACGCCAGCCACGGAGACTGACACCAGGCTACCGGCATGACTCCAGGCCTCGTTCTGGCCAAGCTGCCTGGACAAATATTTAGACCCGACCAGGCCCAGGCTGATACTGGCAATCGCGGGCCCGATCATGGCACGGACCACACCGGTAGCCGCTTGCGACAAGGCAATCGCCGCAAACGAGTGCCACAGCAACAACACCAGGCAACCGACCACCATCAGGATGGCGCACACAGACAGCCACAAGCGCTTGGCATGTGTGCGGTCCATCAGGGCACCCGCCGGGATTCCCGCCATCATGGTTGCCAACCCGCCTATGGTCATCGCATAGCCGATATCATCCGCCTGCCAGGACTGTGCCAACAAGTACACACCGAGAAAGGCGCCCAGCCCGTCGCGGACATCGGCCATGAAAAAATTCATCACCGCCAGCCATTGCCTTGAATCTGCAGGCCGTTTGAATAGACGCATGCTTTTCTCCTTACACCACAGGGGCTTTAAAGATAAAAAAGGCGCCCAGACCAATGAGGGCAAAGCCGACAACATGGCTGGAAGTGAATTGCTCGCCGAGCGAATACACCGAAAACACCACAAACACGCTGAGTGAAATGACTTCCTGCATGGTTTTGAGCGCTGCCACCGAATACACGGTATGGCCGATCCGGTTGGCCGGCACCGCAAAACAATACTCAAACAGGGCAATCAACCAGCTCACCACAATCACCACATACAGCGGCTTTTCGGTGAACTTGAGATGGCCATACCAGGCCACCGTCATAAACACATTGGAGATCAGTAACAATAGAATAGGGGCTAATTTTGCAATCATGATGCATCCTGTCAAAAGAGGGCGTCCAGCGTGGGCGGCGGCCTTTAGGCAGCACCGCTGTTGCCCAAAGCGATTTAAGCAATACCTAACTTGCTTAAATCGCAGGCGACGCCGGATGAAGCGTTGGCTTGGGCTAAATCAGGGTCTAGCACTGGCCGGCTACCGCAGCCGCTGGCTGGCAAGCTGGGGCCGCGGACGCATAGAGTGGCTGCATCGTAGCGGCGGAGCTCCCCATGCGAATCGCCTCCAGTGATACACCATTGGCCGTCCTGGTCCCTAGACCAGCCACCGCAATACGCAGCCCTGGGCGCAATGGCATACTCAGGCTTTCAGGCGGAAAGTGAACAATGCTCTGGTTATCCAGGATGACACCATCGACTTCGCCGCGCGGACCATTCAGGATCAGATCGACCTTGCCTTCCACCTGCAGCGGCTGCAATGACTGTGCCCGCAAATGTGGGGGTAACAAGGGCAGGTTATTGGCTGGTGGCTGGTCCACCACAATATTGCCGGTGGTCACATTGATAATGGCATCGGCTTTAACCATGGCTGGCGTTTCAGCATGCCCAAGAATACGCACATGCTGACCGGGTTGCACGGCGCCTAGCAAGGCCTGCGAACGGTGCGGGGGGAATTTGACAATCACGTCATTCGCCAAGCGCAAGCCATCCGCTTCCCCATACGGATTAAACAGGATGGACTTGACAGTCGCCTCAGCTACCGCGGGCAGCGCCGCCGTCGCCTGTAAATCCAGCGCGCCTGCAGGCGCAAGCGGAGCGGGGACCATAGGCGCAGGCGCCAGTGGTGCCGATGCGCCTGGTCCCAGATTAAGTGGCGCAGGCGTCAGCGGAGAAGGATTCGCAGCTAAGGGCGGCAAGGCAAATGCTTGCAGGGTCATACTTAGGGTAGTGACGAGCAGCGCGGCACGCAGAGGACGACTGCCGCGTGCAAGATGGCTGCTACGTGTACATACAGAAGAAGTTAACATGAAATGCTCCTTGTCATGGATAGAGGTTATCTCCTCTATTGCAAGGGGCATGCCAGATAAAAAATCATTTTAAATCAATTGCTTGAAAAATAAACCCTGGCACACTTGTCCGCTTTGGTGACACAACACTGTCCGCTGGGCGGACAGCTGTCAGCGCTTATGTCAGGCCATGCTCTTCGAGCTTGCGGTAAAGTTGCTGACGGGACAACCCCAGTTTACGCGCCGCTTCACTGCGGTTGTCACCGCTCTCGCGCAAGGCGCGTTCTATCATCTCGCGCTCGACTTGCTGCAGGGTCTCGGCCAGCGTGCCGGTGGCGGCGCCACGACCAGAAGCGTCTGCCGCCTGCGGACGTGGCGTAAAAGAAATATGTTCAGCCTCGATCCAGGCATGATGACTCAAAATCTGCGCGCGCGCGATGGTGTTGCGGAGTTCACGGATATTCCCCGGCCAGTCATGTTGCACCAGCTGTTGTGCGGCTTCAGCGGTCAGACGCTTGGGAGTACCCGCAGCTTCACTGGCCAAAAAATGCTGTGCCAGCAGCAACAGGTCTTCACCGCGCGCGCGTAGTGGTGGCAAGGCAATCGGCATCACCTGCAGCCGGTACCATAAATCTTCACGAAACTGCCCGGCGCGGACGGCGGCAGGTAAATCTCTATGGGTGGCAGCAATGATGCGCGCATCCAGCGCAAGCACCGTTTGCGCGCCGACCGGGCTAAACTCGCGCGCCTCCAGCACCCGCAAAATCTTGGCTTGCAGCGCCAGCGGCATATCACCAATTTCGTCGAGGAACAGGGTGCCGCCAGTCGCTTGTCGCAAATAACCTTTACGGTCAGCCACCGCACCGGTAAACGCACCTTTGACATGCCCAAACAGTTCGCTTTCCATTAATTCTGCCGGGATGGCGGCGCAGTTGACGGCCACAAAAGGGCCATGGGCGCGCAAGCTGTTACGGTGCAGTGCACGCGCCACCTCTTCCTTGCCGGTGCCGGTCTCGCCCAAAATCAGCACGGTTGCCTCGGTCGCCGCAGCCAGGCCGATGTGTTTGAACACCTCGCGCATGCATTCACTGTTGCCAATCAAGCGTTCCGCCGTTGGGTTGTCTGCGGTCAGCGACGCGTCGGCCTCCAGGCGAGACTCGCGGTCAGCGCTGCGCTCGGGCAGTGCGCGTTGCAAGGTTTCCATCAGCTTCTGCCGTGAAACGGGCTTGGTCAAATGGTCAAACGCACCCAGCCGCATGGCCTCAATCGTATTGCTGCCACTGGCGTAGGCGGTAAGCATGATGCAGGGCACCGCCTTGATCGCCTGCGCCTGACGCAAGAAGGACAAGCCGTCTTCCACGGTGAGTTTGAGATCGGTGATCACCAACTCTACCGGCGCCGTCCGCAAGCAGTGCAGGCCCGCCTGCACATGGCTGGCTTCCAGCACATGGTGCCCCAGGTCAGACAGCATTTCAGACAGGCTGCTTCTAAAGGCGGGGTCATCGTCAATAATCAGGAGGTGTGCCATGGCAATTCAATCTCAAAACGGGCGCCCGCGGCAGTATCGGCCAAGCGTAGCTCGCCGCCATGCGCCTGGACAATCTCGCGCGCCAGGGCCAGGCCCAGGCCGGTACCACCACTGCGCGCCGTACTAAAAGGTTCAAACACCTGGGGGCGCAAATGCGCGGGCACGCCACTGCCATTGTCGGCCACCCACAATCGCAGGTGCCCCGAAGTGACGCTGTCCAGCCCCAACTCAATCTCGCCTCCCACGGGGATATGCGCCAGCGCATTTAGGATCAAATTGTCCATCACTTGCGCCATTTTATCCGGGTCGAGCACGGCCTGCGCTTGAGCACGTGTCACTACGGCATCACTCAGGCTTAACTTCCAGCGTGCCTGCTGCGCAGTCATGGCCTCTTGATGCAAGCTGGTCAGGCTGGTCAGCCAGGCACGCAAATCCACTGACTGTTTGTGTATTTGCAAGGGATGGGTCAGTGCCAGCAAGCTGGAGATCAGGCTTTCGAGGCGCGAGGTTTGCGCCAGCACCGCCTCAAAGGCACTCTGGCTGCGTTGCTGATAGCGCTCAGGGGCCGCGGCCATGGCATTTTCAACCTTCATGCGCATGGTGGCCAGCGGATTACGGATTTCATGTGCCAACCCGGCAGAGACCCGGCCCAGCGTCGCCATGCGCTCAGACTGTGCCAGCTGTTGCATCAGTGTAGCCATCTGGCGCTGCCAGCGCAGCAGCATCCAGGCCAGCCAGGCGCCTGACATCACGACCAGGCCTATCAGCAGCGCTAACGCCAGGCTCAAATGATTGAGTACCTCGGCCTGAATCAGCAACACGCGTTTCATCACCCAGGCGACAGACGTGCCGGGGGCTTGGGTCAGTGGGCAGGCAGCAAACACAATGGCTTCACGCAAGCCGGGGCGCACCTCCAGAATCAACTGGTGGCTGCGGCTGGCTAGTTCGGCGGTGGCAGTGATTTTTTCAAGTTCGGCCACCGGTGGATCACGCTTGACGCCGGTGCCATCATAGGTGGGAAAGGCATATGCAAACACGCCTTGGCCTGGCCGCCAAAAGCCGCCTTCACTGCCAGGCTCTTCGCGCAAGGCAAGATCTATCACCGCCTGCCAGCCTGCCTGCGCAGAAGCACTCTCCAGCCTCGCAAGGTGTACCCCATGTTGCATGGCCTGGCAGCTGGCAGCCGCATGCAGCCTGGCCTCAGCAATCTGCGAGGCCGCGCCCTGGCGGCTCAGTTCGATCAACAGCCAGACCAGCAACGCCGAGACGGCCGCAATCACAGCCCAGAGCAGGAGCAGGTCTCGGCGCACCTTGTGGGTATGGGTCTGCATAAAAAGCCTGTGTAGAGTCGATGGTGTGAGTAAGAAGGTTAAAGCGGCAACCACACGGTAGCACATCACTCACAGCGCTTCAATCAGGCTGGCGCTGACAAGCCTTGGCGGCTGACCAAGCGCACCGCAGGACTGGTCCCCGTGCGATTGTAAGCCCGCTGTAATCCAGCTTTGTTAGTCTGGCCATGGCTGTTAGTATTTCTGTTCCCACTCACGTCTGGAGTCGATGATGACGGATGACGCATTGATCATTAATCAACGTTTTGGTCTGGGCGCACGCGCCGCGGCCACTACGCCCTCAAATAGTGTCTCGCAGGCATTGCTAGACGAATTTAGCCGTTACCAGGCCTTGCCGCCATTGTGGCAGCAATACCAGCAAGCGCTGCCGTCCATCGAGCAAGAGATGCAGGAAATGCGCATGATCAATCAGGCCGAATCGCCTGAGGACAAACTGCAGTTGCGCCGCCAAATGCGTAACGAAGCGCGGGACAGCTATACCGAGGCAGTGCAGGTACGCGCGCAAGTGGCGCAGCAGACCGATACCCCGTTTGTGGAAAGACTGGTGCATTTCTGGTCCAACCATTTTGCAATCTCGGCACAAAAATCGCAGGTCACACAACTGGCCGGATTGTTTGAACTGCAAGCCATCCGTCCGTTTGTACTGGGCACGTTTAAAGACATGCTGTTTGCGGTCGAGAAGCATCCGGCCATGTTGATCTACCTAGACCAGCAGCAATCACGCGGGCCACAAAGCGAAGCCGTACAACGGCAAATGCGCCGCCAGCCGGACAAGAAAAGTGGCCTCAACGAGAACCTTGCCCGCGAAATTCTGGAACTGCACACGCTGGGCGTACGCAGCGGTTATAGCCAACAGGATGTGACCGAATTTGCACGCGCACTGACCGGCTGGACCGTGCCCGGTCCCAAGCTCACAGGCGAGACCGATGCGCGCTATCCTGGCTTTGTCTTTAATGAGCGCGTACACGAGCCTGATGTCCGTCAGTTACTCGGCAAAACCTATGCGCAACCTGGCGTGCAACAAGCCGAAGCCATCCTCACTGACTTGGCCGCCGCCCCGGCCACGGCCACGCATGTGGCGACCAAACTGGCCTGCCATTTTGCTGGCGACCAGCCACCGCCCGCTCTGATTAACCGGCTACGCGACACCTATCTGCAAACCGGGGGCCAACTTCCGGCACTGTATCGCGTGCTGATAGAAGCGCCGGAGTGCCGCGTGCCCACGCCGGTCAAGTTCAAAACCCCATGGGAGTGGCTGATTAGCAGTGTACGGGCGCTGGACATTGACCTTTCGCATGTCCGCGTCTCGCAAGTCATGACCCAGCTGGGACAACCGATCTGGAAACCAGGCTCCCCCGCCGGTTATGACGATGTGGCCGAAAGCTGGCTCGCCTCCAACGCCTTGTTGCGCCGGGTGGAGTATGCGCAGCGGCTGGCTTCGCTGACCAAGCTGAGCATGCCACCCGCGGTGCTGGCCAATACCGTCCTGCGCGGCAGGCTCAGCCAGGAGACCTTGCAGCAAGTGAGCCGCGCCGAATCTGCGCACACCGGTTTTGCCCTTCTGCTGGTCAGCCCTGAATTTTTAAGGAGATAGCCATGCAGCGCAGACAATTTGTGAAATTATGCGGTGCCGGGCTGGCCGCCTTCTGGCTCCCCAGCTTGAGTTTTGCGGCGGCGGCGACCGAACAACGCTTTATTTTCATCATCCAGCGTGGCGCGGCAGATGGTTTGAACACCGTGATTCCGTATGCAGATCCCGATTACCAGCGCTTGCGTGGCGCCTTGGCCGTGCAAGACATCAATGACACCAAGCTGGACAGCCTGTTTGCGCTACACCCGTCGCTGGTCACGGCCAAGGCGCTTTACCAGCAGCAACATGCACTGTTTGTACATGCGGTGGCCTCTGCCTACCGCGAGCGTTCCCATTTTGACGGGCAGAATGTGCTGGAAAGTGGGGGGACGCGTGCTTATCAGCTTAAAGATGGCTGGTTGAACCGCTTGCTCGGCCTGCTGCCGCCCGCCCAAAACGAGGCGATTGCATTTTCCCCCACCATTCCGCTGGCCTTGCGTGGCAACTATCAGGTCGATGCCTATGCCAGTGCCAAGCTGCCACAACCCTCCGATGATTTACTGTTAAGAGTCAGCCAACTTTACCAGCAGGATGCCCAATTACATGCCGCCTGGGAAAGTGCGATGCAAGTCGAGAATATGGCGGACAAAGGCATGCAAGGGCAAAACAGCCAGCAACCAGCAGCGCTGGGCAACATGGTCGGTGATTTTTTAAGCCGGCCAGACGGCCCGCGCATTGCCATGCTGGAAACCGGCGGCTGGGATACCCATAGCGCCCAAAACAGCCGTTTGAGCAAACAGTTGTCTGACCTGGACACCCTGCTCGCCAGCCTGCAAATTCATCTGGGGAATCACTGGCAGCAAACGCTGATCATCGTCGCCACCGAATTTGGCCGCACCGCCGCCGCCAATGGGACAGGCGGCACCGACCATGGCACAGGCGCCGCCATGTTGGCGTTTGGGGGCGCCCTGCCCGCTATCACGGCAAGCAATCGAAGCTGGCCAGCCGGCAAAGTCATCGCCGACTGGCCCGGCCTCAAAGACAGCCAGCTGTATCAGGGGCGCGACTTGCAACCCACACTGGCGCTGGATAAGGCAATCACGGCATTGGTGAGCGCACACTATGGCTTGGAGCCAGGCAAGGTCGCCCGCACACTGTTTCCGGCATCCAGCTGATGTTTTTGCAGGGCGCCCCATAACAAATACACCCGGCAATCAAACTCATATTGCATGTAGTCGGGTTCCATATGCAGACAGAGCTGGTAAAACGCCTTGTCATGCTCGCGCTCTTTGAGATGTGCCAGTTCGTGTACCACGATCATGTTGAGAAATGCCAGCGGCGCCGTTTTAAAAAAAGCCGAAATCCGGATTTCTTTTTTGGCTTTGAGCTTGCCGCCCTGCACCCGCGAAATGGCGGCATTGAGCCCCAGTGTCTGCTTTTCTATGGTGAGCCGGTTGTCGAAATAGACCTTGTCGAGCAAGGGCGCGTTTTTCAAATAGCGCTGCTTGAGCGCATTACAAAAATCATACAGCGCCTTGTCACTTTGAATCGTGTGCGTCTCGGGATAACGCTGCTGCAGATAATGGCCCAGTTGGCCCTGGGCATGCAACTGGGCAATTTGCGCACGTAAATGCGCGGGATACCCCGGCAGAAATTGTTGAATCAAGGTCGCAGACATGCCGCCATTTTAAACGGCAACGGCCACAACATTCAAAAATCAGTTACATTGAAAAATCGGAAGACAAATCCATGGTGTTGGGACCAGTGTCCTCCTGATAGGTAGATGTCGTCACCGGCGGTGCTGACGCCCGTTTCCAGGCATCATATGCCTGTTGATCGACAGGACTCAGCTGCGCGATGGCCTCCGCATTCAGGCTCGCAAAAGGGCGGCCATCTTGCGTCGTCGCGCCCGCATCTGCCGCGCAGGCCACCCCGACCACTGCAGACAAGATCGTCGCCAATATCCATACATTAGTGAAAAGTCTCATTGTTGGCCTCTTGCATACCTATGACCGCATAGACTAAGCCAGCTGCCGCCAGGCCACAACGGGAAAGCTTCCTGTTAACAGCCGCTTAAACCAGTTCATCCTGCGTCAGGCCAATCAAACCATCACAGGCCGGCCAATTTTCTGCCTCATCTACCGTCGCGCATGCGCGGTATCCATCAAAAATGCCATGAACACTGCGTACGTGCAAAGACCATATAGATATCGCGTAAATATTGCAGTATGCTAATTACTCTGCTATGGACAATCGCACTTCGCCCTGGTCAACATTGGTAGCGCAAAAAACATCGCATGATCACGCATAAAAAGTTATTAACTCGCTTGACCGTTGTGCTCTGGATAGAACTTGTGCTCGCACTGTCTGTGCTTGGCGGCTTGATTGCGCTCAATATTTACCATGAGCATGCGCAAATTGAAGCGAATGAACGCGACCGCCTGATTACGCAAGCCAATGTCATTTCAAAAAACCTGGCCTTCCAGTTTCAAGGCGCCAATCAAGCCTTACTGGCCATTATTCAAGAAATCCCGGAGTGGAAACATCAACAGCAAGTCGCGACCAAACGCTTGACAACCATGGCGAGCACCATGCCAGGAATACGGGGATTTGACGTGTTTGATGCCGATGGAACACTGATATACACTAGTTTTCCAGAATATCTCGGCATGAACTTCAGTTACCGTGATTATTACCAGACCGCCCGGCGGGTTAGTGATCCCGATAGGCTTTACGTTTCGCCCCCTTTCACCGGTATGAGCGGTAACTATATACTCAACCTGACCCGGATCATTCCTGGCAAGCAAGGTGAATTTTCCGGGATTGTCACTGCCATCCTGGATCCCGAATACTTTAAACCGCTGCTAGCCTCTGTGTTATACACGCAGGATAGCCGCAGCTCACTGATACACAGCAAAGGCGTGCTGTTCATGAGCGTGCCCGATAACGGGCTCAAGCCGGGCACAAATCTGGCAACCCCTGGTTCATTTTTTACCCGGCATATCCAAAGCGGCAAAGCGGTGACCGTATTTAGCGGTCAGTTATATTCAACCCGGCAGCAGCGTATGGTGGCTCAAACCACACTGACCCCCGGCGACCTCAAACTGCATAGCACACTCATGGTGGCGGTCAGCCGCGACCTTGAACGCATTTTTAGATACTGGTACGAAAATGCCATGATTCAGATCATCTGTTTCAGTATTTTTGCACTCTTTACATTCACTATGTTGTTTGTATTCCAACGCCGTGAAAGCAAACACGCACGAATGGCGGCTGAACATTCACACGCCCTGTTTCAATCCGAAAAACTGTTTCGCTCAACCTATGACTCCGCAGCCATCGGCATGGCTTTGCTAGGCCTCGATGGCAGGTTTATGCAGGCAAATCGGGCCTTATGCCATATGCTGGGGGAAGATGAAGCGGCGTTATGCCAGAAAACCATCCAGCAGATCACCCACCCTGAAGACCACCAGCTTGACCATCTGCTGCTGGACTCGCTGCTCACTAGCCAGCGAGATAACTATCAGGTAGAAAAGCGCTTTTTTCATAGCCAAGGTCATACGCTTTGGGTATTGTTAACCTACTCCTCCATTAAAGATGAAGCCGGCCAGCTCCAGCACTTTGTCGTACAAATACAAGATATTACTGAGTACAAGGCGCTACAGGAAAAATTGCAGAAGCAAGCCAATCAAGACTTTTTAACCGGATTGCCCAATCGACGCCACTTTATCCAAGAGGCCAATATCGCGCTGGCAAGACTCAAACGCCGTGGCGGCGCCATCGCTTTATTGATGATAGACATCGATCATTTCAAGAAAATCAATGACAACTATGGCCACCAGGCTGGCGATGTTGTATTGCAAGCGTTTGCCCGGCAATGTCAGACGCAGTTGCGCGATATTGATTTGATCAGCCGCTATGGTGGTGAGGAGTTTGCGATCTTGTTGCCAGATACGCAGAAAGAACAAGCGATAGAAGTCGCGGAGCGCTTGCGAACGACTGCAGCCAACACCGAAATGCACCTTGGAAACCACCGCGCACTTCAACTGACTATTTCGATTGGCTTAGCTACCACCTCGGAGATCAGCACCAGCTTGGAAAAACTGCTGATCAAGGCAGATGCGGCTCTCTATCAGGCCAAACAGTCTGGACGGAACGCTGTCAGTATTGCGCCAACAGACTGACCAGCACCGATACTGACTGTCTGACAGCAAGATTATCCACGCTGATGTACTATACAAGAGTCAGCAAGATGGGTGTAGACTGTGACTCATCATAAAAACCACGGTTCAGCGAGCGGCAAGAATACTTTTGCAGCATCAGCTCTCTCGGCAGCCCAGTGGTCGCATGTGCTTCTTTTCAACAGTGCAACATCAACTATTAAAATAAAAATATTAAGTGCAGTCACCATGGGAGATTGGGTATGCATGATGAAAGTGGAGACGTTGCGCGAGCCAATCTGCGCTTCCGGCAAGTAGTAGAAGCCGCCCCGACCGCCATGGTAATGGTAAACAGTCGCGGCCTGATCGAACTCGTCAATACCCAGACAGAACTCATTTTTGGCTACCCAAGAGAAGAGCTGCTGGGACAAACTATAGACATTTTGTTACCTGAGCGCTTCCGCCAACAGCACCCGCATCATCGCGCCGCCTTTTTCTCTGACCTCAGACCTCGCGCCATGGGCAGCGGGCGGGATTTGTATGGCCGCCGTAAGGATGGCACCGAGTTTCCTGTCGAGGTCGGGCTCAATCCCATTGAAACCGATGATGGCGTCAAAGTCTTGTCAGCCATTACCGACATTTCGGCACGCAAGCGCATGGAAGCGCGCTTTCGCCAGGTCGTCGAAGCCGCGCCCAATGCCATGGTGATGGTGAATAAAAATGGCTTGATCGAAATGGTCAATCCGCAAACAGAACGTATTTTTGGCTACCCGCGCGAGGAGCTGCTGGGGCAATCCATAGATATGTTGTTACCTGAGCGCTTGCGCCATCAGCATGCCCATCACCGGGCCTTCTTTTTTTCCGAGCTGAGTCCGCGCGCGATGGGCACCGGGCGGGACTTATACGGCCGCCGCAAGGACGGCAGTGAGTTTCCTGTCGAGGTCGGGCTCAATCCGATAGAAACCGATGACGGCGTCAAGGTGCTGTCGGCCATTACGGACATTTCTGCCCGTGTCAAAGCCAGTGAAAAGCTGGCGCAACACCGTGACGAGCTGGAGCGCAGCAATAAAGAATTGGCCACTTTTGCCTATGTGGCCTCCCACGACCTCAAATCGCCATTACGCGGCATTTTCCAAATCTCGCACTGGATCGAAGAAGACCTTAACCAGGGCAAAGTGGAGGCCATTAGTGGACACATGTCCCTCTTGCGCGGACGGTTGCGCAGAATGGAACGCCTGCTGGATGATTTACTGGCCTACTCGCGCGCCGGACGTTTGGAAGGCAGCGTCAGCCAGGTCGACCTGGGCAAAGTAGCGCAGTCCATTTTTGAGATGCAAGCTCCGCCTGCAGGCTTTAGCCTGAAGATGGCAGACGATTTGCCCACGTTTTATACGCTGGCCACCCCGCTGGAACAGGTGCTGCGCAATCTGTTTAGCAATGCCATCAAACACCATGATCAAACGCGCGGCAGCATACAATTGCAATGGCAGCAGACCAACCCGCATTACTATGAGTTCAGCGTCATTGATGATGGGCCGGGCATCTCACCAGAATACCAGGAGCGGGTTTATATCATGTTCCAGACCTTGAGGCCGCGCGATGAGGTGGAAGGGAGCGGCATGGGATTGGCACTGGTTAAAAAAATCGTCGAAGCCTATGGGGGCAGTACCAGCATCCGCTCCGATGGTCAGCGCGGCTGTGCGATCACGTTCACCTGGCCGATCAATATAGAAGAAAGGTTGATGCGTGCAAATCCTGCCCAAACATCGTTATAAGGAAGTATCGTTGCTGATTGTTGACGATGACGACATTGATGCCATCTCGCTGGAGCGCGCATTACGCAAATTAAGACTGTTGAACACCCTGTTTCGTGCCCGCGATGGCCGTGAAGCGCTGGAGTTGCTGCGTTCGGGCCAGATTCCTGCACCCTATATTATCCTGCTTGACCTGAATATGCCGCGCATGAATGGCCTGGAGTTTCTGGAAGCCTTACGCACGGATCCATTATTAACCCATGCTGTGGTGTTTGTGCTGACGACGTCAAAATCAGACGAGGACCTGGTCGCGGCCTACCGCAAACATGTCGCGGGCTATGTGTTCAAGCAGCACATGGACCGCGACTTTATGGAAGTCATGGGGCTAATTGAGCATTATTGGCGCATTGTTGAGCTGCCAGCCACGAAGGAGTAACCATGCGCCTGCTACTGGTAGATGATGATGAATTGGACCGCATGGCGGTGGTACGGGTGTTGCAAAACCCATCACTGGTGAAGGATATTGTGCATGCAAATACCGCCGTCAAGGCCTTGAAACTGTATGAAGAAAACGATTTTGATATCGTACTGCTCGACTACCGCCTGCCCGATATGGAATGCCTGGATCTGTTAAGCCAACTCACACAACACACAGAAAAGCAGGCCGCCGTGGTGATCCTGACCGGCATGGAAGATAACGAGACCATAGAAAGAAATTGCATCTTCGCCGGGGCCCAGGATTTTTTACTTAAAAAAGAGCTGTCTGAGCGACACCTGACCAAAGCGCTGGTACACGCGCAAGCCCGCCATGCCCTGAACAACAAGTTGATTGAAACGCACAAGCGATTGAAGTATCTGGCAGAGAATGACCCGATGACCGGATTATCAAACAGATATTATTTTGAAGAGCATTTGCGCAATGCCATGCAACGTGCGCATCGCCTCAACGTTCAACTCGGCTTAATTTATCTGGACATTGATAATTTCAAGTTGGTCAATGACAGCCTGGGACATGACTCTGGCGATCACCTGCTGAAGCAGGTCGCACAGCGACTGCAGGAAGTGGTCAGAGAAGGCGACATGGTCTGCCGCCTGGGAGGGGACGAGTTTGCCATTATCGTGCACGATCTGGAAAATGAAACCGCCGTCGGCGCCTTATCGCAGCGCATCCTCGAACAGGTGCGTGAGCCTTTTGCGCTGAATCAAACCGAACAATTTATTACCTGCAGCATAGGCATTGCCACCTTTCCCCGCTGCGCAAGCACGGCAGAAGACATGTTAAAGCGTGCCGACCTGGCGATGTATCATGCCAAGCGTGCAGGGCGAAATGGCTTTCACTTTTTCAGCGAAGTACTGCAAGAGCAGATTATCCATCGCATGATGGTAGAGAACGAACTGCGTTCGCAACGCCTGCAAAACCAGTTGGTGCAGTACTACCAACCGGTATTGAATGCACAAGACTTTACCGTGTGCGGTGCAGAAATGCTCATGCGCTGGCAGCATCCCACGCAAGGTCTGCTGCCACCGGCGGTCTTTATCGATGTGGTGGAAGAGCTTGGCTTTTTTGCCGAGATCGACAGCAGAAACCGGCAACTGGCCTGCTTACAGTTTGCACGCTGGCGCCAGAGCGGTCTGATTGACGCGGACTGCGTACTCGCAGTGAATGCCAGCGCACAATGGTTACAACATGAACACATGCTGACTGAAATTGAGCGTGATTTAAGGCAGATTGACCTGCCTGGCAGCTGTTTGTTACTGGAAGTTACCGAAAGTGTACTGGTGTCTGACTTTGACAAAACCTCGGCAAGACTCCGTCACCTCAAGCAGTTTGGGCTCAAAGTGGCACTGGATGATTTTGGCATAGGCTACTCGTCCATGACCTATTTGAAACACCTGCCTGCCTCTATCCTGAAAATAGACCGCAGCTTTGTGCAAAATGTGCCAGAGAATGAGGCGGATTGTCGCCTGCTCAAAGCCATGATCGTCATGGCCAAAAGTCTGGATCTTGAAGTCATTGTCGAAGGCATAGAAACCCTGCCACAAGCCACCCTGTGCCGAGCACTGGGTGCAGACAAGCTGCAAGGATTCCTGTTTGCAAAACCCTTGTCGCCAGACGACTTTGAACATTTTTTAAGCTCGCATCAGCCCGCCCGTTACCTGTCACTGTATGGCGAGCCAGACCAGGCAGGATGAGTCAGGCGTGATCAGGCAAGCAGTCTCAGCGCGGCATGTTGGAAAATTACCGGGGCTTGGGCAAGCGCCCAGCCATCAACACATCATTTTCAGCAGGCGCCACAAAACTTAGTCATCCGATTGATACTCGAACCAGACATACATAGATTGCAGCAGGCGCTCAAGCCTGTTCACCGCCCCCGACGATGATGGAGAATCCACCATGACCCAAGACCTCAAAACATCCAAGCTCGAAGCGCACTTGCAAGCCATCGAGGCCCATAAAAGCCTGCTGGAGAAACTGCATTTACATGATAACCAACCGCTGGATGAGGTGAATGCCTCACTGCAAAGATTGACGCTGACGCTGGAGGAATATCTCAAGCTGGTCGGCCTGCCTTAAACCGTTGCGTGCTGAAAGCCCCTAGCATTCCTCCTAGAACCCGCCACGCACAAACAACGCTTTGCATCCTTATCCGGAACCGCCATGCCTATTTTAGACAGAATCCAACACTACAACGCCGGCCGCGACCCTGAGCGTCTGCAAATGAAACTGGCCGCCATGTGCAAAGACCCGTTTGTGTTTTTGCGCGGCACCTGCCATTTGTTTTATGAAGACTGGCACCCAGCCCTAGCAAAGCTAAAAAGCCCTGCCGCCTGGATTTGCGGCGACCTGCATCTGGAAAACTTTGGCAGCTACAAAGCCGAAAACGGCCTGGCCTATTTTGACCTCAACGACTTTGATGAAGCCGCCCTGGCGCCTTGCCTGTGGGAGCTGACGCGCTTGCTGACCAGCCTGCTGGTCGCCCAGGACACACTCAAGCTCAAACCCAAACAAACCACTGCACTGCTTGACATCATGGTGCAGAACTACGCGCAGGCACTGGCGGAAGGCAAACCCAAATGGGTAGAGCGCAAAACGGCCCGTGGCTCGATCAGGCATCTGTTGTCAGACTTGAGCAAGCGCAGCAACCAGGCCTTTATCGCAAGCCGGACCAATGCCAAAGCACCGGACACACTCCTGATAGACGGCAAACGTGCGCTGGCCTTGGACAAAGCGCAAAAACAAGCCGCCTTGGAAAAATACATGAAGGCCATGCAAGTGCAGTCTAAAAAAGACTTCTTTTATCCGCTGGATATTGCGCGCCGCATTGCTGGCACCGGTAGCCTGGGCCTGGAACGCTATGTCGTGCTCGTGAACGGCAAAGGGCCAGAGCGCCGCGCACTCATAGACATGAAAGCCAGCAACCAGAGTGCACTGAGCCCTTACCTGAACACCGCAGCAATCAAACTCACACAACCTGACTGGATGCTGGAATCTCAACGCGTCGCGACCATACAGGCAGGCGCCCAAATCCTGCCGCCCGCCCTTCTCAAAGCCGTGTGCGTAGACAAACAGTCTTATTTGATCAAAGCGCTGCAACCCTCGCAAGACCGGGTAGACCTCACGCAGTGGGATGGCAAACTCAGCGTGCTGGATAATATTTTTGCCAGCATGGCCGCCCTTACCGCCTGGGCCCATTTGCGCAATGCCGGTTATCTGGGCGCCGCCAACCGCGAAGCCTTGATGGCGTTTGGTGCGCAAGTCGCCGACTGGCGAGGCCCCGTGCTCACGCTGGCGAAACAGGTGGCCGATCAGACCATCCATCAATGGCAGGACTATGTGAGCGCCTACCAGGCCGCCTTCAAGAAATCCTCTTAATTCTGAAGGATCAGCGACGCCCAAGGCCGCGTTGCATACGGGTGCCGCCTGCTTTATGCCATGCGTCATGGCCGCAGATTTTTTAGTCTGCTGGCGAGCCGGGATGAGGTGCTTAAGTTTGTCTGCGTGGCTTCAGGCATGCACTCCCATCCACCCAGAACCTTCGCCCAAGCAAACTGGTCATAGTGTTTGTCTGTTTCATCAAGGAACTGCCATGGACCATGATCCGATACAGGAAAACGACCTCGTAATGCTGAGCTATACCAGCATTGCCGACCACCTGATGTCTAGCCAGGAGCTGATCCAGCTTCTGGCGATGGCGCGAGAGAACAACCGCCACCTGCACATCACCGGCATGCTGCTGTACATGGAAGGATGTTTCTTTCAAGTGCTGGAAGGGGAGCGGGCGGTGATCGATGCCCTCTATGAAAAAATCGCGCATGATCAGCGCCACCATCATGTGATGAAGCTGATTGAAGAACCCATTGATGCGCGCAGTTTTAACGACTGGAGTATGGGGTATCGCCATGTGACGCGTGAAGACTTGGCTCATGTGACTGGATTGACCGACTTTTTGGATAGGGATCAACCCGGTTTTGACGGCATGCACAGTGAGCGGGCGAAAACCCTGATCAACGCATTTAGACAGGGTCGCTGGCAGACCCGTAATACCCAACAATACCGCTATCAGCACGTCGCCTAAGTCTGCTGCTTCATCTACGTGCACACCTCAACCTCACGTGCACAACACAGGTCTCCACATGGGCGGTGTTGCCTGGGTCAAACACTCCCGCAACGCTGCTCGGATTCTCGTTTAAGGAATGGCGTTTTGACTGAAAACCACGCCTGACCCTGCAGGAATCTGAATCGCTGCCGTAATAACTGTATCCTAAAAATTAGGGCGGTTCTGTGTCTGTTTTTGTTGCCTCAACCTGACTACGATAAACACCATCCGCAATCCGCGCAACCCACTGACAGACAAGTTGAATCTCGCCTGTTGTCACTGTTAAACGTACTGACGCAATCTTACTGGAAACTATGTCGCAATCCAAAGCTGTGATTAAACCGTATCACCACCCGGCCGCTGGCTGGGGCGCATTGAAGCAAGTGGCCGCCCAACTGGCGCTGCAAAAAATCCCGGTCAAGGGCGTGATGACGCTATTGTCACAAAACCAGCCCGATGGCTTTGACTGCCCAGGTTGTGCCTGGCCGGACAAAGAACACACCTCTACCTTTGAGTTTTGTGAAAACGGCGTGAAGGCGGTGGCCGCTGAGGCCACGGCTAAACGTGTCCCACCGGCTTTTTTTGCCCAACATACGGTGACGGAACTGATGGGCTGGAGCGACTTCGCCCTGGAAAATGAAGGCCGCCTGACCCACCCCATGCGTTATAACGCGGTCACCGACAAATATGAAGAAGTGTCCTGGGACGAGGCCTTTGCGCTGATGGCAACACAGCTTAACGGTCTGGATCATCCAGATGAGGCCGTGTTTTACACCTCGGGCCGCGCCAGCAATGAAGCCGCCTTTCTCTACCAGCTGTTTGTGCGTGCATTTGGCACCAACAACTTTCCTGATTGCTCCAACCTGTGCCATGAATCCACCAGTATTGCCTTGCCTGCCACGGTGGGCATCGGCAAAGGCTCGGTGACCCTGCATGACTTTGAGCATGCCGATACGCTACTTATTTTTGGCCAGAATCCGGCCACAAACCATCCGCGCATGCTGGGTGAGTTACGTGAAGCGGCTAAACGCGGCGCACGCATTGTCGCCATCAACCCACTGAAAGAGCGTGGCCTGGAACGTTTTGCCGACCCGCAAAGCCCGTTTGACATGCTGAGCTTTAAAGGCAGCAAGATCAGCAGCCTGTTTATCCAGCCCAAGCTGGGCGGGGACCTGGCGCTGATCAAAGGCATGATCAAGTTCGTCATTCAGTGGGATGACGAAGCCATTCTGCACGGCACCGAGCGCGTGGTCGATGTCGATTTCATTGCCGAACACACCAATAACTTTGCGGCGATTGCCGCAGATGCGCGTCAGGAAAGCTGGGAGGTCATCGTTGAAGAATCCGGCGTCCCCTTGGCACAAATTGAGGAAATTGCCCGCATTTATGCCACGGGGGATCGCGTCATTGCGACCTGGGGCATGGGCATTACCCAGCACAAACATGGCGTGGCCACCATTAAAACCCTGGTCAACCTGATGCTGTTGCGCGGCAATATCGGCAAGGAAGGCGCAGGCCTGTGCCCTGTACGCGGCCATAGCAACGTACAGGGCAACCGCACAGTGGGCATTTATGAAAAAATGCCGCTGGAGTTTCTGCAACGGCTGGACCAGGTGTTTGACCTCAATGTGCCGAAAGCACCAGGTTACGATGCCGTCGGCGCCATCGACGCCATGATTGCAGGCAAAGTAAAATTCTTTTTTGGCCTGGGTGGTAACTTCTCGATTTCCACGCCAGATACTGACCGCACCTGGCAAGGCATGCGCAATTGCGAGATGACTGCCCATGTCACCACCAAGCTCAACCGCAGTCACCTGGTGCATGGCAAACAGGCGTTGATTCTGCCCTGCCTGGGCCGTACCGAAATCGATACACAGGCCACAGGCCCACAGGGTGTGACCGTGGAGGACTCTATGAGCATGGTGCATATTTCCTACGGCATGAACAAACCTGCTTCGCCGCACTTGTTATCAGAGCCGGCGATTGTGGCGCGCCTGGCCGCGGCAACGCTCAAGGCAAGCAACATCCCCTGGCTGGCGCTGATTGAGGATTACAGCAAAATCCGTGACCTGATTGAACAAACCCTGCCGGTCGCGTTTAAAGACTATAACGAGCGCATCAAGCACCCAGGCGGATTCCGCCTGCCCGTGCCCTCCAGCGAGCGTATCTGGAACACGGCGTCCGGCAAGGCGGAATTCACGCTGCAAGCCATCCCTAACAACTCGCCCATCCATCAGGCCCGTGAGCAATATGGCGACCAGTTATTTGTGCTGATGACCACCCGTTCACATGACCAGTACAACACCACCATTTATGGCATGGATGACCGCTACCGCGGGGTGTTTGGGGAACGCCGCGTCATTTTCATGAACCCGGCCGATATCACTCGCCAGGGCCTGCAAGCCGGGGACTGGATCAATCTGGTCAGCGTCTGGCAGGATGGCATCACGCGCCGCGCAGACAATTTTTTGGTCGTGGCTTACGATATTCCGTCAGGCTGCCTAAGTGGCTATTACCCGGAAACCAATAACCTGGTGCCACTGGAGAGTGTGGCCGACGATTCGCGCACCCCGACCTCAAAATCGATTCCGGTGATCATCGAGAAAACCACTACCCCTGAGGTCGCCCATGCTGCTTGAACGTGACCACAGCTTACAGTCCATGCTCGCAGCTGAGGTGACATTAACGCCCGAGGTTGAAAACAGGCAGGCGCTAGATGAAACCCCCATCAACCTGACGCCGCTGGACCCAAGCGCAGTGATGCTGTTAAGCATCCTCGAATGCTTGTATACCGAACACAGCCAAGGCCGTGCACATATGCCACTGGCCGCGCTATGCAAACGTCTCGAGCTGCGCATGAGCACTGTGCAGCGCCTGTTGACCGCACTGGATGAGCAAGCGCTGGTTCACGTATGTGCGCAAAAAGACCGCTTGGTTGCCAGCTTGACCGCCGCTGGGGCAGAGGTTGCGCTCGCTTTGCAAGCAGCATAATCAACGCCTGAACCTGTTCCGAAAAGCCTGTGCGCGTCCACAGGCTTTTTTCATCGCTGGTGCTAAATCAATACTGCCATCAGGCATGTCACGGTCGAGTCCTCGCCCGCTGGCTTCACGTATAATGGCAAGCATCTTCACACCCGCAAGCCTTGCCATCCATGAAGCTTTACGTCTCGTTTGCCGCCCGCGTCCGCGCCATGATTGATGAAGGCGTATTGCGGCCAGGCGAAAAAATCTTCTCGGTACGGCAAGCCAGCCAGCAATATGGCTTGAGCATCAGCACCGTGCTGCGCGCCTATTTATTGCTGGAGCAAGAAGGCGTCATCAGCAGCCATCCGCAGTCCGGCTACTACGTGACCCCGCGCAAACGCCTGCAGCAAAAGGCCGCCTCACCGCTGGCAAAAGACCTCAACCTGGCCGAAGTCGACGCCAGCAAGTTAGTCCTCACTACGCTTAAATCCATCCGCGAATTTGGCACGGTGCCGCTGGGCTCGCCATTCCCGGATCCACAGCTATTTCCGCTCAAAAAAATCCACCAGTATGAAAAAGCGCTGACCGATGATCAGGGCGAGTGGGGCGTCTTGAGCGATTTGCCTCCTGGCAACGAGCTATTACGCCAGCAGATTGCGCGGCGTTACCTCATGCATGGCATGGATGTGTCGCCCGATGACATTGTGATTACCCACGGCGCAACCGAGGCAATTACGCTATGTCTGCAAGCGGTGGCTAAAGCGGGAGATACCATCGCGCTCGAATCCCCCGGTTACTATGCACTGGCCCATACGGTAGAACGCCTGGGCATGAAAGTCGCCGAGTTGCGCACCGATCCGCACAGCGGCATAGACCTTGATGCCTTGCAGGCGATGACCAATAACGTGCGCATTGCTGCCGTTGTCCTCACCACCAACTTCCAGAATCCGCTGGGCTTTGCCATGCCAGAAACGAAAAAACAGGCCTTAGTCAGCTTGTTGGCCGCGCAGCAGATCCCGCTGATTGAAGATGATGTCTATAGCGAGCTGTATTTTGGCGAAGTGCCGCCACGGCCTGCCAAAGCCTATGACCAGCAAGGCATGGTGTTGCATTGTTCGTCTTTCTCAAAATCACTGGCGCCTGGTTACCGCGTCGGCTGGACTGTGGCCGGGCGCTACCGTCAGGAGGTTGAGCAGCTGATGTTCCTGAATAGCCTGTCGCTGCCTTCACCGCCACAGATTGCCATCGCCAAATTCATGCAGCGCGACAGCTTTGAGCAACACCTCAAGCAATTAAGACACACCTTGCGCTCCAATTACGTCTTGATCCGTAATGTGATTGAACAAAGTTTCCCAGCGGGCACACAGCTTTCTGTGCCTCAAGGCGGTTATGTCATCTGGGTAAAACTGCCAGCCAGCGTGGATGCGCTGGCCCTTTACCGTGCCGCGATCGACAACGGCATCACGGTGGCACCTGGCACGATTTTCTCGCGCAAAAAAGACCTGACCCACTACATCCGGCT
This sequence comes from Methylophilus sp. DMC18, assembly GCF_056314005.1. Taxonomy (NCBI): domain Bacteria; kingdom Pseudomonadati; phylum Pseudomonadota; class Betaproteobacteria; order Nitrosomonadales; family Methylophilaceae; genus Methylophilus; species Methylophilus sp. DMC18. Next base: position 56,425 of record NZ_JBQUZE010000003.1, on the reverse strand, counting down.
CAACTTCAGCCATTTGTGGACGCTGACCATAGAGCAAGCGGTGCAGGAGATTGGTGCCATGGTTTGCCAGATGTTGACCAAAGAAGGCTAACGGTTTTCTGTCCAACACCTTGTGCGTTTTCATGTGCATCCTACGCCCAGCGCTTGTCGGCCCAGTGCGCAATAAGCTGTCAGAATCATTTGCCAGACAATACTGACAACCGTATCAGAAAATGACGACTACGCCTGTCAGCATCGGCAGGGTATGTTCATGACGTACAGCGCTGTTGTACACGCTTTTTCTTGACCTCCCCTCTTTCACCTGTTTGCTGGAGCCGCCTTATGACTACGCCACACACCAAGCCCGTCATCGAACCTTTACCTGGCATGGGCGCGATTACGCATGCCGATGGCGTGGCATTCAGGGTATGGGCTCCGCACGCCCAGCAAGTGAGCGTCATTGGCAACTTTAATGACTGGCAAGCGGGCCAAGACGCCTGCTTTGAGGAGGGCAATGGCTACTGGTATGTGAACATTCCGCATGCCCAAGCCGGGGACGAATACCAGTTTCACCTCATTGCGAATGAGCAAGCGTTACAGCGCATTGACCCCTATGCAAAAATCGTTACCAATTCTGCAGGCAATGCCGTGGTGCCACCGCAGGATTTATTTGAAAGTCCGTCTAAGCCGTTTCAAATGCCCCCCTGGAATCAACTGGTGATTTACGAGCTGCATATCGGGACCTTCAACACTCAAACTGGCAACACTCAAACTGGCGATGCCAACAATGATAGTCAAGCACAACAGGTTGGCAACTTTGATACGGCCATTGAACGCTTGCCTTATCTCAAAGCGCTGGGAATCAACGCCATTGAAATCATGCCGATTGCAGAGTTTGCAGGTGACTATTCCTGGGGCTACAACCCGGCACATCCATTTGCCATTGAAAGTGCCTATGGTGGTGCTGAGGCGTTCAAACGCTTTGTCACCGCAGCCCATGAGCTGGGCATCGCGGTAATTGTCGATGTGGTATATAACCACTTTGGCCCCTCTGATATTAGCTTATGGCAATTTGATGGCTGGCATGAAAACGATAAAGGCGGCATTTATTTTTATAATGATGACCGTTCATCTACCCCCTGGGGCGAAACCCGCCCGGACTATGGTCGCAGCGAAGTGCGCCAATATATTTTTGATAACGCCATGATGTGGCTGGGGGATTATCATGCAGACGGCTTGCGCTACGACATGACCCTCTATATCCGCAGTGTTTCGGCAGATGCCAGTCAGTTGATTGCCGAGGGCTGGAGCTTGCTGCAATGGCTGAATGGCGAAATTCAACAGCGCTATCCAGGCAAAATCACCATTGCAGAAGACTTACAAAATGATGCGAAACTGACACAACACCGCGAAGATGGCGGCGCACATTTCGGCAGCCAGTGGGACGCGGGCTTTGTGCACCCCATCCGCCAGGTCTTGACCGAAATTGAAGACTGTCACCGCTCCATGGCTGCGGTCCGCGATGCCCTGCTCAACCGCTACAACCAAGACGCCTACCAACGCGTCATTTACACCGAATCCCACGATGAAGTAGCCAATGGCAAACAGCGCCTGGTGTCTGAAATTGATGGCAATGATCCCCCTGGCCGTTATGCCATCAAGCGCAGCTGTCTAGGCGCAGCCCTGGTCATGACCGCCCCCGGCATTCCCATGTTATTTCAGGGTCAGGAATTTCTGCGCGACCAATGGTTTAGAGATGACCGTCCGATAGACTGGCAACGCGCCGAACAATACGCTGGGATTGTTGCGCTCTATCGCGACTTGATCCAGCTGCGCCTGAATCGCGCCGGGGACACAGCAGGCCTCAGCGGACAAGCCATTGCGGTCTACCATATCAACGACCAAGACAAACTGATTGCCATACACCGCTGGGCGGCAGGCGGTGCTGGCGATGATGTCATCGTGGTGTTTAACTTTGCCGAGGGCCGCAAAGAAAATTATGTCATCGGGCTGCCACATCCCGGCCGATGGAAACTCCGTTTCAATAGTGACGCCAAGCAGTATCACGCAGACATGGATGAAACCGCCTCCAGCGACCTGACCGCCGAAAACACCAGCCTCGATGGATTTGCCCATGCCGCACCGATTACGATCGGCGCCTACAGCTGCCTAATTTACTCGCAAGACAAGACTTAAAAATAAAAATTAAGGAATAAACAGAATAGTGGCTATACGGCCGGTATGCCCGGCCCTGCTACCCGCGTTTGAACACTCGCAATCGCAAGATTCAAGCAATGGATCACTGAAGGCGCCGCGTTAACAAATAGTCCAGCGAGGCCTTGCCTGCGCCGCAAATCGCCAACCAGGTGAACACGGCAAAATAGGTCGCCTCTTCAAAGCCGAGCAAGGTTTCCAGCGAATCAATATCGGCCAGTTTTGCCGAAATAATCGCGACCACCATCACCACCGCCAACGCCCCGCCACAAATGCGCGTCATCAATCCCAAGATCAGGCCCAAGCCGCCAAAGCACTCCCAGCCGGCCACAAACGGCGTCAAAATTTCCGGGTAAGGAATGCCCCAGCTTTGAAAGTTTTCAATGATCGCTGGCAAATTTGTCAGCTTGCCCCAGCCTGTGAGCATAAAGGTATACCCCACCACCACCCGGGCGACCAATGGGCCTAGCCATTCAAAATGCGCAGCCACTTTTTGTGGCCAGGCAATCAATAAATCAAAAAATATACGCATGTGTTTCCTCCTGTTGCGGATGAGTAAGCTGCATGGCTGTCGCTTCAAGCGCTGGTGAGGCCAGCAAACCGTTTCTCATCCATTTTGAAAAATAAGCCATCACGGCAGGTCCAGCTTCGTCGTCCAGTGCAGATAACGCCTCGCCCACTGTCGCGCCGCTAAATAATCTGCTTAGCAGCGTAAACTCCTGTGCCTCCAGCGTCATGCGCCAAACCACATCCTCATGGCGGTACACCACCAGATACTCGTCAGCGGGGTCGGCACCAGGTGGCGGTGCTTCGTCCATCACCGCCTGATAGTAAGCATTCACGCCGTAGTTAAACTGCACCAGCGTTAATGCAGCCCGAGGCATCAGTTGCAAGTCCATCAACCCCTCCGGCGTGAGTCCCTGTAGTTGCGAAGCTTGCAGCACGGGGGTTTCAGCAGGGTCGGTCATTTGCGCGACCAATGTTTCCAGCTGGCAAAGCGCGTGGGCAAAGCCATCTTCCGGCAACGCTGTTTGTATAAAAGAGGGGAGCTTGAGGGCAAAGCGGCCGATATTAAAATGGTCGGGCTGTACCGCTGCAATAAACGCCCACAGCAGCGCGTCAAATACAGGGGCAGTCAGGTAGTGCGCCAACACCGGATAATCTTCGGCCACCACATCAAACAAGCGGTAACGGTAAGCTTCGGTATACACCGCTAATTGTGCTTGTGGCGCAAAGTCATCCTTGGCGCGGATCCAGTCTGCCGGGCGGCTATCCAGGCGATCGCCCAGCACAATGGCTTGCTGTAAGTGGGTTTGCGCCTGCAGTAAAGACGGTTGCAGGGCCGGGACAGATGCCGCAACCGGCTTGGCGGTGTCTGGCAATACATACGTGCTGGCCTGGCTAGCCACTTGCCGGGCTTTATCCAGCTCAGCGGCCAACACCGGAAATTCTGGAATCTGGTCATCCCACTCAATCATGGTATTCGGCACGCGGCCTGCTCGTTGCACCACATATTGATACAGTCCCCACACCGCATCCGTCACATGGTCATCATGCGTATCTACGATATGGCTGCCTTTATTGCGGTGGCCGGAAAGGTGTACCTGAATGACCCGCTCTAGTGGCAAGGCATCCAGATAGGCTTGTGCGTCCAGCCGGTGGTTGTAGCTTGTCACATACACATTGTTCACATCCAGCAGCAAATGGCAGTCGGCCGCTTGCGCCATGGCCGCAATAAATTCGGCTTCCGGGATCGTGGAATGCTGAAACTCCAGGTAAGTCGATGGGTTTTCGAGTGCAATTCTGCGTCCCAGCCGGTCCTGCACCTGCCGAATCCGTTGCACGATATGTTTGAGCGATTCTTCGGTGTAGGGTAGCGGCAGCAAGTCATGGGTATTTTTATGTGCCACGCCGGTCCAGCACAAATGGTCAGAGATCCAGGCGGGCTGCACCCAATCGATCAAGGCCTTGAGCTTGGTCAGGTACTCAGAATTCAAGGCATCTACACTGCCGATAGACATCGACACGCCATGCATGACGATCGGGTATTGCTCCTTGATACGCGCCAGGTTGCGCTTGGGCTTGCCGTCGGTATCCATAAAGTTTTCAGAAATAATTTCAAACCAGTCCACCTGTGGCTGCTGTTCAAAAATATACGGGTAGTGCGTGGGCCTGAGGCCCAGTCCAAAGCCCAGATTGGGGAATGCATTTGTTACAGGATTGGTCAGCAGCATGACAATTCACTCCTTGCAAAGCGGCAGGGCCACTGCCCCGCCACCTTGAAATGATTCAAGAAAATGACCTGCTTACTTGCTGCCGTCCGTCGCGCATGAACCATGCCCCTTACATGCATTTTTGCCATCGCCGCCCTGGCCTTTGCAGGAGTTTTTGCCTTTGCAAGCATGCTTCTCTTTACCGTCCGCGGTTTTGCAGTTGGCTTTTTCCATCTTAGCGTTATCTTTGCCATTGCAGCCAGACTTGCCTTCATCGCCCGCAAATGCAGGGCTTGCGCTCATCACCGTTGCAGTGAATAACCCTAACAATGCTGCGCTGGCCAATTTTTGAGTCGTTTTCATACTATCTCCTAAGGATTCAATTAAAAAAGTGAAACAGAAAATGTGTTCTGCAACCCTTAGTCGATGTCATTGACGCGGCCTTACAGATTTTTTGAAAATAATTTAAAAATAGTTGAGTGATTGGGAAAGGCCGCCAGAACCGCGCGGCGCTGACGCCCAAAATTGTGTGACTGCCATGCTAAACTCAAGCCAATATTTCACTGGAACGCGCATGATTCAATACAACCCCAAAGACTGGCTGACCTTCATCTTCCGTTTTCACGAGTCCGATACTTTCCGCCAACTGATTCCGATGATGCTATTGATCGGGGCGTATGCCGGGGGCATTGCCTATCTCGAAATCGAATACTGGAAGCTGGCAGACAGCAGCCATGTCAAAAACCTGTCGCTGATACACACCACCGTCGGTTTTGTCTTGTCCTTGTTGCTGGCCTACCGCACCAATACCGCCTACGACCGCTGGTGGGAGGGCCGCAAAGCCTGGGGGGCGCTGGTCAATAACAGCCGCAATCTGGCAATCAAGCTATCGGCTTACCTGGGCGATGACCATGACCGTGATTTTTTCAGAAAAATTATCCCCACGTATGCCACCGTACTTTCCCAACATTTGATGAATGCCGAGGTGAGCAAAATGCTGTTTGAAGGCCTGGATCTGGACATTGACCACCATGAGCACCACCCCAACCAGATCGCCAAGCGCATTTTTCAACAAGCCAACCTGCTTTATACCTCAGGCAAAATCAGCGGTGACCAGTTTTTTATCCTTCATGACGAACTCAAAGCCTTCACCGAAGTGTGCGGGGTGTGCGAACGGATCAAAAACACGCCGATCCCTTACTCTTACAGCGCGTTCATCAAAAAATTCATTTTCTTCTACGTGATGACGTTACCGTTCGGCTTTGTGTTTAGCCTGGGCTATTACGTGATCCCGGTGGTGGTGTTTATCTTTTACGTCTTAGCCAGCCTGGAGCTGATTGCCGAAGAAATTGAAGACCCGTTTGGCACCGACACCAATGATTTGCCCACCCCCAAAATGGCGGCAAATATCAAAAAGCACGTCGAAGAGCTACTTTAAACGTCATAACAAGTATTTATGCTCATCATATTTGTTATGATGTAAGTGCCTTTTTGTTAAAGCCTGCGCTCATGAACTTAGGTTTAGTGCATCGCGCAAGCACCCACTCTCGGTAAACTGGCAGCGATACCTCCATGCTGAACGACCTGAAAAATATCCTCGCCTCCATCAAAATGACTGATGTGCATCTGTGGCTAGGCCGTCTGATCATCTGGTCTGCGGCCATCATCACCGGGCTGGTCATTGTGTTGTTTGCCCGTGCCACCGAGTATGCCATCGCCTGGTTTGATCAGATGCAATCGGCGCTCTGGTGGCTACCGCTCATCGTCATGCCCGTGGTAGGCATTTTTATTGTCTGGGCGACCAAGCGCTGGTTTGCCGGCGCTGCCGGCAGCGGCATCCCGCAGACCATGGCGGCGCTGTCGTACGCAGAACATCAGCCGATTGGCCATTTGGTATCGATTAAAATTGCGGTCTCCAAAATGGGGCTGGTCATCCTCGGCCTGGCCGCAGGCTTTTCCGCAGGCAGAGAAGGGCCTTCGGTACAGGTGGGGGCCAGCATCATGCATGCCTTTCGCCGCTTTTTGCCGCAAACCTTTCAAATCGACCCTAAACACCTGATTCTGGCCGGTGGGGCCGCGGGCATTTCGGCGGCGTTCAATACCCCGCTGGCAGGGATTATCTTTGCCATAGAAGAGCTCAGCCGCAAATTTGAGCAAAGAACCAATGGCGTGATGATTTCGGCCATTGTCTTGTCCGGGCTGGTTTCGATTTCATTGCAAGGCAATTACACCTATTTTGGCAGCCTCAGAGTGAGTCCGATTGATACGCAAATTTTGCTGCCCGTGCTGATTGGCGGGCTGGTGTGTGGCGTGTTTGGCGGCATCTTCAGCAAAACCCTGATCGAACTCACAGAAAACCTGCCCGGCAGAATCACCCGCTTGCGTACTCGTCATCCGCTGTACTGGACGGGCTTTTGTGCGCTGCTGGTAGCCGGCCTGGGCATTGTCAGTCATGGTGCCGCCAATGGCTCAGGATATTCACTCACCAAAGCCATGCTCAATGGCTCCATCAATGAAACCTGGTACTACCCTGTGGTCAAATACCTCTCCACCATCTTCACCTATTTAAGTGGGATCCCTGGTGGCATTTTTGCCCCGGCCCTCTCTATAGGCGCGGGCATCGGCTATGACTTAGCCAGCATTTTTCATTACCACCACCTCACCATTGCCTTTAGTGCCTTGTGCATGGCCGGCTTTCTGGCTGGCGTGACACAAGCGCCCATCACCTCGTTTATTATTGTCATGGAGATGATAGACGGCCATGAAATGGTGATCAGCCTGATGGCGGTGTCACTGATTGCCACCGTCACCTCGCGCATTTTCAGTCGACCACTTTATTCGGTGCTTGCTGGCCAGTTTACCGCTGGCCCGCCAGATCAAAAGCGGCTGGATCACCCCTGAGTCCAGGCAGCCGTCAGAGAACCACTAGCCGACCAAGTTTCGGCGTAGACTGGTGACCTCAATGACCGCGCAGGTAGGCAGGTGAATCGTTTGCCCGCCTCGCTGATTGCGTGCTTAGTCAACCCCACAACGTCAGGAGTCCGCCTTATGGAAGCGTCACTACACAGCCTCAACAATCTGTTTGCCCAACTCGGCTTGCCAAATAGTGATGCCGAGATTGAACAGTTTATCAACACGCATCGTCAACTTGCAGGCACCATTTCACTGGCGGATGCCCCGTATTGGACACCGGCGCAAGCCGCTTTTTTAAGAGAGGAAATATTGAAGGATGCGGACTGGGCAGAGGTCATCGACCAACTGAATGCCAGGCTACATGCCAAATAATGGAGGATGGCTGTGCGGCTGAGCCTGTACAGCCTCTGATAAAAAAGTCGCACTAGGCGGCTTTTTTATCGGGCATCTCATGCCAGTGCGGATGCAATCTCTGGCTTGGCATGTCTGCCGTGCAAGGCCTGATACATCACCGGCAAAATAAACAGCGAAATCACTGACGAGAAGAACAGCCCCCATACAATCACCGTCGCCAGTGGACGTTGTACATCCGAGCCCAGCCCCGTCGCGAGTGAGGCGGGCAGCAAGCCCAAGATCGCGACCAATGAGGCCATCATGACTGGCCGCATGCAAACGCTGGCCCCCTCAATAATCGCGGTATGCAAGGCCTGCCCCTGCGTTGAGTAGTTTTTAATGGTTTTAACCATGAGTACCCCGCTCATGATCGACACCCCAAACACGGCGGCAAAGCCAACCCCGGTAGACACATTCAGATGCATGCCGCGCATGAACAGCGCCAACAGCCCGCCCGCCAGCGCGGCGGGCAACACAGACAACACCACCAGCGTATCGCGATAGGATTTAAAAAAGAAAAACAGGATGGCAAAGATGATGGCCATGGTCAGCGGCACCAGCACCTTGAAGTGGTTGGCGGCACGGTCCAGATTTTCATACATGCCGATCCAGCTCATCCGGTAGCCGTTTGGAATCACCATTTTTTGTGCCAGCAACTGCTGCGCTTCGGCGACGAAGCCGCCCTGATCGCGGCCACGGATGTCGCTGCGCACGGTGATTCTATGCTTGCCATCACCGCGGGCGATAATCGTTTGCCCATCTACCACACGGATGGTAGCGACCTGCGACAGCGGGATCGTCACGCCATCGGTGTTGGTCACCGGCAAGCGTTCTATGGCATTGACAGAGCTGATGGCCGCCTTGTCAAACTTGGCCACAATATCAAACCTGCGCTCGCCTTCGTAAATCACGCCCACGGGTGCACCGCCAATCGCATTATCAATAAACGCCGAAAGATCATGAATATTGACTTTGTAGCGCGCGCACAAGGCACGGTTGGGCGTAATAACCAGCTGCGGCTGCGGCCCCTCCTGCTCAATGTTCACATCCACCGCACCGTCCACCGTTTTCAGCCAATCCTCAGACTGCCTGGCCAAGCCCAGTAACACATCAAGGTCTGGCCCGGAAAACTCCACCGCCATATCGGCCGAGGTGCCGTTAGAATCTTCTGTCACACTATCGATGATGGGCTGGGTAAAGTTGAATCGGGTGGTTGGAAACTCATTTCTAAATGCCTGCCCCAGGGCAACAATCAACTCGGCCTTGGTGGCAAACTGCTGCCAGCGCTCATGCGGTTGCGGCACAATCATCATCTCGATCCGGCTTGGCGGATACGGGTCGGTGCCGCTGTCATTGCGGCCGGTCTGAATGGTGGCATACTTCACCTCCGGGTACTGCAGCGCAATTTCGCGCAAGCGCTTGCCAAACAGTGCGGTCTGCTCAAGCGATGTCCCCTCCGGGAAATTGGCGCGTACCCAGACCACGCCTTCATCCATATATGGTAAAAACTCACTGCCGATTTTGGGCACCACCCACACCAGCAGCAAGATCAGGCTGGCAAACACCGCCAGCAGCGTTTTCGAGGCATGGCGCAACAAGTGCGTGATGCCCCGGGTATACCACTGATTCACGCGCTCAAGGACAGGGTTGTGCCGCTCCTTGAATCCCTGTTTAAAGATCATGGTCGCCAGCACCGGCACCACAAAGAAGGAGAATAAACTGGCGCCTATCAGTGCAAAAATAATGGTCATAGCCATGGGCCGGAATAACAAGCCCTCAATATGCGTGAGCGAGATCAGAGGCAAAAAGCCGCCAATAATCAGCAAAATTGAAACGAATACTGGTTTTTCCACCTCCAGCGTGGCATTGAGCACCGTGAGCTCCACCGATGGCGGATCCGCGGCATGATTGCGCTCATCCAGACGTCTGGCTATGTTTTCAGAAATGATGATCGCCCCATCCACCAGCACACCGAAATCAATCGCACCCAAGGACAGCAAGCCAATCGGGATATCGGTCAAATACATCACCAGCAAGGCAAACACCAACGCCACCGGAATGGTCAAGGCCACCAGAATAGCCAGCGAGGGCCGTCCAAAAAACAAGAACAGCACCAGCAACACCAGCGCAATGCCTAACACCACGCTATGCGTCACCGTATGCAAGGTGCTGTTGATTAGCTCACTGCGGTCATAAAATGGCACCAGCTGGACGCCCTTGGGCAGCATGCCGTCGTTCAACTCCTGTATCGCCTGTTTGACCCTGGCCAGCACCTCGGAGGGGTTTTCGCCTTTTCTGAGCAAGACGATGCCTTCGACGGATTCATCCACCGTATTCTTGCTAAAAATCCCGGCCGGAATCTTTTTGTTGATTTGCACACTGGCCACATCGCGCACGTAAATGGGCTGGCCATCGATATTCTTGAGAAAACTATCCTCAATATTTTTCTTGCTCTTGATCGCACCTTCACCGCGAATGACAAACGACATACTGCCTCGCGACAGCAGGCTGCCGCCCGAGTTGGCGTTGTTTAATTGCACGGCCTCAATCACATCATTCACCGACACATCGTAGCGGCGCAATTGCGAGGGATTCAGAATAATGCCGTACTGTTTCTCATAGCCGCCGAAATTGGTGACCTCGGCTACCCCATCCGCCCGTAACAGCCTGGGGATCACCACCCAGTCATTCAGGGTACGCAACTGCACCAGATCGCTGCCCTCACCGCCGGTTAATTGATAGCGCACCATCTCCCCATACGCCGTCGCCAGTGGCCCTAGCTCGGCCTCAGCCCCCGGCGGCAACGTAAACAGTGAAAGTTTTTCCTGCACGCGCTGCCGGGCCCAGTAACTTTCGGTGCCTTCCTTGAAAATAAGCTGAATCACCGACAAACCAAAGATGGTCCGCGAGCGGACGGTCTCCACATTGGGGACATTTTTCATCAGGATTTCGAGCGGCACCGTGACCTGGCGCTCGACATCCTCGGGTGCCTTGCCCGGAAACACCGTAATGATCTGCACCATTTGCGATGAAATATCCGGATAGGCATCGATTTTCATGCGCGACAGGGAATACAGGCTCAACAGACTCAGCGCCACCAGCCCGCCGATGACGATCCATTTGTACTGCAATGCCTGGCGAATCAATTTCGCCATCATGATGCAGCACTCTCGTCCGCATTCACAATCTCTACCGCCTTGATGGCCAAGGGCTTGAGCAAAATGGCGCCATGCGCAATGATGGTGTCGTGTTCTCGCAGCCCGGACAGGACTTCAACTGATTTACGATCAAAATTATCGCCGATGGTCACTTCCACCAGCTTCCAGGTATTCGGCTGGCTCAAGACAAAGACATAATCTTTTTTATTGAGATGAATCAGGGCCTCATTCGACACCAGCATTTTTTTGCGCTGCTCAGTGCCTAACTGGATATCGGCAAACATGCCGGGCCTGAGCTGATGCAGGCTGTCCTGCAGCGCATAGTAAATGCGTAAGGAACGCTTCTCAAATGACACCAGCGGAGAAATACTCGCCAGCTTACCCGCAAACGGTTTATCCGCATTGCCGTAAAACACGGTGGTCAGGGCCTGGCCTGCATACACCTTGCCGGCATTCATTTCCGGCACATCGCCCGCCACCAGCACTTCATCCGCCTTCAGGCGGATCAGTAAATCAATGTCTATGCCCTGCTGAAACAGCTGACGTTCCGCATCCGCACGGTTGTTTCTTGCCTGGTTTAAAGCGCTCTGAATATCAAATAGTGCTTTCTGCCCTTCCAGCTGCGCCTGCAGCAAGTTGGCTTCCGACAGGCTCAAGTCTCTGGCAGCTTCTGTGCCGATATCCACCAGTTTTTTCAGGCGCTCCACCTCTATCCATTGCGAGTGCAACTTAGCCTCGTTCAGCTCGGCAGTTTTCTTGTACTGCTTGCTCAGAAACTCGATTTCATTGCCATCGTTTTTCCAGTTGGCATACAAACTGGAGATTTGCTGATTGATGAACTCATACTGCTCATCGTCGGCCGCGCTGGTCGGTTTTCGTTTGGCAATAATGCTGCCTGTCACGGTCAAGTCCGGCAAACTGACCGCTTGCAGTTGCAGCTGCTCGCGCAGAATCTTGCGATTAAAGGTTGAAGCCGGATCAATCAGGATTTGCCCGTTCCGCAACAGCGTCACTGCCTGCCCCTGCTGGGCCGGTGCCGACGCGACCGCCGGTTTGGCCGAGTGTGCGGTCATATAATAAAGCCCGGCACCTACCATCCCCAACAACACCAGTGCAAACAGGGCGCCTTTTTTTTGTAATTGACTCATTTTAAAACCTGCTTCCCAATGGCTGCATTCAAAGCGTAGAGCGAATGCCAATAGTTGGATAACGTCATAATGTGTACGCGATTGGTTTCGCGGTAGTTTCTTTGCGCATCCAATAACTCGAACAGACTCTTGCCGCCCAGTGCGTAAGCCGCTTTCATCTTGTCACGGATCACTTTAGAAACACCCAACTTGGTGTCTGCCTCATTGACCAGCACCAGATACGAAGCGTCATAGATGTGGTAATTACGCTCGATTTCAGACCTGAGCTCAATCAGCTGCGTATCCAAATCCAGCTCACTCTGTCTTTTGAGGGATTTGGCCTTGGCAATATTGCCCTGGTTGCGGTCAAATACCGGCAACGAAACATCCACGCCTATGCCCCAGGCATTCTGATCCGGGAAACCAATCGCCTCTTTCTGAAACTGGCGGGTCACCCCCACATGGGTCACCACCGAGGGATAAGCCTTGACCTCTTCGAGCTCGATATTGCCGACTGACTGTTCGATTTGCCGCTTTAGCATGGCGATATCCGGCCGGTTTTCCTCGGCCATCTGGATCAAATGCTCAGGATCACTGATCGGCTGCGGATGCTCAATCTCCAGGCTGCCAACCACGTGGATGGCTTTGTTCTTTTGCATGCCAAGAAAGGCCTTCAGGCGGCTGATGGCATTTTCCACAGCCACCCGTTTGGCGCGCAACTCGGTTTGGCTGGAGAGCAAAGACAAATTCACTCTATCCAGCTCGATAGACCCGGCCCCGCCGATTAACACCCGTTTTTCCGTCAACGCTTTCAGGGCCGCCAGCTCGGTGTAATCCTCCTGCGCCAGCGCTTGCAAATTTTGCGCCTCCAGCACATCGTAAAAAGCTGCAATCGCCCCAGCAATGCGCAACCGGATAGTGTCATTCACACTCGCCCTGGCCACCTCCACCCCGAGTTGGGCAGCGCGCATCTCAGCCGCACGCTTGCCAAACACAAACCAATCAATCGGATATGCCACCCCGAGATCAAACTGCGGAGGGCCGCCTTGGCGATTGACGTTAAAAGACTGATTCAGCGGCATCAAGGTATTGGAGACGTTCATCACCGGGTTAGGCGGCAACTTGGCCGTGACCAGGTCCGCCTCGGCCTGATAAATGCCCTCCACCGCAGACTTGATTTGTGGATCTGCCTGCAGCGCGAGATAGATGGTTTTGTTGAGATCAAGCGCCGTGTCTTCCAGCTGCTCAGCAGCCAGCGGTGAACGATGTTGATCAGGAAAATGGGCGGAGAGGCCGTCTTTGACAAAGGCGGGCGGCGCAATAACCTCCGCTGCAAAAGCAGGCATCTGCACGGCTGCCAACAGGAGCAGTAACAGCGGTCGGAGATGCGGAAACAATGACTTCATAAAGGCGGCATTTCAAATGTCGTCCATCATGAATCCATTTTGTGAAGGATTTATTACAACCGCCTAAAATGCCTGGTTTTCATGCCTAAAGCGCCTTTGCATGCCAGCCAGCATCGTAGCGAGATTGCAAGCCTGCAGCACTCATACCATCAGTGCGCTGACACCCTTGCAGAAAAACGGTTGAATGCTCACTTGTACCACACTTAAAATAGGTCACTATGATCGCCCGCTACGACTACAATCTACCCCCAGCACACAGCATCGTAAGGTTGCAAAACTTAAGCGTCACCGAGCAATCCCGGCTGCTGCCACAAGTGTTTGCCCTTGCCCGCGAGCAATACCCGGAATGGCCCGCAGAGCAGTTGCCTAATTGGCTGGCTGCCTTGGCGGGCGGCAATGCCAACGGCACCAAAATGGCTGTGTCGGTGGTGCTGGATGCGCAGGGTGAAGTCGCTGCCGCCAGTGCGCTGGAGCTGTATCGCAACGGCACCGCCATGATCAACTACAGCCTGGCCCGAAAAAGTGTCGAGCATGCTAGTGCCGAGCGTGATAGTGCCAAGCATAGTAGTCCCGAACAGAGCGCCGCGCTGATTTACGCCGCGACCAAAGACATGGCGGCGGGTATTCAAGCCTTGCAGGCACAAGGCGAACCCATCCACTTTGTCGGCAAAGAGCATCATTTGCAAAGCCTGCGCGCGATTGCAGGCTATTATGCGGTGGGCCAGGTGCCGATTGACGGCCCGACCTCTTTGCTCATGCGTGAGGTGAAATATTACGAGGTCGCCTATGGTGACCCGAAACAAGTTGAAACTCAGGCCAGAATAGACCATGCACTCATGCTGGCTGACCCTAAAGCAGGCTACTCCCAAGAGGAGAATGTGCACCTGTGGCTGCTGGGTGACTTTATCCCCAGCGTGCCCAACAAGCCCTTGGCCGAATCGCTGCGAGCGCTGGCAGACACCTATGCCCAAGAGCACAGCATCTTCCGCGAAAAAGACATATGCTTAGACCCTGGCTACAGATCGCTACACCAGCTGGCTGACCATTTGCCAGCAACGGCTACCTATCAACAAGCCGTGCAGGCCTCAGCGGTGGGCGCGGCGCAATGGCTGGGTTTAATTGAATAACAGCCTTGCCGCCGTTTGCTGCGCACCCTATCCATCGCTACGACACAAATGAGTATCGTGCATTCAAATTGAACCAATCATTTCAAATGCTATTCAATAAACAAGCGCTGCCTGGGGATTTGCATTCCCCCCTGTGTGCGCTTATTTTCCAATCTCTAAAGATGCGCTTGATAGACAGGCCACGAAACCGATCACGACAGACATGACCAAACCTCCTCATCGCAGCCTTCTACTTAGCCAGGATCACACATCGCTCACCCGTGAGCAGATACGGGCTTATTTTCATGAGACCTCAGATGTCTATGAAGCCTTGTTTACGTTACTCAGCAACGAGGAAGCGTACTACGTGAAACCCATTGCGCTGAGACATCCGCTGATTTTTTACTACGGCCATACCCATACCTTTTTTATCAACAAGCTGATTCTGGCCGGGCTCATCAGCGAACGCGTGAATCCCAGGTTTGAGTCCATGTTTGCGGTCGGCGTCGATGAAATGGGCTGGGATGACGTGAACGAAGCCCACTACCAATGGCCAACGCCAGCGGAGGTGAACGCCTACCGTGCACAGGTGCGCGAAGTGGTTGACCAACTGATCACGCGCCTGCCTTTTGAGCTGCCGATTGATTGGGAGAGCCCGTGGTGGCCGATTCTGATGGGCATTGAGCATGAGCGCATCCATCTGGAAACCAGCTCGGTACTGATCCGGCAACATGCCTTACAGTATGTTAACCCCTCCCCCGCATGGGCACCCTCTGCTGCGCGGGATGTAGTCGCCCCTGAAAATCGCTTGGTGCCTATCCCGGCGCGTGAAATTGTGTTGCGCAAGTCAGACACGTATTACGGCTGGGATAACGAATACGGTCAATTTCACGGCCACTGCCCGGCCTTTGAGGCGGCCCAATACCTGACCTCTAATGCCGAGTTTTTACGCTTTGTGGAAGCGGGCGGCTACCAGGCAGAGGCCTACTGGCAAGAAGAAGGCTGGGCCTGGCGCACCTACACGCAAGCCGAGCATCCCACGTTTTGGATCAAACAAGCCTCCGGCTGGCAACTGCGCCTGCTGACGGAAGAAATCGACATGCCATGGAGCTGGCCGGTAGAAGTCAATTACCATGAGGCCAAAGCGTTTTGCAATTGGCTGTCGGCACAGCTGGGCAAACCAGTGCGTCTGCCCAGCGAGCAGGAGTGGTATAGTCTGTATGAACATGCAGGCTTGTCCGACGCCCAGGTCACCAACGGCCATCTTGCCAATCTGTTTTTAGACCATGGAGCATCGTCTTGCCCGGTCAACCAGTTTGCGCATGGTGAGCTGTATGATGTGGTGGGCAATGTCTGGCAATGGACAGAAACACCCATTTTTCCGTTTGATGGCTTTAAAGTACACCCGTTGTACGATGACTTTACCACCCCGACCTATGATGGCCGCCATAATCTCATCAAGGGCGGCTCCTGGATCTCAACGGGCAACGAGGCGATTAAAAGTGCGCGCTACGCCTTTCGCCGACATTTTTTTCAACATGCAGGATTCCGCTATATTGTGACTGATACCCCCGTAGAAAATAACAGCTCGTATTACGAATCTGACAAGCAGCTGTCCGAGTATGCCGAATTCCATTATGGTGACAGCTATTTTGGCGTACCCAACTTCCCCAAAGCGCTGAGCGATTATGCCCTGCAGCATTTGCAAGCCAAACCAAAACGCAAAGCGCTCGATTTAGGCTGTGCCACCGGCCGTGCCACTTTTGAGCTGGCCACACAGTTTGATCACGTCACCGGCATAGACTTTTCTGCCCGCTTTATTGGCTTGGCGTTACAAGCGGCCGAACAGGGCGTGTTGCGTTACACCATGGTCAATGAAGGCGACTTGGTCAGCTACCAGGAGCGCACACTGAGTGCCTTAGGCTTAGACCAGGTGGTCGACAAGGTGGAATTCTGGCAGGGCGATGCCTGCAACCTCAAGCCTCAATTCACCGGCTACGACTTTATTCTGGCCGCCAATTTAATTGACCGGCTGTATAGCCCGCGCCAGTTCTTAAGCAGCATTCACGAACGCCTGAATATCGGCGGCGTACTCATGATCACCTCGCCGTATACCTGGCTGGAAGAGCACACCCCGCGTGAGGAATGGATAGGCGGCTACAAGCAAGATGGCGAAAATGTGACCACGCTGGATGGCCTGAAAGCGCTGCTAAGCCCGCACTTTACACTCATGCAAGCCCCGGTAGAGATTCCGTTTGTGATTCGTGAAACCCGCCACAAATTCCAGCATACACTGTCAGAAGTGACGCTATGGGAGCGCGTGCGTTGAGCAGCCGCTTTGACCAGCCCATCGCGCGTGAAGGTAGCGGCGCATTAAAATACGATGGCCGCCAGCAGACCTTCGGCACCACCGAGGTCATGCCCATGTGGGTGGCCGATATGGATTTTGCCGTGCCCGCAGCAGTGACTGAGGCGCTGCAAGTGCGCATCGCCCATCCGGTGTTTGGTTATTCCCTGGCACCCGATAGCCTGTATCAAGCGCTGATTGATTGGCTACTAATCAAGCACGGTTGGCCAGTCCAGCGCGAATGGATTGTGCTCACGCCCGGCGTGGTGCCCTCGCTCAACCTGGTCGTCGCGGCCCTCACCGCCCCCAACGACGGGGTGATCGTGCAACCACCCGTGTATTTTCCGTTTTTTTCAGCGGTCACCGGCCAGCAGCGGCATTTGCTTGAAAACCCGTTGCGCCTGACCTCCGATCACGCACACCAGCCGCAATACCAGATGGATATGGGCCACCTGACGGCGTGCGCGCAACAGGCGCGCATGCTGCTCCTCTGCTCACCGCATAATCCGGTAGGTCGGGTGTGGCAACCGTCAGAGCTGGAGTCTATTTTAACCATCGCGGACCAACATGATTTAATAGTGCTCTCCGACGAAATCCATGCCGATTTAGTCTATGCAGAAGCGCAACACCAACCGCTTAGCCGTTTGGCCATGCAAGCCGAAACCACCGAGCAAACCGCGTTGTCCCACCGCGTGATTACCGCCGTCTCGCCCAGCAAAACCTTCAATATTCCAGGCCTGGGCCTTTCAGCCTTGATTGTGCCAAACACCGCGCATCGGCAAGCCATTCAACGCCAGCTCAACACGCTAGGCCTCTCAGTGACCAACCCCCTCAACATGGCCGCCTTTGAAGCGGCCTATCGCGGCGGCAGCAACTGGCTAAATGAGCTGATGCCTTATCTGCAAGCTACACGCGATGCGGCAGTGGCGTATATTCAGGCAGAGCTGCCCAGTATCAAAGTCATCGCTCCGCAAGCCACTTATCTGCTATGGCTGGACTGCCGCGCCCTCAATCTGCATGACGCCGCATTAAAACGCTTTTTTATTGAAGAAGCGCAACTCGGCCTCTCGCCCGGTGCGATGTTTGGTCATGGCGGCGAAGGCTTTATGCGCATGAACATAGGCACCCCCCAGGCCAACGTGCTCGCGGCGCTGGCGCGATTAAAAGCCGCCTGCAGCCGTCACGGTCTCTCAACTTAAAACTCACCTCACCACACGCTAGGAACAGCCATGACGCAAGCAGCTAAAACGATGTTGGCGCAGTTATTCAGTAAAGCAATCTCCACCACATTGATGCTGTGCGCGCTGTGTGCAGCCAGCCTCGCGCAGGCAAACACGCTAGAAGAAGCCAGACAGAAGCTACTGCAAAAAGACTATGCCGCTGCCCACGCCATTTATCTGTCGCTCGCCAGTCAAAACGATGCCAAAGCCTGCTACAACCTGGGCCTGATGTCGCAGAACGGCGATGGCGTGCCCAAAAGCATGGACGAAGCGGTCAAGTGGTACACAAAATCGGCCGAGTTGAATTACAAAGAGGCGCAGTACACGCTGGGTTCACTGGTGTTTCAGCGCCAGATTCAAAGCATCAGCTACCCGCAAGCGGTGGCCTATTACGAGCAAGCAGCCAAGCAAGGTCATGTGAAATCGCAACTCAATTTAGGCATGCTGTATTTGCGGGGCGAAGTGATTGCGCAAGACATGCCCGCCGCCGTGCAATGGTTAAGCCTGGCCGCCAGCAACAACAATAGTGAAGCCCAGGGCTACCTGGCCGAGCTTTACCAGCAAGGGGCCGGCGTTGAACAAAGCACCCTCAAAGCGGCGATGTGGTTGATATTGGCAAGCCAAAACGAAGAAAAACGCCTGGTGAATCGCCACAGCAAAATGCTGAATTATCTTTATGCGCAAATGAGCGAAGAGCAAAAAGCCGCTGCCACCCAATTGGCCACGCAATGTAAAAGCCAGCAACTGCAAGGCTGTTAAACAAGGATCACACGATGCCAATCACCACCCTTCAACATGCAGACCGGATGCGCGGCGCCCTCTGGGGTATGTTTATTGGCGATGCGCTGGCCATGCCCGTGCACTGGTATTACAACATCGCCGCCCTCTGGCAAGACTTTGGTCAAATTCGCGACTATCAAGCGCCCAAAGCCAGCCACCCCAGCTCCATCATGCCCTTGGCCAGCACAGGCAAGGCAGGCCGCGGCACGCAAGCGGGCGATATTGTCGGCAGTGTGATTTTAAAAGGCAAAAAACAATTCTGGGGCCTGCCTAACGGCCACTATCATCAAGGCATGCAGGCAGGCGACAACACGCTTAACCTGCTGTGCGCCCGTGTGTTGCTGCGCTCCCTTATCGCCCAAGGCCAGCATGACCCTGCTGACTTTTTGCAAGCCTATGTGCGCTTTATGACCGAGCCCGATCAGCACAACGACACTTATGCTGAGTCCTACCACCGTGATTTTTTTGCCAACTATGCCAAAGGCGTGGCCCCGGAAAAGTGTGCGGGCAACGAAGGCCATGACACCGCCTCCATCGGCGGCCTGGTGAACATCCCCATGGTGGTCATGGCCAGCGTCAAGGCGAACGACCTGGCCGCCTGCAACCAAGCCGCCTTAACGCAACAAAACCTCACCCACCGATCAACCGAGTTAGAGCGCCATACGCTGGCACTGAGCCAACTCTTGTTTGAAATTTTCAACTCACCACACCCTGACAACGAACAACTCGCCAGCGCTGCGGCCAGTCAATTGGGATTTCCGGCCGCTAAAGTAGTCGAACAAGTACGCGCGACACAAAAATCTGACCTCGACGTGATTGGTGGCCTACTCAGCCCCGCCTGCTACATAGACCAGTCGTTTCCATCTGTGCTCTACCTCGCCACCCGCTACCACGACGACTTTGAAAGCGCGCTTATTGCCAACACCAATGTTGGCGGGGATAACTGCCACCGCGGTGCGGTGCTGGGTGCAATTTTGGGTGCCTCGTTAGGGCTGGAGGCGATTCCGCCACGCTGGATCAAAGGCCTCACCGCACACGATGCTATTCACCACGAAGTTGAGCAGTTTGTGGCACAGTTTGCCTAAACATTTTGACTAATCAGGCGATAAAAATCATGCTTACAAAAATATTAGCAACCCTCTTTATGATGCGCTGCAGCGTTGCCTTTGCTGCCAATGACTTAAGCTTTATGACTGAAGGCAAACCATACAACGAGGTCAAGCAAACGCTGATTGATCAAGGTTGGGCGCCGATTAAAAACACCAAGATTGATCGGGCTAGTCTATACGCGCAAGAAATCTACAACATGGGCATGACAGAGGTCACCGATTGCATCTCGATGGAAATTGACGGCTGCACATTCCTCTACCAAAAAGGCAAGCAAACACTGGAAATCAAAACCATCACCAGGCAGTTGAGTGTGGAGTCTTTCCGTGTGTATAAGAAAAATACGCGGTGAATGCTTAAGGCAATTGTTTTTATGTAGCTCCCGCGCATGGTGCGTTGTATTTGAAATGAACCATGCTGCGCACTGAAAGCGAGTCCGCCCTACCGCGTTGGCATAAAATCATCGCTCACCGTCAAGTTAGCATTAAAAAAGCTATCCCAGGTTTCAGCAATCGGCGTGATAATGCGCTCGTTACCAAGTGCACGCACGTTCACCAGTTTCACATCCTCTGGCAAGCGCATTTCAGCAGGCAGGCGTACAGCTTGCGTGCGATTATTAATAAACACAGTGCTTATAGCCATCGTTCATCCCTCTCGTCAACACGCATGTAGCATTAGCGTATAGCACGAAAAATATAGTTGCAAACCTGCTTAATTCAAAGCGCATTAAACTGTGCGGCAGTCAAAATAGAGATGCCTTGAAAAGGATGCAACACCAACAAGTCAGCATCGCCCGTGCTGATCATCGATGCACCACCATTCACGGCGACTTCTAAAAATTGATTGTCTTTTGGGTCACGGCAGGCATTCACGGGATAGACAATATTCACACGTTCATACATGCGACTAAACAGTCTAAAAAAAGCTTGCCTGTCTTCAAGCGAAATATAGCGGTCAAACTTTGGGCGAGATAATACGTCCGCCAGTTCATTGAGCGTAGACTCAGACACCAGCAATACACCTCGCTCAAAAGCTTTACGCACGGCAATTGACGAAACGCTGTTCGGTAACAGCAAATAACTGATCAAAGTATTGGTGTCACAGACTACCCGTAACGCCTCACTCATTGGTCAGCAACTCGGCTAATTTGTCCTCGGTTAAGCCATTTGCCACCGCCTGCTGCCCGACACGGTCACAAAATGATTGAAACTCAGCCAGATTCAGCCCGCGCAAGCGTTGATATTCAGCGGGAGAAAGCACAATCGCAACATCACGGTTTTGACGACGAATCGTCACTGGCTCGCGCTGTGCCGTATCAATTAAAGCCGCCATATTTTGTTTAGCATCTGTTGCAGAAACATATTGCATAATCAACTCTCCTGTTTGCCTAATCATAGTACAAAATGTCTATTTTGTACATTTTGTACAACCCATCACATTTAGTCTTGAAACTGCGTCGGAGAACAAATACGTGTAAGGCATCAACAAGTCACACGACCAATCCACTCCAGCCAATTGATGGAGTCTAGTAATGAAAAAACAACCTCTGCTCACCGCTTTATGCGCCATCGTGTTTGCATCAAACGCCCTTGCGCAACCACAATGCAGTGCCGTCAGCGGCCCGCAAACCAATGCACTGGTTGAGCTATATACCTCTGAAGGTTGCAGCAGTTGCCCACCCGCAGACCAGTGGTTAACGCACCTGAAAACGCAAGGCAATCAGTTTGGCAACATCGTTCCCATCGCTTTGCATGTGGATTATTGGGATTACATCGGCTGGAAAGACAACTTTGCCCACCCTGCATTTGCCAAGCGGCAGCGTGACATGGCCGTCTCAGGGCATGCGCGTGGTGTGTATACCCCACAAATTGCCATCAATGGTCAGGATACCCGCAGTTGGGTAAGTGAATCGCGCTTTAAGAATGAAATTGCCAGCATCAATCGCATGCCTGCTAAAGCCGAAATTCGCCTTGCAGTAAATTCCCCCACGACAAAGTCGCTGCAAGTATCCACAAGCATCAAAACCTCTGAGGCAGGGCCATTGGTCTATTACCTCGCGCTACAAGAAAATAACCTGCAATCCACCATCAATGCAGGTGAAAACCGGGGTGAAGTGCTGCGCCATGATTATGTGGTGCGCCAGTGGTTAGGGCCGTTTAAGGTGGGTGTCGATGGCAAAATAAGTGCTAGTCATGAAATTCAACTTCAACCAGCATGGAAGCAACGTGACTTGAGTTTGGTTGCCTTTGTGCAGAATTTAGCAACGGGGGAAATTTTGCAGGCTTTGGGGTTAGGGCTATGCGAATAATTAGCAGCATGATTCTTTAATCCGCAATAAACCCTTTTTGGGATAACTTGCGTATAAAGTCATGGGTAAAGTAATTAAGGGGAGTTTTCGAGCCCTCAAAATTAACTCCGACCAGCGTGTATTTTTCCTCTATCCCTTTCCCAATGATCATCGTGTCACCACCTTGCGGATTTTTACCGTATTGCACTGCGTTATAGGCGAGTTTTAGGTAAATAGTATTCTCAGAAGTGTTTTTGATATGGCTGATTCTGACTTGAATAAGCCCATCGACTCTTTTCTGCGCAAATTGTTGCGCTATAAAAGTGTTGGAATCGATCCGAGAGTTTAAATTTATAGCCTGTTCAGCATCTGTGTGATGTTCTTGTTCAATCTCAGTCTCTAAATACTCTGCTAACTTTTTTGAGGTCTCCAACCAAGTGGCTCTAACTTTTTGGTCCTTAGGATCATCATAGGTTGGATTAAACCCCTCACCCGCCATAATCAGGATACCCAGTTTGTTTTTATCAGGATTAGCGACATGCTCTGGGAGTGATGAACAACCCACCAATGTTAAGACCGATATAACAACAACCAATGTGAGTGGTTTTAAAATGCTTTTCATAATTGAATTGGTTCTCTTTTTAATAACCCATGCAGAGACAAAGCAAAATAGCCTATGAATATTAATTAACTATGAATCGCATAGTCTGATGCTATAAACGCTCGACGGCCTAGTACGTCCCAAAAATGTTTACAAATTCAGCCTAAACTGGCTCCCAGTGCTAATCAGAAAATCACGATTTGCGCCAGGATCAATAAGACTTATCTTCTATGAATGGGTGGGTTGATTGAATTTGCTTTGAATTCGTTTTAATTTCGATCTTGCCTTCTTTAGCAGTTTCGAAAATTATCGACATCCGCGTCTCAGTCTCACTATGTTGGAATATCTGAGCTTTTGTATCGTAAAGCATCATTCCACTTCCATCACCTACCGTAGTAGCTTTGAAAAGACCATTCGGCACAATAAAATCCATGGAATAAGTTTGGGAAATTCGGGCAATACCATTATCGATAGCCAGTAGCTTATTATCGATATGCATTTTAACGTCTATAACGACTATGTTACCGATCGGCACTTTGAGTGAAATTTCTTGAGGCGTGCTTTTGCCCAGTGATAACTTCAGCGTTTCAACATTTGTAATTTGTGACAGGGTTGATGATGCTATTTTTTGAACTAGCTGATTGAGCTCTGGTGGCAATTCTTTCATTCCGGAGATTTTGACTGACTCTTCTAATATTTGTCCGGAAGCGTTAATTGAGCCTGAAACATGCATGCCTTTAACATCAATCGGCTGCTGAACCAGTGTATCTTTCCCAGATTGATCCTTTCTATATGTTTCTTTTTCCAGAAAGCTAACTTCCAATGGATATGTTTGATCTGCTTGCAAGCTACCAGTAATTATTCGAATTTTATTCTTCGTAACAAGGTGTTGGATTTTAGGCTCCATGGTTAGCTTACCTTTTGAGTTCGCAATGATTCCACGGTCCTCGAGTACTTGTAACGAATTCACTGATTCATTCGTAGACTCAGAGATAAAGTCTGTATTTGGACTTATCCAATATCGAAGCTCAATCTCTTGGGTTTCTGCCTTCAGGGTATGAGCAGTAAAGACAAGGAGTACTAAATTAAAACTAATCAGATTGCGCATAAAAAATGAAGTTACTTTTCTTAGAAAAGAATTGCTAAAAGAACGACTAGTGCAAAAATCAGAAAGCAAACTGATAAGGCCCAAAAGATTACATAAAACCTGTAATTCCTTGGTCGATCAAACACATCTCCAATCACTGGTGGAGTTTTGGCGTTAGCCATTACCCAGTAGTGCCAATAAATTGGATTCATCGGGAAAGTCGTTAGTTTGACTCTGGCGAGTAGCGCAGCAATTATCAAACATACAATACTCAAAGCGATGTAAATCCAGAAAAATCTCATGTCATCGGGGATAACGCCACCTCGAAGATAAGTAGGTCGATAAGATGAGTGAATATGCATGAGATGCTTAAGCTAAATTACTTATTGGTTTTGGCTTTAATGAGAGCACTAAGCGATTTAATTGAAAGTCCCTGTGTTACCTGTAA
This sequence comes from Methylophilus sp. DMC18, assembly GCF_056314005.1. Lineage (NCBI taxonomy): Bacteria > Pseudomonadati > Pseudomonadota > Betaproteobacteria > Nitrosomonadales > Methylophilaceae > Methylophilus > Methylophilus sp. DMC18. The sequence continues at coordinate 32,039 of NZ_JBQUZE010000003.1, read as the reverse complement.
TATTTTTTCAACCTGCTCAGAGCTTTTCTGTGTGGCTTCCCTAGATATATTTTCTTTAACTCGCAACTGAGTAGCTTCTTTTGTGAAATACGGACGAGCAGGATTACCGGTATTTTTGACGATCAGCATGTCTAGGAAATTACCTGCATAATCGATCGAAGCGCATTTAATAAATGCAGGTAGCCAGTGAGATTCTAGTGCTGCTGGATAGCAGCTTTTGAGGAATGCCTCGACACCATCTATGCCTTGTGCTGAGTATATTCTGTCAAAATCCCTTATAGCAAAATCGATGTTTTTATTAATATCGAAGGGCTCAAAACCCACCCCGTAAATCATTTCTGCATTGCCAGTACTTTCGAAGACAACTTTATAACTGTTTTTTCCATTGATGGTCGCTTCACAAGTAATCGTTGCTTTATTTGTAATGTCACCAGTCACTGAACATGAACCAACTGCAGGCCAAGATACTGGTGTTCCAGAAATAACCGTTAACACCTGATCTACTTCTAACTTGTAGTTATCTGCGGCAGGTTGCGCGTCTTTACCCCCTGAAAATGAAACCGGAAAATCAGAAACAAATGAAAATGCTGCTCGCCCATTTTGATAAGACGTATTCGTTGCTTTCCCTTTTTTGCATTGCTCGGTGATATCTTCATCGTTTTGCTTAGCTGAAATACATTCGCCATTTAAGAATGCCATGTATTTAATAAGTATGTCTGCACTTGCATTAGAGGATAAGAAAATACCCAACATTAGCAGGCATAAGGTAGCTCGGCCTTTGAGAATAAGCATCCATGACCCCCGTGTATGGATTAACTGATTGATTAGAGAAGCTTACTATTTTGGCAACCAGAGCTTAAGCACTCTCGAATTCGGTCTTGCAAAAACTGGGAGCGTTTTATGGTGATACTGGAGGCGCAATTCAGATTTACGAAGAAAGCTTCGCCCTCACGCTTGGAACAACTACTATTTCTTTCCGACATCCATGAAAGTTGGCCTGACTTTAAAGCCTTTTTACCATCAGCGTCCAATTTTGAATTTAGCTTTTTGAAGTTTTCATTCAACTCTTTGTCTGCTTCTTGGTAAACCTTATTTAAGCAATACAAACCGTCGAAATCATCTCTTGGTTTATCACAAGCGGAGTTCGCAAATGCTACTCCTGAAATACAGAGTAATAGAAATGTTGTTATTATTTTCATGATGCCCCCAATGATAATTTTTGTTAGAAATTTAAGAAACCATACTACTGTTGGATCATGAAGTATTTATTAACGGAGACTAAGTATGTACATATCAATCCAAGACTTTTAATTCTTAGTTTCATCCCGCATTAATTTACTCTGAGATATTTCCTAAAAACTCAGAAACTGTAAAATCAGACTTGGGCTAGTAAATTTAGAAAAATATGACGCTATTAGTTTGCTGGGCAGCAATAGATAGTCATGGTACATCTGCGTTGTACATGGCTGCCGACAGTAGAATTTCTTGGAAGGCATCTGCACAGTTCGACTATGCTAGGAAGGTTTTTGCTTTCTCAAATTGGCCGGATGTTCTAGGTTATTGTGGTGATGTTCTTTTTCCGTCGATAGTCCTAAATCAAATTGTAGACCTAGCAGATGCGGGTTTATTGTTTGGTAAGAATTTTTCGCCCAAGCAAAAGTTCCAAGCAATCGTCGACAAATTAAATGATTCATTCAGACAATATCCCATGCTTCACTCAGGCTTAAGTGAAAATGCACTAAGCATAATCCATGGTTCCCGCCACCCGCATAACAACAAAATATTTTTCAGCCACACGATACGATGGAGCAAAAATTCAGGATGGTATGGAGAAGAAAAGCCTATGCCAACGGATTATTCTGGTATTCTTTTTTCCCTTGGTACAGGTAACTCTGAATTCACAGAGAATTTTAAACGTTATGACGAGGGTCCTACCAAAGGTACAAGTAGGGCTATATTCCATTGCTTTTGCGATACGCTTGTTAACTCTAAAGAGCCAACAGTCGGCGGAGCTCCACAGCTCGTTGGAATTATCCGAAAACCGGAATCTAGTGCTATTACCTATGGTGTTATTCATAATGGTAAACGAACATTTCTAGGCGCACATATAGATAACCTCCGCAACTTTGGTTCAATCTCATGGAGAAATGAGTGCTTTGAGGTATGCGATGGCGCAACTATGCTAAGACTTCCAAACGCACAATCACAACCCGATCCTATGCGGCGTTCATAAAGAGCAACTCCCTGGACCCTACATTGGGGGCGAGGTGCTGTCGGAAACAAGTGCCTAGGCACTTGTTTCCTACTCAGGGTTCAAGAGCTCTGTAATAAGTCCAGTCAAGAATTGTTTTCATTAATTAATCAACCAAGCTCGCAATATGTGGCAAAGTTGCTCTTAAAGTAGCCGTTAGATTTACACCAGCAGACTCTGGTGAGTCAATATCCCATAGAATAGTCAAGTGATGGTTAGTGTCAAAATGTGTTTTTGTTCTATCAAATTTTGATTTTTCACATGTATAAATAACAGGTTTTCCGAGGCCTTCTGCATATCCAGCCTCCCAATAGGCTCCTAAATTATCGTGTGTTAAATCTGCAATTACAAAATCAGAAGACTGGATTTCAACACGCAACCTATCGTCAATCAAACCTGCCCGAGGATTATCGTCAAGTTTAAACAACTCAAAACCGGCTCTTAGTGAACTGGGTCTTAAAACGTTATCTAGTAAATTATTCAAACTTGCATCACCAAACTTCATCGCCATAAATCCTTTTCGATATACTTTTAAACCAGCTTTTAAAGTTTCAAAATAATCCCAACCTTTGAATGATAAGGTCGCATCTGCCTCTCCAATTACTCCTATTGCATTTGAAAGTCTGCCCACTATCAGTCCAGAGTCAAATAAGTAATTCAGTACAAGCTCAAATCCTGCAGGGCTTTTGCTACCTATTACCGAGCCATGAGTTTTAAATGTTATTGTTTCACGTTCCCCAGGACCTTTGCTGTTCTCAGCAAGCCATCTTATAAGTAAATCAGCTTGTTCATTTGGTTTAGGCAATGGACGTAATAGAAAAGCATTTATAGTTTGTGTATCAATAACATTAGATCCGCTATTCTTTTTTTGAGATTGACGAATCGCATGGCTGATTTTTGCTGCAGCATCAACATCTTTAAGCAATATGTTATTGATTGATGCAATTAAAGAGTTACTAAAAACGAAATCTCCACATCTGGGACAATCAAATGCGCACGCCTCCATTTGATTAATATTTTCTCTAAAATGGATTAGAACCGATGAACACACAGGACAGTTTTTCATAAAAAATGGACCCCTAAATTGAAAAAGGAGCCGATGTGCCCACCTACATAAAGCGCAACCAATCTGTTACTAGTGTCAGATATTTACACCCACACCAGCATCCAAATATCGCAACAAAATACTCACATAAATTGCAGCATCGTCGACCATTAGTTACATAAGCTGCAACTCGTTCATTGATCTGTCGTGAAAACGATTTATCCTCATAAACATCAGTGGGTAATTGCATCAATGGAGCAGAGAAATGACTATTAAATTTGAACGTCAGTCGTTATACGAAGAGGTATGGACAACTCCTCTCACGAAGCTAGGGAAGAAATATGGCCTATCAGATAATGGAGTTAGAAAAATCTGTATTGCATTGAATATACCTCTACCAAAAGCTGGTCACTGGACAAAGATTGCAGCCGGCCATCAAATCAAAAGACCTCCCCTACCAGCACAATCGGATAAAACAGAATTTATTAGTAATCCCAAGCCTCTTGAAATACCTACTCCAGAATTAGAGGCAGACCATCAATGGCTAGCAGAGCGAAATGCATTCGAATCGAACCCACTGAATCGAATCACTGTCGATTTGCACCCTGAGAAAACTCATCGCCTATTGTTAGAGACGCATCGGCAACTTAAAGCAAAAATTAAAGAGTATGCCAATTTAAAAATAAATGCAGAACAAGAACTCTCTCAACGACCAGGCAAGAAATGGGCGCCAAGGTTAAACAAGCTGAACTGGGATATGTTTGTTAATGCAGGACAACTTATAACTATTCCAACAAATGGCGTGCCCCTTCGAGTGTCTGAATCAACAAGCACTCGAACATTAGCGATTCTGAATGCTCTCCTTCTCAATGCTGAGACGCGTGGATTCAAGATCGTAAAAATAGAAAAGGATAACGTTTTAGGCCTTCAATTATTGGATGAAACGATACGCTTTCGGGTAAGTGAGAAGGTCAAAGATGAATTTCAGAAAAGAGAAAATCCTTCGGCACTAGAACAACATTTGGGTGATAAAAGAATTAAAGTGCCCACTGGAATTTTGAGAATTTATGTTTCGACGTCAGGCTATGATGACGCATGTATATCCGACTCCGAAAGTACGCCATTAGAAAATAGGCTCAATGAAATCTTTCAAAAAATATATAAAGTGATCGTCACGCTACGTGAAAATAAACGAAAATGGGCCGAAAGAGATAGGCATTACGCTGAGAATCGGAGAATCCGAGAAGAGCAAGAAAAACTCAAACAACAAGAACTGAAGAAACAGGAGGAAGAGGTCGCCTTACGCGCTAAGCTATTAGATGAAGCTTCTAGCTGGAAAAGTGCTCAATTAATACGTGATTACATAGCTCATTTAGATAATCATCCTCAAATAGAAAATCCTAATTATATGACTTGGAAAAGCTGGGCTATCAATGTCGCTAATGAACTCGACCCCACACACAAAAGATTTTCAACCTAGGTATAAACCAGTAAAAATTGCCGCTTAAACTAAGCAATCAATCCACTCCGAATTTAAATCATTGCTAGAAAGTCTGATTTTGAAACTTGCTATTTATGAACATCGTCTTGGAAGAGAAAAGGCTGAGAAATATGTCCTTGGTTTATGTAAACAATTAAATATTGAAGCTGGAACAAACAATTCAGTCAATTTGCAGCATGAAATTGACTTTGCAATAAAACACGGCAGAGCCGATGTTCTTCAATCCATATTTGATTCATCGGACCGTTTTCTAAATTCACCGATGAGTATTGGTTTGGGAGGAAATGTTCCAGGACTTAAAATTGAAATGGCATCTAATTATGGCAATCACAAGTCTTCAATGAATAACCCTGGCTTCATAGAAGCTCCGGAAATTTCATTTTCAAAAGAAATTACCTTCTATCGTAAAGAAGCGGTTATTGCCTTTAATAATGACGATTTAAGTAATTTTGCACGTTGCTATCGTGCTTTCCTTCAAAGCAGCGTATCTCTTGTTGAATGTTTTATTCATCGATATGTGTTCCATATAAGAGTACTTATTGCATCGACAAAAGAATACGTTAATACCGAGGCTTTAGATTCTAGAAGGTCTATTGAAGATAGGCTGGATGCTTGGATGCAAACTTTTGCGACACACAAGATGGAAGACTTCAAGAATTCGAAAACTCGATCAAAATTTATTGAGCTAAAAATGCAGAGAAACTCTTTAGTTCATCCTTCTCAACCGACAATTCCTTACGAAGTTAAGAACGTTGTTAAATACCTCAATTTTGCACAGGACGGTGTAGGGGGCTTGTTATCTGATCTACGTCGCTTCTCTGGTTACAGTGAAAACATTGGATTTATAAGACAGATAAAAACAGAACCGGAAATCCGTATACTGAAATAAGCATAACTAAAATCTTGGCTGATCTATCAATTAAAATATCAGCCCCATAGATAACCGACTAATCAGTTATGTAGCGTCACTAAATTTGAGTAGCTAGGCGAGCACGCTCTGAAAGAACAAGTATTTCTTCATCAGAAACCATACGCTCTACTATAGCGCGATAATTATTTAATGCCTCGCGTAAACCCTTTATCTCTGCGGTAATTCGAGGCATATCGAGAGTATCGCCCAACTCCCCAGCCATTACTGATATATAGCGGGCTTTTTCCTCAGCGGTTTCTGTCCTGGGAAATATATTCTTGAAATATAGCTCCACACCAATACTATGCAATGTAACGGTGCGATCAAGCTTGTAGCCAATTAATTCGTCAATTTGCTTCTTCAATTCTGGATTGATGACTAAAAGATGATGCTGGCCTAAAAAAGCATTCTCAAGATACGAAAGCCGTATACCTTGCTGCCTAATCAACTCATCCCATCGCGTTAGTGTATTTAGCGCTTCGTCAGGAGGCATTTTTGAAATAGTGGAAACAGGATTCGGCTGAGCCTCTGTGATTAAAGACTCACCATCGTCAACACAATCTTTCAAGACAAAATATACTTTTAGTAACTCTAGTACAACTTCATTGCGCCTCTCTTTAGCTTGAAAGGTTTTGAAGTCTGAGACTCCAGCGCGGACAAGATCAATTATGGTTTTCAACTGTGCAAACATATTTACTACAGCTTATTTTTTGGACTATTTTTCCTCAGATAGTCCACAATAAAATCAATATGATTGCTTCCAGCGTTTGATCCTGTACCAAGCTGCTCCGGCGTTATATTTTGTGTTGGCAACACTCCATTGACAATCCACTGCAAACAACCTGTGTCTTTTATGATGGTAGCAAGCTCATCGAACTCATTAGACTCAGTGCACTTTAAATAATGATTAATCGCACCAGAGCAAACATCTGCGACTTGAATCTGAGGGTGCTGAATAGAATCTCCCTGCTTAAGAGAGGTACAACGTAAAGGAAACAGAAATTTTCTTCGATCATAGCCAGTATCTTTTGACAACTCTTCCCCTTGAGCCATCATCGCCTCAAAGTCTTGTTGCGTGGCTAAAACTGGTTTCGAACTATCATGTATGACATCAAATCGCTCAGACTTTCTCTTCCCCCATATTGCGATATGTTCGAAAAGAGCTGGAACAGCCGGCTCAAGAGGTATTTTCCCAATATGGGGATACCAATGCTCTAATAACTGTTTATCAGTTATTAGCCTCAAATCCTCTTTAAACTCTGGCCGTGTACAGGAATCAAGCATTTTCGCTCCAGCCTCGAAAAATGTAGCCGCAGCTTCCGATGACCTATCATTCATTAGAGTAACGAAGCTTTTTAGTAACTCATCTGTATTCTCAGCCCCACAAAACTCAGGCATACAATAATAAAGCATATTAGCCATGGCTATGTTTTGCCCGTTTTCGTATAAATCATACCCCTTATCGTGAAACAAAGTCTCGACGATTAAGTCCACCATTTTAGAAACTATCATGAAACGCTTGTGGAAAAAACTTACGATTACTCGCGTCTCATTTAAACGAGGATCAGTAAAGAAGTTGATTAATCTTTTTTTGCCTGACGATGATTTCTTGAGTACCTTAAACTTTGCTTCTTTCGCTTGATCTGAATGCAGGTGTCTGAGTAAGTCCTCCGCCTCCGCTTGACTGTAATCATTAGACGCCAAGACAAAATAAGGCTGTTCTAAATCAATTAAAGCTTGCCCTGAGTTGCCTGACTCGTCGCAATATATAGAGGCCATATGCTTATTATTAATTGTTATCTAAACGAGAAAATTGTGAATAGTATAGATTAATGGGCGATAACTCTTTTGACTTTGCCAAAAGAATTTACTGAGGGCTTCATTGATACCTGCATACCTCAGAAAGATAGAAAATATGAGTAGGTCAATACTAAAGGTAAATATCATTCACAACTACCAGACTCTGTTTCATTTTCCAAATCTGAAAAATTATCGACGCTAACTGACCCATAAGGAAAACGAGCAACAATTTCCAGTTCACCGCCCATCGCTTGGATATGGGTCCGCAGTGTAGATAAATACATATCTGCGCGTTTTTCTAATTTTTTAATAGATCGTTGTTGTTCATTCAACACCTCTGCGAGCAGCTTTTGGGAGAGCTCACGCGCTTGTCGTAATTGATGAAGTGGCATCTCTCTGAAAAGTTGTTCTGTCATCGATTGAGAGCGCAGCTGCGATTCAGGACTCATATTGGAATGTAATTCGGAGAATTTTTTAGCCATCGCCTGTACCTTTCATGGGTTACAAATATGATTCTAGATAATCGCAGCCTGCTTTATCAAACAACTGAGTTTAAACCGCTCCGCCATAACTGATCGCACTTAGAATTTTCTGAACCTCAATAAATCCAGAGGGCGATTCTGCCACAACGATAGGAGCGGCTCCTAACAGGGCATGATACTGATTGAGCCAAGACTCTGCCGCCGACTCAGAACCAAAGGTATCAATCGCTAAAGATCGAATCTTTGCCAGATTTTGTGCAGTATTAGATTCAATAGTCATGAAAACCTCAGCGGCACAATGCGTAACCACTCCCCCAAGACGTCTTTAAGGCAATGCTGGCAAATGTCGACTGAAATTCGATTGCCATCCCCAAAAATTGAGCAATACCCGCCCACTCGATCAATGGAAATGAGTTCCTCCGCCTCTCCTCCATGAGCTTCGGCTTCACGACCACAACGATCACATACGTAGCCAGATATTTCCTGAACCACCTTTTCTCGAAACTTTTTCATCATGACGCTCCTTCCTTATTGGCTAAATCATGCTCGATTGACAGAATACTCTTGCATACTAGATTGGTTAAATCCAACCAAAGACTCTTCGATCACATAGATCCCGTAATCCGTAGAGCATGCCTCAAATGCATTAGCCTTGATCAAACTTTTAACCACCTTGGCATCTACTCCCAAAATCTCGCCGGCATCTTCTGATGAAATCATGCCAGAGAATTTTTGCGCTAGGCTAGAAATGGCCTCATCAATTTGCGAGCGCTGAAAGAGTAAATCACTAGGCCTTTCACCCGCGATGCCTACAGGCAGAATCGCCCGAACTCTGATGGCTTCAATCAATGCAGCCTTAATCACCGATGGTCCCAGTTTCTTGAGCAGAATCTGCTTTAAACTGATGTAGCGAATATCTTGTGGTGAATTGGAAATAAACTCCACACCGTCCACTAACTGACTTCTCAACCGCTCCACATCCCGCTCATGAAACAGCTTCATTGGGTTGGTCATGAAGTGTGCCTGGTAATACCCTTTTTGGCGATATACATTCAAAATGGCCACCGGTAAATCCAATCGCTCCGCAGCTTCTTTAATTGTGAGGCTTTGGCCTGCGGCAAACTCAAATACTAACTGCTCAGTGACCTCAAACAGTGCCTGTCCTTTGGCATTGACCGCATGTACAGGAATCAGTCCTGCAGCCACCATTTTTCGGAGTGTGGCAGGCTGTTTTCTCAATGCCTGTGCCAGTCCATAAATCCCAACGATATTGGATGTGCCACTTTGTTGGAATTTAGGATGGATCAGCGCTTTACGCCACTGGCTTTGGCCAAACTCAACAAAGGCCTGGTGCATGAATGCCACTTCATCCTTGGGTAGACCATTCTTAAACAAGGTTTCATAGATGGGCAGAAACTGCTTGCGTAGACCTGTGCTTGTCATATTTGCCTGTGGCGCCTGCGTTTCCTCCAGATATTGCTGAAAACCCCGAGGCCAGTGCGTAAAGATGCTGGCCGCCAAAGTGACTGTAGCCATTACGTCGCCATTGGGTTGCGCATCAACTGAACGACCCTCCAGCCGGTATAACAAACTCAGCACTGTGTTGAGCGACAACTTAGCAATCGCGTCGACAGGAAATCCTAAGGGCTCAAGCAATGAGTTATCCAAATCCTGATTTTCCAGTTTGGCTTTGAGGATATGCATCAAACCAATCACCGCTTGATTTGTTACCTCGCGCGCCTTTACGTGCTTAAAATCGTATCCACACTGACATTTGGAGAGTCCTGGTCGAAAGACATCCAGCCCCTTATGGCAGCTTGGACATTGTTCGATGCTTTCAATATTATGTTCAGGGCAGACAACAGCATATTTGAGCTCAGTAAAACTGGAGATATACCCCTTATCAGCAATACAACAAGGGCAGACTCTCGTATGCTTAGAGCGCAGATACAAACTTGGAATGCGGTGGCCTGAAAGGATCTGGTAGCGACTATGCTTGATTTTCTCAGTCAGAAAATCAAACTCTGGGAGATCACTGCCTACCAACCGCTTTAATTTTTCAGGGTCAGGCGTTGCCGAACGGATTTCGTTTTCAGTCATTCCGGCATGCCGGAGCATGCCGTGAATGGAACGATAACCGTTAGCCTCAGCCACCCTCAAAATATAGCCCTTATAGCTTTCAAAAGGCATAGGCTGAGGTGTGACCACTAATGGCTGAACGTTATCAAACATCAATTAAACAAACCTCCTTTCGGCGTTAACAATGCGCCTTTGGTATTGAGTTCGCGCATGCGTAAACTTTCCAAGTCAGCAGCCGAAAGACCAATTCTTGCAACCTGATCCATGAGCGCTTTGGTGGGAGTAGGATCGAATGATGAGGCAAACGGGTTATGCGCAACCGAGACACCCTCCACCCATATTGCCTTACTGAAAGCCTCCTCCAAGTGTCGCATGGTGATTTCGGTTCTATCATCCTCGATGGCATCCCATACCGCCTGTTTGAGAATCTTGACGACATACCCAATCAAACCACCCGAAGCGCAGAAAAAACGAAAGGCGATATTCTCGTTACCGATTGCTGGGAGTTTGAAGTCTCTCAATCCAGATTCAAATCCCTTAAGAATTCTGACGAACTCATGCTGTGAATCCTTATTCGACCAGTTATAACGCTGCATTTTGATAGGCCCCAGCATACGACCACTCAATTGCTCGTTCTGGTTAATCACATTAATGGAAGTTGGCAGACCAACAACGACCAGGAAAATCTTGGTTTCCTCCAGCAGGTTTTTCAGAAAATCAGACAGGTGATGCTGAACCTTGTGCGAGCCACGATCATAGAAATGCTGAAACTCTTCAATCACCAGTAACGTTGTACCGGCCTGTTTAAGTAGCAACTTTAACCGTTCAGTTTTCGTGATTTCAGTTTCCCGGCCAGTCTTGACGCGGTCACCAATGGCATACAGCATCTCGTCCACGAATCCCTTGACAGTAGGTTTGGCAGGAGTGGTGACTTTGAGAATTGGCACGCGCAGTCCTTCTTCAGTACGCTCCTGGCTATGATTGAGCATCAAGTTATCAATCACTCTGGATTTACCGCTGCGAGACTCACCAACCACCGCAATTCCCAGCGGTTCAACCGCAGTGACAGAGTTATTGAAGTGCTGCTCAAGGCGTTTTGAGGCCATCTGAAAATTGAAACTTGGTATCAATAAGTTATCAATACAATTACGGATATTGGTTTGGTTCATAGTTTGTGTATTCATTTACGACGCTCCTGTACGATTGCGGAAAAACCTTCAACTTCATTTAGGGATAAAGACATCATCATGGCATCCGGCATCAACTCAGCCTCAGCTTCGTGATACTGCTCAACGATGTGTTGGGTACGCTTTTGATCTTCAATCAGACGACCTCGTTTGGCTCGCAGCCTTGCGCTGGTCTTTTTAAAACCAACCTCAGCCATGACCATTTCGTGAATGTCCTTAGAAGCGCGCATCCATCCTTTTTCGTTATCCTGGCCGATTCTGTTTTTGGCATACTTGCGATAAAGCTTGTGCTGCCAAAGCGATAAGCCTTGGGCGTATGCCTGATTCAGCGCAGGCACCGCGACATAGTTACCATCCACTGGATGCTTGATATGCACTTGGCCAAGATTGCCCTCATCAACTAAGACTTCGACCGTCAATTTGTCGCCACACTGCTTACGCCAGAGGATCATTTCCTGTGAGTTGTAGAGCAGGTTATTCACCTGAATACCCTTATGCGTGAGAGAGCACTCATCGCGTCTGCCCAGCAACATGTCGATCACTTCAAGATTGGTGGCGACTGGCGTATTACTGACTGAGTCTGCATTTCGCCAAGCATCCGCCGGCTTCACCCTTTCCAGACCTGCATGAGGCTTCTGGTGGTAATAGTCAGCAATCCACTTAAAAACGATTTCCTTGAATTTTTCATAGCGAATCACGGCATGCTTCTCTGGGTCGTAATCCTCTTTCTCAAAGATGTTGCTGAACGTAGTCCCAGGGTTGCCATGGCTGATACCATCGTTGATCGTTCTCATAAAGCGCTCAACGCTCCCCTTGTACCAGGGCGACTTACGCGGCGTATATTTGATCTCGATATCAAACTGATAGCAGGCCTTTTCAAAACTATCGCTGTGAAACTCCATCCCGTTATCGACCACCAGTGTTTTCATCACACCAAACGCCTCCCAGGCATTTTTAATACTCGGGTATTCCGTTTGCAGAGAAAGCTTAGGTTTCAGCGCATGCTTCAAGCACCTTGCGACAGACAGATAGCTAGGCGACTCGAAACCGATATAAATACCCAAGATGCAACGGGTATGCTTATCAATACAAACCGTGAGCCACGGCCGCCCCAGTGGAATACCAGCGTCATCCACCACAAAGATATCCAGTTGGGTGTGATCAATCTCAGCCACCTCCAACCGTTGATTGGTCTCGATATGGTTGAGCTTGCCGCGATACATCCTTCGCGCAACGGTCGCACCGCGACGGGCAACATCCCTATCAAAGGCCGGGATTTGATCAATTAAACGCTTCACCAGCCGCGCAGATGGCAGAGGTAACTTGCCACTTTGCATCGCCCATTGATTGCGTTCCTGAATGTCCGCTGTGGCCAACTCCAGAATCCTTGTTTGGGTTGGGCGTGATGTGGTCAGGTAGACGTTATCTATAAAGCGCTCAACCACTTCAATCACTGCATCAGGGTAGCGATTGCGGCGATTACCTTTGCGTTGATGCTGTTCCAAAAGCGCTTGAATATCCCGTGCCCCTTTCATGAACTTCAATACCCATCTTCGCACCGTGATCCAGTGTGGAATCGGCTGCTTCAAACTGTGGGTATTCCAGAACTCCTGTAAGGCGGCTTGATACATTGCCTTGGTCGCGGGTAGCCCCTCTACAGCTTTCACACATCCACGTTTGAGCTTGGCAAGATCAAATCCTGCATCAGTGGTATCAATCAGCAGTGCTTTAGTAGGGGGTGTTTTGACAAACTTGTCACGCTCCAAAATAAAAGTCAGATCCCCGGACTCAAGCGCCAATAACATCTCATCCAACTTAGAAGTCTCAAGATAGCCGGTCTGTGAATCCTCAAGCTGCCATAGGGCTTCACCCACTTCACGCTTGAGCGTAGACACGCGTCCTTTGAACGAAATTAGTGCACCTTTTTGGAAATAAGCGACGCCCATGTTCCTTCTCCTTCCGCATGTTGATAATTAACCCAGGCAACCAATGTTTCAGCGGTGATGGGCTTTGTAAGCTCAACGACGAGCAACCCTTCCAGAATCAGTTGGCACACGTACTGATTGAGGTATGGGTTATCAGGAGTGCTTTGTAGAGAGCGCCATGGAATACCACCTATGCTCTGAAAAAGCCGACGCAGTTGCTCACGGGCCAACATAGGCATTTGAATCTTGCCGTTGCGTTTGATGTACCAGGCGTTACTCAAAAACACTGGGTTATCAATCAACTCAGCAATCACTACGTGGTACTGGAATCCGTGATTCGGCAGCAGCTTTGTCAGGAGGTCTGAACGATCACGAATATGCTGATTCAGACCCGATAAGGTTTTAACCTCAATGAGGTGTTGACCACCATTGGTCTCAACATGGAAGTCAGGATAGTGGACATGGTCTTGCCCATTCATGACATACTGTATTTCGCAGGGCTGCGGCCTGAAGCTGATTACATGGGGACTCATGTCCAGATACAGCATGCAGTTGCGCTCGTTTTCTGATTCGCACTGCAGACTGGTCTGCATTTTCCAGCTCGGGTATTTGAAGGTCACCCTAGCATTCGACCGCTTTACAACCTTGCGGCTTAACTCCCCAGGTGGGGCAAAAGCGATGCTCGTTACTGAGCAGTCTGACGATATTAAATAACTCATAAAAGTCTCCTAGAAAAAATCTAGAGACGATCTAGTGAGCGAATTGAAGATGACATCAGCAAAACAGCCTGCTGAAACCACCTTTCCAGAAGAAATGCGAGACTACCCGCGTTAAGGCTCTTGACTAGCAGCTAACGTGTCGTAGAATAGAATCATCTGGTACACAAACAGATGTTCTTAAAAGCGACTCAAGTATTGGCGTACTTGGGTCGTTTTGCATTTCATGTCCGCAAAAGACATTCTTGGCTATATCAACTCTTCTGAACTAGTTCCTCTCTTGTTTACAACAACCGGATGGTTGCTGACCTTTTGAGACACCCTGCATTGGTTGCATTTAATGGGGGGTCTCCATTTCAAACTAACCTAGGACTTTCAATAATCAAGACTGTGCATTAGTAGCAAGTTATTAGTGTAAAATATGACACTAATATCATGAAATGTCTTTAAATTCATCTGCATATACTCGGAATCTTTGATGATTGAATCAAAATCAGCGAAAAAAAGATCAGTTGGCAGACCAAAAACCAACAAAACCCTGCAGCAATTGAGAGTGCAGACCTGGTTTAATGCAGTTGCAGAAGCCAGTGGAAAAACAGCCTATGAATTAGAAAAAGAATTTGCACCGTCCACTGTGGACAGGGAAAACTTCAATAAACAGCGTGCGAGACTTTGGGAAAAATACCGTCTTGGCAAGACAATGCCGACCATTAAGGAAAAGAAAGGCGGTAGAAAAGGTATTGCTCAATTAGTTGAAGAAAAATACCCTGGAACCATCCATTGGCTGACAGATGAACGTTTTGACTTGGCCAACGTGGATAAAGAAATCACGATGAAATTTATCAGAGAGGTTTTTGAGTCACTACCCCCCGATATACGCAAACATATTGTTCGCGAAAATGCCAACCCGTCAACATTGTTCTGGCGGAAGCAATTTATTACAGAACCACCGTTTTACGAAAGCCTAATTAAAAATCCCTCTCCCTTGGCATTCATAGCACTGCTGGCTTTATTGAGAGAGTCATTAATTTGTCAAAATGAAACATGCTTCAATCTCATCAAAAAAGCGCTAATAAAAATTGAAGATGAAGGCATTCGGCATGGCCCTATTTTTTCCAGCGTTTTTACAAAAATAATTCTCACGCCAATTCTGATCATTTACTAGCCCAAGAAAAACTATTTGTTGGAGGCTCATTGTCGCTACCGTGAAATCTCTCATCGATCGAGAAATATATACTCACCCATGTTAAAAATTGACCGTCATAGCAATATTAATTTTTAGAGTTCGTGGTGTAGCTTCGGCGCAACACTGCGATTTTATCTAGGGAACATCTGTGATTTATTAGGCGGCCGCGTTGACCCACCACTCTTAATCCGGATAATTAAAACTGTACAACGACAGTTTTTAATTATGCTAATAATTGCATCTTGCAGTTCCAGGAAACGAATAGAACCAGCTCCAGGATTGGATGGGAATGCCCCAAGAGCATCTGATTTCAATGCTTTCGCATCAAAGTGGGTTGCAACAGTTCGCGAAGCCAAAACAACATCAAATCCTGACAACATATATTCGGGAGTAGGCTTTTCAGCTATCAGAAGTGCAGCAAAACATTTAAATGCGAGTGTTAAGTTTCTATCCGCCGGCATGTCTTTAGTCGACTCAGATCAAAACATACCAAGCTACAATTTAACCATTAATGATAATGGTGGCCCAACTCCATTTGAAAAAGTTGAAGTATCTGGCAACTCGAATGATTGGTGGAATGCGTTAAACTCCGCATACGGTTATCAAGAACCAATATACAACGCTATCAAAGAACATGATGGTTTTGTATACATAGCTTTACCGGCTCTTTATCTGGACATGGTGAAACCAGAGCTAATAAAAATCGCAAATGAGTTTCCCAATAAAACCAGAATAATCTCCTCAAACAAAATCAAGCTTGAGAACTCCTTGGCCAAGATAGCTATTCGCTATGACCAACGTCTTAATAAACTGAAAAACGGCCCCAGCGGCGCAAATGCTTCCTTTTCCCAACGAGCACTGCTTCACTTTTCACAATTAATAAGAGAGAACCATGCGGAATCTTTTAGTGCATCTGAACAGCAGCGCTTAGTTGACAATTATTTTAAGGATATCAACCAAATCCAAACTATTAAAAGAGTAAAAATCAGCGAAGAGGAACTAGTGATGCGTGTTCAAAAAGCACTCCACAAACAACCAATACCGAGAACTAAACTGTTGGAGCACTTGCGCCATATTGATGGAATTGCGTGTGAGCAAAGCAGACTTTATCGAGTGTACGATCAAGTAACGAAACTGAGCGCATAAATGGCTACAAAGAAAAAACCTTCCATGACCGTAGTGCATGCTGTACGGTTTAAACAAGGAGATAGTGTCGTATATTGTTTTGCATTACCAGGAAAAATGATAACTGACATTGCTGACTTTAGTCGCGTAAAACGTAATGAAAACGACCGGTTAGAGGGATTCCAACGGAAAGAAATCCAAGCTCATGTAAATCAAATTGCAGAATATCTTGATAGAGGACATTCGCTATTTCCCAATGCAATCATTCTCGCCCTTGGACCACAGCTATTATTCACCAAAGCAAGAGGCACAAAAGTTGAGGAGGCTATCCCAGGCCTAGAGACTGGACGACTTCATATACCAACCGGCGATGATGAAGCGAAAGTGGCTTGGATTGTAGATGGTCAACAACGATCACTGGCTTTAGCAAAATCAAAACACGGTGACTTGCTTGTCCCTATAGTTGCATTTGAATCGAGTTCGTTGGATATTCAAAGACAACAGTTTATTTTGGTAAACCGCGCAAAACCTCTCAATCAGCGCTTGATAAATGAACTATTACCTGAAACGGAGGATGCTTACTTACCGCGCAACATTGCAATCAATAAAGTACCTAGTGAGTTATGCAACCTCCTAAATAACAATCCAAAGTCTCCATTTTTCAATCGCGTTAACCGCATATCCGCGAAAAGTGACCGTACTGACACAATCACTGATTCCGCAATTATTCAAATGATAAGAGACAGAATAAACTCACCCACTGGTGCCTTAACGCACTTTAAAGGTTACCAAACAGTTAGTACAGATATTAACGGTATGCTCAAAGTATTAATCGCCTACTGGAGTGCTGTCGCAGAAACATTCCCAGAAGCATGGGCCCTTCCGGCCGACAAAAGTCGACTTACGCACTCTGTTGGCATTCGAGCAATGGGAAGCCTTATGGATCGCATTAGCAGTCGCATTAGATTACAAGACAAGGATCTGAAATTAGCTTTCAACAAAGAATTAGCACGCATAGCGACCAAGTGTGCTTGGACAGAAGGAAAATGGCCAATGATCGATGCCCCGTGGAACTCTATTGAGATGACAACAAAGGGCCTCAATCAACTTAGCTCCATCATCAATACTATCTATATTCAATCGGATGCATCGTGAAGTATATTTTTGCAGATGCTATAGATCAGGTTGATCCTGGATACGACTTCATTCGCGACCAATTTTCTAAGGGCCGAAAAATGTATTGGTCAGATGCATACCCGCATGAGGTCTTCAAAACACCACCCTACGACGGAATCCTCATTTCACGTGGAATAGTAGGTTGTTCAAAACGCAAAGGTAAATACTCCGATGCTCATGCAATTAGACTACGCCGTGAAGGAGCAAGAGAGTTCTTACGTCTAAACACAAGCCCTGAATTAAAAAAAATGCCCATATTTGGAGATTGCGGAGCATTTTCATATGCTGCTGACAAGTTGCCACTTTACACATCAGAGGAAATGGTTCATTTCTACTCAGATGTGGGGTTTACCCATGGCTGCTCAGTCGATCATATTATATTTGGCTATCGCACGGATGTGAAAGACCTTCATGGCGCTGAAGGGGATGAGCAAGAGCGGTTCGACATTACTCAAGCAAATGCTGATGAATTTCTGAAACTTAGCAAGGACATCCCCAACTTCACGCCTCTTGGTGTAGTTCAGGGGTGGTCCCCAGATAGTATGGCTATTGCCGCCAGCAATTTGGGAAAAATGGGATACAAATACCTAGCCTTGGGAGGGATGGTTCCGCTTGAGGCAAAACAGATACACGAAGCGCTATATGCGATTAGAGGGAAAATCAGTCCAGATATCAAATTACACATATTAGGCTTTGCGAAAGCGGAACAAATTCACGAATTTAAAGACTATGGAATCGCTAGCTTTGATTCTACATCCCCACTCATTAGGGCCTTTAAAGACGCCAAGTCAAATTATTACAAACGCAGGACTGATAACCTCTTAGATTATTACACCGCAATTCGTATACCTCTTGCTACCGAAGATAAAACATTAACGAATGCGGTAAAAGAAGGCCGACTATTACAGGACAGCGTAGTTTTAAGTGAACAAGATGCCTTAACTGCATTAAGAGCTTATGACAATGGCAGCTTATCGCTATCTGAAACTATGCAAAAGGTAATGGCATACCAACATATCTATTTGTTAACGAAAAGCAAGACACAGACAGCTTATGAAAAAGCAATGAAGTCCTGTGAACTACGACTGCTGCAAACTCTCCAGCAGGCCCCCTGGAAAGATTGTCCGTGTGATATTTGCAAGGATGTTGGCATTGAAGTAATTATTTTCAGAGCTAGCAATCGCAATAAACGACGCGGATTTCATAATCTTTTTACCTATCATGAACACGTAAAGCGCATTAGAGATGGAAAATAAAACTCTTAGATTTGAAGCCTTAGTAGCAGAGCAAAGCGACAGTCACCAGGTTATGATGATTAAAGCCTCTGCTCAACAAATTCAACAGATAGCTGTCATTGAAAGGCTTGGACGAGATGATGGCGGCAATACTGTTGGATTCCAAAGACCCCAGGTATCCGGCCATATATCGGAAATACGAAACTATCTAGAGACATCAGATGCAGTCTTACCAAACGCGCTGGTATTAGCTTTTGTCGAAGGGGCAAAAATAGTTAAAACTGAAAGCGGAAGAATTGAATTAGAAATCGATATATCTAAGGACAAACCAGGCTTTGTAGTAGATGGCCAGCAACGTCTTACCGCATTGCTACAATCTGGACGCGAGAATTTCGAAGTCTTTGCATCATGCTTGATATGTCAGAGTTTGGATGAATTACGTCGCCAATTTATTTTAATAAACAATACTCGACCACTACCGAAATCCTTGATATATGAACTGTTGCCAAGTGTGGAAAGTTTACCTGATCGACTTTCATCTCGGTCCTTGGCAGCAACTATCACGGAAAAACTAAACTTCAATCCAGATAGTTCATTACATGGCATTGTGAAAATGCAAACCAACCCGACTGGCATTTTAAAAGATACCACTTTGCAAAAAGCCATTATGAACTCAGAAGCAGCCGGTGCAATTCAAGTGGTGATGCAAAAAGAGAAGAATATAGATAAAGCTGTAAACATGGTAAGCAACTTCTTCTATGCCGTTCAAGAAGTATTTCCAGATGACTGGAAAGATCACAAACCTACAACGTCCAGGCTTGTGCATGGCGTTGGCATTGTTGCTCTTGGATATGTGATGGATGAGGTTTACTCTCGCACAGGTTCAATAGAGATCAATACCTTTAAGGAAGGCATAAAACCTCTTGTTGGCAAAACCGCATGGACTAGCGGCCAATGGCATTTCTCAGATGATGACATCATTCCTTGGAATCGAATTGAATTTACAACCCGGCAATGTCACCAATTAGCAGAACATCTAGTAGGTATAGTGCGCCGAGGCACTAGCAATCAATCAAAGAAAAAATCTGAGGCATATGTTGAATAAAAAAGCTCTTGTTCTGTTCTCGGGTGGGCAAGACTCAACAACTTGCTTGGCGTACGCGTTAGAAAAATATGATTATGTAGAAACGATCGGTTTCGACTACGCACAAAGACACATTATTGAGCTTGAAGCTAGGATTACCGTTCTAGACAAACTGAAAGAGCACTTTCCAAAATGGGCGGCAAAGCTAGGTGATGATCATATGATCGACTTATCTGCTTTAGGTCGAATAAGTGATACAGCACTTACAACCGATAGTAAAATCAGAATGAATGAGAACGGCTTGCCAAATACTTTTGTACCGGGTAGAAATTTGATGTTCCTAACATTTGCTGCAGCTGTAGGGTACAGAAGAGATCTTGATATCTTGGTAACTGGGGTCTGTGAGTCAGATTATTCAGGCTATCCAGACTGCCGCGATGACACTATAAAAGCAACTCAAGTATCTTTAAGCCTCGGCATGTCTCATCGCTTCAATATCGAGACTCCACTGATGTGGATTAATAAAGCTGAAACATGGAACTTAGCAAACAATCTGGGTGGTGACAGATTAGTTAATTTAATTCTGGAATACACTCACACATGTTATCAGGGTGACCGAAGCCAACATTTTGATTGGGGTTATGGCTGTGACAACTGCCCAGCCTGCGACTTGAGAAAAATTGGGTTTCAAGAGTGGCATAGGAGCAAAAAATGAAATACGAGCTAAGCCAACAATTTTATTTCGATGCTGCTCACCAACTTGAAACCGTTGTAAATTCGACCCAAAATGCCATAATCCATGGACATACTTATTTTGCAGAAGTGTTTATCTTAGGTCAGCCCTCTACAGATAATGGAATGGTTATAGACATGGATATAATCCGGAATTATGCAAATGAGATTCGTAAACAACTGGATCATAAATTCCTAAATGACATTTCCACTCTAGGTATACCTACTATGGAAAACCTATGTTTGTTTATTAAATTGTTCTTTGAAGAAAATAACATCATCTTATCCAAGGTTTCAGTATGGCGACAAGGTACAGGTGACAAATGCACGATACTAAATGATTAACAATGGCTATATTTAGTAAAATAAAACCTTGGGATACTGAAACACCTGGGGAGAATCTATTTCTTTACTTATATAACATTGCAATACATGATGTAAAAATAGAAATCTCTAACCAATCATTGGCAAGTTCAAATCATATTCTTACTGAATTATTTCATCTAATTACTACCATTGACCTTACTTACCGTTGCTTCAACTTGGGGGTAAGTTGCTCTCCAAACCTTACTACAGACAATATTTCACACAATCTAAAGCAGGTTTTGGGTTTCAATTCGGGAAAGCGTAGCACTTCCGAACTTTCTGAACTCGTTCGACTAGCATGCTTAGCCTTCCAAAATCAAAAACTGACTAATGGTATAAAAAATACTGTTCACAAAGAATCAAGGCCCCAATGTTGTTGGTGCGGGAAGCGTACTCATAGAACTAAATTCTCATCTAAAGATGAGAAATCTACGGTAGAACACCTTTGGCCTGAGTTTCTAGGAGGAACATCCAATTTAGGCAACCTGACAATTTCCTGTGGAGATTGCAATAGTAGAAGAAAGCATGCCATTTCATGGGCGTGGTTTGGTGTACAGTCTTACTTTGATAAAGTTGATAACAATAACTCCATCCCGAAAGAAATCAGGCTTGCAGTGGCATTTCACAGATTAATCAAAGTAGCCAGTGGACAAACGCATCTATCAAGAAATGCAATTACACTAAAAGAAGCTTCAATTAGGCTTCAAGGTATCATTCCAAATCTGCCTTTAAAGGTTGATCAACGATATACATTTTTAGACTTCTTAACCCTTGCATCGGAATAATTATGGCCGCTCAGAAGAAACCCACGCAAAAAGCCTTTCCTGATAGCGTTAGCGAATATCCAGCACTCTTAAATGTGCAAAGAAGTAGCGCCCCAGATTTAAAATTTTATTTATTTCATGCGCCAGCCTCTGAAATTTATCAATGGGGTCTCATTGATCGCCGTGAACCAGATCGTCCGAAATCGATTCAAAGAAGTTTGAATAAATCAAAAGTTCGAAAAATTAATGAGTATTTAAGTGCTTTTGATGTAAATACTATTGCGACATCTATTGTTATTGTTTTTGACAAAAATGCCGTCAGTTACTCTGAGACAAATGGTAGAGGAGCTTTGAAAGTAACTTGGTCCTCTAAAAAACCTGCAGGAGTAATTGTTGATGGGCAACATAGGGTGATGGGAGCAAATCAATTTGAAAACGGCAGCATCCACCTAAATGTAGTCGGGATCGTAGGTGCAGACTCAACCGAGGGTGCTTTTCAATTTTTGGTCATTAATAATAACAGCTCTAAAGTTTCTCCAAGCCACGTAAAAGCTTTATTTACAGACTATAAAGAAGAAGAACTATTAAAGAGAATGCTTGATAGCGGCAGTACTAATTTAGATGAAGAAAAGATAACTGCATTGGACTATTTTGACGGCGGCGTCGATAGTCCCTTTAAAGGTCAAATAAAATGGGCAAAAAATAAAGATGGTTTTATTGTTCCAAATGCACTTGAAGGTGGCTTAGATGAGATTACAACCCGAAAAGCATTACTCGCAGTAGAAGGATTCGAATTAATAGCTTTTACCGAAATCTGGAAAACAATTAAAAAAGACTGGATGCATTTGTGGAATGCAGCCTCTCATCTTTTAGAAAAAGCGTCAATTCAAGCGTTGACGACTTTTATTTCTGAATCGCTTGTACAGATGCGGCTATTCAACGATGACGAAATAGATTACTTAGATCCAGATATTTTGGCTAAAAAAACTAGTCAGGTTCTAAAGAGGCTTGACTCAGGTTTTTTTGAAGTTGAATGGACTATTACAGGTCTTGATACTCGCGTCGGTCAAGAGATGCTCGTGGGGGATCTTAAGCAAATGGCGAGCAATACGAAAGCTCTAATGCCATGGTATAACTACTTACAAACCATAAGTATAGGTGCAGTTACCGGAGATACCATCAAAAAGGGATCTAAACCAAAGAAGAAAAAATAAGGCTTGAGTAAACTAAAGCATGACCCCTAAACGCTTTAACTCAAAATAGCATTTCGCACATGCCCTCACATCTGCAAGAGCAGTATGTGCATTATTAAATTTATCTTGAAAAAGCATCATATATACTTCATTTAGTTTGGGCCATTTGTAACCATATGGCCCAGGTATTTTGCAAAAGTTAGTGGACGATTGCATCGTACACTTTTTAGCTATTGTAGTTAAATCACAATCAATTCCTGTTCGTATTAACTCAGCGCCAATAATCTTTTCATCAAAACTGATATTGTGAGCAATTAGAGTGATTGCATTTGAAATATCTATTGCCATTTCCTGTAGAACTTGAGGCAGCATATGGCCATTTTGCAGAGCATTCTCAGTCGTTATTCCATGAATATTGGAAGCCTCAAGAGGAATCGTAAAACCATTTGGTCTTATAATATATTCGACGGCCTTGAGTTCATTACCTTCATCATCTGTTATTAACCAAGCAACCTGCACTAAACGAGGCCAATTATTCAAATCTGTTACAGCCGCTTTATAATTTTTGG
The DNA here is from genome assembly GCF_056314005.1 of Methylophilus sp. DMC18. Lineage (NCBI taxonomy): Bacteria > Pseudomonadati > Pseudomonadota > Betaproteobacteria > Nitrosomonadales > Methylophilaceae > Methylophilus > Methylophilus sp. DMC18. Next base: position 8,713 of record NZ_JBQUZE010000003.1, on the reverse strand, counting down.
GTACTCCAGTTGTTTCTGTATCAAAAAAAAGATGCATTAATACCTCCTGATAACACTAAACATGAGGATTACTTTTGCATGGTAGCAACCATCCTCATTAAGGAGCAGTCGGCGTATCGGGAACATAGCCTGCTTGTACACCTGCCGGAGCTGGACAAAAATGTCTAAAATCACATGCTGAGCAAGTGTCTGCATCTCCGCATTGCGGCGCCCAAGACTGTAAAATGTTACCCTCTATCGTCTCATTAACAATATCTTCTTCTATATTTCTAACGATATTATCAAAAGCAAGTAAAGCATCCCTAGTGCTGTCTTCAGTAACTGAAACAATACGAATTGCTCGACGCAACCGGAATCTTAGAGATAATTGTTCAGTATCGTTGCCTGGTCTCCACATCCTTATAAGTTGCTCATCATCTGAACCGGACTCAGGAAGTACATCTGTTGTTCCTTCGGCAATCCCTCTTTTGAGACTCCGCATTTCCTTATCGCCTGGCGTGAGTTCATTCACATATATCAAAATGCCAGCAGCAACAGGATTCGAATCTGGCTGACGACTTCTCAACCATGCATAAGTTTGGATTTGTTGGTCTCCTTGAGCCCAGTAATCATCACTTTGAAGCGGTCTTTGTGAACCCTTGTAATCTACGATGACCTCATAGTTTCCAACTAGATGAGGACAAGCCGCCTCAACAAACTCTCGAATTAAGTTTTGATGTCCAACTTGACCAAGCGTAATATTGGTCAGTACATCAATAATTCCATGAACCTCATAATTCTTACATCGCAATGCAGAATTTGATGCTGCAACAGGTCTCGTGCCAATAACCTTTTTCTCTGCCGATTCAATCAAGGGAAATAAATGAGGTCCAAGAAGATTTATTGCTAATGCAACTCTATGAAATCCAGAGTTTCGTGCATCTGCACTTCTCGCTTGCTTGCCTTGCTGCCTCAAACCAGTCTCTACGATATCTGCAAACAAACCTATATCATTTTCAGACCAATTAGGTGAGGCTGCACCCCATTCTCTAGGCGTACAAGGCCAAGGAAATGGAAAGAGGTTGTGGTTATCCTTCCAAAATCTGAATGCTAGCTCAAGGGTTCCATGCAGAAACTCGCCATACCATTGCTGTATAGGTCGAGAAGGAGGAAGAGCACTACCATTTTCGTATCTGTAGCGTAAGCGACACCTAAGATATGATATCAAGTCACCAGTTAATGAATAACTTGGAACGATATGATCCGGATGTTTGATTTCGAGTTCCATAGGTTAAATTAAACAGATTGGTGGGGTTACACGTATTGGAGCACGTCCTGTAGAAGCTTGACGCCAAGGCCATACGCCATCTCGAGTCCAATTAAGAGCAACATTAGGAATCGCCCCAGATAAGTTCTTACCACGCCCATAATTAAGCAAAGCCTCACATCCAACCAGCATTAAAACTGATTGCGGGCGGCTATATGCAACGTAGTAAAGCCTAACTAAATCATCAAATGTTCTAGCTATTGTAGCGCGATGCCCTCTTAAAGGCGCTTGTAAATGAGGTTCCACATCATCCTCCATTAAAGCCACATTCGAAGGGTTCCGAGGGAACCTCAAATGTGCTTGGGCGTGGTGATTCCGAGAAAAATGACTGCCTACATCAACGATGACTAGAGGAAACTCGAGGCCTTTAGATTGATGGATTGTCATCAACTGAAGCCTATCTCTAGGCACGTTAGCCATAATGTCCTCATCAACATCTATTTCATTTTCTGCAATTGATAGCAGCGCATCCCTAATAAAACTTTCTCTACTGCGATCTCTATGTTCATGTGATTGGAAGACTTGCATCCCATATGGAGAAGCCATCCCAGCGCTAGACACTGTTCGTGTAATAGCCTCCAGCCATACCTGGTGTTCTGGATCGATCTGAAAATCAGGAATCCATGTAATCAACTTAAAGATTAATTCTAAAACTGGCCAGTCTTGAGGAAAGTCGGGGCGTTGCCCTAAGGAGGCCGCAGCCCAAGAGTTTACAAAAGTCTGAAGTCCTCCCTGATTATTGGGAGTAGGATTTTCCTGAATGAATGCATTAGCTGTAACCCTCCACTCCGCCAAGAAAAACTTTGACTCGTTAGTAGGATAAACAGCAGCCTCCCTTTGTCCAGTTGGGTCAAGACATAAAAGTAGTAATCCGAGCAACCTCTTCACGCTCAGAATGGTACGCAATGGCCTTCCACGCGGGTTAAAAATCTGATGTCCGCTCTGCTCAAGAGAGTGTCTCAAATGCCCAGTAAATCTCTCTTCCGCGACGCTGTTATAGCGATTGTACTTTGCCTCAACTATTGAATGTGACAGCAGAACACAATCCCCTAAGTTGCCATTCCGATTGAGAGTCAACTCGTAATTTCTATTTTCATCAACAAATTCAACCCGCCGATTTTCAACAAAACCTGTCAACCAATTACTCAATGATTCTGCTAGTTCAGTAGGTGACTCTCTAAACATGCCAAGCACTGGCATACCCAAGTGACCACGATTGGAAATCACTTCAGGCTTAGATGGGTTGATGCGAGCAGGAGAAAAGTTTGCATCTCCAACAATCAAGGAGTTATAAAAACTAACGATTTCATCTGAAGATCGATAATTAGTAATCATATCGACTCTTCTAGTTTGGCGACTGGTGTATCTATTGCATCGTGCAGAGAACTGAGTAAAAAGCTCTACTGATCCCCCACGAAATCTATACATAGATTGATCATCATCTCCGACAACTGTAACCACAGGTACTGCTGCTGCAATGACTTCAAAATAGATTTCTTCTTGAAGTGGATTGGTATCTTGGTATTCATCAATTAGCAAAGCACCTATACTACCAAGCCACTCTTGTAATGATCCCCGTCTTAGTCTTTCAAGAAATCTCAGTTCCAGAGCTGAAAAATCAAAGACATTCGTATCATTAAGATGCTGCAAATATTCAGTAAGGATATCTGTTACATATTGATGAGTTGGGCTAGACCTTGCATAACTACTTAAATCCACTCGATCTTGAATTAAGCGATCACATAATGACTTTGCAACAGAAAGCGCTTCTCCTCGATTTTGTGGTGGCGTTTGATCAAAGGTATATCTGGAGAAAAGAAGATCAAGTTCATTTTTGTGAGTATTGTAGATTCGACTAAACGAAGTTCGCTTAAAAATAATTTTAGAGGCGGCTCCTTCAGCTACTATCGGTGCAATCTCACCAGGTAATCTGTTTTCAGTGAGAGCCAACTGCGCAATACTGTCCAAAGTATCAATTCTGCAACGATTGAGATCTATTCGGGCTAATTGCTCACGATACTCAGGTTGTGTATGCAACTGCTCTAATAATTTAGTTCCCCAATCAAGCCACCTTGTCCGCAACTCCTTCGCAGCTTTCCTAGTAAATGTGGTAATCAACAGATTTTCTGGAAGAATGTTGTCAACTAAGACGTGTCTCAGGGCGCGTAGAACAAGAACTGTTGTTTTTCCAGACCCAGGACCAGCTACAACCATAAGAACGTCATTTCCAGTATGAGTAACCGACTCATGCTGGGAAGGGTTTTCTAATAGATTACGATTTAAAGCATTTTCTACCAGACTCTCATATTCTTCGATAGAGATCACTTAGCACCCTTTTATTATTAATTAGCAACTTATATTGTTTTTATAGCATATTATGAGGTCAGTTACTGCAACTTATGGGGCCAAACTTGCAACTTATGCTGCCACTCACAGCCGAAGCTCCTTTCAAATTAGTACGAAATTATCCGCACTTACTATCCCCGCAGTTCAAGCAAGTCATACATCCATCCATCAGTATACTTGCTTTGGTATTACACTTTTTGCAAAGCTGCGCACCTTTGGGGAAGCCTTCGTCGTTTGATTCTTCACCTGACTTGGCGTGTTTTTCCAGGTATTCCGCTTTTTTCTCTTCTACCAGTTTTTGCTGGTGTTCATCTAAACCAGGTTTTTTCAGCATGCCGATTTCTTGCAGGTGTTTTTCTACTACTTCACCAATCTCAGCCACCAGGCTAGGCACAAACTTGCCGCCTTTTTTGAAGTAGCCGCCGCTGGGCTCAAACACACTTTTGAGTTCTTCAACCAAAAAGGTGACATCGCCACCTTTGCGGAACACAGCAGACATGACGCGGGTCAGCGCGACGATCCACTGGAAGTGCTCCATGTTTTTGGAGTTGATGAAGATCTCAAACGGACGGCGGTGCTCTTGTGGCGTGCCTTCGTTCATGATGACGTCGTTGATGGTGATGTAGAGCGCGTGCTCGGTCACCGGGGTTTTGATCTTGTAGGTGTTACCCACAAGCATATCTGGGCGGCTTAATGGTTCGCCCATTTGGATAATATTCGTGACAGGCGCTGCTGCGGCCTCGGCTGCTTTTTTGTCTTCATCGGTCACCAGTTTGTAGGCGGTGATTTTTTTGTCGATCTTGATTGCCATGTTGTTCTCCCTATTGGAGCTTAATTTTTCAATAAATTCAATAATCTAAACGCGGTCCAAAAATTTTAGATGGTTGCCGTCGCGAGCGAAGCCAGTGCCAGGCGAAAAGCGGTTTTAAACCGGAGTGTACAAACGAGTACATGAGGATTTAAAACTGCTTTTCAACGCCGCAATGGCGAGCGCAGTAGGCAAACACTAAAATTTTCCGTAATAGCCTTCTTTAAACGCATCAAAGAGGTTTGCGGCGGTGTGGATTTCTCCGTCATATTCAATCTCTTCGTTACCCTTGGCTTCGATCTCGGTGCCATCTTCCAGCGTGAACTTATAGGTGGTGCTCTCTAAATCTTTCTCGGTCACCAGCACACCCTGGAACGCTTCCGGGTTGAAACGGAAGGTGGTGCACCCTTTGAGGCCTTTGTCATACGCGTAGAGGTAGATGTTTTTAAAATCCTCAAAGTCGTAATCGGTAGGCACGTTAATGGTTTTGGAGATGGAGCTATCAATCCACTTTTGCGCCGCGGCCTGAATATCCACGTGGGCTTTTGCCATGATGGTGGATGAATCGAGGAAGTAATCCGGCAATTGCTCTTCAGGCTTGTCGCTGAACGGCATGGCGTTCGGGTTCACCAGTTCACGGTAGGCCAGCAGCTCGTAGCTGAATACGTCGACTTTCTCTTTAGACTTTTTGCCTTCACGGATCACGTTACGTGCATAGTGGTGGGCAAAGCTAGGCTCGATACCGTTGCTGGCGTTGTTGGCCAGGCTCAGTGAAATCGTGCCGGTAGGCGCGATAGAGCTGTGGTGTGTAAAACGTACACCCTTGGTCGCTATCTGGTTACGCAGGCCTTCTGGGAACTGCTGCATGTAGCGGCTGTATTTACCCAGCAATACTTTACCTGCCAGTTTTTGGCCGACCTTGATGCCATCCGCCGCCATTTCAGGGCGCACGCGCAGCATATCGGCAGTGACTTCAAACTTCTCGTCCATGATAGGTGCCGGGCCTTTTTCTTCAGCCAGTTGCACGCCGATTTCCCAGCCCACTTCGGCCATGATGCGGGTGACTTCTTCTGTGAATTTTACGGAATCTTCATCACCGTATTTCATTTTGAGCATGGTCAGTGTTGAGCCCAGGCCCAGGTAGCCCATGCCGTGACGGCGTTTACGGGCGATTTCCTGGCGTTGCTGCTCGAGTGGCAGGCCGTTGATTTCAACCACGTTGTCGAGCATGCGGGTGAACACGGCCACCACTTCGCGGTATTCGTCCCAGTCAAAATGTGCGTTGTCAGTGAAGGGCTCGCGTACAAACTTGGTCAGGTTGACTGAGCCCAGCAGGCAGGCGCCATAAGGCGGCAGTGGTTGCTCACCACAGGGGTTGGTCGCGCGGATGTTTTCGCAAAACCAGTTGTTGTTCATCTCGTTGACGCGGTCGATCAGGATAAAGCCTGGCTCGGCAAAGTCGTAGGTGGAAGACATGATCACATCCCACAGACGGCGCGCCTTGATGGTTTTGTAGATACGGCAAGCCACTTTACCAGCCTCAGGGCCTTCGGTTTTGGTCAGGTATTTGTGTTTAACCGGCCAATCACGCCACACCACTTGTGACTCGTCGTTGACGTTGAGGCCGTCAATAATGGCTTCTTTTTCAGTCACCGGGAACGCCAAACGCCATTCGGCATCGGCTTTCACGGCTTCCATAAATTCTTTGGTGATCAGGCAGCTCAGGTTGAACTGACGCAAGCGGCCGTTTTCACGCTTGGCCTTGATAAAGTCAGTCACGTCTGGATGCGAAATATCAAAGGTCGCCATTTGTGCACCACGACGGCCACCGGCGCTAGACACGGTGAAACACATTTTGTCGTAGATATCCATAAAGCTTAATGGGCCGGAGGTGTAAGCGCCCGCACCGGCCACAAACGCGCCTTTTGGACGCAGGGTGGAGAACTCGTAACCAATGCCGCAACCGGCTTTGAGTGTCAGGCCAGCTTCGTGCACTTTGCCTAAAATATCGTCCATGCTGTCTGCAATCACGCCAGACACGGTGCAGTTGATGGTAGAGGTGGCTGGTTTGTGTTCTAACGCGCCCGCATTAGAAGTAATGCGGCCTGCCGGAATCGCACCACGACGCAACGCCCACAAAAACTTTTCGTGCCATTCATTTTTCTTTTCTTCGGTGGTCTCGACGTCTGCCAGCGCGCGCGCAACGCGGCGATAAGAATCGTCCATGTCCTGATCCACATGTTCGCCCGACTTGGTTTTGAGACGGTATTTCTTGTCCCAAATATCGAGTGAGACGGGCTGCACTGGAATCTCCACGGCAACGCCTTCTGACTGGACTTTCTTTTGTTCAACAGCTTTTAACATCGAGTTCTCCCACACCTTGGTGATTCTTATTGGTTTGACAAACAGGGTTATTACAACAAACATCCGCCACAAGCTTGGCAACGGCTGGGGCGGGATGCGTTTTGGAACGGGGCCAGGGTATGACAAGCTTTGTTGTGTATTTATGCCGCTTGCCCGGCCTGCACAGCGACATGGGTGCGGGCCCTGACCAAACACAATATCTTGTGTTGCTGGCGATAATTTATGCCTATAGCTAGTTGCCGTCAACCGATTTTTTGCGCTTTTTTTGATGCTTTTTTGCGTGCAACATCTTGCATTTTTTTAAGCGTGATAGAAACAGGCGCTACGGCATAGGTGAGTCATCACTCACCTGCTTTTGCCGGTGTCGGCAATACGCAACAGGTCAGTGTTGGGCAAATATGCGAAAATACCGCCATGCCTAGATTTGTCTACACCCTGCTCATGACCGTGGTCGCCGTCCTGCTGCCGCTCAAGCTGTTCTGGCGCGGCCTCAAGCAGCCGGAATACCGCCAGCATGTGGCTGAGCGCTACGGCTTTTACCGCCAATCGGTGCAAAGTCCGCTGATCTGGGTGCATTGTGTCTCGGTGGGCGAAACACGTGCCACGCAACCGCTGATTCACGCCTTGCTGAGCACCTACCCGCAACACCAGCTGCTGATCACGCACGGCACGCCGACCGGCCGCGCGACCAGCAGCCAGTTATTCAGCGTCGAGATTGCCAGTGGCCGTGTCCTGCAAGCCTACCTGCCGGTAGACACGCCCGGCGCAGCCAAGCGCTTTCTCACCCACTTTAAGCCGGTATTCGGCGTACTGATGGAAACCGAGCTCTGGTTTCACTTAATTAACCAGGCCAGCCGCCAGCACCTGCCCATGGCCTTGCTCAGCGCCCGCCTCTCGGAAAAGTCCGCGCGTGGCTATGCCAAACTCGGCAGCCTCACCCGCCAGGGCTTGCAGCAACTCACCCTCATCGCCGCCCAAACCCAGGCCGATGCCGAACGCCTGCACACCCTGGGCGCCGCCCAGCCGATGATTTGCGGCAACCTCAAGTTTGATGTCACGCCCCCCGCAGACAGCACCGACAAAGGGACGGCCTTGCGCCAGCAACTAGGCCCACACCGCACAGTATGCATGGCCGCCAGCACACGCGAAGGCGAAGAATTGCTGATTCTCGACGCCGTGCAAGGCCTAAATGTGCTCACCCTGCTGGTGCCCCGCCATCCACAACGCTTTGCCGAGGTGGAAGCGCTGCTCAAAGCCCGTGGCCTGCGCTATGTGTTGCGCACCGAACTGGTCCAGCCCTTGCCTGCCGATGTGCAAGTCGTGCTGGGCAACAGCATGGGCGAAATGTATACCTATTACGCCGCCAGCGACTTTGCCGTGATGGGCGGCAGCCTGCAGCCACTAGGCGGGCAAAACCTGATTGAAGCCGCCGCCATGGGCGTGCCGACCATACTAGGGCCGCATATGTTTAACTTTGCGCAAGTGGCGCAAGCGGCGGTCATGGCGGATGCGGCGGTACAGCTAAAGGATGTAAGTGAGTTGCATGGGATGATTGCGGCACTGGCAGCGGATAAAGTGAAAGTGCGTACGATGGCGGAAGCAGCGAAGGGGTTTACCTTGCAGCATAGAGGGACAACGGAAAGGTTGATGGCGGCGATAGGGCCGTTATTCAAAAGGTGATTTTTAGGCAAATAGTAGATCACATCGTTTAAGCCACATTTTATTTCGCCCGTAGGCGAGTTACTTTCTGTTGCTTGCCCCACAGAAAGTAACCAAAGAAGAGGGCACCCAGCCATCACGGCCTAAAGGCTACCTTGATTTCATTACTCGTCAGTCGCGGTTGCAGAACTCAACCTGGCAGCTTACACAACCCGTAAGCTGCTGCGGGA